>WGBO01000055.1 GCA_015494295.1 Gammaproteobacteria bacterium | reverse complement strand
GCGCCTGAACCTGCGTTTCGGCCTGGCCCGCAACCTGTTGCGGGCGCGCCTCAATCATTTCGGCGCGCCGCGCTCGCTGGCCACGCTGCCGCTGTTCTACCGCATGGATGCGCTGCCGGCCGGGGGCTGTGACCTGGTGGTGTCGGCCGGCGGCAAGACCTCGTTCGCCAACGCCTGGATCGCCGCGGCGGCTGGTGCGAAGAACCTGTTCGCCGGCACCCTGCGGCGCCTGCAGCCGCGGCACTTCAGCCTGGTGATGACGCTGGAGCCGGTGCCCGGCGCCACCAACAACCTTGTGGTGCCATTGCTGCCCACCACCATCGAGCCGCGAGCGGTCGCGCGCGCCGGCGAGGCCTTGCGACAGCGCCTTGGCGACCCGGATCAGCGTTACTGGCTGCTGCTCGCGGGTGGCCCCGGCGCCGGCTACCGTTACCACAGCCGCGACTGGCAACGACTGGCCACCGTGCTCGGCAGGCTGGCGGAGCGCCACGGCATCCGCTGGCTGCTGGCCACCTCGCGCCGCACCGGCGCGCGCGGCGAACAGGCATTGCGCACCGGCATCGCGCCCGCGCACCTCGCCGCCGCCTGCTGGAGCGGCGCCGGCGACCCCTGGGAGCCCGAGGCCTTCCTCGGCGCCGCCGACGAGATCTTCGTCACCGAAGACAGCATGACTATGCTCACCGAGGCCATGTGCGCCCGGCGCCCGGTGTACAGCCTCAGCCCCGCCCAGGCCGCCCCCGACCCGCGCTACGAGCAGGCCCTGTGCCGTTACGTCCAGGCCGGACGCCTGCAACGCCTGTCCCTGCAAGAGCTCGCGGCCCGCCCGGATACCCTTGACCCCCTGCGCTACCACCCCCCGCAAGTCTCCGACAACACCCTCGGCCGCCAACTCGTTCACCGCCTCCAGCTCTGAATCCAGAAACGGGATGGAGGCAATTTGACGGCCGGGCGCGCCGGTTGCGTCGGCGCCGTTCAACGGCTTGCCCGCTGACGCGGGTTCCCTGCGCTTCTCGCACCAGGCGGCGCAGTCCCAAACTCGCGGTTTCTGCGAAACCGCTCAGACAGGGACTGCTTCATCCGCCTGTTGCTGCGATGCTCGGCTGCGCCGATTCACGGCGCCGACGCAACCGGCGCGCCCGGCCGTCAAATTGCCTCCGTCAGGAGTAGGGGCAGGGTTCGCCGGGGGGGCGGGTTTTGAAGCGGCGGTGGACCCACAGGTATTGTTCGGGCATTTCGCGGATGACGCTTTCCAGCAGGCGGTTGAGGCGGGTGGCGTCGGCGAGGGCGTCGTCGCCGGGGAAGTTTTCCAGCGCGGGACACAGCACCAGCAGGTAGCCACTGCCGTCGGGGGCGCGCATGGGGTAGAAGGGCACCACGGCGGCGCCGCTGATGCGGGCGATGCGCGCGGGTGTGGTGAGTGTCGAGGCGGGAATGCCGAAAAAGGGTGCGAACAGCGAGTGGTCCCCGCCGTGGTTCTGGTCCGGGGCGTACCAGACCGCGTTGCCGGCCTTGAGGCTGCGCAGGAAGCCGCGCATGTCGTCGCGGGCAATGGCCTGTTCGAAACGGCGTTCGCGCGCGCGCCGCATCACGGTTTCGAACAGCGGGTTTTTGTGCCGGCGGTACTGGACGTGGAAGGGGGCGTGCAGCGCCAGCAGCCGGCCGCCGAGTTCCAGGGTGGTGAAGTGGGCGCTGAGCAGGATCACGCCCTTGCCGCGCGCCTTTGCGGCTTCCAGGTGGTGGAGGCCGACGATGTGGGTGAGGCGTTGCAGCCGCTGCTCGTCGCCCCACCAGCACAGAGCGGTTTCCACCACGCCGCGGCCCAGTGAGTCGAAGTGGTCGCGCAGCAGCGCGCTGCGTTGCGTGGGCGTCAGTTCCGGGAAGCAGAGTTCGAGGTTGGTGCGGGCGATACGCCGGCGCGCGCGCGCCAGGTGCCAGGCCAGGCGTCCGATCAGCGTGCCCGCGCGCATCTGCCAGCGCCAGGGAAACCGTACCAGCAGCCGCAGCACGCCGAACATTGTCCAGGTGGGCCAGTAGCGGGGCGCCAGGTAGCGCAGCGGCGAGGGGCGGGGTGAGGTCGGCACGCGCGCCATTGTAACAAAGCGGCCGGCTGTTATGATCGCTGCGTGATCCGCCTCTATACAGCCCTGCTCTACCTGTCGCTGCCGCTGGCGGGCGCTCGCCTGTGGTGGCGCGGCCGGCGCCAGCCGGGTTACCGCCGCCACTGGCGCGAGCGGCTGGGGGATGTGCCGCCGGTGGACGCGGGCGGGGCGGCGTTGACCTGGTTGCACGCCGTGTCGGTCGGCGAGGTGCGTGCCGCCGCGCCACTGGTCAGGGCGTTGTTGCGCGTGCATCCCGACCGGCGCCTGCTGATTACCACCGCCACGCCCACCGGTCGCGCGACGGTCCGGCAGTTGTTTGGCGACAGGGTGAGGTGTGCTTTCCTGCCGTGGGATCTCCCGTTCGCTGTCGAGCGCTTTGTGGCGCGCCTGCGGCCGGCGTGCCTCATCGTGATGGAAACCGAGCTGTGGCCGAATCTGTTTCACACCGTGCGGGCGCGCGGCGTTCCCCTCTACCTGGTCAATGCCCGGCTGTCGGCGCGCTCCTTCCGGGCCTACCGGCGGGCAAGGCCGCTGTTGCGCGACACGCTTGCTTGCGTCACCCGCATCGCGGCGCAGGCGCCGACGGACGCGGAGCGCTTCCGGGCCCTCGGGGCGCGGCCTGATCGTGTCGCGGTGGCGGGCAATCTGAAATTCGAGCACGCCCTGCCGGGAGACTTCGCCTCGCGTTGCGCGTCCCTGCGCGAGACGCTCGGTCGGCCAGCCTGGCCGTGGCTGGCGGGCAGCACCCACCCCGGCGAGGAAGCGTTGCTGCTGTCGGCGCACCGCCGTCTGCTGGAGGATGAGCCGCGGGCTGTTCTGTGGTTGGCGCCGCGGCACCCGGAACGGGCGGCGGACGTCGTCGCGCAGTGTGAACGCGCCGGTTTCACGGTCGCGCGGTTTTCGCGGCTGCGGGAACAGCGGAGTGCCGGTTCCCGGACGGACGCGCAGGTGATCGTGGTGGATGTGCTGGGGGTGCTGGTTTACCTGTACGGCATGGCGCCCGTGGCCTTCATTGGCGGCAGCCTGGCGGCGCGTGGCGGCCACAACCCGCTGGAAGCCTTGCAGGCCGGTTGCGCGGTGCTGACCGGGCGCTGGACCGATAACTTCGCGGAGGTGTACGCCGTGCTGCGGGCCGCCGGCGCGGTCACCCTCGTGGACAACGAAGTGGCGCTGGCGGAGGGTGTCGGTGAACTGTGGCGTGACGGCACCCGGCGCGCGCGGCAGGTGGCGGCCGGGCAGCGGGTGATCGAACAGCGCCGCGGCGCGCTGGCGCGAACCCTGGCGCTGATCGGGGAAACGCCGCCCGCTAGGGTTTGACGCCGCGCCTCCTGGCCATGGCGCGGCCGATGTCCTCGAGTTGTCGTGAACTGAGGCTGTGCTGCGCCATGAACAGCAGTTCGCGGTTTTCCAGGTCGATGTGTTCGCGCACGGCGGTGCAGAACGCTTCCGCGTGCGCGGCGAAGTCGGGGTTGTCCGCCAGCGCCGGCCCCTGCTTCAGGTCCGCGAGCAGTTGTTGCCAGAGGGTGTCCAGTTTCGCGTGTTCCTGCTTGAGCCGGTATATCAGGTCGGCGAGTTTCAGCGACTGGCCGTTGAGCAGCGGGAACAGATCCTGCTCCTCGTCCTCGTGGTGATGCACGGCGCTGGTGTTGAAGTATTTCGCAACCCGCGAGATGGCCGACTGCGCTTCCATGTCGAAGCCTTTTTCGCCAATGTGCGCCACCAGTTTTTCCAGCGTGTCGCAATTGGCCAGCATGCGCTCGTGACAGGCGCGCAGCAGGCCGATGGGGTCGTCGAAGTCGGGAATGTCGGGTATCAGGCCGTCATTCATTGCCCGTGTCCTTTGCCGGTGTTGCGATCAGTGCGCGATTGATCTCGACCAGATCCTCGCGCGACAGGATGCCGGTCGAGCGTTTCAGGCGTAGCTGGTCGACCACGTAGCGGGAACGCGCGCGCGCGTAATTGAGGCGCGCCAGAAAGTGCTCACGCTGCGCGTTGAGCACGTCGACGATGGTGCGGGTGCCGACCTCGAAGCCGGCCTCCTCGGCTTCCACCGCGATGCGGGTGGACTCCAGTGACTCACCCAGTGCCTGAACCTGGGCGATATCGGTGCGTATGCCGCGGAAGGCGTTGCGGGTCGCCAGTTCGGCGGCGCGTACCGCTTCCTGCAGGCGCTGGGTGGCTTCGTCGAAACGGCTGCGCGCCTGGCGTGTCAGGGAGCTGGTCAGTCCGCCCTGGTAGAGCGGGATATTGAGTTGCACGCCGATTTCGCTGTCCTGCCGCTCGATGGGCGCGATGCCGCCAAAGTTCACGTCCTGGTAGCGCATGCTGGCATTGATGTCCAGGGTCGGCAGGTGTCCGGCGCGCTGGCGGCGCATTTCCTGCCGCGCCGCCTCGCTGCTCGCCTGCGCGGCCATCACCTGCAGGTTCTGGCGTCGCGCCTGTTCGATCCAGTGTTCCGCGGAATCCGGCTCGGGCCGCGCCAGGGGCAGTTCCGGACGCAGCGGGTCGAGTTCGTCGAAGGGTTCCCCGGTCAGTTCACGCAGGGCGTCGCGTGCGCCTTCCAGGTCGCTGATGGCGCGAATCTCCTGGCTCACGGAAATGTCATAGCGTGCCTGCGCCGCCTTCACATCGGTGATCGCGATCAGGCCCACGTCGAAGCGCTGCTTCGCCTGTTCGAGCTGCCGGCCGATGGACTGCTTTTCCGCGCGGGCGAAGTCGAGATTGTCCTGGGCGTCGAGGACGGCGAAGTAGCGTTCCGCCACGTCCACCATCAGTGCCTGCTGCGCGGCCAAGTACTGGGCCTCGGCGGCGGCGATGGTGCTGTCCGCCTGTTTCAGGGCGATCCAGCGGTCGTAGTGGAACAGCGGTTGCGACAGGCTGATGCTGGCCAGCTTGTCGGTGCTGTAGGTGGCGTCCTGCGAGGGATTGAGGTTCTTGAAGCGCGACCGGCTCAGCGATGCGCCGGCGTTCAGGTTGGGCAGCAGGCCGGCCATTGCCTGCGGGCGGTTTTCGCGCACCGCTTCCAGGTTGGCGGCGGCCGCGGCCAGGGTCGGGTTGTTGCGTGCGGCGGCCTCGTAGACGGTGAGCAGGTCGGCGCCACGGGCAAGGCCGCCGGCCAGTAGCAGAGTGATCAGTAACAGCGATTTTTTCATGGGACTCTCAGTAGGTCGGCATTTGACGATCGACGAACCTGGCCCAGGCGTCGACGCCACCGGCCAGGTTGATCACATTGCTGAAGCCTTCGCTTTCGAGAAAACGGCACACCACCCGACTGCGAATGCCGTGATGGCAGATCACCACGATTTCCTCCGCGTCGTGGAGTGCGGGGATATGGTCGCCGATCTGTCGCATCGGCACCAGTGTCGAGCCCTCGATGTGGGCCTTGTCGAACTCCCAGGGCTCGCGTACGTCCAGCAGCAGGGGCTTGCGTTCGCTTTCGCGCAGGTAGGCGTCCAGCTCGCTGGCGGTGAACTCGCGCATGTTCAGAACCGGAAAGCCTCCGGTTTCGGGGCGTTGATCAGCGGTGGGATGGAGGTTTCGAACAGGCTTTCACGGTTCCATTCCTGTTCGCCCGTGCGGGTGATCAGCAGCGCCTCGCGGACCGGGGGGCGTCCCACGATCACGAACAGGCGTCCGCCGGGGTTGAGCAGTTCGTGGAAGCCATGGTGCAGCATTGGCAGCGCGCCGGTGACAGCAATGGCGTCGAAGCGTTGCCCGGTGTCCAGGCCGCGCGCCGCGTCGGCCTGCTGAAAGGTCACGTTGCGGATGTCATGGGCTTCCAGCTTGCGGCCGGCGGCTTCGATGAAGTCCTCGAAGATGTCCACGGAATGGACGCTGCCCGCCAGCCGGGCGAGGCAGGCGGTGAGATAGCCGCTGCCGGTGCCGATTTCCAGCACCTGGTCGGTGGGTCTGAGCAGCAGGCTTTGCAGCAGCCGACCCTCGAGCCTGGGCGGCATCATCACCTGGTCGTGCGGCAGCGGGATGCTGATGTCGGAAAATGCCAGCGCCCGGCAGGACTCGGGCACGAAATCCTCGCGCGGTGTGCGGCTGAGGGTTTCAAGTACCTGATCGTCAAGGACATCCCAGGGGCGCACCTGTTGTTCGATCATGTTGAAGCGGGCTTCTTCCAGATTCAGTGCATTCATCAGGGTTATTTCCTCCGTGTCCGATCAAGGGTACTGGCGCGCGGGTGCGCTTGCAATAGTGCCACCCATTGGATACTTTGTCCGCGCAGCTAGGGGTGCTCCCGGAATTCGGGGGCTGAGAAACACCCTTCGAACCTGAACCGGTTAATGCCAGCGCAGGGAAGCTGAAGTCTGCATCAGCCTTTCCCCGCCACGAATCAGTCTACCCGCACGGAGGGGAAATCCCATGAGCGCCATCCCGGAAGAATTCGTCCAGAAGACCACCGAGCTTTCCGAAGAAGTCACCCGGCCGTTTCCCGGGTCACGCAAGATCTACGTGCAGGGCTCGCGCCCGGACATCCGTGTCGGCATGCGCGAAATCAGCCAGGCTGACACCGCGGCAAGCTTCGGCGTGGAGAAAAACCCGCCCATCACGGTGTACGACACTTCCGGTCCCTACACCGACCCGGACGTGAAGATCGACCTGTTGCGTGGCTTGCCCGAAGTGCGCCGCAACTGGATCGACGAACGCGGCGACACCGAGCAACTGGATGGCCCGAGTTCCGAGTTCGGGCGCCAGCGCAACAACGACCCGGAACTGGCGAAGCTGCGTTTCGAGCATATCCGCAAGCCGCGGCGCGCCCGCGCCGGCGCCAACGTCACCCAGATGCACTACGCGCGCAAGGGCATCATCACCCCCGAAATGGAATACGTCGCCATCCGCGAGAATCTGCGCCTGGAGGAGCTCAGGGACAGCGGCCTGTTGCGCCAGCACCGTGGCCAGAGTTTCGGCGCCGCCATCCCGGACCGGGTCACGCCGGAGTTCGTGCGCGACGAGATCGCGCGCGGCCGCGCCATCATCCCCGCCAACATCAACCACCCGGAGCTGGAGCCGATGATCATCGGCCGCAATTTCCTGGTGAAGGTGAACACCAACATCGGCAACTCGGCGGTCACCTCCAGCATCGCCGAGGAAGTGGAAAAGATGGTCTGGTCCACGCGCTGGGGTGGCGATACGGTGATGGACCTGTCCACCGGCAAGAACATTCATGAAACGCGCGAATGGATCCTGCGCAACTCGCCGGTGCCGGTCGGCACCGTGCCCATCTACCAGGCGCTGGAAAAGGTCGACGGCAAGGCGGAAGACCTGACCTGGGAACTGTTCCGCGACACCCTGATCGAGCAGGCCGAACAGGGCGTGGATTATTTCACCATTCACGCCGGCGTGCGCCTGCAATACGTGCCGCTGACCGCCGACCGCGTGACCGGCATCGTCTCGCGCGGCGGTTCCATCATGGCCAAGTGGTGCCTGGCGCACCACGAGGAAAGCTTCCTGTACACGCATTTCGCCGATATCTGCGAAATCATGAAGGCCTACGACGTGTCATTCTCGCTGGGCGACGGCCTGCGCCCCGGTTCGCTGGCGGACGCCAACGACGCCGCCCAGTTCGGCGAGCTGGAAACGCTCGGTGAGCTGACGCGCATTGCCTGGGAGCACGATGTGCAGGTGATGATCGAGGGCCCCGGTCACGTGCCCATGCAGCTCATCAAGGAGAACATGGACAAGGAACTGCGCGATTGCTACGAAGCGCCGTTCTACACGCTTGGCCCGTTGACCACCGACATCGCGCCCGCCTATGACCACATCACCTCGGCCATCGGCGCCGCCCAGATCGGCTGGTACGGTACCGCCATGCTCTGCTACGTGACGCCCAAGGAGCACCTCGGCCTGCCCAACAAGGAAGACGTGCGCGAAGGCATCATCACCTACAAGATCGCTGCCCACGCCGCCGACCTCGCCAAGGGACACCCCGGCGCGCAGGTGCGCGACAATGCCATGTCCAAGGCGCGTTTCGAGTTCCGCTGGGAGGATCAGTTCAACCTGGCGCTGGACCCGGAACGGGCGCGCGAGTACCACGACGAAACCCTGCCCAAGGATTCCGCGAAGGTGGCGCATTTCTGCTCCATGTGCGGCCCGCACTTCTGCTCCATGAAGATTACCCAGGACGTGCGTGAATATGCGCGCGAACTCGGTGTGTCCGAGGACGAGGCGCTGAAGAAGGGCATGCAGGAGAAATCGGTGGAATTCGTGAAGAGCGGGGCGGAGATCTACAAGAAGGCGTAGGGGTTGCAGGGGCGCCCTCGATACCCGCTCTTCTGGTCAGGGCGTTGCAAGGCGCCTTGCCAGACGGCGCGGGGAAAACCCGTCAGAATGTTGTCGGGAACCCGGGGAAAATCACCGGTCCGGTAGCCGCTCAGGGTTTTCCGGCACAAGCCGCAGCAGTACCCGGTTGTTCGCCGCCGCCGCGCGGTTCCAGTCACCGGCCAGTGTGGATGCTTCACGCGGCGGGTAGGGCGTCAGCGGCTCGCTGCGTGGCAGGCTGTGGATTTCCAGCTCTATGCTGCCGTCCTGCAGGGCGGGGCTGCTGGCCACCAGGTTGGCGAAGGCCAGCGACTGGTGGGTGGAAGGCAGGTCCGTGGGTTGCACCGGGTTCATGATGGCGCTGCAGCGGTCCAGGGTGGTGTCGTCGGGCGCCAGCCGGAAACCGTTTTCGGCATCACCCGTCAGGCAAAACTCGCCGGCGTGGGTGTACAGCGCCAGTTTTCCCCGAAAACCGCTGGCCGCGAGCTTCGCCAGCAGTTCGGCAACGGTTCGGGTGCGGTCGCCGTCCAGCGCGATCGCGTTCCAGGGATAGTCCATGGTGCGTTCCGTCATTTCGGCCGACGCCACTTCCCCGCTGCCGCTTTCCCGCGAGGCGTTGTCCGTGGGTGTTGTCGGCGGAGCGGCGTCGGGAATTTCGGTCGCCGGTTGTTCGCGTGCCGGGGGCTGGTCCGCCAGACTCGGCGCCGGGGTCTGCCGGTGTTCGTCCGGCAGCAGGTTCCAGGCCAGCGAGGCGGCCAGCAACAGTCCCATGACCAGCATCGGCCACTGCGAGGGGCGCGGCGCCGGGGGCGGAAGCTGTTCGCGCAGCGCGGTGATTTTCTCGTCCAGCAGGCGGTCCAGTTTTTCCCGGTGCTGGCGTGCCATGGTGTCCAGGCCGGTGAGCAGGTCCTTGCGGATTTCCACCCGTTGTTCGTCCAGCAGTTGGCGAATCCGCGCCGGCAGCGGTACCTCCTGTGGTTCCCGCGTGCTGTCGCCGAAGCCTGCCGCCACCTCGGGTATTTCCAGTCCGCGTTCGCGGCGCAGGTCTTCCTGCCGTTCCGAGGGCGTTTCCTCATCGGGGCCGGGGGCCTGGCTGGTGCGGCGGTCGCTGACCAGGCCGATGCGCCGCAGCGAGGCGTACAGCTCGGCGGGCGCCACGGTTTTTGGCAACACGCCCACCGCGCCCAGCGCGCGCGCCTGCCCCAGGTACAGGTCGCCGCCCCTGGAGGTGTACATCATGACCGGGATGGTGGCGGTCCGGGGGTTGTCCTTGATGGCGCGAACGGCCTCGAAGCCGTCCATGCCCGGCATCATGTGGTCCATGAAGATGACGTCGGGGCGGTTGCGGGTGAGGAATTCGAGCGCGTCCGCGGCGGACTCGACGGTATCCACCAGGATGCCGTGTTTTTCCAGCATGCGCCGCAGCACCAGGCGGGCGGATCTGGAGTCGTCGACGACCAGTGCGCGTTTTTGTTCCGACATCAATGTCTCCCCGGTTTCAGGATCTGTTCCATGCGGCAACGCTCGCGGTGCTCCTGCCCCGGGCGCCCTGTCTGCCCGGTTAGCGGTCCGTGTCGGGGTTTCTTAACGGTTGCCGCCCGGCCAGGCGAGGAACGCGCACAGCGCCCGGTGCAGGTGGCCGGTATCGCGGCTGCCCGCCAGTTCGCGAATCGAGTGCATGGCGAAGGTGGGTACGCCCACGTCGAGGGTGCGCACCCCGATGTTGCCGGCGGTGATGGGGCCGATGGTGCTGCCGCAGGCCATGTCGCTGCGCACCACGAAGGATTGCACGGGTATCCCGGCCTGTTCGCACAGCAGCCGGAACAGGCCGGCGGTCTCGCTGTTGGTGGCATAGCGCTGGCTGGCGTTGGTCTTGATCACCGGCCCCCGGTTGAGCAGCGGGCCGTGTTGCGCATCGTGCCTGTCGGCGTAGTTGGGGTGGATGCCGTGGGCGTTGTCGGCGGAAATCAGCCAGGAGCGGTCGATGCAGCGCGCCAGCGTTTCGGGTTGCGGGCACAGGCGTTGCAGCACGGACTTGAGGAAAGGGCCGTCGGCGCCGCTGGCCGAGGTGCTGCCGACTTCCTCGTGGTCGTTGCACACCAGCATGCGGGCCGGGCCGGCCTCGCCGTCGAGCAGTGCGCGCAGGCCGACGAAGCAGCTCAACAGGTTGTCGAGCCGTGCGCCGGCGATGAACTGCTGGCGCGCGCCCACCAGCGCGGGCGGCTGGCAGTCGTACAGCGACAGCTCGAATTCCAGCACGTCGTCGATGTCCAGGCCGGGTTGCTGCTCCCTGGCGGTATCCTTGAGAAGTTGCCGGAAGTCCCCCGGCTTGTCGTCGTCCGACTGCATGAGGATGGGGGGCAGGTCGGTCTGCGCGTTGACGCTGCGTGACTTGTTGGCGTCGCGGTCGAGATGGATGGCGAGGCTGGGGATGATCGCCACCGGCCGTTTGAAGTCGACCAGCAGGTTATGCAGTTGCCCGTTCGGGTCGCGGTAGCTGATGCGGCCGGCAATGGACAGGTCGCGGTCGAACCAGGGGTTCAGCAGCGCGCCGCCATAGACTTCGACGCCGAGCTGGGTGTAGCCATGACGCAGGGTTTCCGGTTGCGGCTTGACGCGCAGGCAGGGACTGTCGGTATGGGCGCCGACCATGCGCAGGCCGGTTTCCGCCAGGGGTTGTTCGCCGAGCGCGAAGGCGATGATCGACGAGCCGTTGCGGGTGACGAAATAGCGCCCGCCGGCGTGCGTGTTCCAGGCATCGGCTTCGCGCAGTTCCTCGAAGCCGGCGTCCAGCAGTTGCGCGCGCAGGTTCGCGGTGGCGTGGAACGGCGTCGGCGAGCGGTGAATGAAATCGATCAGGCCGGCGTTCAGCCGCGAGGTGTCCTTGTCGTGTTCAGACATACAGGTCCAGTGGCTTGCGCGGTGTCTCCGGCGTTTCGGTGGCGTCGTCGGGCGCCGGGGAGTTCAGGGCGTCGCGCAGCCGGCGGTTGCCGATGGCGCGGCGGTCGTGCTTGCTGCGCGTGTCCAGCAGCACCGGCACCTGCTTCTTGCGCCGGTCACCGCCCTTGCGGCGGTCACCCTTGCGCCGGTCGCGGACGGCGTCGGTGCGGCGCGCGTTCTCGTCGTGTCCGGGTCCGGTCTTCTGCGTGCGCGGGCAGGGCGCCACGGCATCGACGTCGCGGGTGACCGCCGGGCGCTTGTTGTCGATCCTGAGGTTCTGGATACCGGCGTCTTCGGGTACGAGCTTGATCCACTGCATGACGGTTCAGAGCGTGGCCTTGCGCGCCCCGCGGCTGGAGGCGGCGTTGTGGATGGGAACGACCTTGCTGTTGCCGGCCAGCGGTTCGGGCTGGCTGAAATGGTAGCCCTGCGCGTAGTCGACGCCGATGTCGCGCAACTGGGTGACGATGGCCTCGTTTTCCACGAACTCGGCGATGGTGCGGATGCTCAGCGCGTGGCCGACCTGGTGGATGGCTTCCACGATGGCGCGGTTCATCGGGTCGGTGTTGATGTCCTTGACGAAGCTGCCGTCGATCTTGAGGAAGTCCACGGGCAGGTTCTTCAGGTAGCTGAACGAACTCAGGCCGCTGCCGAAGTCGTCCAGCGAGAAACGGCAGCCAATCTTCTTCAATGTGCGGATGATGCGGCTGGCCTTGATCAGGTTGAACACCGCGGCGGTTTCGGTGACCTCGAAACACAGTTGCCCCGGGCGGATGCGGTATTCCTCGATCTTTTTGCCGATGTAGTCCGAGATGTCCTCGTCATTGAGCGAGTTGCCGGACAGGTTGATCGAGTACACGCTCTCGTCGCCGCCCTGCTGCAACAGTTGCAGGTGGCGGAAGGCCTGGTCGATGACCCAGCGGTCGATGGCGCTCATCAGGTTGTAGCGTTCCGCGGCGGGGATGAACAGGCCGGGCGCGATGATGCTGCCGTCCGAGGCACGCATGCGCACCAGCAGTTCGTAGTGCGGCGTGGTGTCCTCGCTGTCCAGGGGCACGATTTCCTGGCGGTACAGGGCGAAGCGGTTTTCCTCCAGCGCTTCCTTGATGCGCGATACCCAGTGCATCTCGCTGTGACGCTGGCCCAGGTCGATATCGCTTTCCTCGTACACGTGGATGCGGTTGCGGCCGGCTTCCTTGGCCACATAGCAGGCGACGTCGGCGGCGCTCAGCACCAGCGAGGCATTCCGCGTGTCTGCCTGGATGGGCACCATGCCGATACTCACCCCCACGTCGAAGCGGCTGCCTTCCCACTCATAGGTGAAGTTGCTGATGCTGGACAGCAGATGGTCGGCAATCTCGCGCGCCCGCTCGATGGATACGTTTTCCAGCAGCACGCCAAACTCGTCGCCGCCGAGACGCGCCAGCGAGGAGTTGGTCGGCACGTTCTGCAATAGCAGGCGGCTGAGCTGGCGCAGCAGTTCGTCGCCGGCGTCGTGACCGCAGGTGTCGTTGATGACCTTGAACTGGTCGAGGTCGAGGTACAGCAGGGCGTGCTCGCGGTTGCCGGTCTGGCGCGACGACAGCAGGTTGTTGAGGCGCTCCGTGAACTCGCGCCGGTTGACGAGGCCGGTGAGGTTGTCGTGGGTCGCCTCCCAGGACATCTGCTGGGCCATGCGCCGTTCGCGGGTGGCGTCGTGGAACACCAGCACCGCGCCGATCACCTGGTTGTCGCGGTCGAAGATGGGCGCGGCGGAATCCTCGATATGGAACTCCTGGCCGTGGCGGTTGATGAGCAACGACTGTTCGCTGAGGTTGACCACCTGGCCGGTGCGCAGGGCCACGGCCGCCGGGCTTTCGATGGGGATGCGCGAGGCTTCGTGGGTCAGCGGCAGGACTTCGGTGAGCAGGTGTCCCTGGGCCTCGTTGCTGGTCCAGCCGGTGACGCGCTCGGCGACCGGGTTCATGTAGTCGACGCGGCCGTCGGCGTCGGTGGCGATAACGCCGTCGCCGATCGAGTGCAGGGTGATCAGGGCGCGTTCGCGTTCCTGGTAGAGGGCGTCCTCGGCGCGCCGCCGGTGGGCGCGCTCGCGCATGTCGCGCAGTTCGCGGTCGATGGCCGGAACCAGGCGCGCCAGGTTATCCTTCATGATGTAATCGTTGGCGCCGGAGCGGATGGCTTCGACGGCGGTTTCCTCGCCCACCGTGCCCGACACCAGGATGAACGGCGTTTCCAGGTTTTCGGCGCGCAGCATGCGCAGCGCGTCCAGGCCGCTGAAACCGGGCATGGCGTAATCGGAGATGACGATCTGCCAGCTCTTGTCACGGAGCGCCTCGCGCAGGTCGTCGGCGTTGTCGACGCGCAGGTAGTCGGGCGCGTAGCCGGCGCGCCGCAGGCGCACCAGCAGCAACTGGGCGTCGTCCTCGTTGTCCTCGACGATCAGCACCCGCAGGGGTTCGGTAACCTGGTGCTTGTCCATCGACCTGTCGCTTTTCATTGCGGCTCCTTCAGGAGGCGTCCCGTTGCCAGTGGCCGGATTTGCCGCCTTCCTTTTCCTGCAGACGAATCTCGTGCAGCGTCATGCCACGATCCACGGCCTTGCACATGTCGTAGACCGTCAGCAGCGCGATCTGCACGGCGGTCAGGGCCTCCATTTCCACGCCGGTCTGGCCACGGGTCTCCACCGTCGCGCGGCAGTACACCGAGGCCGGCTCGTCGCGGGTTTCGAAATCGACCTCCACGCGCGTCAGCGCCAGCGGATGGCACAGGGGGATCAGGTCGGCGGTCTTCTTGGCGGCCATGATGCCGGCGATACGCGCGACGCCTAGCACGTCGCCCTTCTTGTTGTCGCCGTTGCGGATGTGTTGCAGGGTGGACGGCTGCATGGAAATCCAGCCGTCGGCGACCGCGCGGCGGCTGGAAATCGCCTTGCCGCCGACATCGACCATGTGGGCCTCGCCCGCCGCGTTGAAATGGGTCAGTCTGCTTGCCATTCGTATCCGTGTCCGGGTGAATCGAGGGGGCTGCGTGATACACTGTACCGGCAGCATTTTCAGAATCTTTATGTTCGGTCAGACGTAACTATAGGGTCCCCGGCATACGGAGGCAACGCGGGAGCAGCAAAATGCGTATCGAAGTCAGACTGTTTGCCGGCTTGCGGGAGCGTCATGGATTCGACGCCCGCACGCTGACGGTACCGGAAAATACCACCGTGGCCGGCGCCTGGGCCCTGCTGTTGCCCGAAGAACCCTTTCCAGACAATGTGTTGGCGGCGCGCAACATGGAATACGTGGGTCCCGACGCTATCCTCTCCGAGAACGACGAAGTGGCCTTTTTCCCGCCCGTGACCGGGGGTGCCCGTTGAACGTGCGTATCACCGCGCAGCCCTTCGACCCCTGGGCCGAGGTGCAGGCGCGCCAGGCCGCGCGCCCGCAGCAGGCGGGCAAGTTCGGCGCCACGGCCGTGTTCGTCGGCACCATGCGCGACTTCAACGAGGGCGATGAGGTGCGGGGCATGTTCCTTGAGCACTACCCGGGCATGACCGAGCGTTACCTGGAGACGATCAGCGCCGAGGCAGGGACGCGCTGGGATCTGGTCGATACCCTGATCGTGCACCGGGTCGGGGAACTGCACCCGGCCGAGCCGATCGTGCTGGTAGCGGTCTGGTCCGCGCACCGCAAGGACGCCTTCGAGGCCAGTCGCTGGCTGATGGAGGAACTGAAGTCGCGGGCGCCGTTCTGGAAAAAGGAGCAACTGCCGGAAAGCAGCCGCTGGGTGGAGCACAACACGACCGGCTAGATAAGTTGCTGTTTTACTTTGCCTTTCGTTGCCGTGTGGTTGACAGAATTACCGGTCGGTACCCCGCCAGAGGCAGAGCTCATGTCCGAGGAAATCGGTGAGATATTCACCCTGGACGAAGTCGCCAAATATCTGAAGGTCGGCAAGCGCACCATCTACCTACCGGTTGGTGGCGAAGAAGATCCCTGCTTTCAAGGTGGGAGGGGCGTGGCGTTTTACCCGGGCGGATATCGGTCACTGGATCGAACAACAGCGGACCGCATTTCGGTGCTGATGCAAGTATCCCTTCTCGCGCCGGAAGGGCGAACAGGCCTTTCCGGCTTTTGCGGTTCATGTTGTGGGAGGATGGAATGAGCGAGGCAGGCAACGGCGCTACCTGGCGCATGGAAAGCATGCTGTTAGACGAGACAGCGGGAAAACTTCACGCCTTAGGGATCTGCCGCCCACAGGTGCTGGGTGACATTGGATCGACATCTGCCTATTGGATGATTTGTCTCGTTACGTGAATGATGGTGTGGCCACGGCGGATTCGGTGGAAGAAATGACAAAAGAACTCGAGATTGAACAGGAGCTGATTAAAAAGCTTGAAGGGCTCAAATACACTTACCGCCACGACATCCGCGACCGCGAAACGCTGGAACACAATTTCCGCGAAAAGTTCGAATCGCTCAACCGGGTGAAGCTGACCGGCAGCGAATTCGAGCGCCTGCTGGAAGAGATCGTGACGCCCGATGTTTTCGCAAACGCCGAGCGCCTGCGAAACCGCAACACTTTCGAGCGCGAGGACGGCACGCCGCTGCACTATCAGCTGGTAAACCTCAAGGACTGGTGCAAAAACACCTTCGAAGTCGTCAACCAGCCGCGAATCAACACCAAGAGCAGCCATCATCGCTACGATGTCATCCTGCTGATCAACGGCCTGCCGCTGGTGCAGATCGAGCTGAAATCCTTGCAGGTCTCGCCGCGCAAGGCGATGCAACAGATCATCGACTACCGCAATGACCCGGGCAATGGTTACACGAACAGCCTGCTCTGTTTCATGCGGTTGTTCATCGTCAGCAATCGCAGCCAGACCTGGTACTTCGCAAACAACAATAACGAGCACTTCGCCTTCAATGTCGAGGAGCGGTTTTTGCCCGTTTACCGCTGGGCGTCGCCGGACAACAAGAAAATCACCCACCTCGACGCCTTTGCGGATGCCTTCCTCGCCAAGTGCACCCTGGCGCAGATGCTCAGCCGCTACATGGTGCTAATCCAGACCGAGCGCAAGATCCTGATGATGCGCCCGTACCAGATCTATGCGGTCAAGGCCATCGTCGATAGTATCCATGAGAACCGGGGCAATGGCTATATCTGGCACACCACCGGCTCGGGCAAGACGCTGACCTCCTTCAAGGCCTCCACGCTGCTCAAGGACAATCCCGACATCGAGAAATGCCTGTTGGTGGTGGACCGCAAGGATCTCGACAAACAGACCCGGGAGGAATTCAACCGCTTCCAGCCCGGGTGCGTGGAGGAGAACACCAACACCGAAACCCTTGTGCAGCGGCTGCTATCGGAGGATTACAAAGACAAGGTTATCGTCACCACCATTCAGAAGCTGGGTCTGGCGCTGGATGCCAATCACCGCAAGCAGTACCGCCAGCGCCTCGAGCCGCTGTGCGACAAGCGTGTGGTATTCATCTTCGACGAGTGCCACCGCTCCCATTTCGGCGAAAACCACCAGGCCATCCGCGAATTCTTCCCCAAGGCCCAGATCTTCGGATTCACCGGCACGCCCATCTTTGAGCAGAACGCCACCTATCGCCGCATTGAAGGCGATGAGGCCCGCCTGGCCACCACCCAGGACATCTTTGACAAGCAGCTCCACGTCTACACCATCACCCACGCTATCGATGACGGCAATGTGCTGCGTTTCCATGTCGACTACGACAAACCTGAAGGCGCCGACATCAAGCCCGGCGAAACCCTGGCCAAGCGGGCCGTGGTCGAGGCGATTCTGGACAAGCACGACGCGGCCCCCAATGAGCGCAAGTTCAACGCCCTGTTCGCCACCGCTTCCATCGACGACGCCATCGATTACTTCCATCTATTTCGGGAGATCCAGGCAGAGCGGGCCGAGGCGGATGAGGACTTCATCCCGCTGAACATCGTCTGCGTCTTCTCGCCGCCTGCCGAAGGCAACCGCGATGTTGCCCAGCTACAGGAGGAACTGCCACAAGAGCTGGCAGACAACAAGGTGGAACCGAACCGTAAGAAGGCGGCGCTGACCGAAATCATCGACGACTACAACGCGTGCTATGGCACCAGCCACAACCTGGCCAATTTCGACAGCTACTATCAGGACATCCAGCAGCGCATCAAGGACCAGAAATACCCCAACAGCGACCTGCCGCGGGACAAGAAGATCGGCATCACCATCGTCGTCGACATGCTGCTCACTGGCTTCGACTCGCAGTATCTCAACACCCTGTATGTGGACAAGAACCTGAAATATCACGGCCTCATCCAGGCCTTCTCCCGCACCAACCGGGTGCTCAACGACTCCAAGCCCTACGGCAACATCCTCGACTTCCGCGCCCGGAAGGCGGCAGTGGATGAGGCGATCGCGCTCTTCTCCGGCGAGGCACCCGAGCGAGCCAAGGAGGTCTGGCTGGTGGACCCCGCGCCCAGGGTCATCGAGAAACTCGAAGAATCGACGCAGAAGCTCAAGGCGTTCATGGCCGCTCAGGGTCTGGACGCCCGCCCCGAAGAGGTGGCCAACCTCAAGGGCGACGAGGCGCGCGCGGGCTTTATCGAGCGATTCAAGGAAGTGCGCCGTCTCACCACCCAGCTCGACCAGTACACCGACCTCGACGAGGAACAAAAGGCGAAGATTGAGGCGCTGATGCCCCGCGATGACCTGCATGCCTTCTCCGCCCAGTATCTGGAGACGGCCAAGCGCCTGCAGGAAGAGAGCAAAAAGCGCGAAGAGAACCCCGACGACCCCATCCAGCAACTCGATTTCGAGTTTGTGCTGTTCGACTCGGCACTCATCGATTACGACTACATCATGAAGCTCATCGCCCGCTTCAGCGGCCAGCCGCCCAGGAAGCAGAAAATGACCCGCGAGCAGCTCATGGGCCTGCTCGCCTCCAGCGCCCGGCTGATGGACGAGCGCGAGGATCTCGAGGCCTACATCGCCACCCTCAAGGAAGGCGAAGGCCTGAGCGAAGAGGACATCCGCCGGGGATACGAACAATTCAAGGCCAAGTGCCAGGCCGAGGAGCTGGCGCGCATCGCTGAAAAGCACGACCTGTCCGTGGAGGCGCTACAGGGCTTTGTCGATCACATTCTTGACCGCTACATCTTCGACCCCGACGCGCTCACCGAGCTGTTCAGGCCCAAGGGGCTGGGCTGGAAGGCCCGCGCCAGGGCCGAGTTGGCCTTGATGGATGACCTGATCCCGCTGCTGCGCCGCAAGGCCGAGGGGCGCGAGATCTCCGGGCTGGAGGTCTATGAAGAATGACAGGGAGGCAACGCCATGCAGCATGAAATCACCCAGATGACCGAAACCTTTGAAGCCCACGCCCAGCAGACCGACAACGGTGTCGAGTACTGGCTGGCGCGGGACCTCCAGCACCTGCTGGGCTACAGCAAGTGGGACAACTTCCTGAACGTGATCTCCAAGGCCAGGACGGCTTGCGAACTGTCCGGCCACGCCATCGAAGACCATTTTGCCGACGTCGGGAAAATGGTCGAACTCGGCTCCGGCAGCCGCCGCGAAATCCCGGATATCATGCTCACCCGTTACGCCTGCTATCTGGTGGCCCAGAACGGCGATCCGGCCAAGCCCCAAATCGCTTTTGCCCAGACCTACTTCGCCATGCAGACCCGCAAGGCCGAGTTGATCGAACAGCGCATGCTGGAGGCCGAGCGGGTATCCGCACGCCGCAAGCTGGCTGATACCGAAAAGGAACTTTCCAAGGTCATCTACGAGCAAACCGGCGGCAACAGGAACTTCGCTCTCATCCGCAGCAAGGGCGACCATGCCCTGTTTGGCAAGAGTACCCAGGCGATGAAGGCCCGTTGGAAAGTGCCCGAAAGCCGCCCTCTGGCCGACTTTGCCCCCACCATCATCCTCAAGGCCAAGGACTTCGCCACCGAGATCACCATCCACAACGCCCGCGAACAGAACATGTGCAGCGAGCCGGAAATCTCCGACGAACACATCACCAACAACAAGGCCGTGCGCCAGACCCTGCTGAACCGGGGCATCCGTCCCGAATCCCTTCCGCCCGAGGAAGACGTGAAAAAAGTAGAGCGCCGCCTGACTTCGGAGCAGAAGAAAGCGCTGAAAAATCCTGACGGGCTGGAACAGGAATGAGCAGAGCCAAAACAAAGGCTGTGACGCCGAGATTGCGCTTCCCCGAATTCCGCGATGCCGGGCCGTGGGAGGTGATGCGGTTGGGGGATATCGGAACCATCAGCAAGGGAAAAGGAATATCCAAATCCGACATCAAGCCGGACGGAACTTTGCCATGCGTTCGCTACGGCGAGCTTTATACGCTTTACGGAGAAGTTATTCGGGAAGTCGCATCATCAACACATGCAGACCCTGCTGGCCTCGTTTTAAGCGAACAGAATGACGTGATCATTCCGGCATCTGGCGAAACAAAAGAGGATATTGCGACAGCCTCTTGCGTGATGATCAAAGGTGTGGCCCTCGGCGGCGATCTCAATATTTTCCGGTCGGCCATGAGTGGGGCGTTTCTGGCCTACTATGTTCGCGGCAACCTGAAATCCGGAATTAGCAAGGTCGCGCAGGGCGATTCAGTCGTTCACCTGTACCCGACCCAGCTCGAAAAACTAACACTTGCAATTCCGCCGACGCTTGAAGAACAACAAAAAATCGCCGGTTGCCTGTCCTCGCTCGACGATTTGATCCGCGATCAGGACGAAAAGATCGAAGCCCTCAAGCGGCACAAAAAGGGTCTGATGCAGCAGCTTTTCCCGCTGGAGGTGGCCTAAGTTGGGTTATCGGCCTCCCTACACACTCACGCCACCCATCATCTCCCTGGTGGCCGGGATCGCCGAGGCCGTGGGCAAACTGTCGCTTTTTTCTGGCGATATCCCGCGCCTGCGCCGGGCGAACCGCATCCGCACCATCCAGGGGTCTCTGGCCATCGAGGGCAATACCCTGAGCGAGGAGCAGATCACGGCCATTCTCGAAGGTAAGCCGGTGATGGCGCCGCCGCGCGAGATTCAGGAGGTACGCAATGCGCTGGCGGCTTACGAACGGCTGGGGAAGTGGCATCCAGCGCGGGAGGCAGATTTGCTGGAGGCGCACGGGGTGCTGATGGCGCGCCTGCTGGACGAGGCGGGCCGCTACCGCGCGGGCGGCGTGGGGGTGATGCAGGGCAGGCAGGTCATTCACATGGCGCCACCGGCGGAACGGGTGCCGGGCCTGATCGCGGATTTGCTGGGCTGGTTGGAGACCTGCGAGGAACATCCGCTGATTGCCGCTGCGGTGTTTCATTACGAGTTCGAATTCATCCATCCCTTCGAAGATGGCAACGGGCGTTTGGGGCGGCTGTGGCAGACCCTGATCCTGAGCCGCTGGCGTCCGGTGCTGGCTGATCTGCCGGTGGAGAACCTGATCCATGCCCGGCAGGAAGACTATTACCAGGCCATTGCCGAGAGCACGGCACGGTCGGACTGTGCTCCTTTCATCGCTTTCATGCTAGAGCGGATTCTGGAGGCATGCCGCGCCGCGACCCCCCAAGTAACCCCGGAAGCAACCCCCCAAGTAAAACGCCTGCTGGCGGTGCTGGAGCGCCCCATGGGGCGTGGCGAGCTGATGCGGGCGCTGGGGCTGAAGGACACCAAGCATTTCCGCCAGCATTACCTGACGCCGGCGATGGCCGCGGGCCTGGTGGAGATGACCCAGCCCGATCATCCGCGCAGCCCGACACAGCAATACCGGCGCACGGCCGCAGGCCAGCGGCTGCTGGACAACCCAAAGGACACGACATGACCGAAGAACAGCAAAAAGAATTGGGCAAGATACTCTGGGCCATCGCCGACGAGCTGCGCGGCTCCATGAACGCGGATGATTTCCGCGACTACATGCTCTCGTTCCTGTTCCTGCGCTACCTCTCCGACCATTACGAGGCGGCGGCCAGACAGGAGCTGGGCGCGGACTGGCCTGGCGGCGAGGTGGTGCCCTTTCCCCACAGGGAAGAGCCGGAGCCGCTGGCCAGGGTGGCCGAGCCTGCCGGCGAGTACGGCAAGCGCTCGATGCGCCGTTCACTGCTGGCCGTGTGGTATGCGCAGAATCCGGAGGACATCGAAGAATTCGAGAAGGTCATGCGCCGCAAGGTGCATTACGTGATCAAGCCCGAATACCTCTGGAGCAGCATCGCCGAGATGGCGCGCACACAGAGCGACGAGTTGCTTAAAATCCTGCAGAAGGGTTTTAAGTTTATCGAAAACGAATCCTTCTCCAGCAGCTTCCAGGGGCTGTTCTCCGAGATCAATCTCGACTCCGAGAAACTCGGAAGAAACTACAAACAACGCAACGACCGCCTGTGCACAGTCATTCAGAAGATCGCCGAGGGTCTGGCGGAATTTCCCAGTGAACGGGATCTGCTGGGCGATGCCTACGAGTACCTGATCGGGCAGTTCGCCGCCGGCAGCGGCAAGAAGGCGGGCGAGTTCTACACTCCGCAGCAGATCTCCAGCATTCTCTCCGGCATCGTCACCCTCGACAGCCAGGATCCGGCCACCGGCAAGAGGGACAAGTTAAACCGGGTATACGACTTCGCCTGCGGCTCTGGCTCGCTGCTGCTGAACGTGCGGCGGCACATGGCAAACACGGCGTCGGCAAGCTCTACGGACAGGAGAAGAACATCACCACCTATAACCTCGCCCGGATGAACATGCTGCTGCACGGCGTGCGCGACACCGAGTTCGAGATCCACCACGGTGACAGCCTGGAAAACGATTGGGATATCCTGCGCGAGCCGAACCCGGCCAAAAAGGTCGAGTTCGATGCGGTCGTTGCCAATCCACCGTTCAGCTACAAGTGGAGCCCGAGCGAAGAGATGGCGAAGGATTTTCGCTTCAAGGACTACGGGCTCGCCCCCAAGTCCGCGGCGGACTTCGCCTTTCTGTTGCACGGCTTCCATTTCCTGGCCAAGGACGGCGCCATGGCGATCATCCTGCCGCACGGCGTGCTGTTCAGGGGTGGAGCCGAGAAGAAGATCCGCGCAAAGCTGTTGAAGGACGGCAACATCGACACCGTCATCGGCCTGCCGGCCAAACTGTTTTATTCCACAGGCATTCCGGTCTGTATTCTGGTGTTGAAAAAATGCAAGCGCACAGATGATGTGCTTTTCATCAACGCCGCAGAACTCTATGCTCCGGGCAAGCGACAGAATACCTTGCTGCCCGAGCATATCGAAAAGATCGTTGATACTTACAAAAACCGTCAGGGGGAGGTCAGGGAGGAACTGGATAACGGTTCAATATTCGCGTCCCGCTGCGTGAGTCTTGAAGAAATCGAAGAAGAGCACGATTTCAATCTCAACATCTCGCGCTATGTGAGCACCGCAAAACCTGAGGAGGAGGTTGATCTGGATGCCGTGCACCAGCAACTCGCCAACCTGCGGGAAGAAATCAGAACGGCCGCCGGGAAGCACAACAGCTATTTGAGGGAGTTGGGTATTCCCACACTGCCGTTCGATATGTATTGAATGGCTGAAACAATATCGGGAGAGCGGCATGCATGCGACGATCCAGGCGGGGGGAGTCAGGACGCGGCGAGTTCGTCCACCGGCGCGTCGACCTCCACTTCGTGGATTTCGAAGCTCATGCTGTCCAGGTCGCCCAGTACCCAGGTGGCGGGCGCGGCCACACCGCCCACCGTGCCCGGGTTCACCATGTGGGTTTCACCGCCGAGAATGTTCGGCACCGTTTCCACCCGAACCTCGTGATCGTGTCCGCAGCACACCAGGTCCCAGTCGCCGGTGGCGGCCATGGCGCGCGCGTAGTGCGGGTAGTGGACGATGAAGATCTTGCGCCCCGCCAGCTCGATGCCGGCGTCCTGGCCGTAGAAGGTGATGTTGTTGCCGGGCTGGTTCGCGATCCGCGCCATCATGTACAGGTCACCGGTGTTGTTGCCGTGGATCACGTGTATGGGCAGGCCGAAGGGTTTCAGCACGCTGAGGGTGCTGGGCGCCACCACGTCGCCGCAGTGCAGCACCGCTTCCGCGCCGGCGGCCTTGGCCGCGCGCACCGCGGCCTCCAGCAGCGGGCGGTGGTCGTGACTGTCGGAAACGATGCAGATTTTCATGGCAAATACTCAGAAATTGGGTTTTTCGGGGGCGTTTTTATACATTTCGACGCTGTTCATGATTTCCTGGCGCGCCTCGTCGACGCCGGCCCAGCCTTCCACGCGCACCCATTTGCCCTCGTCGAGATCCTTGTAGTGCTCGAAGAAATGCGCCACCTGTTCCAGCGTGCTGGGCGGCAGGTCGCGGAAATCCTGCACCTGCCGGTATTCCTTGCACAGCTTGTCGATGGGCACAGCCAGCACCTTGGCGTCATCGCCCGATTCGTCGGTCATTTTCAGGACGCCCACCGGTCGGCAGCGCACCACCGAACCGCTGATCAGCGGCACCGGGGTCAGCACCAGTACATCCACAGGGTCGCCATCTGGCGATAACGTGTGGGGAACGTAGCCGTAATTGCAGGGATAATGCATGGCGGTGTGCATGAAGCGGTCCACGAACATGGCCCCCGTCTGCTTGTCGACCTCGTATTTCACCGGGTCGGCGTGGGCCGGAATTTCAATAATGACATTGATGTCATTGGGGAGATCCGTGCCGGAACTGACGCGATCGAGATTCATGTTGGGCTCCCGTCCAGAAGATCAAAAGGCCAGCAATTATAGCGGGTCTGGATTTGGCGTGTCTGAATTTATTGTCTCCGTGGGGGGAGGTGCCTGTCTACCGGTTCGGTTCGTCTCAACGGTTTGCCCGCTGACGCGGGTTCCCTGCGTCCCCTTTTTTTGCTTTTTGTTCGCACGTAGCAAGTCATGGGTTGGGGGTTCTTCCTTTTTCCAGGCGTTCGGCGCAGCCGAGCATCGCAGACATTTTGCGATCAAGCGAGCGTTGTCTGAGTGGTTCGCGTGCCAGCGCGAACCGCGAGTTTCGCGAGCGCGCAAAATGTCGAGACGCGCAGGGGACCCGCGTAGCGGGCAAGTCGTCGCCTGGAAAAAGGAAGAACCCCCAACCCGTGACGAAAATCTGCCACCCCAAAAAAACGCCCCCGGTTTTTTCGACCGGGGGCGTCGCTTCAGGTGGAGCTACAGCAGGGGAACGATCATCAGCGCGACGATATTGATGATCTTGATCAGCGGGTTGATTGCAGGGCCCGCGGTGTCCTTGTAGGGGTCGCCAACGGTGTCGCCGGTGACGGCGGCCTTGTGGGCATCACTGCCCTTGCCGCCGAAGTTGCCGTCCTCGATGTACTTCTTGGCGTTGTCCCAGGCGCCGCCGCCGGTGGTCATGGAGATGGCGACGAACAGGCCGGTAACGATGGTGCCGATCAGCAGGCCGCCCAGTGCTTCCTTGCCCAGCAGCAGTCCGACGGCGATCGGAACCAGTACCGGCAGCAGCGAGGGTACCACCATTTCGCGGATGGCGGCCTTGGTCAGCATGTCCACGGCGCGCGAGTAGTTCGGCTTCTGGGTGTGGTCCATGATGCCGGGCATTTCGCGGAACTGGCGGCGTACTTCGTTGACGATGCCGCCGGCGGCGCGGCCGACGGCTTCCATGGCCATGGAGCCAAACAGGTAGGGTACCAGGCCGCCGATGAACAGGCCGATGATGACCATGTGGTTGTCGAGCGAGAAGTTCAAGGCGGTGCCGTTGCCTTCGGCGGCCAGCGCGTGGGTGTAGTCCGCGAACAGCACCAGCGCGGCGAGGCCGGCGGAGCCGATGGCGTAACCCTTGGTGACCGCCTTGGTGGTGTTGCCCACCGCGTCCAGCGGGTCGGTTATGTTGCGGATTTTCTCGTCCAGTTCGGCCATTTCGGCGATGCCGCCGGCGTTGTCGGTGATCGGGCCGTAGGCGTCCAGCGCCACGATGATGCCGGTCATGGACAGCATGGAGGTGGCCGCGATGGCGATGCCGTACAGGCCGGCCAGTTCGTAGGCGCCCCAGATGGAGGCGCACACGGCCAGTACCGGGGCGGCGGTGGCTTTCATGGACACGCCCAGTCCGGCAATGACGTTGGTGCCGTCACCGGTGGTGGAAGCCTCGGCGATGTGGCGCACCGGCGAGAATTCGGTGGCGGTGTAGTACTCGGTGATGACCACCATGGCCGCCGTGAGCGCCAGGCCGATGAGTCCGCAGTAGAACAGGTTGATGCTGGCCATGCTCTCGCCGTGCAGCACAATGGTGTCGCCCATCAACTGTTGGGTGACGAAGTAGAAGGCCACGGCCGCCAGCACGGCGGACACGATCAGGCCGCGGTACAGGGCATTCATGATCTTGCCGCCCTCGCGCGCCTTGACGAAGAAGGTGCCGATGATGGAGGCGATGATGGACACGCCGCCCAGTACCAGCGGGTAGATGGCCGCGGCGCTGCCCATGTCCTTGAGCAACAGGCCGCCGAGCAGCATGGTCGCCACCACGGTGACCGCATAGGTTTCGAACAGGTCGGCCGCCATGCCCGCGCAGTCGCCGACGTTGTCACCCACGTTGTCGGCGATGACCGCCGGGTTGCGCGGGTCGTCCTCGGGGATGCCGGCTTCCACCTTGCCGACGATGTCCGCGCCGACGTCCGCGCCCTTGGTGAAGATGCCGCCGCCGAGTCGGGCGAAGATGGAAATAAGCGAGCCACCGAAGGCCAGGCCGATGAGCGGGTGGATGGGGTCTTCCGCGCCGCTGACGAGCAGGATGGCGTAGAAGCCGGCGACACCGAGCAGTCCCAGTCCCACCACCAGCATGCCGGTGATGGCGCCGCCGCGGAAGGCGACCTGCATGGCGGCGTTGAGTCCGTCGTTGGCGGCTTCGGCGGTGCGCACGTTGGCGCGCACCGACACGTTCATGCCGATGTAGCCGGTCAGGCCGGAGAACACGGCGCCGATGGCGAAGCCGGTGGCCGTGGGCCAGTCGATGAAGATGCCGATCAGCACCAGCAGCACGATGCCCGCCATGCCGATCGTGGTGTACTGACGGTTCAGGTAGGCGCGGGCGCCGTCCTGGACGGCGGCAGCGATTTCCTGCATGCGGGCGTTGCCAGCCGGTTTGGCCAGTATCCATTTCGCGGACACGATGCCATACAGGATGGCAGCGGCCGCGCAGGCCAGTGCAAAGATAAGTTCTGCGGACATGATGTTTCCTCCAACAACAGTTTCTACGGTGCGATTGGCCGGGCCCGGCGGGGGAAACTGTGATCGTTTCTTGCCGCGGACGCGCGCCGGTATCGCCGGTTACGTTTCAGTGGAAGCTGCTGCCCGGCTTGAAGCCGAACAGTTTTTCCAGGTCGAACTCGCGAATCAACCGGTCCACGGCTTCCTGTCCGTGTTCGCGCTGAACCTCGGCGAGGATCAGCTTCGCGCCGTTCCGGTTGTAGCCGCCGCCCATGTCGGCCTGTACGGCAATCAGTTCGCGTGCTTTTTCCAGCGTCATCCCGTCACCACAAAAAAGGGGTGCTTTTAAGCACCCCCTGTTCAAGTCTTACCTGAGCTTGAAGTCGGCCAGCTTCTTGCGCACCGGTACGTTCTTCAACTGAACGTATTTCGGCATGCCGTCCTTGCCGTAGGGGGGGTAGTCCTCCCCGGCGATCAGTGGCTCGAGGTAGTCGCGGCATTTTTTGGTGATGCCGAAGCCGTCCTTGCTGATGAAGCTCAGCGGCATCATCTTTTCGACGTTGGCCACGCGTGACAACTTGGCTTCGCCCACTTTCCAGCGGTAGGGCTTGCTGGAGGTGCGCTTGATGGTCGGCATCACCGAGTTCTTGCCGGCCAGCGCCAGTTCCACCGCGGCCTTGCCCATGGCGTAGGCCTGTTCCACGTCGGACTTCGAGGAAATGTGGCGCGCGGCGCGCTGCAGGTAGTCGGCGACCGCCCAGTGGTACTTGTAGCCCAGCTTGTCGCGGATCAGGTTGGCGATGACCGGCGCCACGCCACCGAGCTGGGCGTGGCCGAAGGCGTCCTTCAGGCCCTGGTCGGCCAGGAACTTGCCGGAACGGTCGCGCACGCCCTCGGAGACGACGATGGAGCAGTAGCCGTACTGCTTGACCTTTTCCTTGACCAGCTTGAGGAACTTGGTCTGGCTGAATTTCACTTCCGGGAACAGGATCACGATCGGCAGATCGATTTCCTCGGTGGCGGCCATGCCGCCCGCCGCCGCGATCCAGCCGGCGTGCCGGCCCATGACCTCGAGCACGAAGATCTTGGTTGAGGTGGCGCACATGGAGGCCACGTCGAAGCTGGCCTCGCGGGTGGACACGGCGATGTACTTGGCCACCGAGCCGAAGCCCGGGCAGTTGTCGGTGATCGGCAGGTCGTTGTCCACGGTCTTGGGCACGTGGATGGCCTGGATCGGGTAACCCATGGTCTTGGACAGTTGTGAGACCTTCAGGCAGGTGTCGGCGGAGTCGCCGCCGCCGTTGTAGAAGAAGTAACCGATGTTGTGGGCCTCGAACACCTCGATCAGGCGCTCGTATTCGCGCTTGTTGGCTTCCAGGCTCTTCATCTTGTAGCGGCAGGAACCGAAGGCGCCGCTCGGGGTGTGGCGCAGCGCGGCGATGGCGCGCGCGGATTCCTTGCTGGTGTCGATGAGGTCCTCGGTGAGGGCGCCGATGATGCCGTTACGGCCGGCATAGACCTTGCCGATCTTGTCCTTGTGCTTGCGCGCGGTCTCGATCACGCCGCAGGCGCTGGCGTTGATGACGGCGGTGACGCCACCCGACTGCGCGTAGAACGCGTTTTTCTTTCCTGTGGATCGTGCCATGTGACAATACTCCTGAAAGGTTCGTTGAATCCGGTTGTTTCGCGCTCAGCCGTGCCCGGCTTCCGTCGCGTGGTGGTCGGCCTGGACCTGCAACAGCGTGACCACGCATTCGGTCAGGTCGTCGTACTCGTCCCGGCCGGTGCCGTACATCTGGTGGATGCGGTAGAAGAACTGGCAGCGGTAACGGTTGTCGCCGGTCTTGGCGATGACGAAGTGACACTTGTCGACTTCCCAGTAGGCGGCCGGGCAGACGGTCAGTTCGGTGCGCGCGAGGTCCAGGCGCAGCTCGGTTTCCGCCAGTTGCACTTCGGGGGCTTCGCCGTAACGCTCCTGCAGCGTGGACTTGATGATCCACAGTTCGTTGTCGGTGAAGTCGGGAATCCGGTTCATGCTGGTGTCGTTTGTCCCTGCAAGGTTTTGAAAAGGCGCCCAAGCATAGAGCAAAAAGCAATGGAATTCAGGTGCTTTGTTTGACTTGGGGCTTATAGGGGCGGTAGCTTAATCACTGTGCGGTGTGACAACCAAGAAAACTATTGAATGTCCCTATGAAAAAACTTTTATTGGCGGCGGCTTCCCGGATGGTGTCGGTTAGCTGATAAATTCAATAAAAATCAATGACACAGCGAGCGTAAAAGGACTATGAGGATTGTTCTGTTGGGACCGCCGGGCAGTGGGAAGGGCACTCAGGGACAGCGGCTGGCGAAGCATTACGGCATTCCCGGGATATCCACCGGAGACCTGTTGCGCGAAGCCGTGGCGGCCGGCACCCCGCTGGGCAAGGCCGCCAAGGCGGTGATGGACGCCGGTCAACTGGTGTCCGACGAGATCGTGCTCGGCGTCATCCGCGAGCGCCTGTCCCGCGCCGATACCGGCAAGGGCTTCATTCTGGACGGTTTTCCACGCAACCTGGCGCAGGCCGAGCAACTCGATGAGCTGCTCCTCCAGCTCGGCAAGCCGATCGACCTGGCGCTGCTGATCGACGTGGACGTCGACACCATCATGCAGCGCCTGTTCGGACGCCGTATCTGCGTTTCCTGTGGCGCCAGCTACAACATTTTCTATGCGCCGCCCAAGATGGACGACCGCTGCGACCTGTGCGGCGGCCGTCTGCGGCGGCGTTCCGATGACAATGAGGAGACCATCGGCAACCGCCTGCGCATCTACGAGACGCAGACCCTGCCGGTGGTCGAGTACTACCGCGAGCAGGGCTGCCTGCGCGAGGTGCAGGGTATCGGCGAAGCCGACGACGTGTTCCGCGCCGTGCTCAAGGTGGTCGAGGAAGCGCGCAAGACCTGCGCCAGCCGCGACCGCTCGGAGGCGATCCGGCGCGCGGTGGCTCGCAAACTCAAGGAACGGGACGACGAGCGGGAAGCGGCTGTCGCGGCGGATGCGTCCAGGCCCGGGGAGGCCGCCGAAGCTCCCGCCCCGGCGGAAAAGACCTCTCCTGGCGGCGGAACCGGCGAAAAGCAGGCCGTGGCAGCAAGGCCGGGCGCCAAAAAGGCGACGGCAAGAGCGGCGGCAAAGACCGCTGCGAAACGGAAGTCCGGGGCGGCTAAAAAAGCCGCGGCGAAGCAATCCCCCGTGCAAAAGGCTTCCGCCGGCAAGACGGTGAAGAAAAAGACGACGGCGAAGAAAACGGCCGCCAAAAAGACAGCTTCGAAGCGTCCCGCGTCCTCGAGGACAAGCGTGAAGAAAACGGCGACGAAGAAGTCCCCGGCAAGGAAGGCCGTGGCGCGGAAGGTGGTCGCGAAGAAGGCGGCAGCCAAAAAGACGGCGGCAAGGAAGACCGCGACAAAGAAGGCGGGCGCCACCCGGAAGGCCCCGGTGAAGAAGAGCGTGGCCAGGAAGTCCGCCGCGAAAAAATCGACCGCCAAAAAGGCGGTGGCAAAGAAGCCATCGGCGAAGAAAAAGGCGGTCGCCAAAAAGAAGGTCGTTGCCCGCAAGAAAACCGCGGCGAAGAAGACAGCTGCCAAAAAGGCCGCTTCGAAGCGGCCCGCGGTCTCGAAGACAAGCGTGAAGAAAACGGCGACGAAGAAGTCCCCGGCAAGGAAGGCCGTCTCAAAACGGCCGGCAACCGCAAAGACAGCGGCGCGCGGCAAGACGGGTGTGAAAAAGAAGAAGGGCGCGGCGCGCAACAAGGCGGCCCGCAAGCGCGGCTGAGGGCGCGTCTCGCGCCCGGCGCTCCCGGTGGCTCAGCCGTCCCGTTCCTGCCGCGTGAGCGCCTGGTCGAGATCGAGCGGCAGGAGGTGGTCGGAGGCGTGGCCGCCGGTGTCCATGTTCGGCCACACGCTGCGCGGGTTGCCCAGCAGGACCTGGTAGCAACTCAGTTGGCCGTGCTGCAGCGCGGCTTCCTCGCTGGCCAGCCTGAATTCCCAGCGACGGGTATCCGTCTCCCCGTACAGCCGGCTGATGGTGTTGCGGTGCTGGCGGAAACGGCGCCGCCAGGCATTGATGGTGCGTTCGTGGTGCGCGGACAGGTCGCTGATCTGCAGGGCGTGCAGCGGCGTGGATTCGATCGCGGCGGTCAGCCCCGACAGCAGGGGCAGCCGGTTCTGCGAGGGAATCTGTTGTTGCAGCCACTGGTTGGCCAGGGCGTGGTCCTTGCGGCGGCCGGTGCGTTGCATCCAGATGAAGCCGTCGTCGTGCAGCAGTTCACCGAGACGGCGCAGTTGGGCGCCGGCGTCGGCCGCGCTTGCCTGAAGGTTCATCCCGCTCGAGAGGATGCGGTCGAAGTGGCCGCGGCACTGGTTCATGTCGCCGAGCCGGCACAGCACCAGTTCGTGCAGGCGCCGGTTGCGCGCCTCGCGGCGCGCGTGATCGAGTTGTGTCGGGGTGGAGAACAGGGCGGTGACGCGAACCGCGGCTTGCTCGGCGAGCAGCAGGGCGGTGCTGCCCCAGCCCGCATCGAGATCCAGCACGTGCTGGCCTGGTTGCAGTTGCAGATCCTCGATCAGGCGCCGGCCGCGCGCGCGCTGGGCCTGTTCCAGGGTGACGCCGGGTTCCTCGAAACAGGCGGTGCCGGTGAACAGTTCCTCGCCCAGGCACAGGCGGGCGATGCGCGCGCTGCGGTTGCGCCAGTCGGCGGCGTCCGCGGCGCGCGAGCGCCGGCCAGGCAGCCGCGCGCGCAGGCGCCGCAGCCAGCCACCGGTGTGGCCGGGCGGTCCGGCCTGGTCGGGAATGAGCGCGGTGATCAGAAGCGGCAGGTGTTCGGAATCGATGTCCCACTGTCCCCGCACGTAGGTGGCGCCCAGCGCTTGCCCGGGATTCGCGACAATGTGATCCAGCGTGCCCGCCTCGTGCAGGTGCCAGTCGATCACCGGCCCGCCGTGCCCGAGCACAAGCGGTGTATGATCGGGCTGGTGAATGCGCAACCGGAAGCCGCGCAGGCGTTTTTCGATGGCGGTCAGGGGCATGGATCCCACCTTTATCGTTATCGGGCGATCCCGTAAGGTGTCGCGGGATTGCTGTTCGGGTTAAACATAATCGCGTGCGAATAACTTGTAAAGAACGGGACGCTGGATGGACATAAGGCAAGTACGGGACTGCCTGTGGTCCTGGTTGCAGCAGGCCCTGTTGCGGCGCGCGCCGCAGGACGACCCGGCGTCGCTCGACGCCCTGTGGCTGGCCCTGGCCGGCTACATGCTGGTCGACCTGGTGCAGGCCAGCGCCAGTTCCGGCTTGCGCGTGTCGCTGGCCATGACGCTGGTGGACACGCTGCTGATGCTGGTGTTCGCCTGGCTGCTGCTGCGGGTGACGGGCCACGCGCGGCGTTATCCGCAAACGCTGACTTCACTGGCGGGAACCGGCATGATACTCGGGCTGGTGGCCCTGCCACTGGTGGAGCGGGCAGCCGCCGCGCACCGCAACGATGAGCCGATGGCGGACCTGGTGCTGCTCTGGCTGATGCTGCTGGCCTGGGGCATCAGCGTGCAGGCGCACATTTTCCGCCATGCGCTGTCGACCCGCTACGGGGTCGGCCTGATGCTTGCCGGCCTGCATGCGGCGCTGGCGATCGGCATGATCGAAACCCTGTTTCCGCAGGCGCAGGGTTGAACGGACTGGAAACGGAATGAAGCTACACATACTGGGCATATGCGGCACTTTCATGGGCGGGCTGGCGATACTGGCGCGCCAGGCCGGTTTCGAGGTCGAAGGCTCCGACGCCAACGTCTACCCGCCGATGAGCGATCAGTTGCGCGCACAGGGCATCACCCTCATGGAGGGCTACCGGGCGGATCATCTCGACCCGCCACCTGGCCAGGTGGTGGTCGGCAATGCCATGAGTCGCGGCAATCCGGCGGTCGAGTTCATGCTCGACCGCGGCCTGCGCTACACCTCCGGGCCGCAGTGGCTGGAGGGCCACCTGTTGCAGGATCGCTGGGTGCTGGCGGTCGCCGGCACCCACGGCAAGACCAGTACCGCCAGCATGCTCGCCTGGATACTGGAGCACGCCGGCCTGGCTCCCGGTTTCCTGATCGGCGGTGTGCCCGGCAACTTCGGCGTTTCCGCGCGCCTCGGCGAGTCGCCGTTCTTCGTGGTGGAGGCGGACGAATACGACACCGCCTTCTTCGACAAGCGCTCCAAGTTCGTCCACTACCGGCCGCGCACCCTGGTGCTGAACAACCTGGAGTTCGACCACGCCGACATTTTCCCCGACCTGGCGGCCATCCAGCGCCAGTTCCACCACCTGGTGCGCATCGTGCCGGGCAGCGGCCTGCTGGTGGTGAACGCCAACGACGCCAACCTTGCAGAGGTGCTGGAAATGGGGTGCTGGACGCCCGAGGAAACCGTGTCGGTGGGCACCTTCCCGGCGCGCTGGCAGGCCCGGCTGCTGGAGGCCGACGGCAGCCGTTTCACGGTGTTGCTGGACGGCCAGCCGCAGGGCGAGGTGGCCTGGACGCAACTCGGTGAGCACAATGTTCACAATGCCCTGTCGGCCATCGCCGCCGCCCGTCACGCCGGTGTGCCGGTGGCGCGGGCCATCGAGGCGCTGGGGGACTTCGCCGGCGTCAAGCGCCGCCTGGAAGTACGCGGCGAAGTGGCGGGTGTGACGGTCTACGACGATTTTGCGCACCATCCCACCGCCATCGCCACCACCCTGCAGGGCCTGCGCCGTCATGGCGAGGGGCGGGTGCTGGCGGTGCTGGAGCCGCGTTCCAACACCATGCGCATGGGCGTGCACCGCGAGGTGCTGGGGCGCGCCCTGTCCGACGCCGACGCGGTGTGGCTGTTCCGCCCCGCCGACCTCGACTGGGACCTGGAGACGGTGGCGGCGTGCGTGACCCGGCCGGTGCATGTCGAGGCCGACCTCGATGCGCTGGTGGCGTCGGTGGTGGCGTCCGCGCGTCCCGGCGACCGGCTGGTGGTGATGAGCAACGGCGGCTTTGGCGGCATCCACGACAAGTTGCTGGCCGCCCTGGAGGAGGGCCGTCATGCGTGATGACACGCCATACGCGGTCGCGCTCACCGGCGCGTCCGGCATGCCCTACGCCCTGCGCCTGCTGGAGGTGATGCTGTGCGGCGGCCAGCGCGTGGACCTGATGGTGTCGGCGCCGGCGCAGGTGGTGATCAGCATGGAAACCGACCTGAAGCTGCCCGGGCGCGGCGCGGAAGTTCGCCGTGTGCTGGCGGAACGCTACGGATTCGACGCGAGCCTCTTGCGGGTGTTCGGCCGCGAGGAATGGACCGCGCCGCTGGCCAGCGGTTCGAGCGCGCCGCGCGCCATGGTGGTGTGTCCCTGCACCACCGGCACTCTGGCCTCCATTGCCGCCGGCACCAGCAACAACCTGATCGAGCGCGCCGCCGATGTGGTCATCAAGGAAGGGCGCAAGCTGGTGCTGGTGCCGCGCGAGATGCCGTTTTCCGCAATCCACCTGGAGAACATGCTCAAGCTGGCGCGGCTCGGTGTGGTGATCATGCCGCCCAACCCCGGTTTCTACCAGGGCGCGCAGAGTATCGGCGACCTGGTCGACTTCGTGGTGGCGCGCATCCTCGACCAGCTCGGTATCGACAACAGCCTGTCGCCGCGCTGGGGCGAGCCGCTGGACGACGGCGGCTGAGTGCGCGCCCGGCGTGCCCCTCGACTCGCACGATCTTTCGCTGTTCCCGCTCAATACGGTGCGGTTCCCCGACGGCCTGTTGCCGTTGGCCGACAAGCAATGCCTGCTGGAGATCGACGACGGCGCGGAACGGCCGGAGGTGCTCTATCGGGAGTTGCTGGCGGAGGAAGTCAGTCGCCGAGCGCGGGCGGAGTGACCAGTAGCACGGTGCCGTCCCAGTCCACGTCGGCGTCGGTGGTCACGGCCTCGCTGCGTCGCGCGTGCAGCCGTTGCAGACCGTCGAGGTCGGCCGCGAACTGGCGCAGCGGGGCGTTGAAATCGATGTCGGTGCGCAGGAATCGCAGCAGCCGGAAGCGGTCCTCGATGACCAGCGACGAGGCGCTGCCGATCCACAGCATGGTATCTTCCTCCGGGTTGTAATACCCGCTTTCCCACAGGCGCACGGTAAGGAGGCGCGAACCGTCCGGCACGTGGCGGACCATCAGCAGTTTTTGCGGCTGGCCGCGGTGCAGTTGCGGCAGGATGGGCATGTCGTCGATGCCGGCCTCGCTGTTGAAGAAGTCGGCCAGCCCGATCACGCCGGAACCGGTCGGCGTTTCCCAGCCATTGGCTTCCAGCACCGCGCGCAGCATCTCCAGGCTGCCCATCCACTGCACGGTGAGCGGGTGGTGGTGGCGGCCTTCGAGATCGTCGCGAAACGCCGGCAGCGTGCGCCAGGTGTGGTCCAGCCAGTCGGCGCGGGTTATCGCCACCGGTTCCGGGCGCGATGGCTGGTAGAAGGCGAGGTCCTGTTGCAGCGAGCGGCTGCTGTGCAGGGTGGCGACCGAGAACAGCACCAGCAGCGACAAGGGAGCCAGGCTGCGCACGTGCAGTGAAGGCGCCGGATGATGGCGGTAGGCGATGCCCATGGTGGCGACCCAGATCAGGCCCAGGCTCCAGCCGGCGAGGATGTCGGACAGCCAGTGAGCGCCCAGGTACAGGCGCGAGAAGCCGATTGACACCACCAGGAACACGGTCAGCGAATAGGGCACCCAGTGCCAGTAGCCGCGCAGTTCGCGGGCGATGGCGACGGCCAGGAAGCCATACACCGCGACCGACAGGGCGGCGTGCATGCTGGGGAAGGCGTAGCTCATGGCCGAGGTATCGAGCAGCGGCGGCCGGGCGACGCCGGTATGCAGTTTCAGCGCCCAGGTGAGCAGCGCCACCGCCGCCACCGCGATCACCCAGTGCGCCACCATGCGCCAGTTGCGGCGCCACATCAGCCACAGGCCGAGCAGCGCGGTGAAACCGTACAGCACCTCGCTGTCGCCCAGTTGCGTGATGATCACCATCAGCTTGTCGCCAAGCGGGGTGCGTAGCGATTGCAGGGCGTTGAACAGGTACAGGTCGATGTTGGCGAACAGGTTGTTCTCGGTGATGTGGCGGGGAATGGTGAACAGCGTCCAGCTGGCGATCAGCAGCAGGCCGGAAAGCACCGACATGCCGCGCGCCTCCGGGTGTTCCGGGTCGAGCAGGGCGGCGGCCATGGGCTCGAAGGCCGGGTGGCGGCGTGCCCAGTCGAGGATGCGCATCTGCACGCTCTCCGCGTGCGGCTGGAAGCTGCGGGCGATGCGCCGCACCAGCCACCAGGAGAACCACAGCAGCGCCACCAGCACGATCAGCAGCAGCGCCAGGCGGCCGGCGATCTCCGCGGCCACGCCCAGCGAGGCGCCGAACAGCATGCCCGGCAGAATGTAGGCCGGCGCCCACACCACCGCGGACAGCGCGTTGACCGCGAAGAAGCGCAGCGGCGGCATGTCGAGCATGCCCGCCACCGCCGGCAGCAACGGCCGCACCGGACCCACGAAACGCGCCAGCACGATGCTCTTGCCGCCGTGACGGTGGAAGAAGTCGACGCCGCGGCTGATCATGCCGGGGTACTTGCGGAACGGCCAGATGACGCGCAGTTGCTGGTGGTAGTGGCGGCCGATCAGGTAGCTGATGCCGTCGCCGATTATTGCACCCACTGCCGCCCACACCAGGGTCGGGTACAGCGACATGCCGCCTGCCGCGATCATCGCGCCCATGCCGAACATGACCACGGTGCCGGGCACGAACAGGCCCACCACCAGCAACGATTCCAGCGCCGACACCACCAGCACGATGAAGCCCGCCCAGTTGGGGTGGGCCTGCATCCATTCCAGCAGTTGGGTGAACAGCGTTTCCATGTCTTGTTATTCGTTCACGGGTTGGGCGTGTTGCGCCCGGCGGGGCGCGGCCGGGACGGCAGGTCCGTGCCGTCCCGGTGTCGTTCAGTCCAGCGTGGCGAAGGCCTGTTCCGCCGCGTCCAGGGTGGCCTGTATGGCCGCCTCGTCGTGGGCCGACGACACGAAGCCGGCCTCGAAGGCCGACGGCGCCAGGTACACGCCGCGCTCCAGCATGGCGTGGAAGAAGGCCTGGAAGCGCGCCAGGTCGCAGGCGTTGACGCCGGCGAAGTCGCTGACCCGTTCGGCGTCGGTGAAGAACAGCCCGAACATGCCGCCGACCTGGTTGCTGGCGAGGCCGATGCCGGCTGCCCGGGCGCGGCTCTTCATGCCGTCCACCAGTTGCCGGGCGCGCCGGTCGAGGCCGTCGTGGAAACCGGGCTCGCGCACCAGCGACAGGGTCGCCAGCCCGGCGGCCATGGCCACCGGGTTGCCCGATAGTGTACCGGCCTGGTACACGGGGCCGGTCGGAGCGATGTGCTCCATGATGTCGCGGCGGCCGCCGAAAGCGCCCACCGGCAGACCGCCGCCGACCACCTTGCCGAGCGTGGTGAGGTCCGGCGTGACGCCATACAGTTGCTGGGCGCCGCCGGGGGCGACGCGGAAACCGGTCATCACTTCGTCGAAGATCAGGACGCTGCCGTGACGGTCACAGACCTCGCGCAGGGTTTGCAGGAAACCGTCGGCGGGCGGGATGCAGTTCATGTTGCCGGCGATGGGTTCGACGATGATGGCGGCCACCTGGTCGCCGATTTCGGCGAACGCGGCGCGCACCTGTTCGGGGTCGTTGTAGGCAAGGGTGATGGTGTGCTGCGCGAGATCGGCGGGCACGCCCGGCGAGGTGGGCACGCCCAGGGTCAGCGCGCCGGAGCCGGCTTTTACCAGCAGCGAGTCCGAATGGCCGTGGTAGCAGCCCTCGAATTTCACGATCTTGTCGCGGCCGGTGAAGCCGCGCGCCAGGCGGATGGCGCTCATGGTCGCCTCGGTGCCGGAGCTGACCATGCGCACCATCTCCAGCGACGGCACCATCTCGCACAGCAGTTCCGCCATCTGCGTCTCGATTTCCGTGGGGGCGCCGAAGCCCAGGCCATTGGCCGCGCTTTCCTGCACCGCGCGCACCACGTCGGGGTGGCAGTGGCCGGCGATCATCGGACCCCAGGAACCTACGTAGTCGACATAGCGCTTGCCGTCGGCGTCATACAGCCAGGCGCCCTCGCCGCGGGTGAAGAAGACCGGGTCGCCACCGACCCCCCTGAACGCCCGTACCGGGGAATTTACGCCGCCCGGGATAACCTTCTGCGCGCGCCTGAAAAGTTCTTCCGACTTGCTCATGCCGTGATTCCTTTAACTGAATAATTTCTGGTAACGCCGTGCGGCAGCATACACATCGCCGGCCGCGAATACATCGTGCACCACCGCCAGCAGGTCGGCGCCGGCGGCCACCAGCGCGGCCCCCTTGTCGGCGGTGATGCCGCCAATGGCCGCCACCGGGATTTCGAGTTCGCGCCGCGCCCGTCGCAGCAGCGCAATGTCGGCTTGCACGGCGTCGGGCTTGGTGCGCGAGGGGAAGAAGCGTCCGAACGCGATGTAGTCCGCGCCGGCGTCAACCGCCCGTTGCGCCAGCGGCCACTGGTCGTAGCAGGATACGCCGATGATGGCCGCTTCACCCAGCCGCTCGCGCGCCGTGTCGATGGCCGGATCGTCGCGGCCGAGGTGCACGCCGTGCGCGCCGGTCGCCGCGGCCAGCGCCACGTCGTCGTTGATGATCAGCCGCGCGCCGTGGCGGTTGCACAGCTCCAGCAGTTCGCGCGCCTGGCGCTGGCGCCGCGCCGCGTGGTTCGACTTGTCGCGGTATTGTACCAGCCGCGCGCCGCCCTCGAGGGCCTGACGCACGCGCTCGCCCAGTTGCTGCGGTGCTTGCAAGGCGGCGTCGGTGATGACGTACAGCCCGCGCAGGCCTGCCTTCAACCCTGTTCCTCGCGCGCCCAGAACAGGCGGTTGGGCAGCCGCTGCCCCATGCCGATGCGGTAACCCTCGGCCAGTGTCTGCCAGGTGTACTCCTGTGCCTCGTGGACGGCCGAGAAGGGCTCCATGCCCTGCGCCAGCAGGCCGGCGACACTGGCCGCCAGGGTGCAGCCGGAGCCGTGGAATTCGCCTTCCAGGCGGTCCCATTCGAAGGTTTCGATGAGGCGGTGATTGCTGTACAGCGAATTGACCACCGTCGGGGTGTTCTCGTGGGTGCCGGTGACCAGCACGAACTCGGCGCCGCGGTCCAGCAGGGCCATGGCGCAGGCGCCCAGCGAGTCGGCCTCGGGCGCCAGCAGCCGCGCCTCGTTGCTGTTGGGAGTGAGGACCGTGGTCTGCGGCAGCAGCAGTTCGTTGATGGCCTCGATGACGCCGTCGTCGGCGAGCAGGGTGCCGCCGCCGGTGGCCAGCACCGGGTCGGTGACCACCGGAATCTCCGGGTAGTCGGCGAGGATGGCGTGCACCGCCTCGATGGCCTCGACGCTGCCCAGCAGTCCGAGCTTGAAGGCGCTGACCGGCATGTCTTCCAGCACCGCACGCGCCTGTTCCGCGATCAGCGCGGCGTCCAGCGGCGTGTAGCCGGAAATGTCGCGCGTGTCCTGGATGGTGAGCGTGGTGATCACCGGCGTGGTGTGGCAGCCTTGGCTGATCAGCGATTCGATATCGGCCTGCACGCCGGCGCCGCCGCTCGGGTCGTTGCCGGAAAATACCATGACCACCGGCACGGGGCTGTGCGGCGCGGTCATGAGCGGGTCATCCGGGGGACGGCGCGGCGGGTGCGCGCCGGGTTGCCTGGGCGTCGTTGCATGGGTTCTCACCTTGTTCCGGGCGGCATATTGTAGCACCGGTAGTGGGTGTTGTGCCTGGGTGCCGGACGCTATCATACGGGCTTCGGATTGCTGGCAAGGAGTCTGTTCATGGGCGAATACAAACGCTGGATGTGCGTGATCTGCGGTTTCATCTACGACGAGGAAAAAGGTCTGCCCGAGGAAGGTATCGCCCCTGGCACGCGCTGGGAGGATGTGCCCCTGAACTGGGTGTGTCCGGATTGCGGCGCGGGCAAGGAAGACTTCGAGATGGTCGAGGTCTGAGCGGGAAATCTCCCGGATTCCGTCTACACTGGGTTGGAAAGGCGCTGTTTTTGCAGTCGCCACGTGTTGACAGGGAGGGGAGATGATTGACCCCGAACGCGTCCAGTTCCAGGAACTGATCGAAACGGCGCGCCAGTACTGCCGTCTCATCGAACAGGGCGGCGAGCAGACCGATTTGCTCAAGCCGCTGATACGCATCCTGCCCAGGCTGCACGCCGGCATCGTCGCGCTGCACGATCCCGGCGGCGCATCGCTGCCCCCGGAACTGGCTGATTTTGATGATCGTTTCGACCTGTTCAGCGAGCTGCGGGCCAAGCTCGGCGAGCTGGACATGTACTGGCTGGAATACGACGAGCCGACCGAGCCGGCGGCGGGTGTCGACCACCGTTCCGGCAGCCTCGCCGACGACCTGACCGATATCTATTTCGAGCTCAAGCGCGGCCTGAACATGCTGGAGGCGGCCGGCATGGACGAGGTCGCGCACCTCTGGGAAGTGGGTTTCCGCCAGCACTGGGGCCAACACCTGGTGGACGCCGAACGGCACCTCTACAGCCTGAGGGTCAATAACAGGCTGGAATAAGTGGTTATTTCGTGACCCGGTTCGGGATTTTTTACCCTGTGCTGCCGTCTAATGGCGCATCTGGCCCGGCAAACGGTACAATGCCGGCTGCCCGCGCAGTGGCGGCGCGGCCGCGCGGCGCGCGCCGCATGCAGGGGGTCCGGCGAAAGGCCGGGGCGGGCCAGACCGGCAGATGTTTCACTACCCAAGAGCAGATTATGAGTTTTCACTATAATAAACAGCGTGTTGGAGGTTTTACCCTGATCGAGGTGATGGTTGTCGTGGTGATTCTCGGCATCCTGGCCGGTGTGCTGGTACCGAAGCTCATGAGCCGTCCGGACGAGGCCCGCATTACCGCCGCCAAGTCGAACATCCGCGCCATCGAGGGCGCGCTCAACATGTACAAGTTGCAGAACTACGACTATCCGACCACCGAGCAGGGCCTGGAGGCGCTGGTGACCAAGCCCACCATTCCGCCGGAACCGGCCAACTGGGGCGACGGCTACATGGATCGCATTCCGCTCGATCCCTGGCAACAGCCCTACCAGTACCTGTCGCCGGGCGTGCACGGCCCGATCGACGTGTACTCGCTGGGACCTGACCGCAAGCCGAGCGACGACGATATCGGGAACTGGAATCTGAACTGACCCTCCCGTGATCGTGACCCACCGTTACGCGGCACACCAGCCTGCCTCCGGCAGGCTGTTTGCGTTTTGCGGTCCGGCGCGGCGGCGCGGTTTCACCCTGCTGGAAGTCATGGTGGTGGTGGTTATCATCGGCATCATGCTGAGCGTGTCCGCCCTGTCGCTGCGCGGTGACTCGCACGCCAGACTGCTGGAACGCGAGGCGACGCGACTGGCCGCGTTGCTGGACATGGCGAGCCAGGAAGCGGTGATGCGCGGCGAGCAACTGGCGGTCCGTTTTCGCGACGACGGCTACGCCTTCATGATCCTGGCCGACGGCCGCTGGCGAGCGCTCGACGACGAGCGCCCGCTGCGCGCGCGCGAGTTGCCGGACGATATCCGCCTGCGCCTGGAACTTGAAGACAATCCCCCGCCCTCGCTGGTCAGCGAGGAATCGGACATGCCCCAGGTGTTTTTGCTGTCGAGCGGCGAGATGACGCCGTTCGTGGTCACCCTGTGGTCGCCGCACAGCGAGCAGCGCTACCTGCTCAAGGGCAGCCTGCTGGGGCGCCTGGAGTTGCAGCCATGAGGCGCGCGCGCGGTTTCACGCTGCTGGAGATCATGGTGGCGCTGGTGGTGGTGAGCCTGGCGCTGGGCGCGGTGATCCAGACGGTGGGCGGCTTCACCCGCACCCAGGCCGCGTTGCGCGACCAGGTGTTCGCGCAGTGGGTGGCGCGCAACCAGCTCGCGTCGGTCCAGGTGATGGGCAACTGGCCGCGGCTGGGCCAGCAGAAGGGCGAGGTCGATTTCCCCGAGGACGCCTCCGGCCGCCGCAGCCGTTCCTGGCGCTGGGTGATGCAGGTGACCCAGACCGGCGAGCAGGACATGCGCCGCCTGGACATCGAGGTGTTTCGCGCCGACGGCGACGATGACGCCGCGCCGCTGGCCAGGCTCAGCGGCTTCGTGGAGAAACGCTGATGCGCGCGGCGCGCGGCTTTACCCTGCTGGAACTGCTGGTGTCGCTGTCGATCTTCGCGGCCATCGGCATCATGGCCTACAGCGGCCTGGGTAACGTGATGCGCCAGCAGTTCCGTACCGGGGAACACTCGGAACGGATGCGCGACCTGCAACTGGCCTACCATATCCTGCAGCGCGATTTCGAACAGTTCATCGCCCGCGACATCCGTAACGCCTATGGCGATCCGTTGCCGGCCCTGCAGGGTGGCGGCAGTTACGCGGGCGTGGAGTTCACCCACGCCGGTTACCCCAATCCCGCCGGCTTCCTGCGCAGCAACCTTCAGCGTGTCGCCTATGTGGTCGAGGACGGGGCGCTGGTGCGCCACGCCTGGCGGGTGCTGGACCGTTCCCAGGACAGCGTTCCCGACCGCCAGTTGCTGCTGGACCGGACGGAGGGGCTGGTACTGCGCTACCTGGACGCGCGCGATAGCTGGCAGGAACGCTGGCCGCCGGACAACATCAACACCTCCGGCAGCGCCGCGAACGCGCCGCCGCAGTGGCCGCGTGCGGTGGAAGTGCGACTGTCGCTGGAAGACCTGGGGGTGCTAACGTGGATTTTCCGCCTGCCGGACAGCTACCAGCCGCCGCCGGCGCAACCCGGCGCCGGTGGTGAACCGGATCCGGGTGGTGAAGGGGATGCCGGGGTGCCCGAACGGGGAGGCCGCGCATGAACGCCACGCCGCGCAGCCAGGCGGGCGTGGCGTTGCTGACTGCGCTGCTGATCGTGTCGCTGGCGACGGTGGCGGCGGTAGCCATGACCAGTCGCCAGCAACTCGATATGCGCCGCACCGGCAACCTGCTGCACGGCGAACAGGCCTGGGCCTACGTGCTGGGGGCCGAGAGCTGGGCGCGGGTGGTGCTGGCCCGCGATGCGAAGGAAAGCGAGGTCGACCACCTCGGCGAAGACTGGGCCATGCAGGTGCCGGCCTCGTTCGTGGAAGGCGGCTCGGTGTCCGGCCGGGTCATCGATCTGCAGGGACGCTTCAATCTCAACAACCTGGTGGTGGACGGCGAGGCCGACAGCGCCGCCATTGCCCGCTACAAGCGTTTGCTGCGTACCCTGAAGCTTGACGAGTCGCTGGCCGATGCACTGGTGGACTGGCTGGACAAGGATATCGACACCCGCTTCCCCGATGGCGCCGAGGACGAGACCTACCAGTTGCTGGACCCCGCCTACCGGGCCGCCAACCGGCTGATGGCCGATGTCAGCGAGTTGCGGCTGGTGAAGGGGTATGACGCGGAGGTGGTGGCGACATTGCTGGGCGCCAACGGGGGCGTGCCGTTCGTGACCGCGTTGCCGGAGGCAACGGCGCTGAACGTGAATACGGCCACGGCCGAGGTGCTGACCACCCTGGCGGAGGGACTGACACTGGCGGACGGCGAGGCCATGGTCGAGGCGCGCGGCGACAACGGTTTCGAGAAATTGCAGGACCTGTTGCAGCAGCCGGCGCTGGCCGGCCGCCAGGTCGACGCCGACGCGCTGGACGTGGAGAGCCACTGGTTCCTGACCGTGGCCGAAGCCAACGTCGGGCAGGGGCGGGCACGGCTGGCGAGTCTCATGCAGCGCGACCGTGGCACGGTCAGGGTGATCGGCCGGCGGCGCGTGTTCGCGGACCCGGTGCGGGCGCCGGCGCCGCCGCGGGCGGAGTGACGAAGGCGGCATAAAACATGAAGTTATCGTGATAGGATGTGTCCCGAAATAACAGGATAATGGACGGATGGCGGATACCTTACTGATACGGCTGGCGACGGCGGGGGACGGTTTTCGGGACTGGATGCTGGTCGACGAAAGCGGCGCCGGCCGTACCCCGGTGCGCGAGGGCGCGCCCGAGGCGGGCGTGGTGGCGGGCGCGGCGCGGATCCTGGTGATCGTGCCCGGCGACGATGTGTTGCTCAGCGAGGCGCGGGTGCCAGGGCGTAACCGGCAGCGGGTGTTGCGCGCCATTCCCTACGTCCTGGAGGAACAACTCGCCGCCGATGTCGAGACTTTGCACTTCGCCATCGGACCCATGCAGGAGGACGGCCGCTACCCCGTCGCGGTGGTCGACCGCGCGCGCATGGAGGCCTGGAGCGCGCTGCTCTCGGAACACCGGATCGCGGCCCACCAGTGGGTGCCGGAGACACTGGCGCTGCCGCTCACGGAGGATGGCTGGAGTTTGATGGTGGAAGACGGCCGCGTGCTGGTGCGCAGCGGCGCCTGGGCCGGCTTTGTCAGCGACCTGGAAACCTTTGCCTCGCTGCTGGCCCTGTTCGTCTCGCGCGGCGAGGCGCCGTCCGTGGCGCGCCTGTACGGCGGCGGCAGTCTCGAGGTCGAGGGGCTCGCCATCGAAACCGTCGAGCCGTTGCTGAACGGGCTGGAGGTGCTCGGCCGCGGCATCGTGCAGGGCCCCTTGCTGGATCTGTTGCAGGGGCCGTACAGCCGCAGCGAGGAATGGGGCCGGATACTGCGTCCCTGGAAGGCGACGGCGGCGCTGCTGGCAGCCGGGCTGGTGCTGACCGGCGCGTCCACGGCGCTCGACTATTACCGCCTCGGCCAGCGCCAGGCGCAGCTCGAGGACGAGATCGTGCAGGTGTACCGCGACACCTTCCCGCAGGCGCGCCGCATCGTCAATCCGCGCGCACAGATGGAGCAGCAGCTCCGGCAGTTGCAGCGCCAGGCAGGCGCCGGCGGCAAGGCCGGTTTCCTGGCCATGTTGGCCGACGTCGGCAAGATCCTCCGCAACAGCAAGGGCATTCGTATCAACGGCGCCACTTTCCGCGATGGCCGCCTGGATCTGGAACTGCTGGCCGACAACGTGCAGTTGCTGGACCAGCTCAAGCAGACGCTGGTCAGTGACGCCGGGCTGCGCGCCGAGATCCAGTCCGCCACCACCCGGAAGGACGGCAAGGTCAGCAGCCGTCTGCGCATCGAGGGAGGACGGGCATGAAGGACTGGTTCATGGGGCTGGAGCCGCGCGAACGGCGGATGGTCGCCGGCGGCGCGCTGGCGCTGGTGCTGACGCTGTTCTACCTGCTGGTGTGGGAGCCGGTCGCGGTGTCCTACGACGATCTGAAAAAGAACGTCGCCGCGCAGCAGGAAACGCTGGACTGGATGAAACAGGCCAGCGCGCAGGTAAAAGCCCTGCGCGGCAGCGCGCGCGGTCCCGCGCGCGGGCTGGGCGGCCGCTCCCTGCTGGCGGTGGTTGACCAGTCGGCGCGTGCCGCCGGACTGGGGCCCGCCATCAAGCGCGTCGAGCCGGACGGCAGCCGCGGCGTCAAGATCTGGCTGGAAGGCGCGTCGTTCGATGACATCGTGTTGTGGCTGGGCAAGCTGGATCGCGACTACCTGGTGGAGGCGACCGTGGTGACGCTCGAACCACAGGGCGAGGGGCGGGTGAATGCCCGTCTGACCCTGCTGGGCCCCGCCGGCTGATGAAGGGCTGGCGGGCATGGCTGCTGGGTGTCGCGGCGTGGCTGCTGTTCCTGGTGGCTACGCTGCCCGCCGAGCGGGTGCTGGCGCTGGCGCCGGAACTGCCCGGGGTGGCGATCGGCCGCGTGCAGGGCACCTTGTGGCGCGGCGAGGCGCGGCGCCTGCGGGTACAGGGCATGGAAGTCAGTGCGCTGGGCTGGCGTTTCCGCTGGTTGCCGTTGCTGAGCGGGCGCGTGGAGTTTGCCTTGCGCGGGCGTCTGTACGACAAGCCGCTGCGTGCAAGGGCGGGGGTGTCGTTTGACGGTACGCCGTTGTTGCACGACCTGTCCGGCAGCCTGCCGGCCGCCGAGTTGCTGTACCGGCTGGGCGTGGACCAGGTGAAGGTGGCCGGCAACCTGGTATTTTCACTCGACGAGGTGGTTTTTCCCGCCGAGGGCGTTCCGTTGTTCAGCGGCGAGTTGCGCTGGTCGCCGGCGCGCATCGAGGCGCCCCTGGACCTGTTGCTGGGCACCGTCACGCTGACCACGGAACACGACGAAACCGTCACCCGGGGACGCCTGGTTGCCAGCGGCGGCGCCCTCGGCGTGGAGGCGGACGTGGCCCTGGAAGCCGCCGGCGCCTACCGCCTCGATGCCCGTATCCGCCGCAATGGCCAGGTGCCCCAGGCGGTGAACCGTTTCCTGTCGTCCTTTGCGGAGTACCGCGACGGCCTGTACTACCTGGAATGGTCTGACAGCCTGTAGCCGGATCGTATCGATATGAGTTTGTTGCTGACCACCCCGGAACAGCATGATTTCCAGGACCCGACGCTGGAGCTGGATCCGCGGCGCCTGCACGACAGCCTGGCCGGCATGCCCGCCATGCATGCCGGCGAATCGGCGCGGCGGGTGTTGCTGTCGCTGGAGCCGCTCAACGAGCAGCGTCTCGATCCTGAACGGCGGCTGACCCTGCTCGATGTCTACCGTCCCTTCGTGCAACGCCTGTTCGAGGCGGCCGAACCGATACGCCTGCGCCAGCAGTTGCCTGGCCGCGATCAGCGCCAGGCCGCGGTGGACGACATCGAGCGCCTGTGCCTGGGCATGGCCAACGGTTACAAGCTGGTGATCAAGGCGCTGTACGAGGCCGGCGGGCCACAGCGTGACCGCGTCGGTTTCGGGCGGGTGCTGCGTGCCGCGGCGCGCCAGCTCGCCGCGGCGTTGCTGCACAGCTACCGTTACTACCGTCCCGAGCCGCCTTTCGTTTTCCTGGAACTGAACCAGCTCTACCGGCTGGCGCGCCATCACGGTGTGCACGATGCCCTCGACGACAGCGAAGTGGGCAGCACGGTGAGTCTGGCCGCGACCTATCACGCCACCTGTCTGCTGGCGCTGGCCGATCCCTTCTCGGCGGAGGAAGGCCAGGCCGACCTCTACTACCGCACCCTGCTGCAATATGCGTCCAGGGTGCGGGTGGTGCCCGGCGACAGTTGGGAGGGTGTGCCGGAAGGATTGTTCTTCGTCGACCTGAAAAGCGACAGCCGCCCTCGTCACTGCGTGTTCCTGAAACCACCGGTGGAGGCGGACGAACCCTTTATCATCGACGCGCGCGCGGCGCTGCAACTGATGCACAAGACACTCGTGGCGCTGAGCCCGGAACGGCGCCGCCAGCGCAGTGAGGCGATGATCCTGCGCCACCTGATGCCGGAGGTGACACCGCGCGACAAGCGCCGCAGCCGCCGTCGCCTGGACGGCAACTGGATCGAGGTGGTGGTGGGGCTGGAGGCCATCCACCAGTGGTTGCAGGCGCAACAGCAGGACGAGGCGCCCGAACCGCGTCGCTGGGCGATCCGCGACCGCAGCGAACAGGGGTTCCGGCTCGGCTGGGCGGGGAGCGCGGCGAACAGCCTGCAGGTGGGCGATTTGCTGTGCGTGGTGGCGGACGGCAAGGCGCCCGCGGACATGCCGCCACGGCTGATGGTTATTCGCTGGGTGCGCGATGGGCGCGACCAGGGTACCGAACTGGGCGTGGAGGCGGTCGAGGGCGTGCCGGCGCCGGTGTCGCTGGAGCTGGACGGCGACACAGACAGCCGCGTGCGGCGCAATGCCCTGTTCCTGCCGTCCGCGAGCGGGCGGGCAGTCGCCGCGCGCCTGTTGGCGCCGGCCGGCCTGTATTGCCCGCGGCGTCCGATGCGGATCCAGGTCGGTGAGCGTGAAGTGGCGGTCGTCTGCGCGGCGGCGGTGGAGCAGACCGGCCATTTCGACTGTTTTGAATTTACCACGGCGGATTGAACGATGGCGAAGACAGGCAAGCGGCGGATCCCGGTTGAAGTGGAGATGACGCCGGAGACCAAGTGCGGTTTCTGTACCAACACCAGGTGCTGTACCTACATCAGCCAGGAGATCGACACCCCGCGTTCCAAGGAAGACTTTGATTTCCTGCTGTGGCAGATCTCGCACAGCGGCGTCCGCGTGTACAAGGACGAAGGTAGCTGGTACCTGCTGGTGGAGAACGCCTGCACGCACATCCAGCCGGACGGGCGCTGCGGCATCTACGAGGACCGGCCGCAGATCTGCCGCGACTACTCCAACGACTATTGCGAGTTCGACGCGCCGGCGGAGGACGGTTTCGAGCTCTACTTCGACGGCTACGAATCGTTGCTGAAGTACTGCCGCAAGCGCTTCAAGCGCTGGGGGCAGCGTCCTTACTGAGGCGCCTCGGGGCCGGCAAGGCCCCGCAGCAGATCGTCGAAGCGTTCGATGGCGATGAATTCGCCGGTTTCCTTCGGTGTTCCCCGGGTATCGGGCATGCGCACCGCGCGCAGGTGGCGGATACCGAAGTCGCGCGCCGCCCGCAACACCGGCAGGCTGTCGTCAACGAACAGCGTGCGGTCGGGATTGAAGGGGTCGCGTTCGGCCAGCGCCGGCCAGAAGCGCGGGTCCTCCTTGGGGACGCCGAAGGCGTGCGAGCAGATCAGGTGGTCGAAATGTTTCGCCAGCCCGGTGTGCGCCATTTTCAGTTCCACCACCTTTTCGTGGGCGTTGGTGAGCAGCGCCACGCGGCGTTCGCTGGCGGCCAGGATCTGCAATACCTCGGCAACCTGCGGGTGCACCTGGATGAGGTGCGCGACCTCGCGTTTCAGCGCCGCGATGTCGAGGTCCAGTTCACGGCTCCAGTAGTCCACGCAGTACCAGTCGATGGTGCCCTCCACCGAGCGGAAGCGGGGGAACAGCGACCGCTTCGCCTCGTCCACGCTGACGCCGTGTTTTTCCGCCCAGCGCAGCGGCACGTGTTCCTGCCAGAAGTGGTTGTCGAAATGCAGGTCGAGCAGGGTGCCGTCCATATCCAGGAATACGGTGTCGATATCCGGCCAGGGAAGTTTGCGGGTCATGGTGCTTAATCGCTGCGCGGGGATAGCGTATGATACGGCCTTCCCCCTGATGCGTGAAGCGGCGAGACATGAGCATGAACCCCTGTGACTACCTGAACGACGTGCGCCAGTTGGCGAAACAGGCCGGCGAGAAGATTCTCGAGGTGTACGGCACCGAATTTTCGGTGGAGGACAAGGAGGACAAGTCGCCGCTGACCGCCGCCGACATGGCCTCGCACAATACCATCGTGGCCGGACTGAAGGCGCTGACGCCGGATATTCCCGTGTTGTCCGAGGAGGACGCGAAGATCCCCTTCGAGGAACGCGCGGCCTGGAAAACCTACTGGCTGATCGATCCGCTCGACGGCACCAGGGAATTCATCAAGCGCAACGGCGAGTTTACCGTGAACATCGCGCTGATCCGCGACGGCAAGCCGGTGCTGGGGGTGGTCCATGTGCCGGTGACGGGCGTTACCTACGCAGCCTGCGAGGGTCGGGGCGCGGTGAAGGAATCGCCCGACGAAGGCGAGAAGGCCATCCATGTGCGCAAGCTGTCCGATGGACCGGTGGCCGTGGTCGGCAGCCGTTCCCACCAGGGCGACTCGCTGAAGGCCTTCCTGGAAAAACTCGGCGAGCATGAAATCGTCAGCATGGGAAGCTCACTGAAGATCTGCCTGGTGGCCGAGGGCGCCGCGGACGTCTATCCGCGCCTGGGCCTGACCTCGGAATGGGATACCGCTGCCGCCCACTGCGTGGTGACCGAAGCCGGTGGACACCTCACCGACCTGGACATGAAGCCGCTGCGTTACAACACCAAGGACTCCCTCCTCAACCCCTTCTTCTTCGTCTTCGGCGACGACTCCCGCGACTGGTCCGCCTACCTCTGACAAAAGCGGACGGAGGCGGATTTTTGCGCCCCGGGCCGGCGGCTGCCCCGGCGTCGTTCAACGGCTTGCCCGCTGACGCGGGTTCCCTGCGCTTCCCGGTCTGTTGCGCGCTCGCTAAACTCGCGGCTTGCGCTGTCGCGCCATCCGCTCAGACAACGCTCGCTTGATCGCACCAGACCTGCGATGCTCGGCTGCGCCGATTCACGATGCCGGGGCAGCCGCCGGCCCGGGGCGCAAAAATCCGCCTCCGTCCGCTTTTTTCAATTGAAACTGAGAGTGCGGGTGAGGCGGGTGAGGATGAGGGCGGCGAGGAAGGCGCCCGTGGTATCAGCGGCCCAGTCGAGGATGTCGGGCGTGCGGCCGGGGACGAAAGACTGGTGGAACTCGTCGCTAATGCCGTACAGGCTGGCGATGATGACGGCGGTGCGGAGTTGCGGGGTGCTGTAGCCGCCGGCCGCAGGGCGCATGGCGCCGAGCAGGAATACGCCCAGTATTCCGTATACGCCGGCGTGGAAAACCTTGTCCTGGCCGGGGAACAGCGAGGGTGCGTCGATCGAGGGCTGGTGTGACAGCCAGAACAGCACGCCCATCCAGGCAATGGCCAGCAGCAGCGACAGGCGGTGAACGAGGCGCATGAGGCTCAGGCGACGGACTGCGGCGCGTGCGGTACCAGTGACAGCAGTTTTTCACTCAGCTTGCGGCCGTATTCCTTGCGATTGGGCTGCGAAAGGCTGGCTTCGGTGGCCAGGCTGTCGTTGAACAATACCGGCTGTTTCCAGTTTTCCAGTACGGCGTACAGGGCGTCGTCCATGCGGTCGGGCTGCTGGTCGAGTTCCACCAGCAGGACGTCGATATTGCTGTTGTCGAGCCGGGACAGCGCTTCAGCGGTCAGGGGAGTGTCGGCCACCACGTCGATACCGGTGTCCGCCAGCAGGCGCGCGAGGTAGAGGCGCAGCAGTTCGGATTCGGCGGCAATGGCGACCCGCAGCGGCTGTGCCCCGTTCGTTGTGGCCGGGCGTGGGCTGTTTTCCACGGCTTGCAGTGCGGGCGCGGGGTTGTCGCTCATGGTGTCGGGCGCCGGCACGGCAGCGGGTGCGGTCTGCGGGAACAGCCCGCCCTGTTGCTTGTCGCGTGCGACGTCGCTGACCAGTTGCGCGTCGATCTGTTCGCGCTGCTCCGCGTAGCCGTAGACCAGCGTGGTGTCGCACAACAGGTTGATCAGGCGCGGTACGCCGCCGGTGGCCGCGTATACCTGCTGACAGGCTTCCGGGGTGAACAGCTCTTCTCGTCCGCCCGCGGTGACGCAGCGGTGACGGATGTAGTCGCGGGTTTCCTGTTCGTCCAGCGGCTCCAGATGGTAGTCCACGCCGATGCGCTGAGCGAACTGCACCAGGTCGGGTCGGCGCAGGGTGTCGCGCAGCTCGCGCTGGCCGACCAGGATGACCTGCAACACCTGGTCCTTGTCGGCATTGACGTTGGACAGCATGCGCAGCTCTTCCAGCGTTTCCGCCGACATGTTCTGGGCCTCGTCCACAATCAGCACGGTGCGCCGGCCCTGTGCGTATTCGCGGATGATGAAGTCCATGAAGTCCTGGTACAGCTCCACCTTGTTCTTGCCCTGGTGGGGCAGATCGTAGGCCAGCGCGATCCACTGCATGAGGTCGCCGAAGGTCTGGTGGGTGTTGGAGATCAGACCGATGCGGATGCTGTCGTCGATCTGGTTGAGCAACTGGCGGATGAGGGTGGTCTTGCCGGTGCCGATGTCGCCGCTGATGACCGTGAAGCCGGCCTGGTTCATCAGCCCGTATTCCAGCAGCGTGAGCGCCATACGGTGCTTGCCGCTCAGGTACAGGAAGCCTGAGTCGGGCAGCAGGGAAAAGGGCTTTTCCCGAAAACCGTAGAAACTCTCGTACATCAGCGAGTCCTGTTCAGGCGGCTTTGTCGGCCTTGTTTAGCACCGTACCCAGTACGTTGGTGCTGGCCAGCAGTTCCAGCGCGTTTTCAACCTGTTCGCGTTCGGTTCTGCCCTCCTCGATCACCAGCAGGGCAGCGTCGACATAGGGTGCGAAGGCCAGCGCGTCGGCCGCGCTCAGCACCGGCGGCAGGTCGAATACGATAATGCGCCCGGCGTAACGGTTCTTCAACTCGTCGACCAGATGGGTCATCTTCGGCGAGTTGAGCATTTCCGCCGAATTGAGCATGGGGGCTCCCGCCGGCAGGAAAGTGAGGTGGTCGATACTCTTGGGGTGTACGAGCAGCTCACTGAGCGGCGTGTCTTTTGTCAGGTAGTCGTTCAGTCCAGGGCCAGCGGGCAGGCCGAGATGGTCGTGCAGGCTGGGGTTGCGCAAATTTGCATCTACCAGCAGCACGGTACGGTTGATTTCCATCGCCATGCTGGCGGCCAGGTTCAGGGCGGTCAGGGATTTTCCTTCGCCGGAACCCGGGCTGGTGATGGCAAGCACGTTCCAGTCGTTTTCGTTCAGGCGCTGCAATACCTGGGTACGCAGCATCTTGTAGGCATCGGTGAAATCACAGGGCTCGAAGCCGCTGATGACACGATTCCTGCGCAGCACGGTACGCGGAACGTCGACGTTGCGTGTCTGCGAGTAGGTGATTTCGGCCGCCGGCACGTGCGGTGTACCGGGCGTGGCCTTCTGCTGTGCCGGTTGGCCCTCGCGTTCGGCGCGGGCACGTTCGAGCGCTTTCTTGATACGTTCCATAGTCTGCTACCTTGTTGAAAGACTTCGTCAGGTGTTGATGGCGACATCAACTTTTCTCAGTGCCTTGTACCAGAGCACGTCGAGGGGCATCCAGAAGTTGTGGAGCAGCGTCAGCGCGATAATGATGGCGCCGATCGCGGCGGCGGCGCGCCGCATGGTCCGGTTTTTGCGGCGGGATTTCTCCCTGTCGCTTTCGAGGTAGGGGATGACCGCCAGCGGCGGGGCGCCGGTGGCGTTCTCGACGCCGCGGGTGCCGCGGACGGACTTGTCTATCGCTTGCCGCAGCGCGGCATAACCGAAGCCGCTGCCCAGCGCCAGAACGAAACTCAGGAACAGCATTGCTGGCCGGTTGGGTTTCTCGGGCTTTTCCGGTAGCACCGGGGGTTCCACGATTTCGAACCGCTCGCCTTTGCTGTCCTTCTCCAACTGCTCACCGATTTCAGCAGCAGTAAGCTTGGCGCGGATTGCCTGGTATTCGTCGATGCTGTTCTGCAGTTCCCGTCTGAGCGTCGAATATTCGCGTTCTACCTGCGGCGTTTCTGTGAGGCGTCTTGCGTACTCCTCGAGCTTTGCTTTCAGGTTCTCCTTCTGGCGGTGCAGGGACCGCAGTTCGGCATCAGCCGCTTCGAGTTGTGCCTGTAGCTGGATGTACGCGGGATTATCCGGGTTGTCCGCTGCCGCTGATGAGAGCTTCGAGGAAGTGTCAGGCAGCGACGCGTCCGGTGAGGAAATCGATTGTTCAAGCGCCGCGATCTGGCGTTCCAGGCGAACAACATCCGGGTGCTCGGGGGCGTACTTTTCGCGCAAGGAGCCGAGTTCACTGCGAAGCGCTTCGATCTGGCGGAGCTGTTCTGCTGAGCTGTCAACCAGACCGATTTCCTTCTCCAGTCCCTCGATTTCGCGGCGCGTCCGGATGACGTCCGGATGGTCTGCGGAATAACGCGCCAACAGTCGCAGGTATTCGGTACGTAGTGCCTGCAGGCGGGTGCGGGGATCCAGGGACGCGTCTGCGCCGAAGGGCTTCAGTTGCGCAAGCTGACTCTTGAGGAAGATCCGAATCTGTTCCTGGCTCTGGATCTGGTTGTCGATATCCTCCAGTTCCGTTTCGGCGCGATTCATCATGCTCAGGTTGAGTTCCTGGAGTTCCGGCAGAACATTCGCGTATTTTTCCTTGAATGTCGCCAGCGCGGCCTGACGCGTTTTGATTTCCTCGTTCAGTCGCTCGGCTTCGCGCTTCAGGAATGTATAGGTTTCGCTGGCTTTTTCCGATCGCTCGCGGAGATTTTCGGTCAGATAGAGGCTCATCAGTTCGTTGGCGACTTTTTGCACCTGTGCCGGATTTTTCCCCTCGAAACTGAGCTGGAATGCGATGGTTGCAGCGGTCGGCCGGCCGGTACGCGGGTCCACGACATTCGCACCAATCAGCTCAAGGCCAATATGCTCGCGCATTTCCTCGATAATTTCTTCCGTGGTCAGGCGCCGGCGCTCCTCTTTATAGAGGCCATATTTATCTATTATTTTCAGCAGGTTGGGTCTTGCCAGCACGCGTTGCTTGATCGCCTGGATGCGCTGGGCGGCAAAACTGGTTACCGTCGAGCGAACCAGATCCGGCGGAATATCCTGTTCCTTTATGAGAATGGTGGCGGAGGACTTGTACGTTGCGGGCCATAGCCAGGTTGCCGTGGCGCCAATGACGAACACCACCAGCGCAATCGCCACAATACTGTTGCGGTACCGCCTGAAGGCGTGAAGATAGTCAGAAAAATCAGGTAGTTGCTCTTCCATTTTTATCCCAGTCGCGTAATGGGGCTGCGGCGATGCGCAGGTACTCACCCAACAGCCAACCGCAAGCGGGAACGCCCGATAGTAGGGTAGCTGTTTGTCAAGGTCAAATGTGCGGTTTTATTGCTTCGAAACCACCGGAATCTGTCCAGATATAACGGTAAATGCCCGATAAACTAAAGAATTATCTTACGGTGGTTTTCCCGGGAGCCAAGGGTGTCATGCCGGGTGGTCATTGTTTGCCGCACAATGATACCCGAAGAATGGTGATACTAAAATGACAGCCTCGGATTTGTTGCTTGCCATTGAGTTCAAGGCTTCGATGCTGGAAACTCCGTTGCCTTGGTTGCTACATAAAAATTGCTAACGGGCGCTATCAAAAGGCGGCACGGTTTGGGTGCCGGGTTATAAAAGCCGAACATGCCAGAACATTTCAAAACCTTGGTTGTCATCCTCGTCCTCTCGACGGTCGTTTTCGCCCTGGCGAACAGGCCGGCGAGCATGGTATCCGGCGCGGCGACGTACGCGCGGCGGAGGAATCTGTGGTACGTGCTGACGCTGACGGCTTTTTTTGCCCACAGTTTCTGGTTATATGCGCTGGTGGCGGCACTTTTGCTGGCGATTGTCTCGCGCCGGGAAAAAAATCCACCAGCCTTGTTTCTGTTCCTGTTGTTTGTTGTCCCCATGGCGACCATCCCCATTCCCGGCTTCGGAGTGATTAATTTTTTCTTCGAGCTTTCCCATGCCAGAATTCTGGAGTTGTTCGTTCTGTTGCCGGCCTTTCTGGTGCTTTCCAGGCGTCCCGGCAGGCTGGTTTTCGGGGGTACCTGGCCGGACAGATTCCTGTTTCTCTATCTGCTCCTTTCCACCGTGCTGTACTTTCGGGACTCGACGGTTACCGACACCCTGCGGCATACGTTTTACCTTTTTATCGACATCTTTCTTCCGTATTACGTGGCCAGTCGCTCCCTGAAAGATCTGGAGTCTTTCAGGGACGTAATGATGAGTCTGGCTCTTATCGTCATGGTCGTGTCGTTGCTGGCGATATTCGAAATGCTCAAGCACTGGCTGTTGTATTACCCCCTGCTGGGCGCACTTGGCTTGAGCGGCATGCTGGGGTATCTCGAACGCGGGGGCGTACAGCTTTTGAGGGCGTCCGTCACAACCGGGCAGCCCATCGCGCTTGGTTACCTGGTGGTCGTGGGGATGGGGTGTTACCTCTACGTTCAGCGGTTCGTCCGTTCCCGTATGCTGCGCCGGTTGGGATTCGCCCTCCTGGCGGGTGGCGTGGTCGCACCGCTATCGCGTGGTCCTTGGGTTGGTATGGCGGTTCTGGTTGCAGTGTTCATCGCGACAGGCCCATATGCTCTGCGTCGCCTGAGCGGCATGGTTGTTGCTGCTGTCCTGGGTTTCGGTATTCTGGCCATGCTGCCTGGCGGAGAGCAGGTCATAAATCTTCTGCCGTTTATCGGTTCGACGGAAAGCGGCACTATCGATTACAGGAAAAAACTGTTCGATACCGCGATCGTCGTGATAGAGCGGAACCCCTGGTTTGGTTCCGTCAACTACCTGGATACGCCTGAGATGCAGTCCTTGCGTACCGGGTTGGGGATTATCGATATCGTCAACACATACATTCAGGTGGCGCTTGAAACCGGATTTATGGGGCTGGCCCTTTTTTCCGGCGTGTTTCTTGCGACGCTGTTTGGTATTTACAAAGCCATGCGTCGTGTGCGTGACAAGTCAAAAGAAGAGTACATGCTGGGCCGCACCTTGTTTTCGGTGTTGGTGGCAATCCTGGTGATTATCAGTACTGTCAGCAGCATCAGTATCATCCCTCTGGTGTACTGGAGCGTGATTGGCATGGGCGTGGCTTATACCCGGATATCCGCGCGTGTGCGGGAAACGGGCGTTAAAGCGCCGGTGGCACGTGCCAGGGTATTGTCAAGGCGCGGGATGGCGGGCGGGTAATATGCTTGTGGTGCGGGCGCGTGTCGCATTGTTGTTGTGTGCGCTGAATATCTTCCTGTTCCCGGTTATGTCCAATGGGCAGGTTTCCGCCCGGTTTCGTGTCATGGGAGATGTTGTCAACCCGGATGTTGGCGCTTTTGCCGCGACGGTGGGAGAATTCGGCAATTCGCTGGTGCCTGATGGAGGCTTTGAGCCGGCTATTTTCCGAAATCGCCTGGTGGCGCAAAAGGACTCGCCCGATCGAATCTATGCGTCTCCCCAGAGCCTGACCTATTGGGATACTTTTCGGGAAGGTTTCCTGGACCTGGCGCAGGTTCAGGTGTATCGCATATCCTCCGGACGATTTCACCTGGTTCGGGAGGACACGGTAAAGCCTGGCGGTGCACACGCCAGTGGCTGGATTCCCGTAATGGGGCCCGGCAAGGTGCTCCCTCCGGGTACAACGCGGTTTGTGTTTCATTGGGCGAAATGGAATCGCCCGGATGCGCCTTACTATTTTACCGTGCGCGCCATAGACAGGAAGGGCCGGTTGTCGCCCGTGGCCGGGACGGTTTCGGCCAGAAGCCCCGCAGATATTCCAAAGCCATCCGCGAACAATGTTGTGAATACAGTGCGCATGCGGATTTCCAGTCTGGTGACCGACACCCTGCCTGCACCCGCGGCAATGCGGGGTGGCGTGCAGCCAGATGGTACGTTACTACTCGAATGGCAAGCCGTTGACTCCGACATTCTGGCCGGGTACGTGGTGTATCGCTCCGACTATCCGCCCGATGAGCACAGCGGCTTTTATCTGCAGTTGTCCGGTGATCCCGGGCGCGCCCGAGAGGGGATAAAGGCTGGCGATATGGTGATCGTCTCCAGGCCGGTCTATTCATTGTCACGGCGCCGGGATTTGAGCAACCGGGTATGGGATGCAAAAAACGCCTACCGCAAGTTCATGCCGGCGCTGTTGTCTGAGTTTCCGGATGAGTCGGACGGCTTGTCCTGGAGGCTGGTAAAACACGGGGCCGAAACTGCCGTGGAAGATCCGGGCGAAACGTGTCTGATGATTCGGGTCGATAGCGGCAGACGCCAGTTCCTGACCGCGTACAACCATGCTGGCCGGGCACAGTCCTGGTACGAAGTCCTGGAGCCACGGACATACCGTGTCGAGGTGTGGTTGCGGCAAGAGGGCAAAGGCAGGGCTCGTTTCTCCTTTTCCGGGTTTTACGCAACCGGGGCCCGCAAAATACGGCCTGTGGAATTTGATGTCGGGGCAGAATGGAAGAAATTCGTTGCGTACTTTACCCCTGGTGAGGTGCAGGAGGGGGGTGGCGTAAATGCAATGAGGCTGGAATTCAGCGGGCCGGCAACGTTTTACGTCGATAACTTTCGCGTTTATCGGGACGATGTTGGCTATCTCGATATGTTGCCCAGGGATGTCTCGGCCATACAGGTGGCCGGGGTTTCAGCCTTGCGAACGCACGCATTTGTGAAAACCGGGATTGCCACCTACGACATGCGGCAATTTACCAATCGCGGTGGTGTAATACATGCTGTTTCCCATGGAAACACCTTGCCGCAAACGCTGGAAGCGATGCGGCACATCGGCGTGGATCCGTGGTTGCAGTTCGAATTTCACATGAGTCCCGATGAATGGCTCGGGTTCGTCGAGTACATGGCGGCGAGATACGTCCCCGGAGTTGATACGCCGGAGTCCAGGCCCTGGGCATACAAGCGGTATATGCAGGGGCGAGTGGAACCATGGATCGATGCGTTCGACCGTATATACCTGGAGATTGGTAACGAGACATGGAACCCCCTGTTCTCGCCCTGGGTATTTGTTCCAATGACCGACGAAGTGTCTGGCAGGCATTACAGTGCCGGAGAGGTATATGGCCGTTTCCAGGAATATGTGTATCGCCTGTTCCGCAGCAGTCCCTACTGGGGCGCGGAGCTTGAATCGAAATTGATACCTGTTGTTGGAGGCTGGGCGGCAAGGCCCGCCTACGGTTTCGACGCGGCCATGGCGTCGCCGTCCTCGAAAATTCTGGCTATCGCCGCCTATAACGGCGGGTGGGATGAAGGGGAGGGGGTTCCTGATGTGGGG
>WGBO01000054.1 GCA_015494295.1 Gammaproteobacteria bacterium | reverse complement strand
GGCTGGTTGAAGGCGACGTATCGTCCACACCTGAGCGCAGATGGATGGTGCCGGTGGTCGCCGCGCTGGCGCTGCTGCCGGCCGCACTGCTGCTGCGCCAGCCGGACAGTTCGACGCAGGCCCCGGCCCGCCCCGACGCGCCCGCGGCCATAGCACCCACCCTGCCTCAGCCGCTTCCCGCCCCGACACCGGCGCGGAGCGCCGGCAAGGTCGAGCCCGAAGCGACGCCGAGCCAGCCGGCAACACGAACCACACCAGATGCCAGCGATGCGGACACACCGGTGGCTCCGCGCGAAACGCAAGTGAAACCTGCCACCACCCACACTCCGGTCGTCGACAAAGCCGCGGCGCCAACGGTCCGCCTCAGCCCGCGTCAACGTGCCCGGCTGGCGTTGCGCCGGGCCATCGCACGGGTCGACGCCGGTGACGACGCGCGCGCCGAGCCGCTGCTGCGCCAGTCCTTGTCACTCGATCACGGCCTCGCCGACGCGCGGGTTCAGCTCGCCTCGCTGCTGCTGCGCGCACGACGCCTGGTCGATGCCGAACTGGTGCTGGTTGAAGGGCTGGCGCAACACCACGGACACCCGGCCCTGACGGAACTCTATGCCCGCCTGCTGGTGGAGCGCGGCGATCACGCCCGCGCCCTCCAACTGCTGAACGAGGCCGGCGCCGGCCGGTCCCGGGACCCGGAACTGCGGGCGCTGCGCGCTGCCATCCTGATGAAAACCGGCGACCCCCGTGGTGCCGCGGACGACTACCGCCAGGCGCTGGCCGGACAACCGGAACGGGCCGTGTGGTGGATGGGCCTGGGCGTCGCACTGGAACAGTCGGGCGACAGCCGCGCCGCACGGGCCGCCTACCGGCGGGCCGGGGCGCTGCCCCTGGAACCCGCGCTGCAGGAATTCGTCGCCGGACGCATCGCCGTGCTGGGCGACACCGCGAACAACAGGGAGTAGGGGACACACCATGGCCGCAACAATGCCAGGGAAACGGGTTCGCATCGGCGACCTGCTGGTCGAACAAAAACTCATTTCGGAAGCCCAGCTGCAGGCGGCGCTGGCAGAGCAGAAAAAGAGCGGCCGCAAGCTGGGGCGGGTGCTCATCGAGAACGGTTTCATCGGCGAGGAAACGCTGCTGCAACTGCTGTCGGAGCAGCTCGAAATCCCCTTCGTCGACCTGTCGCGCTTCGAACTCGACCCGCAACTGGTCACCCGCCTGCCGGAAACCCACGCGAGACGCTACCGCGCGCTGGTCCTCAAGGAAACGCCGACCGGCCTGCTGGTGGGCATGGGTGATCCCACCGACATCTTCGCCTACGACGAACTGGTGCGCATCCTCAAGCAACCGGTGCAACTGGCGGTGGTCAAGGAAAGCGAACTGCTGCAGAACATCGACCGCATCTACCAGCACGCCGACCGCCTGCAATCACTGGCCAGCGAAGTTGGCCAGGACATCGCCGACAATGCCTTCGATCTCGGCGCCATGAGCCGTGGCACTGACCAGAGCGACGCACCCGTGGTGCGCCTGATCCAGACGGTGTTCGAGGACGCGGTGCGCGCCGAGGCGTCGGACATCCACATCGAGCCCGACGAAGACGTGCTGCGCATCCGGCGCCGCATCGACGGTGTGCTGCACGAGCAGATCATGGACGACAAGCGCATAGCCTCGGCGGTGGTGTCGCGACTGAAGCTGATGGCGGAAGTGGACATCTCGGAAAAACGCCTGCCACAGGACGGACGCTTCTCGCTCAAGGTCGGTGACAAGCATATCGACGTGCGTCTCGCCACCATCCCCACCCGCTCCGGCGAATCGGTGGTGATGCGCCTGCTCGATCACGGCAACGCCATTCGCCGTCTCGACCAGCTCGGCATGCCGGCAGACATACTCGAGCGCTTTCGCGCCATCGTGCACAAACCGCACGGGCTGGTGCTGGTCACCGGTCCCACCGGCAGCGGCAAGACCACCACCCTGTACGCGGCGCTCGGCGAACTCAACAAGCCGCAAAAGAAAATCATCACGGTCGAGGATCCGGTCGAATACCAGTTGCCGCGCGTCAACCAGGTCCAGGTCAATCCCAAGATCGGCCTCGACTTCGCGCGCGTGCTGCGTACCACGCTGCGCCTCGATCCCGACATCATACTGGTGGGCGAGATGCGCGACCGCGAAACCGGCGAGATCGGCCTGCGCGCCGCCATGACCGGCCACCTGGTACTGTCCACCCTTCACACCAACGACGCGGTCAGTTGCACCGCCAGGCTGATCGACATGGGGCTGGAACCCTACCTGGTCGCCGCCTCGGTACAGGCGGTGCTGGCGCAGCGCCTGGTGCGCAAGCTGTGCCCCAATTGCAGCACCCCGGTGGAACCCGACGCGCACGAACTGGCCTGGTTGCGTGGTCTATGCGACGAGGACATCGACACCTCGGTGTTCCGCGCCGGCAGCGGTTGCAACAACTGCAACCATACCGGCTATCGCGGGCGGCTCGGCGTCTACGAGCTGCTGGAGACCGACACCGCCGTCGCCGACGCCCTGCGCCGCAACGACCCGGCGGCCTTCGAACAGCTCGCGCGCAACCAGCCCGGTTACCGTTCGCTGGTCAGAAATGCCCTGGACTATGCGCGCCAGGGCGTCACCACCCTGAGCGAGGCCATGCGCCTCACCGGCGCGGTGGACTAGCGCCATGCCCCGTTTCCAGTACAAGGCGCGCGGCATGCGGGGTGACGCCATCGAGGGCGTCATCGAGGCGGGCAGCACCGACATGGCGGCCAGCCAGCTCATCGAGGGCGGCCTGACCCCGATCGAGATCCAGCCGTTCAGTGAAAAGATCGGCGCCCAGACGAAACTCTCGGACCTGTTCCCGCCGCCAGTGGAAACCGCCGACCTGATCCAGTTCAGCCGCCAGATGCACAGTCTGACCAAGGCCGGCGTCCCCATTCTCAGCGCCCTGTCGGGACTGGCCGCGAACACCCGCAACCCCACACTCGCGAAGACCCTGCTCGGAGTCATCGAAGGCCTGGAGGCGGGTCGCGACCTGTCCACCTCGCTGGCCCAGTTTCCCAAGGTGTTCTCGGTGTTCTACGTCAGCCTGGTGCGGGTCGGCGAAACCAGCGGCCGCCTGGAAGAAATATTCATCCAGCTCGCCACCTACCTGGAACGCGACAAAAAAACCCGCGACCAGATCAAGTCCGCGCTGCGCTACCCGAGCTTCGTCATCGCCGCCATCGTGCTGGCGGTGATCATCATCAACGTGTTCGTGGTACCGGCCTTCAGCAACGTGTTCGCCAGTCTCGGCGCCAACCTGCCGTTGCCGACCCGTATCCTGGTGGCGGTGTCCGACGCCATGATCAACCACTGGGAGTTCTTCATCATCGGCGCCCTGCTGCTGTTCACCGGCATACGCCTGTACATCAACAGCGAAAGCGGCCGCTACCGCTGGCACAAGGCACAGTTGCGCCTGCCGGTCATCGGCGCGGTGCTCTATCAGGCAACACTGGCCAGGTTCGCACGCCTGTTCGCGCTCGCCCAGCGCTCCGGCGTGCCCATCATCACCTCGCTGTCGGTGGTCGGGCGCGCGCTCGACAACGAGTTCGTGCAGGAACGGGTGCTGAGCATGCGCGACGGTATCGAGCGTGGCGAATCCCTGAGCCACACCGCGGCGGCCGCCGGTATCTTCGATCACCTGGTATTGCAGATGCTGCACGTCGGCGAGGAGTCGGGCGCCACCGACGAACTGTTGCAGGAAGTCTCCGAATACTACGAGAGTGAAGTCGACTACCGTGTGGACAAGCTGAGTGCTGCGGTGGAGCCCATCCTGATCGTGGCGCTGGCCGGGCTGGTAATGTTGCTCGCGGCGGGCATCTTCCTGCCGATGTGGGATCTGTACAAGGTGGCGCTGCATTGAATCCTGCGGGTCGGCCGCCACTCTGTGACAAAGATCACGGAATTTTTTGGCTTCACTGCGTCTTTGTCTGATAGCGGATTTTTCCTTTCCCGGGTGAGATCTGAACAAAACCTGATATTACACATACAGTTATAAATCAATCCCGCGTTTTTTCGGGCCCACAAAAAAACAAAAATAATCCTCAAGAAAAGCCAATTCGTTGACGATATCTCATTCAGGTAGACAGGCCATCGGGCCACTTTATTCACGGAGACCTGCAAAGATGAACAAACAGACTGGTTTTACACTGATCGAGCTGGTGGCGGTGCTGGTAATCCTGGCGCTGCTGGGAGCGATGGCCGTACCGCGTTTCGCGGACATGCAGAACGAGGCGCTGGCTGCAGCCAAGAACGGATCGAGCAACGCGGTCAAATCCGCACTGGCGATCTCCATTGCCCAGTTGAAGGATCTGCCGACCGTCACCCAGCTGGCGGCAAACGTCGGCGGTGACGCCACTAACGCCACGGCGGTGGCCACGGGCGTGCAGATCACCATCAATGGCACCAACTACATCGCTCCGACCTATACCGACTCCACCTGCCTGTCTGCCACTTCGGCCGTCGGCAACAAGGTTGCCTGCGTCGGCGCCATTCCGTAGCGGGACAAAGCCGGTTTTCGGAACGCGGAAGGGGTGGGCAGGTGCCCGCCCCTTTTTCGATCATGGGAGGTCCAGAGCGCAACATGTCACGTGGCTTTACGCTCATTGAACTGGTGATCGTGCTGGTGATTGCAGGCGCCTTCGCGGCGCTTGCCGTGCCACGCCTGTCGCCGGGCGACACCACGCTCAACGCCCAGGCCGACCGCTTCGCCCAGGTCCTGCGCCACGCCCAGGCCCTGGCCATGAGTCAGGGCCGCGTCCTGACGCTGGAGATCATGTCGGCCACGCGCTACCGCGTCACCGACGGCGGACCCGCGCCCATCCGCGACCCCGCGGGTGAGCTGCTCGACGTCACCCTCGAGAACGGCGTGGTGATCAGCGGTTCCGGCACCGCCTTCGACAGCCTCGGCCGACCGCTCATCGCCGGCGCCCTCGCCAGTTCATCGCTCGGCTGGTCGCTGTCGAGCGGCACTCGCAACGCCGCGGTCAACCTGCAACCGGTTACGGGTTTCGTCACGGTGACGCCATGAGGCAGGACGGCTTCACCCTGATCGAACTGGTGATGGTCATTCTGGTAATCGCCATCGCCTCGGTACCGCTGTTCGGGCAGTTTTCCCAGGCCACCGCCAGCCTGCTCGACGACGAAAAAATCCAGACCGCCACCCAGCTCGCGCAGGAACGCGCCGAGGAGATTCTCGCCCTGCGGCGTCGACAGGGTTTCGCCGCCATCGCCACCGGCACGATCAACGACACCCTGACCGGCAATTACGCCGTCTACAGCCGCAGCGTCCAGGTCGGCGCACCGCCGGGCGGCAGCGGCTGTTTCGCTTCCGCGACCTGCAAGGAAGTGGTGATCACGGTCAGCCGCGACGCCACCACGCGCGCGCGGGTCAGCTTCATCCTGGTGGACTATTGATCATGCGCGCCCGAACCCAGGCAGGATTCACGCTGCTCGAAACGGTCATGGCCCTGGTGGTGCTGGGTGTGCTTGCCGCCATGGCCGCGCCGATGATGAGCAACGGCGCGCGCGCCTACAACGACAGCACAGCGCGCGTGGAAACGCTGGCGCAACTGCGGGTCGCCAGCGAACGCATCGCCCGCGAGCTGCGCGAGGTCCGCGGCAACCCGCTGCTGCCGGGCAACTACGAGTTCGACGTCATGACCGCGGGCAGCGTGCGCTTCGTCAAGCTGGACGGCACCCGCGTAACCATCAGCGAGGCCGCGCCCCTGGCCACCCTTGCCTACGACACGCCCGCCGGCGCCTGGACCCTGACCGACCGGGTGGCGTCGCTCGACTTTCGTTATTTGCAAGCGGACGGCGTCACGCCTGCGACCGGCAGCGCCGATGTCGCCTTCGTGGAATTCGAGCTGGTGCTGAACGAGGGCGGGCACAACTTTCCGCAGCGCGGCCGCGTGGCCCTGAGGAACACGCCATGAGTCCCGCGTCACGCCACCAGCGCGGCGTGGTCACCCTGATGGGCGCCATGTTCGTACTGGTCACCATCACCCTGCTGCTGGTCGTCCTGCAACGCATCACCGGCAGTCAGTCGCTCGCCAGCGCGTTGCAGAACGACAGCGTCGAAGCCCTGTTCCTGGCTGAATCCGCGATCGAGCGCGCCTCGTACCACTACGCCAGCGGCACGGCGTGCGCGGATCTCGCAACGGTGGCGGATACCACCACTGACGGCAGTTTTTCGGTACAGTCGGCGCAGGTACTCGCCAACGGCGACTGCCGGGTGGTGGTGGAAGGACGCGCCAGCTCGACCACCGCCGCCAACGCCGCGGTACGCACCGCCAGCGCCGACCTCCGCGCCGGCAGCGCCGGCGAGGCCTGGGCCATCGGCAAGAACGGCGAACTGTTCCTGTGGGACGGGTCAACCTGGACCCGGCTTGCCACCTCGCCCACCAACGAAAAACTCAAGGCCGTCACCTGCCCCACCACCACCGAGTGCTGGGCGGTGGGCAAGAATGGCACCATTCTGCACTACGCCGGCGGGACCTGGACCGCCACCGTGCTCAACAGCAACGAGGACTATGAAGACATCGCCTGCGCGCCCAACAACCCCAACTACTGTTACGTGGTCGGCAAGGACGGCGGCGGCGTGATCCGCGCCTGGAACGGCACCAGCTGGTCGGCGCCGACGACCACGGCCGACGAACTCAAGACGGTCAGTTGCCCCTCCACCACCTGCTACGCGGCCGGCGAGGGCGGCCAGCCGCCGCTGGTGTTCAACGGCAGCACCTGGGTGGTCGACGGCACCAGTAACGTCTCGAAGGAGATCAAGGATATCTACTGCTTCTCCAGCACCGGCTGCTGGGGCGTCGGCAAGCGCAACGGCAACAACTATACCTTTGCGCAGCGGCCGGGCGCATCCTTTACCTGGCAGGAGACGCTGGTGCCGGGCGGCGCCAACACCAAGCCCGACCTCGAGACCGTCACCTGCACATCCGCAAACAACTGCTGGGCGGCGGGCAAACGCAGCCAGCCGAGTGACAACTTTACGCTCCTGCAATGGAACGGCAGCAGCTGGACGAGCTGGCCGACCGCCGGCCTGGGTCGTGGCGAGGACCTCAAGGACATTTCCTGCGCGTCGGCCAACAACTGCATGGCTGTGGGCAAGAAAGGCAGTGTGCTGCTCTGGAATGGCAGCACCTGGTCAGACGCCTCGGGGGGCGCCATCAACAACACCGACCTGGAAGCGGTCACCTTCATGGGTGGCGCGGCGGGCGGTTCGGTGACGGTGGTGCGCTGGCAGGAAGTCATCAGCAATTGACAGGCGGGCGCGTTTTGCGGACCCTGTCACCTCACACTCAACGGGGAACCGGATGTTCTTATTCGGTAACAGGAAGAAGAGCGGGCTGCGCGGCGGGGTAACGCCTTGCGAAGACGGCATCGCGGTCGCCTCGGTGAACAGCGACAAGGCGAGGGTTGAACGCTGCGCCTTCCAGCCGCTGTCACCGGGAGAGGAAACCGGCGCCGCGCTGCAGCGGGTGGCACGAGACCTGGACGGTGTCGATTGCTGCTCGGTACTGGCCATCGGTGACTACCAGCTTCTGCTGGTGGAAGCGCCCGAAGTACCGCCCGCCGAATTGCGCGCCGCGATACGCTGGCGCATCAAGGATCTGATCGATTTCCACGTCGACGACGCTGTGCTCGACGTGTTCGACGCGCCGGCTGGCGGCGCCCGCGGCGTGCAGGACCACCTGTATGTAGTGGTGGCGCGCGCGGCGCTGGTGCAGGAACGCATCCGGCAACTCGAAGGCGCGGGCATCGCGCTCGACGTCATCGACATCCCGGAACTGGCCATGCGCAATATCGCCGCGCTGCTGCCGGAAGACGAACAGGGCGTGGCCATGCTGTATTTCGAACGCGACCGCGGCCTGATCACGCTGACGCGCGACAAGACACTCTACCTGGCGCGGAGCCTGGAAATCGGGTACGCGCAACTGCAACAGACACCCCAACTGATCGAGCAACTGGCGCTGGAAGTGCAGCGTTCGCTGGACTATTACGACCGGCACTTCCAGCAGGCCCCCGTCAGCGCGGTAACCGTGGCGCCGTTCGCCGGCGACGCGGGCGAACTGAGCGAGGCCCTGCAGATCCAGACCGGTCTGCCGTGCCGGACACTGCAACTGGGCGAACTGCTGCAATGCGAGGAAATGCCCGACACGCAGGATACGGGTCGCTGCCTGCTGACCCTGGGCGCAGCCCTGCGCCGGGAGACAGCCTCGCTGTAGACGGCAGGCTCAGGCGCCCTTGCCCGACTCCATATCCAGTTCCTTGATCTTGCGGGTGAGGGTGTTTCGTCCCCAGCCCAGCAGGCGCGCCGCGTCCTGGCGGCGACCGCCGGTGCGCGCCAGCGCGGCTTCGATCATCACCCGTTCGAACGCCGGCAGCGCCTCGTCCAGCAGGCCTTCCTCGCCGTCCGCCAGCTTGCGGCTGGCCCAGGACCGCAGCGCCGACTCCCAGCCCTGCACCGCCCCCGCCTCGGCGGGCGGCGCCTCGCGCAACTCGGACGGAAGGTCGTCGATGCGAATCTCCTGGCCAGGCGCCATGACCGTCAGCCAGCGGCACAGGTTCTCGATCTGACGCACGTTGCCGGGCCAGTCGAGCTGCTTCAGGAACGCCTCGGTGGCGGGCAACAGCACTTTCACCTCCACGCTGAGTTCGCGCGCGGCGGACTGCAGGAAGTGCCGCATCAGTAAGGGGATATCCTCGCGTCGCTCACGCACCGCCGGCAACTGGATGCGGATCACGTTGAGGCGGTGAAACAGGTCCTCACGGAAACTGCCTTCCCGCACCCGCTGTTCCAGATCCTGGTGGGTGGCGGCGATGATGCGCACGTCGACGCGCACCGGCGTATGCCCGCCGACCCGGTAGAACTCGCCGTCGGCCAGCACCCGCAGCAGGCGCGTCTGCATCTCGGCCGGCATGTCGCCGATCTCGTCCAGGAACAGCGTACCCTGGTCGGACTGCTCGAAGCGCCCGACGCGCTGGCTTTGCGCGCCGGTGAACGCGCCACGCTCGTGGCCGAACAGTTCCGATTCCAGCAGGTCACGCGGAATGGCCGCCATGTTGAGGGCAACGAAGGGCTTGTCGGCGCGCGGGCTGTGGCGGTGCAGGGCGCGTGCCACGAGTTCCTTGCCAGTGCCCGATTCGCCGTTGATCAACACCGTGATGTTGGACCGGGACAGGCGACCGATGGCGCGAAACACCTCCTGCATGGCCGGCGCCTCGCCGATGATTTCGGTGTCGACCTGTGCCGCGGCCGCCGCGGACCCACTGGCGCGGCTGCGGCTCTGCTCGATGGCCCGCCGGGTGAGTTCCACGGCGTCGTCGATATCGAACGGCTTGGGCAGGTATTCGAAAGCTCCGCCTTGGTAGGCGGTCACGGCGCTGTCGAGGTCCGAGTGCGCGGTGATGATGATCACCGGCAGATCCGGGAAGTCGGACTGAATGGCGTTCAGCAATTCGAACCCGTCCATGCCCGGCATGCGCACGTCGGTAATCAGCACATCGGGTTGTCCCCGGCGCAGGGTATCGAGTATGCCGGCCGCCGATGAAAAGGAGCTCACCTCCATTCCCGCTTTCTGCAAGGCCTTTTCCAGTACCCAGCGAATGGACTGATCGTCGTCGATCACCCACACGCTTTCCTTGTCTGTCATGCTTCCTCCAGAGGTAAAAAGATGGTGAACACGGTATTCCCCGGTTCACTGGTAAATTCGATGATGCCGTTGTGCTGATTGACCATGGTCTGCGCGATGGAAAGGCCCAGGCCCGTTCCTTCCGCGCGGCCGGTGACCATGGGGTAGAAAATCTGTTCCTTCATGTCGTCGTCGATTCCCTTGCCGTTGTCGATAATGTCGATGCGCACGGCGAGCCGGTAACGCTGCTGGCCGATGGTGATCTGCCGCTGGGTGCGGCTGCGCAGCACGATGCGGCTGGCGCCCGACTGCACGGCGTTCCGGACCAGGTTGAGCACGGCCTGGATCAACTGTTCCGCATCCGCGTACAGCTCCGGGATGCTCGGGTCGTACTCCCTGACCAGTTCCACATCGTCGTTTCGTTCCGCATCCACCAGGCTGCGTACGTGTTCCAGGACCTGGTGAATGTTCATCATCTGCTTGTGCGGCAGGTCGTTCGGACCCAGCATGCGGTTGACCAGGTTTCGGAGCCGGTCCGCCTCGCGCATGATCACCCGCGTATATTCCTTCTGCTCTTCGTCACGCAGTTCGCTCTCCAGCAACTGCGCGGCGCCGCGCAAGCCGCCCAACGGGTTCTTGATCTCGTGCGCCATGCCGCGCAGAAATTCGCGCGCGGCGCGTTGCTGCGTCAGAAGCTGTTCTTCCTGCGCGATGCGGATGTAGCGGTCGCGACGCACGATCTCCAGCAGCAGCTCCCCGGGACTGGTCGCCGTCACGGTGAAATCCACCACCATGGCCTCGCCACTGGCCGTGCTCAGTTCCAGTTCCCGCTCCGTGAACGACAACTGCCGCTCCAGCGCGTCGAGAAGGTGAGCACGCACCCCGGCGGACACCGATACCACCGCCGACCAGGCCTGGCCGGTGATCTGGCGGCGACTGACCTGGAACAGGTTCTCCGCGGCCGGGTTCAGGTATTGAAGCCGCAGGTCGCCGTCGAGCAGCACCACAGCGGTGTTCTGGAGCTCCAGCAATCGTGCCGGCTGCACCCCGGGCGTCTCATCTGACATCGGCATGCACCGGTTGAAGCAAAAAATACGCCGCTTTTGGGCGAGTCCGGCCGGATCTGCGGGTTAAAAAATTTATGACAATAAAAACAATGGATAACATTCGATGGTCGCGACTGGCCAGGTAAGGTAACGGGAGTGAAGTGGCCGCGAGCCGGCGTGGAGGCACCGAATCGCGCTCTCTACGCACCACTATAGTGCATTGACGGGGTGTGGAACAATCGCCCGCGCGGATGGCGTTTCAATCGAGCCTGACCCCCATCGAAGGGGAGAGGCGGGTCAGTTGGCGGGACGGCGGGCGGGGTTGAAGATGGTCTGGCGGTGCAGGAAGAAACGAACGGCGTCGCTTTTCGCGATCGGCTTGCCACGGCTGTCGACGACAGCGACCGAAACACGGTGTTCGCCGCGATCCACATTCCTGAATGTCATGGTGTTTTGGGTACCGGGCTCGCCCATGGGCTGGCCATCGAGGAAGAACTGGTAGCGGTGGCCGGCGCGCTGGTCGAGTTCCGGTTCGGTGCCGGCCTGGACAGTGACGTCTCCGGGATTGCTGCGCACCGTCTGCTCGGGCTGCGGCGACAGGATTTTCACGCTGCGATAGGTGGTGGTCTGTGGATCCGGCTGCCTGCTGTTGGTGACCCTGCGCGGCGGTGGCGCATCGTAGACCGACAGGGGTTTCAGCTCGACCGGTTCAGCATTCTTATCGGGCTGGTTGGTGTATGTGACGTTGCCTTCGGCATCGACGCTGCGATAGATCGCCGCCGTGGCCGGAAGCGCCAGCAGGGTGGCCGCCAGAACCAGCACTCCCGAAAGACACCCTTGTTTCATCACCCTCACCCGTGCCGCTGTGGTTTTAAGCCTACCTTACCCACCGGAAACAGGCCGCGCAACCGAAAACGCCCCCTTTCGGGGGCGTTTCCAGTACCGCTCGTCGGCTGGTATTACAGGCTGTAATACATGTCGAACTCGACCGGATGGGTGCTCATGCGCAGACGCGTGACTTCTTCCATCTTGAGTTCCAGGAAGCCGTCGATCATGTCGTCAGTGAATACGCCACCAGCAGTCAGGAACTTGCGATCCTTGTCGAGCGCATCCAGAGCCTGGTCGAAGGAGAAGCAGACCTGCGGGATCTTGGCTTCTTCTTCCGGCGGCAGGTCGTACAGATCCTTGTCCATGGCGTCGCCAGGATGGATCTTGTTCTGAATGCCGTCCAGGCCCGCCATCAGCATGGCGGAGAATGCCAGGTAGGGGTTGGCGGTGGAATCCGGGAAACGCACCTCGATGCGACGACCCTTGGGGTTGGCGACATAGGGGATGCGGATGGACGCGGAACGGTTGCGGGCCGAGTAGGCCAGCATCACCGGCGCCTCGAAGCCCGGTACCAGGCGCTTGTAGGAGTTGGTGGACGCGTTGGTGAAGGCGTTCAGGGCCTTGGCATGCTTGATGATGCCACCGATGTAGTACAGGGCGATATCGGACAGGCCGCCGTACTTCTTGCCGCTGAACAGGTTCTTGCCCTTCTTGGCCAGCGACTGGTGCACGTGCATGCCGTTACCGTTGTCACCCACCAGAGGCTTGGGCATGAAGGTGGCGGTCTTGCCGTAACTGTGCGCCACGTTCTGCACCACGTATTTCAGGATCTGAACCTCGTCGGACTTGCGCACCAGGGTGTTGAACAGGGTACCGATCTCGCACTGGCCGGCGGTCGCCACCTCGTGGTGATGCACCTCGGTCGGGCAGCCCATTTCGTCCAGCGCCAGGCACATGGCGGAACGCATGTCGTGCAGGGAATCAACCGGCGGCACCGGGAAATAACCGCCCTTTACGCCGGGACGGTGACCGATGTTGCCGTCTTCGTAGACGCGCTCGGCGTTCCAGGACGCTTCCTCGGAATCGACCTTGTAGAAGGCGCCGCTCATGTCGGCGCCCCAGCGCACGTCATCGAGCACGAAGAACTCGTTCTCCGGACCGAAGTACGCGGTGTCGGCAATGCCGGTGGACTTCAGGTACGCCTCGGCGCGCTTGGCCAGGGAACGCGGGTCGCGCTCGTAGCCCTTCATGGTGGCGGGTTCGAGGATGTCGCAGCGCAGGTTCATGGTCGGCTCGTCGGCGAACGGGTCGAGCACGGCCGTGGTGCTGTCGGGCATCAGCACCATGTCGGATTCGTTGATGCCCTTCCAGCCGGCGATACTGGAGCCGTCGAACATCTTGCCTTCCTTGAAGAATCCGGCGTTGACTTCGCTGGACGGAACCGTGACGTGCTGTTCCTTGCCAAGGGTGTCAGTGAAACGCAGGTCAACGAATTTGACCCCGTTGTCCTTCATCAGTTTGTTTACCTTCGCTACGGACATCTAGCTTCCTCCGAAATAGGATGTGTCTCAAAAAAACGGCTTCCGCCCTGAATCGCGAATCCAGGCTACGGGCAATCCAAAAAAGTGTTCCTGAAAGGAGCAGGAATTATGCCATGGCGGAAAATCGTGGCAAGTCGGGCAGTTACGCCATCGCCCCGCGCTTTTCCCCCATGTTGGCGCACCAGAAGTGTGCGTCGAGCGCTCAACGCGCTCCAAACTAGTGCAAATCAGGGTCGAAAGCAAACCTGCACGCTTTCGACCTCGGGGACCGATTTCGCGGCCTGTTCAATGTCCTGGACCAGGTGCGCGGGCTCATCATACTGCTCCAGCACGGCCAGCGGCAATGTCACGTCGACCTGCAACTTGCCGCGCAGATAATGCAGGGTGATGTCGCCACTGTCGATGTCCACCAGCTTGCGCCATTGTTCGCGCAGGCGCGCCGTCACCTCGTCGCGCAGCGGCAGGTGATCACAGGGCGATTCCTTTTCGTCGTCTTCCGGGTCGATATGCACGGTGACGTCGGTGACTTCCTCGAACCGCTCGAGCAACTTGCGGCGCACGGTGTCGCCGATCTGGTGGCCCTCCGACACACTGATGCGCGGATCCACCTGCAGATGCAGGTCGATCAGCGCCTGACCGCCGCTACGGCGGGTGCGCAACATGTGCAGGGCGCGCACGCCGTGCACGCTGGTGATGGCGTCGCGAATCGACTCGACCAGTTCCGGTTCCAGCGCGGTGTCGATCAGTTCGCGGGTGCTGGACAGCACCAGGTCGAGGCCGATCTTGGCAATCATCACCGCCACCGCCACCGCGGCCACGGCGTCGAGGTAGTGATAGCCCATCATCGCGCCGCCCACGCCGATGAACACCACGATGGAAGAGATGGCGTCGCTGCGGCTGTGCCAGGCGTTGGCCATCAGCATGTTGGAGCGCAGGCGCCGCGCCACGCGCATGGTGTACTGGTAGATGACTTCCTTGGAAACGATGGACACGAAGGCAATGAACAGCGCCAGCGCGCCCGGCGCGAACAGCAGGTCGGGTTCGTCGATGCGCGCCAGCGCGTCCCAGGCGATACCGATGGCGACCAGCACCAGCGCCACGCCCAGTCCGACGGTGGCCAGCGTCTCGATGCGACCGTGTCCATAGGGGTGATCCTCGTCCGCCTCGCGGTGCGAATGCTTGGCGGCATACAACACCACGAAGTCGGTGGCCAGATCCGACAGCGAGTGGATGCCGTCGGCGACCAGCGCCTCGGAGTGCGCCACCCAGCCGACCAGGATCTTGGCCACGCCGAGCAGCAGGTCGACCACCGAGCCGATCAGGGTGACCTTGCGGACTTCGCGGTAACGGGGATTGTGTATGGATTCTTCCGGCGTGGCGCTCATGTTTCAGTCCGCATCACCCACCTGCACGGTGACGATGATTTCATCCTGTTGTTCTTCGATGGAAAGCACGTCGTGCCCGTTGACCCGGCACCAGGCCGGGATGTCGTGCTTCGCGCCCGGGTCCGTGCACACGATGACCAGCGTATCGCCCGGCCGCAGTTTCGCCACCGCGTCCTGGCAGCGGATTACCGGCAACGGGCACAGCAGGCGCCGCGCGTCGAGACGGTGTTCGCTCACAGGTGCCAGTCCGCCGGAATCTCGCTGCCGCCCAGCGGCCTGACGCTGAAGGTACGCACTTCGCCGTCGAGCGGGTGCACTTCGACATCGACCTGTTCCGCGTTGCGGCCCTGACTGTAACGCGCGGTAACGCGCGCGGCCAGTTCCAGATCGTCCTCGCCGGCCTCGCCGTCGAGCAGCACCAGCGGACCATTATGACTGGTGGTGAACAGGTGCGTAAACTGTTTGCGGTAGCCTTCCAGGAACTTGTTCTCGCCATCCTCGCGACCGACGATCAACTTGAAATGCGGACGCGGGCGGATATGACGGCCGACCTTCAGCAGCATGATGTCGTCGATCTCGTAGCGGCGTTCGCCGCGCGCCTGCCACAGGTCGGCAAGCTTCTTCGAATAGTTGGCGTCGGTGAGGAAACAACAACCGCCGGCGGGCTGGGCGTAGTCCTCCAGGCCGAACTGCCGGGCCAGCGCCATCTGCGGTTTGCGGGTGCGGCCCTCGAAGTCATAGAGTTTTTCCCGGTCCACCCAGCCCTCGCGTTCCGGCAGGGTAGGGGGCAGGTTCTTCGCGCACAGCGGGCGCAGCAACAGATCCTCGGCGCCGGACTCGGCGGCAATGATCGGCATGGTGTCCTTGCGCTGTGATTTCGGCCGCTGGCCGATGACCTCGCCGGTGACGATGAAGTCGAAACCGTTGGCCTCGATCCATTCCTTCGCCTTGTGCACCATAAACACCTTGCAATCGAGGCAGGGGTTCAGGTTGGCGCCGTAGCCGTGTTTGGGGTTGATCACCACATCCTTGTATTCCTCGATGATATCGATGATGTGCAGCTTGATCCCCAGTTGCTCGGCCACCCACAGCGCGTTGTTGCGCTTGGGCCGCGCACGGTCCTTCTTGCGGATGGCGTGGGTATGCCCCTCCACGCAGAATCCGGTGAAGAAATTGATGCCCTCGACGTGGATGCCCTGTTCCTGCATCACCCGCGCCGCCAGCAAGGAATCCAGGCCGCCGGAAATCAAGGCGACGGCTTTGCGCACTTCGGACATATCGATCCTGACAAGAGTGAAAAAATCCGCACGGATTGTACCCCATGCCCGGACCGACATAGAGCGGTGATTTCAGGGGGATTTGACGCTGGCTCAGTGACGCTTGCGCTGGTCGCGGCGGGCGGCCGGCAGCTTGCCACTGTCGGTGAGCGCCTGCCAGGCGCTGCGGCTGCCGGTATCGGCCCACAGTTCCGCCGCCGCCAGCGGCTGCAGGACCGGCGCGCCGGACAGGCCGCGCATGGCGTGCAACACGTCCATCACGGCCACGAAACCGCCCGCCAGGCTGCTGAACAGGCGGTCGCTGTGGCGATCCACCAGCGACGAGAGCTGGTCGTAGGCGCTGCGGCCGATGTTCACGAAATAGCTCACGCGGACCATGCGCTTTTCTGCAATTTGCGGGAACAAGCCGGAAAAAAGCAGGCATTGGTCGCCAACTTCCTGCAAATTTCCTGCCTGCATGGGGTCGGCCTGCTGCGCGTTGAGGAATTCCAGCGCCATGATCTTGCGCGCCAGCTCGGGACGGTCGGCGAAGCGCATGAGCAGGAACACCAGGTAGGATTCCAGCGCTTCTTCCAGCTTGTGTTCACTGGCCGCCTGCGCTTCCGATACCAGCGCATGCCATTGGGCCAGATCCGTCGGTTGCAGGACCAGGGTTGCCATCCTTTCACCTCTCATGCATGTCCGTCAGACAGATTAGCGGCCGGGAGGTTTCCCGGCTTGAAGCGGGGCGTGGGCGGGGAGGCGTGGAAATTGGCGGCCGCCCTACATACGGACGGCCGCGCAGGCTATACTGCGCGCTTTTGAACCATGGCTGACCAGCGATCTTGACTTCCAACACCACACCCAAAACCTTCCAGGGGCTGATCCTGGCTTTGCAGGCCTTCTGGTCGCGGCAGGGCTGTGTCCTGCTGCAACCTTACGACATGGAGGTCGGGGCGGGCACCTTCCACCCGGCGACCTTCCTGCGCGCCATCGGTCCGGAGCCCTGGCGCACCGCGTACGTGCAGCCTTCGCGGCGGCCCACCGACGGCCGCTACGGCGAGAACCCGAACCGGCTGCAACATTATTATCAATTCCAGGTTCTGCTCAAGCCCAGTCCGGACAACATCCAGGAACTGTACCTGGACTCGCTGCGCGAACTGGGCCTGGACCCGCTGGTGCACGACATCCGCTTCGTCGAGGACAACTGGGAGTCGCCGACCCTGGGGGCCTGGGGACTGGGCTGGGAGATCTGGCTGAACGGCATGGAAGTCACCCAGTTCACCTATTTCCAGCAGGTCGGCGGCCTCGATTGCCGGCCGGTGAGCGGCGAAATCACCTACGGGCTGGAACGCATCGCCATGTACCTGCAGGGCGTCGAGAGTGTCTTCGACCTGGTGTGGACCGAAAGCCCGCAGGGCAAGGTGCTGTATGGCGACGTGTTCCACCAGAACGAGGTGGAGATGTCGGCCTACAATTTCGAGCACGCCAACGTCGAGGAACTGTTTCACTGGTTCGACGTGTGTGAACGCGACAGCCAGGCGCTGATCGAGGCCGGGCTGCCGCTGCCCGCCTACGAACTGATGCTCAAGGCATCGCACACCTTCAACCTGCTCGATGCGCGCAGCGCCATTTCGGTCACCGAACGGCAGCGCTTCATCCTGCGCGTGCGCTCGCTGGCGAGAGCCGTGGCACAGGCCTATTACGAGCGCCGCGAATCGCTCGGCTTCCCGCTGCTGAAAAGGGAGGCCGCGTCATGAGCGATACCCGCAACCTGCTGGTCGAGATCGGTACCGAGGAACTGCCGCCCAAAGCCCTGCGGCGCCTGTCCGACGCCTTTGCCGACGGCATGGCGAAGGCGCTGGACGATGCCGGCCTGGCCTTCGAGGGCATTCAGCCGCTTGCCGCGCCGCGCCGCCTGGCGCTGCTGGTGCGGGCGCTGCCGGTGGCCCAGGCGGACCGCGAGATCGTGCGCCGCGGACCGGCGCTGGCCGCCGCCTTCGACGAGGAAGGCTGTCCCACCAAGGCCGCGCTCGGCTTTGCCCGAAGCTGCGGCGTGGATGTGGAACAGCTCGACCAGCTCGAAACCCCCAAGGGCAGCTGGCTGTCGTTCCGCGCCGTCGAAAAGGGCCGCGCAACCACCGAACTGGTGCCGGCGATGGTGGAAACCGCGTTGGCCGGGCTGCCGGTGCCCAAGCGCATGCGCTGGGGCAGCGGTGACGTCGAGTTCGTGCGACCGGTGCACTGGGTGGTGCTGCTGTTCGGCGCGGAGGCCATCGAGGCGCCGGTGCTGGGTATCCCGGCCGGCCGTGAAACCCGCGGCCACCGCTTCCATCACCCCGAGGCCATCCCGCTCGACAGCGCCGATGACTATATCCGTGCCCTGCGCGAAACCGGTTACGTGATGGTCGACTACCGCGCCCGCCGCGAAGCGGTGCGCGAACAGGTGGTGTCCTGCGGCCGCGAACTCGGCGGCGCGGCGCTGGTGGACGAGGACCTGCTGGACGAGGTCTGTTCGCTGGTCGAATGGCCGGTGGCCATCGGCGGACGCTTCGACGAAAACTTCCTGGAAGTTCCGTCCGAAGCCCTGATCTCCAGCATGCAGGACCACCAGAAATATTTCCCGGTGGTGGACGGCGACGGAAAACTGCTGCCGAGTTTCATCACCGTCGCCAACATCGAGAGCCGCGACCCCGCGCAAATCCGTGCCGGCAACGAACGCGTCATCCGCCCGCGCCTGGCGGACGCGGCGTTCTTCTGGGACCAGGACCGCAAACAACCGCTGTCCGCGCGCGCCGACGGCCTGCGCAACATGGTGTTCCAGGAGAAGCTGGGCACCCTGTTCGACAAGCAGGAACGGCTGGCACGGCTGGCGGCCGCCATCGCCACCCTGATCGGCGGCGAACCGGCCCACGCGGAACGCGCCGCGCGCCTGAGCAAGTGCGACCTGCTCACCCAGATGGTGTACGAGTTCCCGGACCTGCAAGGCATCATGGGGCGCTACTACGCGGCCCACGACGGCGAGCCCGAAGCGGTGGCGCTGGCGATCCAGGAACACTACCAGCCGCGCTTCGCCGGTGACGACCTGCCAAACACCGCGACCGGCCGTGCGCTGGCGCTGGCCGACCGGCTCGACAGCCTGGTGGGTATCTTCGCCATCGGCCAGCCGCCGAGCGGCGACAAGGATCCGTTCGCGCTGCGCCGCGCCGCGCTGGGCGTGGTCAGGCTGTGCATCGAGGGCGGCCTGGACGTGGACCTGGACGCATTGCTGCGCGAAGCGGCCGGCGGGTTCGAGGATGGACTGCACGCCGCGCGGGCCGTCGACGACGTGTTCGACTATGTGATGGACCGGCTGCGCGGCTATTACCAGGAACAGGGCATCCCCGGCGACGTGGTGGACGCGGTACTCGCCACCCGGCCCACGCGGCTGCTCGACGTCGACCGGCGCATACGCGCCTGCCAGGCGTTCCGCGACCTCCCGGAAGCCGCGGCGCTCGCCGCGGCCAACAAGCGCATCGCCAATATCCTGCGCAAGGCGGAACAGGCGATCCCGGATCAGGTCGACGAAACGCTGCTGAGCGACGACGCCGAAAGGCGGCTCGCCGCGCAACTGGCGGCGCTGCGGGCCGACGTACTGGAACTGATGGAAAGGGGCGATTACACGCCCGCCCTGCGGAAACTGGCCGGCCTGCGCGACAGTGTCGATGCGTTCTTCGACCAGGTCATGGTAATGGCCGGGGACGAGAAGGTTCGCGCCAACCGGCTGGCGTTGCTGAAACAACTGGCGACGCTGTTCCTGCGCGTGGCCGACATGTCACGGCTGCAACACTAGAGGACCAGGCTCATGTCACACAGCGATTCCTACCAGGCCATGCTCGACGCCGTGCAGGCGTTCCACGACAAGCACGACTTCCGCAATACCGGTGGAGAGGAACTGACCTACCGCATTGCGCTGATGGCCGAGGAACTGGGCGAGATATCGTCCTGCGTGACCAAGGGCAAGTCGAAGGAAAGCCTGGCCGAGGAAGTCGCCGACCTGTTCATCCTGCTGATTGGCACCGCGATCGCCGCGGACTTCGATCTCAGGGAGGCGTTCTGGAAGAAGATGGACGCGCTCATGAAACGCGAATCACGCATGGTCGATGGCCGTATCCGCGTATCCGAATTCCGCGACATGAAGTAGCCCGGAGACTGTCTGCCCGATGTCCGACGCCATTCCATCCAGGCCGGTCCTGTACCTGCGTTCGTTTGCCTTCTGGCTGTTCTTCGCCGGCATAACCGTGACGTTCGCGCCGCTGCTGCTGCTCAGTTTCCCGTTCCCGTTCGAAAAGCGCTTCGCCCTCACCCATGCCTGGTCGCGCCTCACCATCTGGTGGCTGGGCGTGACCTGCAGGCTGTACTACGAGGTCGAGGGGCAGGAAAACATCGTCCACGACGCAGGCATCGTGTTCGCCAAGCACCAGTCGACCTGGGAGACGCTTACCCTCAATTTCTGGTTCACGCCGCAAACCTGGGTGATCAAGCGGGAACTTCTGTGGCTGCCCTTCTTCGGCTGGGGCGCCTACATGATGGAACCCATCGCGCTCAACCGCGGCGCCGGCCGCAAAGCCGTCGAGCAACTGGTGGAACAGGGCCGGCAGCGCCTGGAAAGCGGCCGTTGGGTAATCATCTTCCCGGAAGGCACCCGCATTGCGCCGGGCAAGCGCGGCCGCTACCGGATAGGCGGCGCCATTCTCGCGGAACAAACCGGCTACCCCGTGTACCCGGTGGCCCACAACGCCGGTGAATACTGGCCGCGCCGCCAGTTCATCAAGAAACCCGGCGTCATCCGCGTCAGCATCGGCCCGCCCATGTCGCCGCAAGGCAAGAGCGCGCAACAGATCCTGCTGGAAGTGGAAAACTGGATCGAAACGGAAATGGCGCGCATCACCACGCTGGAGACGCACGAACACGGTCCGGTGCAGGCCGACACCGACGACACCCGGGCGTAACGGGTTCTATACGTCCAGGTTGGACGCGGTCAGCGCGTTCTTCTCGATAAACTCGCGGCGCGGTTCCACCTGGTCGCCCATCAGGGTGGTGAAAATCTCGTCGGCGGCCACCGCGTCCTCGATGTTGACCTGCAACATGCGGCGCGTCTCCGGGTTCATGGTGGTCTCCCACAACTGCTCCGGGTTCATCTCGCCCAGACCCTTGTACCGCTGGATGTGCTGGCCGCGGCGGGCCTCGTCCATCAGCCAGTCGATGGCCTGCTTGAAGCTGTCCACCGGCTGCTGTTTATCGCCGCGCTGCACGTAGGCGCCTTCGCCGAGCAGTTCGTTGAGCTGCTCGCCCAACGCCACGATGCGCTCGTACTCGGCGCTGGCGAAGAATTCGCTGGGAATCTTCTGCTCACTGGCGGTAATGCCGTGGGTTAGCCGTTTCACTGCAATGGTAAAGTCCTTGCCGTCCTCGCCGCGGCTGACGCCAATCTCGAAACGTTCGCCGGCCTTCTGCTGGCTGTTGATGCGCCCTTCCAGTTCCTGGCACCAGGCCTCGATCTTCTCCACGTTGTGCAGGTCGACCTCGGTCAGCGCCGGCATGTAGAGCATGCGTTCCAGCACCACCGGGCTATAACGCCGCGACAGGCGTTCGATGGACGCCGACACCGACAGGAACTGCTTGGCGAGTGTCTCCAGGCCGGGCCCGGTCAGGGCCGGGGCGTCCTTGCTGACAAACAGGCTGGCCTTGTCCAGGGCTGCCTGCAGTAGGTATTCCTGGAGCGCCAGATCGTCCTTGACATACTGTTCCTGCTTGCCCTTTTTGGTCTTGTAGAGCGGTGGCTGGGCAATATAGATATAGCCGTTCTCGATCAGCTCGGGCATCTGCCGGTAGAAGAAGGTCAACAGCAGGGTGCGGATGTGCGAGCCGTCGACATCCGCGTCGGTCATGATGATGATGCGGTGATAGCGCAGCTTGTCGATGTTGAACTCGTCCCGGCCGATGCCGCAACCGAGCGCCGTGATCAGCGTGCCGACCTCGGCGGACGACAGCATCTTGTCGAAACGCGCCTTCTCCACGTTTAGGATCTTGCCCTTGAGCGGCAGGATGGCCTGGGTGCGGCGGTCCCTGCCCTGCTTGGCGGAACCGCCGGCGGAGTCGCCCTCCACCAGGTACAGCTCGCTTTGCGCGGGATCGCGCTCCTGGCAGTCTGCCAGCTTGCCGGGCAGGCCGGCAATATCCAGCGCGCCCTTGCGCCGCGTCATTTCACGGGCCTTGCGCGCGGCTTCGCGAGCCATCGCCGCTTCCATGATCTTGGCCGTGATAGCCTTGGAATCTGCTGGATTTTCAAGGAGATAGCTCTCTAGCTTCTCGGATACCGTGGATTCGACGATACCTTTTACCTCCGACGACACCAGCTTATCCTTGGTCTGGGAGGAAAACTTCGGGTCCGGCACCTTGACCGACAGCACCGCTGTCAGGCCTTCGCGCGCATCGTCACCGGTGGTGTTCACCTTGTTCTTCCTGGTGACCTGTTTCTCCATGTACTGGTTCAGGGTGCGGGTCAGCGCGGCGCGAAAACCCGCCAGGTGGGTACCACCATCGAGCTGCGGAATATTGTTGGTGAAGCAGAAAATGTTTTCCTGATAGGAATCGTTCCACTGCATGGCCACCTCGACCCCGACACCGTCGCGTTCGCCACTGAAGTAGAACACGTTCTGGTGCAGCGGGGTCTTCTTGCGGTTCAGGTGTTCGACGAAGGCCTTGATCCCACCCTGGTACTCAAAGACATCCTGCTTGTCGGTTCGCTCGTCGGTCAGCTTGATGCGCACACCGGAGTTTAAAAATGACAGTTCTCTCAAGCGCTTGGCGAGAATATCGTAATGGAACTCGGTATCGGTGAAGATCTCGCGGCTGGGCTTGAAGCGGATCTCGGTACCGGTCTGGTCGGTTTCACCGATTATCTTCAGGGGCGCCTGGGGTTCCCCCATGACGTACTCCTGGTAGTGGATGTGCCCGTCGCGCTTTACCGTCAGTTTCAGAGATTCGGACAGGGCGTTGACCACCGACACGCCGACCCCGTGCAGGCCGCCGGAAACCTTGTAGGAGTTATCGTCAAACTTGCCGCCAGCGTGCAGTACGGTCAGGATGACTTCCGCCGCCGATTTCCCCTCTTCCGGGTGAATATCCACGGGAATGCCACGACCGTCGTCACTGATGGTGACGGAATTGTCGCTGTGGAGCGTTACCGAGATTTCCGAGCAATACTTGGCCAGGGCTTCGTCGATGGAATTGTCCACCACCTCGAAGACCATGTGGTGCAGGCCCGTGCCGTCATCGGTGTCGCCAATGTACATGCCGGGGCGCTTGCGCACCGCGTCCAGGCCTTTCAAGACCTTGATATTGGAGGAATCGTAACTGGGAGTATCGGCCATGGTGTGTCGTCCGGAAAATGTGCCGCTATTATACCACTTCTGTGACTTCACCGTGTTTCACGTGAAACAAGGTCGAAGCCTCCCCATCCAGCACCAGGCCGGCTGGAAAATCGATTGCCGTTGCGAATACCTGGGCATCCAGCTCCCCAAGTTTGCGCATCACGCGTGTCTGGTTGGGTAGATCGAGCTCCGCGCCTATATCGTCCAGCAAAAACAGGCTCCGGCGCCCCGTCTCCCGCCTGAGCAGTAACGCCTGAGCAAGTTTCAGCCCGATAACGAGCAGTTTCTGCTGTCCCCTGGACAACGCTTCGGTTACCGGCCGGGACTGGTAGCGCAGCGAAAAGTCGGCCCGTTGCGGTCCCCGCCGGGTAAACCCCTGCTCCCGGTCAGATGCCAGGCTTTCCTCGAGAATCGTCCTGTAGTCTCGGTCGGCCGACCATCCGCGGCGGTACTGGATGTCCAGGTCGGCGCTGTTCTCCAGAAATTCCTCCATGATCGTCGTCAGATCCTTCCCGACCTCAGCCAGGTAACTTGACCGGTGACGATCGAGCAGTTCAGCGCTGGCTGCCAGATCCCGATCCCAGACGCTGATCTCCCGCGGGGGGCGCGCAGCCCGAAGAGCGGCATTGCGCTGTTTCAACAATTTCTGGAACTGTTTCCAGGCTGGAATATAGTCCTGTTTCACGTGAAACAATCCCCAGTCCATGAACTGTCGGCGCAGCGGCGGTCCGCCTTCCAGCAGTTCGTGAATGTTTCCGCCAACCCACTGCAACGGGAACAGGGCAGCGAGTTCGGACAGGCGCCGCACCGGCCGCCCGTCAATACGGGCCAGCAGCTGTCCGGGTGTTCGGCGTATACCGACCGGGAGGGTTCGCTCCCCGGATTCGAGTTGCGCCACCAGTGTGAACCCTTCCTGTTGGTGACAGATGGCTCGATCCAGCGAAGAGGAACGGAAGGAACTGGCGCGGCCAAGAATGTAAATGGCTTCGAGCAGGCTGGTCTTGCCCGCCGCATTTTCACCGGTAAACAGATTGAGCCGGGAGGAAAACACCAGGTCCGTGTCCCGCAGGTTTCGGAATCCGGCGATGGCGAGCGACTTCAGCGACATGTAACAGTCCCCCGGCGGATCGCCGGGGACGTTGGCATCGGATTACAGCCGCATGGGCATGACGACGTAGCGGTACTGGTCGGTGCCCGGCTGCTTGATCAGGCAGCTGCTGTTGGAGTCGCTCAGCAGGATCTCGACATTGTCGCTGCGAACCGCCGCCAGCACATCCAGCAGGTAGGTGACGTTAAATCCGATTTCCAGTTCACCGCCGGAATAGTCCACCTCGAACTCCTCGTCCGCTTCTTCCTGATCAGGGTTATGTGCTTGAATTTTAATATTATTATTTTCAAGATTGAGGCGGATCCCGCGGTATTTCTCATTCGAGAGAATGGATGTCCGTGACAGCGCCTGGCGGAACAGCTCTCGATCGGCGATTACCAGCTTGTCGCTGCCCTGGGGCACAACGCGGTCATAGTCCGGAAACCGCCCGTCCACCAGCTTGGACGTGAAACATACATCGCCGGCAACGAGCCGGATATGATTGGCGCCCAGTTCCACGTTCACATCCGTATCACTGTCTTCCAGCAGGCGCTGCAGTTCCTGGATGCCCTTGCGCGGCACAATCACCTGACGGGGGTTGTCGGTCTGGATCTGGACCGGCATGTCACACAGCGCCAGCCGGTGGCCGTCGGTCGCCACCGCCCTCAGGAAACCGTTGCCCATTTCCAGCATCAGGCCGTTGAGGTAATAGCGCACGTCCTGCTGCGCCATCGAGAACTGAGTGCGGTCAATGACTTCCTTGAGCTGTCCCTGGGAAAGCGTAAAGCGGGAATCGCCGCTGATCTTGTCGACCAGCGGGAAATCCGCCGCCGGCAGGGTGGAAAGTGTAAAGCGGCTTTTCCCCGACCGGATCTGCGCCTTCTGGTCCTTGATGGTGACCTGAATGCTGGCGTTATCAGGAAGCGCCTTGCAGATATCCAGCAGCTTGCGCGCCGGCAGGGTGATTTCTCCGTCCTCCTGGATATCCGCGGCTGCACCGGCCTGTATTTCCACTTCCAGGTCGGTGGCGGTCAGTCTCAACTGGCCGGAACTTGCATGAATCAGGAGATTGCCCAGCACCGGCAGGGTCTGACGGCGTTCGACCACGCCGATCACCTGCTGGAGGGGTTTCAGGAAAGACTCTCGGTCTATCGTGAATTTCATTTAATTAAATATCCTTTTAATACACAAGTTGCTGTTATTAAGGACAGCCGGGACTGTAGATAACTTTAAAAAATATATATTAATCAATTTCTTGCGCACACTATCCGATGTTCGCAAGGCAACAAGGGGCTGTGGGGCGCCTGTGGATAATATAGGAAAACTTTTGCCCCTGAAAACTGTGCACCGGTTATCCACATTATGTGGTGAGTATTCTCCACAGGTTGTTATAGTCCTCCGAGATGCGCATGTCAGCTTCCTTCAGTTCCACCACTTTCCGGCAGGCGTGCAGCACCGTGGTATGGTCGCGCCCCCCGAAGGCTTCGCCGATTTCGGGCAGGCTGTGGCTGGTCAGTTCCTTGGCCAGCGCCATGGCGATCTGCCGGGGCCGGGTGATGGAACGTGTCCGGCGCGCCGACAGCAGGTCGGCGACGCGGATCTTGTAGTATTCGGCGACGGTCTTCTGGATATTTTCGATGGAAACCAGCTTGTCCTGCAAGGCCAGAAGGTCGCGAAGGGCTTCCTTGGTGGACTTGAGGTCGATACTGCGGCCGCTGAAGCGGTGGCTGGCGATGATGCGTTTCAGGGCGCCTTCGAGTTCGCGCACATTCGAGTGAATGCGCTTGGCGACGAAAAACGCCACTTCACTGGGCAGTTCGATGTTCTCCTGGGCCGCCTTGTTGACCAGGATTGCCACCCGGGTTTCCAGCTCCGGCGGCTCGATGGCCACCGTCAGGCCCCAGCCGAAGCGCGACTTGAGGCGTTCCTCCAGCCCCTTGATCTCCTTGGGGTAGCGGTCGCAGGTCATGATGATCTGGCTGCGCCCTTCCAGCAACGCATTGAAAGTGTGGAAGAATTCTTCCTGTGAGCGCTCCTTGCCGGCAAAGAACTGGATATCGTCGATGAGCAGCGCGTCCACGGAGCGGTAGTAGCGCTTGAATTCGTTGATGGCGTTGTGCTGCAAGGCCTTCACCATGTCGGCAACGAAACGCTCGGAGTGCAGATAGACCACCTGGGCGCCGGGCCGGCGTTGCACGATCATGTTGCCGACCGCCTGCATGAGGTGGGTCTTGCCCAGCCCCACGCCCCCGTAGATAAACAGCGGGTTGTAGGCCGAACCGGGATTTTCGGCCACCTGAATGGAGGCGGCGCGCGCAAGCTGGTTCGACTTGCCTTCCACGAAGGTGTCGAAGTTGAACGCACTGTCGAGGTTGTTGCCGGGCAGACCGCGCTTGTCCCGGCGGCGGTCCTGGCGCCCCGGTTTCGAGGGCTTGGGTTTCGAGGTGACGGGCTTGACCGAACCCACCTCGAGCTGAACCTCGATCGGTTCGGAAGCCGCGCGCGCGCCCACGGCGTCGCGGATATTCTTCATGAAATGTTCGTTCACCCAGTCCAGCACGAAGCGGTTGGGCGCGAGAAGGGTAAGGCTGTCGTCCTTCTCGACTGCGTGCAGCGGACGGATCCAGGTATTGAACTGTTGTTCCGACAACTCGGTTTCGAGTTGCGACAGACATTGTTGCCAGAGAGAGCCTTGCAAGGGAAATTCCTGTTCGCGTTGACGGCCGGCATCCGCCGGGCCGCCCAGTCTACCGCCACGCCGCCGGGTTATCCACAACCCGGCCGAAGATAAAATATACCCGTTAACGGTTGACAGGGGGAGGGTAAAGCCAGTAATCTGCGCGGCCTGATTTGGCCCGCCGTTGACGGGCCTTTAACCTTTTCTGGGAACGGTTTGCGCCATGAAGAGAACATTCCAGCCTAGCAACTTGAAGCGCAAGCGTACACACGGTTTCCGTGCCCGTATGCGCACCAAGAACGGTCGTCTTGTCATTAAGGCTCGCCGGGCAAAAGGTCGCGCGCGTCTTTCTGTCTGACCGGTTTCCTTGACGGGCGCACGCGCCACCTACCCTCCCGCGTACCGTCTGCTGACAGCCGCCGGGTTCCAACGGGTATTTCGGCAGTGCGACCTCAAGGTCAGTGATCGAACCATCACCGTGCTTGCGAAACACAATGGTCTGGGTCATCCACGGCTCGGCACCGTCGTGTCGATAAAAAATGCCGGTAACGCCGTCAAGCGTAACCGTGTCAAGCGACTGATCCGCGAAAGCTTCCGGCTCAACCGGGAGCGGCTGGGCGACTTCGATCTGGTCGTACTGGTCCGTCCCGGCATCAGTGCGCGCAGCAACCCGAAAATTTTCCGCTCTCTTGACGTCCTGTGGCGTAAAATCGCTTCGCATGCGCAAACTGCTCCTGATCCTCATTAAGGCGTACCGCCTGCTCGTCAGTCCCTGGCTGGGAAACCATTGCCGGTTCGTGCCCAGTTGTTCCAGTTATTCGATGACCGCGATCGAACGCTTCGGCGTGCTGCGCGGCGGCTGGCTGGCGTTGCGGCGTATCACATCCTGTCACCCATGGCACGAGGGAGGCATCGACTCGGTGCCGGACGTCCCGTGCAGACATTCAACCAAACATAAAACGACACATACCCATGGATAATCCACGCGTTCTTCTGGCGATCGCCCTGTCATTTCTCATCCTGCTCATGTGGCAGTCATGGATGGAGGACTACGGCCCGGCGCCGCAACAGACCGTCGTGGAAGGCGCAGCGGGCGACAACCCGGCAAGCGAAGCCGCCACAGCCCCGGCCAGCGATCTCCCCAGCAGCGAGATCCAGGCAGCCAGCGCCGCCGGCACGCCGGAAGAAAGCGACGATGCCCTGCCCGCCGGCCAGCTCATCGAGGTGCTGACCGATACCTACCGGGCGGTAATCGATACCCGCGGTGGTACCCTGGTGGAGATCGACCTGCTGCAATACCCGGAAACCCGCGACCCGGACAGCCCGCCATTCCGCCTGCTGGAACGCGGCGACGCCCAGTTGTTCATCGCCCAGAGCGGCCTGCGCACCGGCAAGACCGGCGATGAACCGAACCACCACGCCCTGTTCCAGGCCGAGCAGACCCGCTACCGGCTTGCCGACGGCGCCGATACCCTCGACGTTCCGCTGCACTGGACCAGTGCCGACGGCGTGAAGGTCACCCGCACCTACCGTTTCCGGCGTGGCAGCTATGTCGTCGAAGTCGGTTTCCAGGTGGACAACGGCAGCGACAAGCCCTGGGTTGCACGCCCCTATTACCAGTTGCAGCGCACCCCCTTGCAGAACACCTCGCGCCTGCTCTATACCTACACCGGCGGCGTGATCTACAGCCCGGAAGAAAAGTACGAGAAGATCAAGTTCGACGACATGGAGGAAGCCAACCTCAGCCGAGACATAACCGGCGGCTGGGCGGCCATGTTACAGCACTATTTCCTCGCCGCCGTGATCCCCGATCCCGACGTCACCGCGCACTACTACACGCGGGCGCTGGGCAAGCAGCGCTACATCATCGGTTTCTCGGATGCGCAGTTGAACGTTGCGCCGGGCGCGCAGGCGAGCACCGGCATTCGCCTGTTCGCCGGCCCGAAACTCCAGCACATGATGGCGAAAGTGGCGCCCGGCCTGGAACTGACCGTCGACTACGGCAAGCTGACTATCCTCGCGCAGCCGATTTTCTGGCTGCTGGAGAAAATCCACGCCGTGGTCGGCAACTGGGGCTGGTCGATCATTTTCCTCACCATGATCATCAAGGGCATGTTTTTCAAACTGTCCGAGACCAGTTACCGTTCCATGGCCAACATGCGCAAGCTGGCGCCGCGCCTGCAGGCGCTCAAGGAACGCTACGGGGACGACAAGCAGAAGCTCAACCAGGCGATGATGGAGATGTACAAAAAGGAGAAGGTTAACCCGCTCGGCGGCTGCCTTCCGGTGCTGGTACAGATTCCGGTATTCATCGCCCTCTACTGGGTGCTGCTGGAAAGCGTGGAGATGCGCCAGGCGCCGTTCATGCTGTGGCTGCAGGATCTTTCCTCGCCCGATCCCTACTTCATCCTGCCGCTGCTGATGGGTGTCACCATGCTCATCCAGCAGAAACTCAACCCGGCGCCGCTGGATCCGATCCAGGCCAAGGTGATGATGATCCTGCCGGTGGTGTTCACGGTGTTCTTCGCCTTCTTCCCGTCCGGCCTGGTGCTGTACTGGGTGGTCAACAACACCCTGTCGATCGCCCAGCAGTACGTGATCACGCGGCGCGTGGAGAAAGGCGCCGCCTGACCGCGCCCGCGACGGACAAACCGTGCAGGCCGACACCATTGCCGCCGTCGCCACGCCACCGGGCCGTGGCGGGGTGGGCATCATCCGCCTGTCCGGACCGCGGGCGCCGGAGATCGCGGAACAGGTGGCCGGCCCCCTGCCGGCTCCCCGCCTTGCCGAACTCAGGGTGTTCCGCGACGCCGACGGCAGTCGTATCGACGAAGGCCTGCTGCTCTACTTCCCTGCCCCGCATTCCTTTACCGGCGAACAGGTCGTCGAGTTGCATGCCCACGGCGGCCCGGTGGTGCTGGACATGCTGCTGGCGCGCCTGCTGGCGCTCGGCGCCCGCGCCGCGCGGCCCGGCGAATTTTCCGAACGGGCCTTTCTCAACGACAAGCTGGACCTGGCCCAGGCGGAAGCCATTGCGGACCTGATCGACAGTGATACCGAACAGGCGGCGCGCGCCGCCAACCGTTCGCTCGAAGGCGAGTTCTCGCGACGGATCCATGACCTGGTTGACAGCCTGATCGAACTACGAACCTACGTGGAGGCCGCGATCGACTTCCCGGACGAGGAAATCGATTTTCTCGGCGACGGCCAGGTTGCCGCGCGGCTCGCTTCCGTTCGCGAGCGACTGGCGGCGGTGCGCGCCCGGGCGCGACAAGGCCGGTTGTTGCGCGACGGCATGACGCTGGTCATCGCCGGACGACCCAACGCCGGCAAGTCCAGCCTGCTAAACGCCCTGGCCGGCCGCGACGCCGCGATTGTCACCGATGTCGCGGGCACCACCCGCGACATACTGCGTGAACATATCCAGATCGACGGCATGCCGCTGCACGTTATCGACACCGCCGGCCTGCGTGACAGCAACGACCGGGTGGAACAGGAAGGCATCCGCCGCGCCTGGGACCAGATCCGCCAGGCCGACCGGGTGTTGCTGGTGATCGACGACCAGCAGGGTTTCACGCCGCAGGACCGGGATATCCTGTCCGCCCTGCCCGAGGCGCTGCCGCATACCCGTGTGTTCAGCAAGATCGACCTTAGCGGGCGCCAGGCGGGCAGCCTGGACGAGGGCGATGCCATTGCGTTTGCGATCAGTACCCGGAGTGGCGCCGGCATGGACGCCCTGCGCGAGCACCTCAAGCTGTGCATGGGTTACCGGTCGGGTGTTTCCGGGAATTTCAGCGCGCGCCGCCGCCACCTCGATGCCCTGCGCCGGGCGGACGAACACCTGGACATGGCAGAGAGTCAGCTTGGCGCCGGCCGGGGCGAACTGCTGGCGGAGGAACTGCGTCTCGCCCAGCAGCATTTGTCCTCCATCACCGGCGAGTTTTCCAGCGACGACCTGCTGGGCGAGATCTTTGCCGGGTTCTGTATCGGCAAATAAAACCCCGCGTGCGCGGGGTCGGAAGATACCCGGGGTCACCCGGGGCGATGGCTGGAGTCACCGGAAACTAGATATCGCTGAGCGAATCGACCTTGCGATAGGTCCAGCCCTCGCGCAGGCGCTTGACGATGTGGTCCACGGCGGTTTCGCCGGTGTGCACGTCCTGGATCAGGTCGGCGTCGATACCGGCCTTCTCCAGGTTGCGGATGGCATTCATGCAGGCGATGAACTGCACGTTGTCGTACTTCTCGTTGATGGCGCGCACGCGAGCCTCGTAGGCCGAGCCGTGCACGCGCAACAGGTCCAGGCCGCCGGCATTGGCGACCACCTCGACCTTGACGCCGTCGTTGCGGTGCTCGTTCAGGAATTTCTCGGTGTAGTCGAGTAGCACGCCAAAATGTTTCGGGTCGGAATCGCCGATATGCAGCACGATGCGGTTGGGGTCGGTGGCCTGCGCCATCCCGGCCGGGTGTTCACGCTCGGCGCAGACATAACCCAGCAGACCGCCGCCGACACCGATGGCCAGCGCCATGAGCGAGGCCGCCAGCCCGCTGCGAAGCCTGGGCCAGTGCGCGCGCGCCTTCGGCAGGGCGCGTTGCGGCGGTTCGGCGGAACCGAAACCGCTGCGCATCCAGTCACGGGTGCGGCGCAGACGGCACACCTCTTCGGACAGGGATTTGTCATGGGCCATGGCCTCGAGCAGCGCGTTCTGCGTGCCGGCATCGAGTTCTCCATCGATATAGGCGCTCAATGTCGCATCGTCCCAATGGTGTTTGTTCATCTTGATCACTTTACCCTTCTCAGTGATGCACTGGTGTTTTCATTCGTGGCGCCGTTCCCTGTCGCCTGATCCGGTTCGAGCAACCGGATCAGTCCCTTTCGCGCGCGGTGCAACCGGCTCATGACTGTGCCCGCCGGAATTTCGAGAATCTCGGCGACGTCATTGTAGGAAAATCCTTCCAGGTCAACCAGCGCCAGGACTCGCCGCTGTTCCAGCGGCAACGCGGCGACAGCCATCCGTACCCGGCTGACGATCTCAAAACGGTCGACCAGTGTGTCCGGACCGGGCTTGTCGCACACCCGGTCGTCGTCGAGGTCTTCGTGCGGACGCCGGCTGCGCAGGTACTGTTTCCAGCGATTGTTGAGAATACTGTACAGCCAGGCGTTCAGGCGTTCGTGATCGCGAAGCTGGTGCACCTTCTGCAGCGCCAGCGACAGGGTTTCCTGAACCAGGTCGTCGGCAAGCATGTCGTCGCCGCACCAGGCCAGTGCCACACGGTACAAGCGCTCCCGCGACGCGGCGATGCGCGAGCGCATGGCGGCACCGCTTTTGATACATGAAATTATGCCCATACCTTCCATGATGCAGCAGCTTCGCGTTTTATTTCACCTTCCACGTTTTTATTTCGATCGGGAATAAAAGCAGGGGCCGCGTTCTCTACAGGACAGCCCCGCGTCGGGTCGCGGGCATGCGTAAAAAACCGCTATATCAGGAGGAGCTAATGAAGAAACTGAACCGGCCATTCCGCTGGCTGATGATCGCCTGGCTGTTGTGCCTGGCGCCCTGGACGCAGGCCGCGGATGACAAGCCGTTCGCCGAAAAGAAGGTTGTGCTTCAGATCAGCGACCGGGACGCCTACAAGCAGACGCTGGTGCTGAACGTCGCCAGCAACCTGATCAAGTACTACGGCCCGGACAAGGTGGATGTGGAAATCGTGGCTTTCGGGCCCGGTCTGCGCCTGCTGTTCGCGGACAACTCGAACGCCAGTCGCATCGACAGCCTGGCTTCCGGAAGTGGCGTGCGTTTCAGCGCCTGTTCGAACACCTTGCGCAAGGTGACCCGGAAACTGGGCAGCGAGCCCGCCCTGAACAGCAATGCCAAACACGTTTCGGCCGGCGTGGTGCGGATCATCGATCTGGTCGACCAGGGCTACACGCTGGTTAAACCCTGAACAAGAACACATCCACACGAGGTGGGAGGAGTATTATGAAATTTTCAAAACTGGCGCTGGCGACAGCGTTTGCAGCCGGACTGACGGCAACCGCGGCGGACGCCGCCAACTGGCTGGCCCTTCAGGGCACCGAGCCGGCGGGGTCGAGCGATCGCGCGCGACTGTGGGGTTTCATACAGCCGCAGTACACGTACCTCGAGGACACCAAGCTCAAGGCGGGCCCGTGGAAAGGCCAGCCGGCGGTATTCAATCGCGTCGCGCCGGATCGCAAGTCCACCAACACCTTCCAGTTGCGTCGCGCCCGTATCGGTATCCGGGGTACCAACTTTCCGCTGGACAGCAAAACGAACTATTTCTTTCTGGCGGAAGCCGGCAAAAACGGCATCACCCATTTCAGTTCCGACGTGGCGCTGACCGACGCGAGCATAACGCTCAATCACATTCCCGGCGCGCGGATTCGTATCGGCCAGTTCAAGACGCCAACGGCCGAGGAAGGCCTGCAGGCCATCCATGTGTTCGACTACATCAACTTCACCAACGTAACGGACCAGTTGTTACTGGAACGTTTCCTGGACGGCGACGGGTCGGACATCAACGACAAGAACGCGCCGAACGGCTCGGTGGGCGCTTTTCGTGACATCGGTGTGCAGATGTTCGATATTTTCAAACGCGGAGACTGGGAACACAGTTACGCCGTCATGGTCGGTAACGGCAACGGCCTTAACCGTGGCGACAACAACAACGACAAGGACACCTATATCTACTGGTCGTCAGAGCGGGTGTTCGGCGGCAAGGGCGCGCGCCGGCAGGGGTGGAAGCTGTTCGCCTGGCGTCACGACGGTGAACGCACCCTGAAAAAGGTCGATGCCAGCTTTGGCAACCAGCGTGATTTCGAACGTGACCGCTGGGGCGTGGGTACGACTTACCGCAAGGGCAAGTGGCGTGCCGCCGCGGAGTACATCAAGGCAGACGGCATGGTGCGTAACGGCACCGACGGTGGCGCGCGGCCCGGTTCGGTGGCCAATGCGCCCAACGCAACCAACAATATTGCCTCGATCAACCTGGCTCCGGAAGGCAAGGCCGATGGCTGGTATGTACACCTGGGTTACGCGGTTACGCCGAAGCTGGAATTGGACGTCCGCTACGACTACCTCGACCGCCTCAGCAACGACAAGACCGCCGAGCGCGAGTTCGACACGCTGACGCTGGGCGCACAGTACTTCTTCAACAAGAAGACCCGCGCGGTGGTGAACTACGAGTTCCGAAACCAGGAAGCACCGGACTTCTCGTCTTCGGCCCCGCCCAACGAGATCGCGGACGGGCTGGAAAACCGGCTCACCCTCCAGGTTCTGGCCATCTTCTAGTTTCCTCCCTTGAGCGGGGCGGATGTGACCGCCCCGCTCCACTTTCATACTGGCTTCGGGGGAAACGTCATCATGATACGAAGGCGCCTCATTCCCGTTTCACCGCGCCGTTTCCCGCTGGTCTGGGCCCGCAGAATCTCCAGCGTATCGCCACCCGGCCCTGATACTCGCGTTTCCGCGCCAATCCATTAGCATGTCCCCCGGGAACTCAACCGGGATACGACGGCGTGCTCATTATCAACAGCGTTCTTGGCGATGCCACCGGCGGCCGCTGGCGGGTGGTGTGCGACTATGCGCGCCTGCTCCTGGACCAGGGCCACGAGGTGCTGATGCCGGTGGCCGATTCCCTGCCGGCCGATCCCCCGGGGATTCCCGAGGGCGTCGAACTGTTGCGGGTGCGAAACCACGGCCACTACGACTACCTGGCCGCCTGGCGCCTGGCGCGGCGGCTGCGACCACGGCGCCCGTCCGTCGCCATTGCCCATTGCAGCCGTTCGGTGGCCCTGTTGGCGCGGGCGCTGGGGCCGGGCACGCCGGTGCTGGCCGTCACCCACAGTTGCAAGGTGCGGCGCTTGCTGCGCGCCGACGCCGTGATCGTGCTGACCGAAACCCTCCGCGACCGGGTACGGTCGGCGCCGGGCGGTGGTGAAAAGCCTGTCTACCGGGTTCCTAACAGTGTTCCGTTGCCAGGGCAGGGCTGTCCAGCGCTCGCCGCGCGTCGCCAGCCGCCGGTCATCGGCGCACTGGGCCGATTCGACCCGGTGAAGGGGTTCGATCTGCTGGTCGAGGCATTGGGTTGCCTGCGGCGGCAGGGGCGGGCGTTTCGCGCGCTGATTGCCGGGGAAGGTGAGCGCGAGGCGGACCTCCGGGCGCGTATCGGGGCGCTCGGCCTGGCGGGCAGTGTGGAATTGCGCGGCTGGATCGAGCCGGCGGAGGTCACGGATTTTCTCGGCGAACTGGATCTGTTGTGTGTCCCGGCGCGCTCCGACGCCTTCGGGCTGACGCCCTTGCAGGGGGCGGCGGCGGGCATCCCGCTGTTGCTGTCGCGCGCCGAGGGTCACCGGGCGATGTTCGCCGACAACCGCGAGGCGCTGTTCTTCGACGTGGACGACGCGCCCGGTCTGGCGGCCGGCATCGAGCGCATGCTGGGTGATGACAACCTGCGTCAACGCCTGGCCCGGGCCGCTTTTGCGCGTGTCGAGCGCGAGTACAGTGAAATGGCCGTCGCCCGGGCGCTGAAACAGGCTGTCGATAACTCACTGCTATAACTACCAATTATATATTGATGTCAAAATAGACTAACAACCAAGTTTATAGCTGGCTATAAAAACTTCCGGTTTGGAGGCAGGTGGCGGGACACAGGCCGGAATGGCGCGCCGGACGCCGATCTGGGGTACAATGCAGGGTCTTTTCACCCGGTTTTCAACACCATCATGACGGATCCGCAACACTACCAGGTCATCGTGGTCGGCGGCGGCCACGCCGGCACAGAGGCTGCGCTGGCCGCGGCGCGCAGTGGCGCGCGTACCCTTTTGCTGACGCACAATATCGAGACCCTCGGGCAGATGAGTTGCAACCCGGCCATCGGTGGCATCGGCAAGGGTCACCTGGTCAAGGAGATCGACGCACTGGGTGGCGTCATGGGGCTGGCCGCCGACCGGGCCGGTATCCAGTTCCGGCGTCTGAATGCCAGCAAGGGGCCGGCGGTGCGCGCCACCCGCTGCCAGGCCGACCGCCAGTTGTACCGGCGCGCCATCCGCCACGCGCTGGAAAACCAGCCGGGCCTGACCCTGTTCCAGCAGGCGGTCGACGACCTGATCGTCGACGGCGAGCGCGTCACCGGCGTGGTCACCCAGATGGGGCTCCGCTTCAGCGCCGACGCGGTGGTGCTGGCGGTGGGCACCTTCCTGGGCGGCCGCATCCATATCGGGTTGTCCAACTACCAGGGCGGCCGGGCCGGCGACCCCCCGGCCAATGCGCTGGCCGAACGCCTGCGCGCGCTGCCGTTCCGGGTCGAGCGCCTGAAAACCGGCACGCCCCCGCGCATCGACGGGCGCAGTATCGATTACAGCACCCTGCAGGAACAGCCAGGCGACGACCCGGTGCCGGCCTTCTCCTTCCTGTCCGACGGCAGCGAACACCCGCGCCAGGTCTGTTGCCACATTACCGCCACCACTGAACAGGTGCATGACATCATCCGCGCCGGGCTGGACCGCTCGCCCATGTATTCGGGCGTCATCGAGGGCGCCGGGCCCCGTTATTGCCCCTCCATCGAGGACAAGGTGGTGCGTTTTGCCGACAAGGATTCGCACCAGATCTTCATCGAGCCGGAAGGCCTGGACACCCACGAGGTATACCCCAACGGCATTTCCACCAGCCTGCCGTTCGACGTGCAGCAGGCGCTGGTGCACGCCATTCCCGGTTTCGAGCGGGCGCATATCACCCGCCCCGGTTATGCCATCGAATACGACTTTTTCGACCCACGCGACCTGCGCGCCACCCTGGAAACGAAATTTCTGGCCGGCCTTTTCTTTGCCGGCCAGATCAACGGCACCACTGGTTACGAGGAGGCCGCGGCGCAGGGGCTGGTGGCCGGCATCAACGCGGCGCGGCTGGCGCGCGGGGAGGAAGGCTGGAGTCCGCGCCGGGACGAGGCTTACATTGGCGTGATGATCGACGACCTGATCACGCGAGGTACTGGTGAACCGTACCGGATGTTCACCAGCCGCGCCGAATACCGCCTGCTGTTGCGCGAGGACAATGCCGACCTGCGCCTGACGGAAACCGGGCGCCGCCTGGGCCTGGTCGACGATACGCGCTGGCGCAGCTTCGAGCGCAAGCGCGAGGCCATCGAACGCGAACAGCGGCGCCTGCACGGGCTGTGGGTCCGGCCCGGAACGCCCCGCGCCGAACAGCTAGAGGCCCAAAGCGGCGAGCGCCTGGGCAGCGAGCAGCGTGTCGCCGAGCTGTTGCGCCGTCCCGGCCTCGACTATGCCACGCTCATGCAGCTCGACGGTGTGGGGCCTGGCGAGACCGGCGCCGTCGCCGAACAGGTGGAGATACAGGCGCGCTATCATGGTTATATCGCCCGCCAGCGGGAGGAGATCGCGCGTCAGCAGCGTAACGAAAACAAGCCCTTGCCAACCGACCTGGACTACCGCCAGGTGCGCGGCCTGTCGTCCGAGGTGCGGGAGAAACTGCTGGCGGTGCGGCCCGGGACCATTGGCCAGGCCGCGCGTATTCCGGGGGTGACGCCGGCGGCGATTTCGCTGTTGCTGGTTCACCTGAAAAAAGCCGGGCCGGGGCGCAAGAGCGCCTGATGGCGGGGGTGCGGGCCGGCGGTCCAAAGGGCGACGCGGTCATCGCGGAGGCGATAGCCGCGGGTGCGTCCTCCATGTCGCTCGGCCTCGACGAAACGGCGGTGGCGCGGCTGGCGGCGCTGGTCGCGCTGCTGGCCAGGTGGAACCGGGTGTACAACCTGACCGCGGTGCGCGAACCGCGCGAGATGGTGACCCGGCACATTCTCGACAGCCTGGCGGTATTGCCCTACCTGGAGGGCGGACGCCTGCTGGATGTGGGCACCGGCGCCGGTCTGCCCGGTCTGCCGCTGGCCATCGCCCGGCCGGAACTGGCGGTGACGCTGCTGGATTCCAGCGAAAAGAAGCTGCGCTTTGTTCGCCAGGCGGCCGCGGAGTTGGGACTGGCGGGCGTGGATGCCGTGCACGCCCGCATGGAGGCGTATCAGCCGGCGCAACCATTTGATATGGTGATCAGCCGCGCGGTGTCGAGCCTGGCGGAGTTGTACCGGATGACCCGGCACCTGCTGGACGGGCGGGGACGCTGGCTGTTCATGAAGGGCACGCGCCCGGACGCCGAGCTGGCGGATTTCGCGCACGCCGGCGCGGTGCGTATCGAGCCGCTGACGGTGGCCGGACTGGACGCCGAACGACACCTGTTGATACTGGACCAACGACAACTGACGGATTGAGACACCATGGGTCGCATCATTGCCATTACCAACCAGAAAGGCGGCGTCGGCAAGACCACCACCTGCGTGAACCTGGCCGCCTCGCTGGCCGCCACCCACCGCAAGGTGCTGCTGGTGGATTTCGATCCGCAGGGCAACGCCACCATGGGCAGCGGTGTGGACAAGCACGCGCTGGAGCTCAGCGGCTACCACCTGTTGCTGGAAGATACCCCCATCGAGCGCCTCATCGTCGACGCCGGCGCCGCCGGTTACCACCTGTTGCCCGGCAACAGCGACCTGACCGCCGCCGAGGTGCGGCTGATGCAGGTGGAATCGCGCGAGGCGCGCCTGCAACAGCGCATCGCCCCGGTGCGCGGCCGTTACGACTATATTCTCATCGACTGTCCGCCGTCGCTGAACATGCTGACGCTCAACGCGCTGACGGCGGCCGATGCCGTGTTCATTCCCATCCAGTGCGAGTACTACGCGCTGGAAGGCCTGAGCGCGTTGATCGAAACCATCGAGCAAATTCGCGAGGCGGTCAACCCGGAACTGGAGATCGAGGGCCTGCTGCGCACCATGTTCGACGCCCGCAACAATCTCGCCAACGAGGTTTCCGAGCAGTTGCTGGAGCATTTCGGCGACAAGGTCTATCGCACCATCATTCCGCGCAACGTGCGCCTTGCCGAGGCGCCCAGCCACGGCGCGCCCATCATTAAGTACGACCGCACCTCGCGCGGCGCCATCGCCTACCTGGCGCTGGCCGGCGAGCTGCTGCGGCGCGAACAGGAACGCCAGCAGGCGCTGGCGGAAGCCGCAGCGGACACCGGCGCCGGCGCCGAAAGCGGCTGAGGGCGTCACGCCGGGCTAGTGCCACCGGCGCTTTTCCGTTAGTGTTCCACTTTTCCGCAAATACCCCGACGCAACACCATGGCAGCAAAGAAACGAGGACTGGGTCGCGGGCTCGACGCCCTGCTGGGTTCATCGCGCGCCGCGACCACCCCTGACACGCCCGCCGCAAGCGCCGCCCCGGCCGCGACGCCGGTCGACGAGGCCGACGCGTTGCGCACGCTCGGCGTCGAGCAGTTGCAGCGCGGCAAGTACCAGCCGCGCGTGGACATGCACAACGAAAGCCTGGAAGAACTGGCGGACTCGATCCGCCAGCAGGGTGTGGTGCAACCCATCCTGGTGCGCGCAGTCAGCAAGGGGCGCTATGAAATCGTTGCCGGCGAACGCCGCTGGCGGGCCGCCCAGCTCGCCGGGCTGAAGGAAGTCCCGGTGGTGATCCGCGAGATGGACGACCGCGCCGCCATCGCTGTGGCACTGATCGAGAACATCCAGCGCGAGGATCTCAATCCGCTCGAGGAGGCGCGGGCGCTGCAGCGTCTGATCGACGAGTTCGAGATGACCCATCAACAGGCCGCCGAGGCCGTCGGCCGCTCGCGCACCGCGGTTTCCAACCTGCTGCGGCTGCTGGAACTGGGCGAGGTCGCCACCGGAATGGTCGAGCGCGGCGAGCTGGAAATGGGGCATGCGCGGGCGCTGCTGGCGCTTTCCGGACGCCGCCAGGCGGAAGCCGCGCACCAGGTGGTGGACAAGGGGTTATCCGCGCGCGCCACCGAACGGCTGGTCAAACAGTTGCTGGCCGCGGATGCCGGCGCGGACACGACCGCCCCGCGCCGCGACCCCGATCTGGTGAGGCTGGAACAGGATTTGTCGGATCGTATCGGCGCGCCGGTCCGCGTCCAGTCCGGCGCGCGCGGCAAGGGCAAGCTCATCATCAGCTACAACAGCCTCGACGAACTGGATGGCATCCTCGAACATATCCAATAGGGATTACAGGGATATCCACATCGGATATATAAATTGTTGACCCCACCTATCGACGATCTTTATAATCGCGCCCGCCTCACATCGCCGCAACCGGTGATCGTGCAATGCCCCGGTTGATGCGGGGTGAAGTCGAGCCGAGTACCGTTGGAAAATGGAATCCGCAGGCTGTTGCTGTACCAGTTCCTGCTGGTGTCAGCCACGTCGGCCGTATTTCTGGTGTTTTTCGAACATTGGTCCGCCCTGTCCGTAGTTTGCGGTGGCGGCATCGCGGCGGTAAACGCACTGCTGGCGGCCCGTTGCGCACGTCGCGACGCACAGGCGCCGCAGCGTACGCCGGCGCAGAGCCTGACGGCTATATATATATGTATGGTACAGCGCTTCGTGATCGTGGCTGCGCTGTTTGGCCTGGCGATGGCGGCCGGGCCGCTCGACCCGCTGGCGGTAATGGCCGGCTTCATCGTCGGGCTGATGGTAATGATTTTTTTCGGAACGCAACAACTCACGCAAAAGTAGAGACATGGCCGTAGCTCCTGAAACATCAGCAGAATACATCAAGCACCATCTGACCAACCTGACCTGGGGTCAGCACGCCGACGGCCACTGGGGCTTTGCCCACAGCATGGAAGAAGCCGCCGAAATGGGCTTCTGGGCGATCAACGTCGACAGCATGCTGTTCTCCGTCGGGCTTGGTGTCCTGTTCCTGTGGGGCTTCCGCGCCGCCGCCAGAACCGCGACCGCCGGGGTGCCGGGCGGCTGGCAGAATTTCGTCGAGTGGGTCATCGAGTTCATCGACGATTCGGTGCGCGGTTCCTTCAGCGGCAAGAACAAGCTCGTCGGCCCGCTGGCTCTGACCATCTTCATCTGGGTGTTCCTGATGAATTTCATGGATCTGCTGGCGGTCGACCACCTGCCCTGGCTGGCCGGCCTGATGGGCGTGCACAACCTCAAGATCGTGCCGTCCACGGACCCCAACATCACCTTTGGCCTGTCGCTCTCGGTGTTTGCGCTGGTCCTGTATTACAGTTTCAAGTTCAAGGGCGCCGGCGGTTTCTTCGCCGAACTGGCCTTCCACCCCTTCCCCAAGTTCCTCATGCCCATCAACCTGTTGCTGGAAGGTGTGACGCTCATCGCCAAGCCCATCTCGCTGGCGCTGCGACTGTTCGGCAACATGTACGCCGGTGAAATGATCTTCATCCTGATCGCGCTGATGTACGGCGGCGGCTGGGTGCTGGGCGCGTTCGGCGGTCTGCTGCAACTGGGCTGGGCGATTTTCCACATTCTGATCATTACCCTTCAGGCGTTTATCTTCATGACCCTGACGATTGTTTACCTGGACATGGCGTGCCAGGAAGCCCACTGATTCACTTCAACCTTCTATATTAACGATTAAACGTAAACTTTCAGGAGACACACAATGGAAAACGCACTGCTCTACATTGCCGGCGCACTGATGATGGGCCTGGGCGCGCTCGGCGCCGCGGTTGGTATCGGTATTCTGGGTGGCCGCTTCCTCGAGGGCGCCGCTCGTCAGCCGGAACTCATCCCGATGCTGCGTACCCAGTTCTTCATCGTCATGGGTCTGGTCGACGCCGTGCCGATGATCGCCGTGGGTCTGGCCATGTATGTCATGTTCGCTGTGGTTGGCGGATAAAACAATCTGTAACCCCGTTTTATCCACTGAATTGCACGAGGTGCAACCATGAATTTCAACGCGACATTGATCGGGCAAAGCATAACTTTCCTGGTGTTCGTGTGGTTCTGCATGAAGTTTGTGTGGCCGCCGATCATGACGGCGCTCACCGAGCGCAAGGAAAAGATCGCTGAAGGCCTGGCCGCGGCCGACCGTGGCAAGCACGAGCAGGAACTGGCGCAGCAGAAGGCGACCGAGATTCTGCACGAGGCCAAGCAGCAGGCCGCCGAAGTCATCCAGCGTGCCGAAAAGCGCGCCGCGGAGATCGTCGACGAGGCGAAAGCCGACGCGATCGAGGAAGGCAACCGCCTGAAGGCGGCCGCCGAAGCCGAGATCGAACAGGAAGTGAACCGTGCCCGCGAAGCCTTGCGCGGCAAGGTGGTGGAGATCGCCACGGCGGGCGCCGGCCGCATCCTCAAGCGCGAGCTGGATGCCACGGCCAACGACGAGCTGATCAAAGATCTGGTCGCCCGGATCTAGGTGCAGGCGATGACAGATTCCACAACACAGGACGTCGAGGATAGCGGCGGCGAGGCGGCGCTGGCGCGCCCCTACGCTCGCGCCGTGTTCGAGCTTGCCAACAGCAAGGGCGAACTGGCGCAATGGTCCGGGCAACTGGCGCTGATGGCGGCGGTGGCCGGTAACGAGACCATGCGCGCGATGCTCGACAACCCGAAACTGACACGTGACGACGCAGCCAGGCTGATGATCCGCGCCTGCGGGGACGACATCGGGGAAAGCGCTGTCAATCTGCTCAGGATACTGGCGGAAAACGGTCGGCTCGACCAGCTCCCCATGATCGAGGCCCTGTACCGGCAGTTCCGCGATGAGGCGGAAGGCAAGGTAGAGGCCGAGGTGCTGTCCGCTCAGCCCCTGAACGATGCGCAGAAGACGGCAATCGCCGACGCCCTGAAAAAGCGTCTTGGCCGCGACGTGCAACTGAATTGTTCCGTGAACGAAGACCTGGTGGGTGGTGCAGTCATCCGCGCAGGCGACCTGGTGATAGACGGGTCGGCTGTCGAATATCTGCGACAACTCTCCAACGCCCTGGTTCACTAAGTAGAGGACGCAAGTAATGCAACTGAATCCATCTGAGATTAGTGATCTGATCAAAAAGCGTATCGAGGGTTTCGAGCCTGTCTCCGAAGCGCGCAGTGAAGGCACCATCGTCAGCCTGACTGACGGTATCTGCCGTATACACGGTCTTGCCGATGTCATGCAGGGCGAGATGATCGATTTCGGCAACAACCTGTACGGCCTGGCGCTCAACCTCGAGCGCGACTCGGTCGGCGCCGTTATCCTCGGCGACTACAAGACCGTGTCGGAAGGCGACAAGGTGCGTTGCACCGGACGCATTCTCGAAGTGCCGGTCGGCGAGGCCCTGCTGGGCCGCGTGGTCGACTCGCTGGGCATGGCCATCGACGGCAAGGGCCCCATCGAGAGCGACATAACCTCGCCGATCGAGAAGATCGCTCCCGGCGTCATTGAGCGCCAGTCTGTCGACCAACCGGTGCAGACCGGACTGAAGGCGATCGATGCCATGGTGCCGGTCGGCCGCGGCCAGCGCGAGCTGATCATCGGCGACCGCCAGACCGGCAAGACTGCGGTCGCGCTGGACGCCATCATCAACCAGAAGGGCACCGGCGTGAAGTGCATCTACGTCGCGGTCGGCCAGAAGAACTCCTCGGTAGCCGCCGTGGTGCGCAAGCTCGAAGAGCACGGCGCCATGGAGCACACCATCGTGGTGTCCGCCGGCGCCGCCGAATCGGCCGCCATGCAGTACATCGCACCGTATGCCGGTTGCGCCATGGGCGAGTACTTCCGCGACCGTGGTGAAGACGCGCTGATCATCTACGACGATCTCACCAAGCAGGCCTGGGCCTACCGCCAGGTTTCGCTGTTGCTGCGTCGTCCGCCGGGACGTGAAGCCTACCCGGGTGATGTCTTCTACCTGCATTCCCGTCTGCTGGAACGCGCCGCGCGCGTCAACGCCGACTACGTGGAGAAGATGACCAACGGTGAAGTGAAGGGCAAGACCGGCTCGCTGACGGCGTTGCCGATCATCGAAACCCAGGCCGGTGACGTGTCCGCCTTCGTTCCGACCAACGTCATCTCCATCACCGACGGCCAGATCTTCCTGGAATCCGACCTGTTCAACGCGGGTATCCGCCCGGCCATCAACGCCGGCCTGTCGGTGTCGCGCGTCGGTGGCGCCGCCCAGACCAAGATCATCAAGAAGCTCGGCGGTGGCGTGCGACTGGCGCTGGCCCAGTATCGTGAACTGGCGGCGTTCGCGCAGTTCGCCTCCGATCTCGACGAGGCGACGCGCAAGCAGCTGGAACGTGGACAGCGCGTGACCGAACTGATGAAGCAGGCGCAGTACGCCCCGCTGTCGGTGGCGGAAATGGCGCTGTCGCTGTTTGCCGCCAACGAAGGTTACCTGGACGACGTCGAGGTCAACCGCGTGGTGGCCTTCGAGGACGCACTGCTGGACTACTTCAAGTCCAACTACCGCGCCGACATGGATGCGATCAACGCCAACCCGGACTACAACGATGAGGTGGAAGCGAAGCTTCGCGCCATCGTTGAAGACTTCGTCGCCAACGGCGCCTACTAACCAACCGCGGGAATCAGGCTATGGCTGGCGCGAAAGAGATACGCACCCAGATCAAGAGCATCCAGAACACGCAGAAGATCACCAAGGCCATGGAAATGGTCGCGGCGAGCAAGATGCGCCGGGCGCAGGATCGCATGCGGGCCACCCGCCCCTATGCGGCCAAGATGCGCACGGTGGTCGCGCACATGGGCAAGGCACACCCGGAGTACAGGCATCCCTTCCTCATCGAGCGGGAGGCCAGGCGGGTGGGCCTGATTGTGGTGTCCACCGACCGCGGCCTGTGCGGCGGCCTCAACATCAACCTGTTCAAGGCTGCAATGCAGGCCATGGCCGAGTGGCAGAGCCAGGGTCTGGAAATCGACCTGTCGGTCATCGGCACCAAGGCCAAGAGCTTCTTCGGGCGGTTTGGCGGCAACGTGGTGTGCGAGAGCGCCCATCTCGGCGACGCCCCCGGCATCGAGACGCTGATCGGTTCGGTGAAAGTGATGCTCGACGCCTACGACGAAGGCCGCATCGACCGCCTGTACATCGCCAACAACGAGTTCGTGAACACCATGACCCAGTCGCCGCAGGTCGAGCAACTGCTGCCGGTTGTCGGTGACGAAAGCGATGAGCAGCTCAAGCACCACTGGGACTACATCTACGAGCCGGACGCCAAGGAAGTCATGGACCAGTTGCTGATGCGCTATATCGAGTCCCTGGTCTATCAGGGCGTGGTGGAGAACATCGCCTGCGAAATGGCGGCCCGCATGGTGGCGATGAAAGCCGCCTCGGACAATGCCGGCGAGCTCATCAGCGGCCTGCAACTGGTCTACAACAAGGCCCGCCAGGCGGCGATTACCCAGGAACTGTCGGAGATCGTGGCTGGCGCCGCGGCCGTATAGGTTTACAGAATTTAATTTACAGAGGACTTAACCATGAGTTCCGGAACTATCATTGAAATCATTGGCGCTGTTGTCGACGTGGAATTCCCGCGCGACGCCGTGCCCAAGGTCTACGACGCGCTCAAGGTCGAGGACGCCGGCCTGACCCTGGAAGTCCAGGCGCAGCTTGGCGACGGCGTGGTGCGAACCATCGCCATGGGCTCCACCGACGGCATCAAGCGCGGTGTCAGCGTCAGCAACACCGGCGCGCCGATTTCGGTACCGGTCGGCCAGGGCACCCTGGGCCGCGTGATGGACGTGCTCGGCAACCCGGTCGACGAGGCCGGCCCAGTCGAGGCCGACAAGCACATGCCGATCCACCGCAGTCCGCCCAGCTACGAAGAGCAGGCCGCCAGCATCGACATTCTCGAAACCGGCATCAAGGTTATCGACCTGATCATGCCCATCGCCAAGGGCGGCAAGATCGGCCTGTTCGGCGGCGCCGGCGTGGGCAAGACCGTTACCCTGATGGAACTGATTCGTAACATCGCCATCGAGCACTCCGGCTTCTCGGTATTCGCCGGTGTCGGTGAGCGTACCCGCGAAGGTAACGATTTCTACTACGAAATGAAGGAAGCCAACGTCCTTGAAAAAGTGGCGCTGGTGTACGGCCAGATGAACGAGCCGCCCGGCAACCGCCTGCGCGTGGCGTTGACCGGCCTGACCATTGCGGAGAATTTCCGTGACGAAGGCCGCGACGTGCTGATGTTCATCGACAACATCTATCGCTACACCCTGGCCGGTACCGAGGTGTCCGCGTTGCTCGGCCGCATGCCGTCGGCGGTGGGCTACCAGCCGACCCTGGCCGAGGAAATGGGCGCCCTGCAGGAACGTATTACCTCCACCAAGACCGGATCGATCACCTCCTTCCAGGCGGTGTACGTGCCCGCGGACGACCTGACCGACCCGTCCCCGGCCACCACCTTTGCGCATCTCGACGCTACCCTGGTGCTGTCGCGCCAGGTCGCCGAGCTGGGCATCTACCCGGCGGTGGATCCGCTCGACTCGACCTCGCGCCAGCTCGACCCGCTGATCGTCGGCAACGAGCACTACGATACCGCCCGCGCGGTGCAGGGCACCCTGCAGCGTTACAAGGAACTGCGCGACATCATCGCCATCCTGGGCATGGACGAGCTGTCGGAAGAAGACAAGCAGGTCGTGGCCCGGGCGCGAAAGATCCAGCGCTTCCTGTCGCAGCCGTTCTTCGTGGCGGAAACCTTCACCGGCGCGCCGGGCAAGTACGTGTCCCTCAAGGACACCATCGCCGCGTTCAAGGGTATCGTCAACGGCGACTACGACGACCTGCCCGAGCAGGCCTTCTACATGGTTGGCACCATCGACGAAGCCGTCGAAAAAGCCAAGACACTGTAACAGGGCATCCCGAGGGCTAGAATATGGCTATGACCATACATGTGGATATTGTCAGTGCCGAGGAGGAGATCTTCTCGGGCACGGCCAATATGGTGTTCGCGCCGGCCGAGATGGGCGAGGTCGGCATCGCGCCCCGCCATACGCCCCTGCTGACCCGCCTGAAACCCGGCGAAGTCCGGGTCCAGGTCGAGGGCAAGGAAGAGCAGTTCTTCTACGTGTCCGGCGGCATGCTGGAAGTGCAGCCGCACGTGGTGACGGTGCTTGCCGACACCGCCGTGCGCGCCCGCGACCTCGACGAGGCTGCGGCGCTGAAGGCCAAGGAGCACGCCGAGCGCGCCATGAAGGACAGGAAGAGCGAATTCGATTTCGCCAAGGCGAAGGTGGAACTGGCCGAGGCGATGGCACAGTTGCGCACCATCAAGAAGCTGCGGGAGAAGACCGGCGTCTGAGCCGGCGACACCAATGACAGACGACGTCGTAAGCAAGGGCAAGGTGGTCGCGATCACCTATTCGATCATCGCCGACACGGGTGAAATCCTGGAGCAGTCGGATATCCCGCTGTACTACGCGCACGGTGGCGCCAACCAGATGTTTCCCGACGTCGAAGCCGCCCTGGAAGGGCGAGCGGTCGGGGATACCGTGGAAGTGGTGCTACCGCCGGAAAAGGCCTTCGGCGAGCACGACCCCAACCTGACTTTTGTCGACGATATCGAGAACGTTCCGCCCGAATTCCGCCGTATCGGCGCCGAAGTGGAGATGCAGAACGACCGTGGCGAGCGCCGTTCATTCTTCGTGTCGAAAATCGAGGGCAACAAGCTGACGGTGGACGGCAACCATCCCTTCGCGGGCAAGACCCTGACCTACTCGGTTACCGTCACCGATATTCGCGACGCCAGTGACGAGGAAATGAAAAAGGGCGTCTCTTCACCCATCCTGCACTGATCGCCGCTTCAGTTTTCCGCCCGGAATGCCGTATCATTGGGCCAGTCATGGCCCAAACGGATTTTCCTGCCTTCCAATGAGTCTCAGTATTGTCATACTCGCCGCTGGTCAGGGCACGCGCATGCGTTCCGCCTTGCCCAAGGTGCTGCACCCGCTCGGCGGCATTCCCCTGCTGAAACATGTCATCGACCGCGCGCGGCGCTTGTCGCCGGCGCGGATCGCCGTCGTCTACGGACACGGCGGGGAACAGGTTCGCGACATGCTGTCCGGGGAGGCGGTGGACTGGGTGTTGCAGGCCGAACAACTTGGCACCGGGCACGCCGTCGACCAGGCGATGCCCGGCATCGGGGATCAGGATAGCGTGCTGGTGCTGTATGGTGACGTGCCGTTGATAGGCGTCGACACGCTTGCCGCCCTGGTCGAAAAGGCCGACGATGGGGCGCTGGCCGTACTGACCGCGGAACTCGATGACCCCACTGGCTACGGCCGCATGCTTCGCGACGAAGCGGGCAGGCTGGTCGGCATTGTCGAGCAAAAGGACGCCGACGCTGACCAGCTCGCGATCCGCGAGATCAACAGCGGCTTTCTCGCTGCCCCCGCCCATTGTCTGAAGCGCTGGCTGGAGCGGCTCGACAACCGCAACGCACAGGGCGAATACTACCTGACCGATGTCATCGCCATGGCGGTGACCGACGGCGTGCCGGTGGAAAGCATCCGCGCGCCGCATGAATATGAAATCCTCGGTGTGAATGACCGGGTTCAGCTTGCGCGACTGGAGCGTGTCTACCAGCGTCGCCAGGCCGAGCGGCTGATGCTCGCTGGCGTGACCCTTGCCGACCCGGCGCGGCTCGATATCCGCGGCGATGTCCAGGTTGGCCAGGACAGTCGCATCGATGCCAACGTGGTGCTCGAAGGCAAGGTGGTCATCGGCGAGCGGGTCAGCATCGGCGCGGGCTGTGTGTTGCGCAACACCACTGTCGGCGACGATGTCGAACTGCTGCCCTATTGCGTGATTGACGAAAGCGAAATCGGTAAGCGCTGCATCATCGGTCCGTTCGCGCGCCTGCGGCCGCAGAGCGTGCTGGCCGAACAGGTCAAGGTGGGCAATTTCGTTGAGATAAAAAAATCGAGGATCGACGAGGGCTCGAAGGTCAACCATCTCAGTTATGTGGGCGATACCCACATGGGGCGCGGCGTCAACGTTGGTGCGGGTACCATCACCTGCAATTATGATGGTGCCAACAAGTATCTGACCGAGATTGGCGACAACGTGTTTCTCGGTTCCGACTGCCAGTTGATCGCGCCGGTGAAAATCGGCGACGGCGCCACCATCGGGGCCGGCTCGACCATTACCCAGGACGTGCCGCCGGGCGAACTTACCCTCAGCCGGGTGCGGCAGCAGACCATCAAGGGCTGGAAGCGGCCCGTGAAGAAACCGCGCTGAGCAATCAAGCCGAGCCAAACGTGGCCGATACCAGACACAGCCAACCAGGGAAGTCATACGCATCATGTGTGGAATCGTCGGCGCCGTAGCGCAACGTGACGTCACCCCCATCCTGCTGGAGGGGTTGCGTCGGCTGGAATATCGCGGTTACGACTCGGCCGGTCTTGCGGTGCTGGACCGCGACGCCACGCTGCGACGCATGCGCACCCTCGGCAAGGTCGAGGAACTCGCGCAGGCCCTACAACGTGAACCGATCAGTGGCGCCACCGGCATTGCCCACACACGTTGGGCAACCCACGGCAAGCCAAGCGAAAACAATGCCCACCCGCACATCTGCCAGAAGCGCGTCGCCATCGTTCACAATGGCATCATCGAGAACCACGAAAGCCTGCGCCGGCGTCAGCAGGAACAACAGTATGCTTTCACCTCCGACACAGACACCGAGGTAATCGCCCACCAGGTGCACCATCACCTCGATGCCGGGGAAGACCTGCTGGCCGCCGTTACGCACGCCTGCGCGGACCTCGAAGGCGCGTACGCATTGGGCGTTGTCAGCATCGACGAACCGGGGCGACTGATTGCAGCGCGGCGGGGCAGCCCCCTGGTGATCGGCATCGGTATCGGCGAATACTTCATCGCCTCGGACGTGGCGGCACTGCTGCCTGTCACGCAACGGTTCCTGTTCCTCGAAGAAGGCGACATCGCTGACATCTCGCTGGAAGGCATCACCATTCATGACGCGAACGGCAACATCGTGACACGCAAGGAAACACTGTCCGAGTTGTCCGCCGACGCCGTGGAGCGGGGCGACTACCGGCATTACATGCTCAAGGAAATCTTCGAGCAACCGCGCGCCATCGCCGACACCCTGGAAGGGCGTCTGTTCCAGGGCCGCGTGATAGAGGAAGCCTTTGGCGCCAATGCGCGAGACGTATTCGACAAGGTGCAGGGCGTGCATATCATTGCCTGCGGCACCAGTTACCACGCCGGGCTGATCGCACGTTACTGGATGGAATCGCTGGCCGGCATCCCGTGTAGCGTTGAAGTCGCCAGCGAGTTCCGTTATCGCAAACCCGTTGTGCGCAACAGTTCGCTGATCGTGACAATTTCCCAGTCCGGTGAAACCGCTGACACGCTGGCGGGGCTCCAGGAAGCGCGGCGTCTGGGCTTTGGCCAGTCCCTGACCATTTGCAACGTGCCGGAAAGCTCACTCACAAGAGAATCCGACCTGGTGTTGATGACGCGCGCCGGACCGGAAATCGGTGTGGCGTCGACCAAGGCCTTCACCACTCAACTGGTTGCTCTCATGCTGCTGACCATCGTACTCGGCCGCCGTTTCAGCCTAACCGAAGACATGGAACGCAATCTGGTCAAACAGCTCGAACATCTGCCCAAGCAAATCGAAGACGTCCTGGAGCTGGACGGCGACATCCAGACCCTCGCCGAACGCTTCGCCGACAAGCAGAACGCCCTGTTCCTCGGTCGCGGCGCACAGTACCCCGTGGCCATGGAAGGTGCGCTGAAGCTAAAGGAAATCTCCTATATTCACGCCGAGGCGTATCCCGCCGGCGAACTCAAGCACGGGCCACTGGCCCTGATCGACGCAAGCATGCCCGTTATCGTCGTCGCGCCGAATAACGAGCTAATCGAAAAACTCAAATCCAACCTGCAGGAAGTCAGCGCCCGCGGCGGCGAGATGCTCGTATTCGCCGACGAAAACGCCGGCATGGCATCCGACGAAACAACCACCGTATTACCCGTCGCACCTACCGACGACTGTGTGGCCCCCATAGTGTTCACGGTCCCCCTGCAGCTTCTCTCATATCACGTTGCTGTGCTGAAAGGCACCGACGTCGACCAGCCAAGAAACCTGGCGAAATCCGTTACAGTCGAATAAAACGTATATTGAAAACCGCACGTCGCGAATTACGCTTTGATAAGTGGTCATTTATCGAGGCATGTTGAGATTTGCGCGACTTTTCATGGTGTTAACCGGCCTCGATAACAGGAATATCGAGGAGGATATCCCGCAATTCAAGATATCCTGAAACTCGATATTATCGCCGTATGCGCAGGTTAATAGTGTTTGACTTGCGTGCACGGAGGTATTTGCTTGAAAATACAACGGGCTGGGCGCAAATTCGATCGACTGCGGCCAAGGGGGATAATATGCAAGCACCTTATATCTACCTGAAATTCGGCTTAACGGCGCATGAGCCTGGGTTTTCGTGCTATATGGCGTGTGCTGTCTACTAGTAGTTAGCGTTTAGAAAATGGCTTCGGAGGAAATAATGACAATATCCGACTGGATGATGATTTTAGCAGTTCTCTTGGGGCCTATTATCGCGGTTCAACTTACACGTTACCTAGATAACAAAAAGGAGGAGAGAACGCGAAAATTAGAGGTCT
>WGBO01000053.1 GCA_015494295.1 Gammaproteobacteria bacterium | reverse complement strand
GTGGCGTGGCGGTTCAGGCGACCTCGCCCGAGAAATCGTAGCTGAGCGTTTCGCTCGGTTCCTGCAGGAAGTTGCCCTGGATATAGTTGATGCCGCTCTGCCAGAGCACGGCCAGGCTGTGGGCATCCTGCACGTATTCGGCAATGCATTCCTTGTGCATGGAGTTGGCGGTATCCAGGATCGATTTCACCATCGCCTGGTTGTCGGTGTCGCTGGCCAGGTTGTGGATGAAGGAGCCGTCGATCTTCAGGTAGTCCACCGGGATATGCTTCAGTAACTGGAAGGAGTTGGGGCTGGTGCCGAAGTGCTCCAGCACGCTCTTGCAGTGCAGGTCCTGCAGCGTCTTCACGAAGTGCTTGGCCTGTTTCAGGTGCTGGCAGGCGACTTTCTCCGAGAGTTCGAACACCAGTGCGTCGCCGGGCAGGCGATGGGTCTTGAGACATTCCTGGATGTATCCCACCAGTTCCTCGTCGAGCAGGGTCTGGGCGGAGATCTTGATGAAGAATCGTGTGTCGGAGCCGCCCGCACGGTGTTCCGCCAGTGCCTGGATGGCGTGCCGGATCACCCAGCGGTCGATCTCGGCCAGTTGCCCGGTTTGCTCGGCAATGGGCAGGAACTGACTGGGCAGGATGTGTTCCTCCTCGTCGTTGAGCATGCGCAGCAGCACTTCGTATTTCCCGGCGGTGTCGCCCTGCAGGCTGACGATGGGCTGGTACAGCAGCCGGAACTGGTTCTGTTCGAGCGCGTCCTTGATCAGGGCGTGCATCTGCTGGTCGCGTTCCTTGCCGATTTTTTCGTCGACCACCGGGTTGTGCAGGTGAATACGGTTACCGCCGGACGAACGCGCCACCTCGCAGGCCAGGTCGGCGCGGGAAATGGTTTCGTGCGCCGAGGGCGAGTTCTCGCCGATCACGCTCATGCCGATGCTGCAGGTGGTGGTGACCGACTTGCCCTCGATATCGGTGATGTGTTCCTCCACGGCCTGGCGGATTTCCTCGCCCAGCGCGGTGATCGAGTCGTGGTCGCAGTCCTTGCGCAGAATGGAAAACGAATGGTCGCCGAAGCGCGCGACGATGTCGTCCTCGCGGGTGTGTTTGCGTAACAGGTCGGCAATGTCGCTGATCAGCATGTCGGCCGCGCCGATGCCCACGTTGTCCTTGATGTCCTTGAAGTTGTCGATCAGCAGGTAGATCAGCGCGGCGTTCTCCGAACCGCTGACCGCGTTGGTGACGGTCAGCTCCAGTTCCTCCATGAAGTACTGACGGTTGAACAGCCCGGTCAGCACGTCCTGCTTGCTGAGGAAGCGGATCTTCTGTTCCAGTTCCTTGCTGGAACCGGCCTGGTTGCGGATGATGATCTGGGTGCAGGCCTCGCCGTCGATGCTGGCCGGCGAGAATTCCATCAGCGCGTCGAATTGTTTGCCGTCCGGAAGCTGGCCGTGGGTTTCCAGGGTGGCTCCGGTGCTCCCTTCCTTGCTGAAATTGCGCAGGAATTCCTTGAATCGTGCATGTTCCTCGGGGGAGACCATGTCCAGGACCGGTGTCCCCTCGATTTCATCGAGGTCGTCGAAGCCGAACATTTCCAGGTAGGAACTGTTGGCGAAGATGTGCATGCCCTCGTGCACATAGGCGATGGCGTCACGGGAACTCTCCATCAGCATTCGCGCGCGTTTTTCGCTTTCGTGGAAGCGTGATTCGAAGGCGCGGGCCTGCTTGCGGGCGTCGAGCTGGCGCAACTCGCGGCGGGTGACCAGTTGCAGGTGTTCCGGCTGGTCGTAGGAGCACAGGTCGGCGGCCCCCTGGCGCATGGCCTCGATGATGTCGGCTTCGCCGGCAGTCTCGCCGATGGCGATCAGCGGCGCGGGGACGTCGCGCCGCGCGAGCAGTTCCACGACCTCGCCCGGTGACACGGTTTCGAGTCCCATGGCGCACAGCACCAGGTCCGGCGTCTGGCGTTCCAGCGCGGCCTCGATGTCCTCTTCGTCCTCGGCAAATTCCAGCCGCGATGCCATGCCGGCATTTCGGAGGATGTTGGCGAGGGACTCCGCGTCATTGCGGGATTCCTCGACGATGAGCAGACGCAGGGTGTGATCCGTGTCCATTGGGGCATGACTCCTGGTTTCGTTATCCGCCCGCGCGGGGCCGGCGGGGCGCTGTCACTGTGTCGGCAGCAGCAAGCGTTTTCTTTACCCGCTCGACGCCCCCGGAGGGTGGCGCGCAGGCCGGTTGTAACCCCTTTTACCGTCACGTATTTCCTGCTAGCATGCGACGAAACGGCCGCCATCGGCGGCCGATCCGAACCAGCCGGGGACAGGGTATGCAACAGATCAGGGTACGAGCGGAAACGCCCGAGGATTTCAGTGCCATCGATGTGGTCAATCTCAGTGCTTTCGAGGGCGAGGCCGAGGCCCAGCTCATCGCCGAGCTGCGCAAATCGCCATCGTTCGTACCCGACCTGTCCCTGGTCGCGGAGCTCAACGGCCGTATTGTCGGTCATGTGGTGCTGACACGGGTGAAACTGGTGTCGGACCAGGGCGAAAGCGAAATCCTGGCGCTCGGGCCGATGTCGGTGGTGCCGTCGCAGTCGCACCGGGGTATCGGTTCGGAACTTATCGACGCCGCGGTGGCGCGTGCCCGGCCGCTCTGCTACAACGCCATTGTGGTGGCGGGGCATCCCGATTATTACCTGCGCTTCGGCTTCCGTCCGGCCAGCGACTGGGGCCTGAGTTGCAACCTGCCGATCCCGGAAGACGCGTTGACCGCAATGGAGCTGGTCGAAGGCGCCCTCGCCGGTGGCGGGCGCGTCGAATACCCGGAGTTGTTCAAGGCGCTGTTCTAGCGCCGCCGCGTTACAGCAGTTCCCAGATATCGTCGAAATCGTCATCGCCCGGCCTGGGCGCGGGTTTCTTGCGGCCGCCGGTATCCACCTCGCCCAGTGCGTTGAACTGGAACTGGGCGAAGCTGCCGGTGTTTTCGACCAGCTTGGTCAGTTCCACCCGGACGTTCTTGCCATGGCAGTTGACGATGGCCGTGTCGCCGACCTTGAACGGTGGTGAGGGCAACAGCAATGTCGCGCGCTGCTGGATGATGGCGATTTCGGGCAGCAGCAGGCCGCGGGTGAAGTCCCGGCTCTGCGATGAACCATTGCGTTCCGGCCGCCCGGCTATGGCGACAGCGCCCGGCGACAGCATCTGCACCCCCAGTTCCAGGCCGCGCTTGTTGGCGAACTTGAGCCAGCGGATCACGCCCAGGCGCCAGTGGAAGGTGTCCGGGTCGCTTTCCTCGCGCAGGCCCACCAGTTCGCCGACCTGCGCGCGGGTGGTTTCCATGTTGTCCCACAGCAGGCAGTAGCCCCCGGCGCTGATATTGACCATCTTCCAGTTCTGGGTGCGGTGGCCGGGGTTGATCTGCATGCCGGAAGCGAGGCGCGCCACGGTGGTTTCCATGCCCGTGGGTTCGGCCTCGCCTTCCATGCGGAAGGAAGGGGCTTCCATGTCCGCCGCGGGGGAGCCGTCGTCGGCACGCATCCGGTAGCTCATTTCCCATACGTCGGGCAGTTCGCCAGGATCGCCGCTGAGGCTGCGCGCGTCGAAGTGGGCCGGTTCCTGTAGCCGGGGTGCGTTGTCTGCTTCGCTGCTCAGGTCGGCATGACAATGCTCGGACACCGAGGACTGGTTGAAGGCGACTTCGCCGCTGACAAAATAGTGGATGGAACTGAGTCCCATGGCCACGATAACGCGGGAATGGTCCTTGACGCGCGAGAAGCGGCGCTTCGGCATCACGCCCCAGACCAGCATCAGGTGCCGGAAGGTTGCCGCCTTGATACCGGTGGCGCGCTTTTCACGCGACTCGGCCATGGCCTTGCGCAGGTGCTCGGCCAGGCGCTGGGTGTCCAGGGTGCGGATGGTGCCGCAGTTGCCGGCGGTGTTGCGCAGTACCAGGTAGCTTGGCGGTTCGTCCGCGTCGAGATTTACCGCGAACAGGGCGTTTTTCTGTTCCTCGATGGGTTTCAGGTCGCTGAAGTGCGCCCAGTCCTCCAGGGCGTCGTAGATATGTTCGGCCTCGTCGTGGCGCAGGCGGTAGGGACAGGCCAGCGCCAGCAGCAGGATCTGCTTGTAGATGTCCTCGACCACGGAGTTGTGCTGTCGCCGGGCCAGCGTGTCCAGCACCTTGTTGTGGTGCAGTCCGTTCCGTTCCGCGTAGCGGTACAGCGAATGGATCTCCAGCCACACGGATTCCGGGTAGGGTTCGTATACCTGGAAGGCCTTCAGCAGCACCATGCCCAGCAGCTTGAGAGCGCGGTGAATGGCGGTGACCAGCAGTTTCTTGTCCTTGCGTCCGACGCCCGCGATCTGTTCCATCACCAGTACCTTGTAGCCGGTGGCCAGTGCGTGGGTGATGGCGCGCGACAGATGTGCGATCTTGAGGTTTTTCGCGGTCGGCGGCAGGGGCTTCCCGACCACGTGCTTCTTCATGTGGCCGGTCACGAAGTGGACGGGTTCCTGCAGCAGTTCCAGCGCCTTGAAGCGCTGCTGCGCCGGGATGTCCTGGTGGTTCAGATCGTTCAGCGCTTCGTATAACTGCCGGGACGTTTCTCCCACGTTGGCCATGGGCAACCGCTCTATCCAGGCCTTCACGCTGGCCGGGCGGCTGTCGAAGGCACCGTTTTTCGGTCGGGTACGGTTAGGTACAGAAAGTTGCATGGGCAGTTTTTCCGCTGGTTGATGATCGCTGTTCGCTGGCCGGCGCGACGTCCCGTCGGCGCGGCGTCTCGCCCGGGCTATCGTCCCGGCGGCGGAAAACTGAATATCCGGAGCCGCGGTGTGAAAAGGGTTACAGACCGTGAACGCTTGCGGGCGGTCCGCGTGGCGCGGCCGTTTGTCTTCAGAGAGGTGTCTTGGAGCGTTCGCCCGGCGTTTCTCTCACCAGTGTGGGGACCAGGTAACCCGGTAATAAATCACGGGTTTCCTCTATCAGCTCGCGGGCCCTGGCATCGTCCACCGCGAAATGGGCGGCGCCGGCAACCGGGTCGAGCTGGTGCAGGTAGTAGGGCAGCACGCCGGCGGCGAACAGGCGGCGGCTGAGTGCGCACAGGGCATCGGTGGAATCGTTGACGCCGCGCAGCAGCACCGACTGGTTGAGCAGGGTGACGCCGGCGCCCGCCAGGCGGCGCATGGCGTCGCTGACGGCGGTGTCGATCTCGTTGCCGTGGTTGCAGTGAATCACCAGCACCAGGTTCAGCCGGTTCGCCGCCAGCCAGTCGAGCAGGGGATCGTCGACACGTTCCGGCAGCACCACCGGCACCCGGCTGTGCAGGCGCAAGGTGGTGATGTGGGGAAGGCCGGCCAGGTCGTCGGCCATGGCGCGCAGGCGGCGGTCGCTGAGGGTCAGGGGATCGCCGCCACTGAGGATGACCTCGCTGATTTCGGGGTGGCGGCGCAGGTAGTCGAGCGTCGCCGGCCAGTGTTCGCGGCTCGGGTTGGCCTCGCTGTAGGGGTAGTGGCGGCGGAAACAGTACCGGCAGTTGACAGCGCAGGAGCCGGTCAGCGTCAGCAGCACCCGCCCGGGATACTTGTGCAGCAGGCCGGGTACCGGCATGGCGTCCCGCTCGGCGAGCGGGTCGTTCCCGAAGCCGGGTACGGATTCGAGTTCCGCGCCCAGCGGCAACACCTGCCGCAGCAGGGGGTCGTTGCTGTCGCCCCTGCGCATGCGGGCAATGAAACCGCGCGGTACGCGCAAGCGGAACGCCCGCGCCGCGCGCCGGGCGGCGGGAAGTTCCCGCAGCGGCAACTCCAGCATGGCCCAGAGTGTGTCGACGTCGGTGACGGCTTCCGCCAGCAGCGACTGCCAGCGTGGCGGCTGTTGCCCCTGCAGGCTTCGCGGTATCATAGGCACTTTGTTTTTCCCGATAGCGACGACACAAGGTGCTCCATGGCGACCTACAGTACGAATGAATTCAAGGGCGGTCTGAAGATCATGATCGACAACGACCCCTGTTCCATCATTGAAAACGAGTTTGTGAAGCCAGGCAAGGGGCAGGCTTTCAATCGCGTGAAAATCCGCAACCTGAAGACCGGGCGGGTCATCGAGCGCACCTTCAAGTCCGGCGAGACGGTGGAAGCCGCGGACGTGATGGAAACCGATATGCAGTACCTGTATACCGACGGTGAGTTCTGGCACTTCATGGACCCCGAGAGCTACGAGCAGATCGCCGCCGGCGAGGCTGCGGTGGCCGATGCGAAGAGGTGGCTGAAGGAGCAGGATATGTGCGAGGTGACCCTGTGGAACGGCGTGCCGATCAGTGTCACTCCGCCCAATTTCGTGTTGCTGGAAGTCACGGAGACCGACCCTGGCGTGCGTGGCGACACCTCCGGTGGCGGCGGAAAGCCGGCCACCCTGGAAACCGGGGCGGTGGTGCGTGTGCCCCTGTTCATCGATATCGGTGAAGTGATCAAGGTCGATACCCGTACCGGCGAATACGTCGGCCGTGCCAAGGACTGAGGCGGCGCGCGACTGGCGCCCGGGTATCGACTCCGAAGGGCTGCGCAGGCGCGCCACGGTGCTGGCGCGCATCCGGGATTTTTTCCGGCGGCGCGGCGTGATGGAAGTGGATACGCCGGTACTGGCCTCGGCGGCGGGTACCGACCCCGCCATTGAGCCGCTGCACACCGTCTACACCGGCCCGGACGCGCCCGCCGGGCAGGCGCTGTACCTGCAGAGTTCCCCCGAGTTTTTCATGAAACGCCTGCTGGCGGCCGGCAGCGGCCCGATCTATCAGTTGTCGCATGTGTTTCGCGATGGCGAGCGGGGTACGCGCCACAACCCGGAGTTCATGATGCTGGAGTGGTACCGGCCCGGCTACGATCTGGCCGCGCTGATGGACGAGGTCGACAGCCTGCTTGGCGAGGTGTTGCAGGGCCTGCTTGACTACCGGCCGGCGCGCCGTATCCGCTACCGCGACTGGTTCATCGAGGGGACCGGCCTGGATCCCTGGAACGACGGGGTGGAGGCATTCCGCGCATTTGCGCGCAAACATTGCGGCGCGCCGCCCGCCCTGGACGACGACCTGGACGGCTGGCTGGATCTGCTGCTCAGTCACTGGCTGGAACCGCGGCTGGACGCCGGCGAGGCGCTGTTCGTGTTCGACTACCCGCCGTCGCAGGCCTCGCTGGCGCGCCGCCGCCCGGGGCCTCCTGATGTCGCGGAGCGCTTCGAGCTTTATCTGGGCGGGCTGGAACTGGCCAACGGTTTCCACGAACTGGCCGATCCCGTTGAGCAGGCGCAGCGGTTCGCGCAGGACAACGCCGTGCGTGAACGGCGTGGACAGGCCGCCATGCCCGTCGATACCGCCCTGATTGCGGCCCTCGAGCAGGGGCTGCCCGATTGCAGCGGCGTGGCGCTGGGCGTCGACCGCCTGCTCATGGTGGCGAACGGCGCCACCGACATCGCGGCCGTGATGCCCTTCGACCTGGGCCGGGTGTGAACGGCATGGCAACGGTGTCCCGCAACATGATCCAGCCGGCCATCGTCCTGGTCGAGACCAGCCACCCGGGCAACATCGGCGCCGCGGCGCGCGCCATGAAGAATATGGGCCTGGAAGACCTGCGCCTGGTCAATCCCGCGCGGTTTCCCGACGCCGAGGCAACCGCGCGCGCTTCCGGCGCGGACGACCTGCTGGCGGCGGCGCGCTGTTACGACACCCTGGACGCCGCGATTGCGGACGCCACGCTGGTGGTGGGCGCCAGCGCGCGCGCCCGTTCGCTGCCGGTGCCGATGCTCGACCCGCGCGCCTGCGCGGCGCAGGTCGCCGGTCACCCGGACCCGCGCGGGGCGGCGATTCTGTTCGGGCGCGAGCGCACCGGGCTCACCAACGAGGAACTCGACCGCTGCCACTACCTGGTGCAGATTCCGGTCAACCCCGATTATCCCTCGCTGAACATTGCCGCCGCGGTACAGGTGATCTGTTATGAACTGCGCGTGGCCTCGCTGGGCGAAGGGGATCTGCTGCCGCCCGCGGAACCCCCCGATTACGCCTCTGCCGGGCAGATGGAGCAGTTCTATGCACACCTCGAACAAACCCTGGTGGAACTGGAGTTCCTGGACCCGGACAATCCCCGCCAGTTGATGCGGCGCCTGCGGCGCCTGTTCAACCGCGCGCGGCCCGATTGCAATGAGGTGAATATCCTGCGTGGCATCCTCACCGCCGCCAGCCGCAAGTCGCGCTGAAGCCCGGGCGGGGAAAAACCGTTCATATTGCGTGAATTGGCGCGCAGGCCGGTGGTGCCTATAATGGGCGGCTATCCTTGTGAAGCGGGTGATCTATGTGGGAAAGACTGCGGGAAGATCTGGACTGCGTTTTCGAGCGTGACCCGGCCGCGCGTACCCGTTTCGAGGTGATCACCACCTACCCGGGTTTCCACGCGGTGCTGATGCACCGCCTGACGCATTTCCTGTGGAAAAACGGCCTGCCCTGGCTGGCGCGGGTGTTGTCGAATGTCGCGCGCCTGTTCACGGGTATCGAGATCCACCCCGGTGCCACCATCGGCCGGCGTTTTTTCATCGACCATGGCATGGGTGTGGTGATTGGCGAAACCGCCGAGATCGGCGACGACTGCACCCTCTATCATGGCGTCACGCTGGGTGGCACCAGTTGGGAAAAGGGCAAGAGGCACCCGACGCTGGGCAACGACGTGGTGATCGGCGCGGGCGCCAAGGTGCTGGGACCAATCCGCATCGGCGATGACGTCCGTATCGGCTCCAACGCAGTGGTGATCCGCGACGTCCACGACGGCGCGACCGTGGTCGGGGTGCCGGGGCGGGTGGTCGGCGGCAGCCAGTCCGACCAGCAGAAACGCCGCGAAGCGATCGCTCGCAAGATGGGCTTCGACGCCTACGGCAGCACCCAGGACATGCCGGACCCGGTGGCCAATGCCATCAACAACATGCTCGACCACATCCACATCATGGACAAGCGCCTGGAGGACATGTGCCGGGGGCTGAAGAGCCTCGGCGCCGAGGTGGCCGACATGCAGATGCCCGACCTGGGGCCCTGCGAACTCGACAGTCACACGGTCTGCACCACGCCACCGATCGAAACCGGCGACGACGAATCCGACCAGGGAGAGGGCACCGACAAGGACAAGCCGGAACCCCGTTAGGTGTCCGCCGGGCTGCGCGTGGCCCCGGGTGCCGGGAACCCCGCCTGCCGGGATGTTGCTGCCTCATCAATGCTTTGCCTGTCTCCCGCCGGCAACCCCTGTTTCCAGCGGGTTGGTAATTCTTGACTGTTTTACTCAGTTATGGCACTTTAGCAAGGTTTTCCGAGGGTTGAATCGAGGCAGGTTGGCATGAAATTGACCAGCAAGGGTCGTTACGCCGTGACGGCGATGTTGGATCTGGCGCTGCACGCGGACCAGGGGCCGATCACGCTGTCGGCGATTTCCGAGCGCCAGGGGATCTCGCTCTCGTACCTTGAACAGTTGTTTACGCGCCTGCGACGCAGCGGGCTGGTATCCAGCACGCGTGGCCCGGGCGGCGGTTACCTGCTGAACGGCGACGCGGCGGATATCGCCATCGCCGACGTGGTGACGGCGGTCGACGAGAGTGTCAACGCCACCCGCTGCGGCGGCGAGGAGAATTGCCAGGACGGCCAGCGCTGCCTGACCCACGATCTGTGGACCGAACTCAGCGACCAGATTTTCGCGTTTCTGAGCGAGATTTCGCTGGCGCAACTGGTCGAGCAGGGCGCGGCCCGGCGCGCGCAGGCCGCCAACGAAGCCGAACAGCAGAATGTCACCGTCGAGGTCGAGCGTTTCGACGGCACCACGGGCTCGCGCTGAAGCGGGCGGGGCGGAACAGGTGAAATGCTACCTGGACCATAATGCCACGACGCCACTGGCGGCGCCGGTGCGCGAGGCGATGCTGGCTTGCATGGAGGGCTTGCCGGGCAATCCGTCCAGCACCCATAAGTTTGGCCGCGCCCGCCGCGCGCTCGTCGACCGCGCACGCGAACAGGTGGCGCAACTGGTCGGGGTGCAGCCCGCGCAGGTGATCTTTACCAGCGGCGGCACCGAGTCGAACAACCTGGCCCTGCACGCCGTGACTGCCGGCGAGACGCCGGGCCGGCTGGCCGTCAGCACCATCGAGCACCCCTCGGTGCTGGAAAAGGCGCAGCAGCTCGAAGCGGCGGGCTGGCGGGTCGACTGGCTGGCGGTCGACGCACAGTGCCAGGTCACGGCGCAGGCGCTGGAGGCCGGTATCCGGCCCGGTACCCGGCTGGTGTCGGTAATGATGGCCAACAACGAGACCGGGGCGCTCCAGGATATCGCCGCCATTGCGGAGCGCGCGCGCGCGGCTGGCGCGATCATGCACACCGATGCCGTGCAGGCGGTGGGCAAGCTGCCGGTGGAGTTCGCCGCCACGGGCGCACAGTTGATGAGCCTGTCGGCGCACAAGATCTACGGGCCGCAGGGTGTCGGCGCCCTGATCTGCGACAAGGCGCTGGAGTTGACGCCCATGCAGTATGGCGGGGGCCAGGAGCGCGGCATGCGTGCCGGCACCGAGAATGTGGCCGCCATCGTCGGGTTCGGCGCGGCGGCGGAACTGGCCGTACAACGCCTGGCGGAAGACAGCGCCCGCATGCGTGCGCTGCGCGAGGCGCTGGAACGGGGCCTCGCGCGTTTCCCGCAGGTCACGGTGTTCGCGCAGCAGGCGCCGCGCCTGCCCAACACGGTGCAGCTTGCGGTCGCCGGCATCGATGGTGAAACGTTGCTGATGCAGCTCGACCGGGCCGGAATCGCGGTGTCCAGCGGTTCAGCCTGCTCGAGCGGCAAGGACGAGCCCAGCCACGTATTGCTGGCCATGGGGATCGATGCGGAGGTGGCGCGTGGCGCCATCCGCGTCAGCCTGGGACGTGAAACCACGCAACAGGACATCGACGCACTGCTGGACCGGATCGGGCAGCAGGTGCAATGGATTCAGAAGGCCGGGCAGGCAGCCGGCTGGTGAATCACCAAACATAACTTGATTTCAGGTGTAACGATTATGACTGTAAAAACGCCAATCTACCTCGACTACTCCGCAACCACGCCGGTTGACCCGCGTGTGGCGGAGAAGATGTGCAGCTACCTCACGCCGGACGGCAAGTTCGGCAATCCTGCCTCGCGCTCGCACAGCTTCGGCTGGGAAGCGGATGAAGCCGTCGAAGAGGCGCGCAGCAACGTGGCCTCGCTGGTGAATGCGGATCCCAAGGAAATCATCTGGACCAGCGGCGCCACCGAATCGGACAACCTGGCCATCAAGGGCGCGGCGCACTTCTACGCCAAGAAGGGCAAGCACATCGTCACCGTCAAGACCGAACACAAGGCGGTGCTGGACAGTTGCCGGCAGCTCGAGCGCGAAGGCTTCGAGGTGACCTACCTGGACCCCGAGAGCAATGGCCTGCTGGACCTCGACAAGCTGAAGGCCGCGTTGCGCGAGGACACCACTCTGGTCAGCGTGATGCATGTCAACAACGAGATCGGCGTGATCCAGGATATCGCCGCGATCGGTGAAATCTGCCGCGAGCGCAAGATCGTGTTCCACGTCGATGCCGCCCAGAGCGCCGGCAAGGTGGATATCGACCTGAAGAACATGAAGGTCGACCTGATGTCGTTCTCGGCACACAAGATCTACGGCCCCAAGGGCATTGGCGCCCTGTACGTGCGACGCAAGCCGCGCGTGCGCCTGGAAGCGCAGATGCACGGCGGCGGCCACGAGCGCGGCATGCGCTCCGGCACCCTCGCCACCCACCAGATCGTCGGCATGGGCGAAGCCTTCCGCATTGCGAAGGAAGAAATGGCCAGCGAGAACGAGCGCCTGCTGAAGCTGCGCAACCGCCTGTACGAAGGCTTCAAGGACATCGAGGAAGTCTATGTCAACGGCGACATGGACCAGCGCATCCCTGGCAACCTGAACATCAGCTTCAACTTCGTCGAGGGCGAGAGCCTGATCATGGCGCTCAAGGACCTGGCGGTTTCGTCCGGCTCCGCCTGCACCAGCGCCAGCCTGGAGCCTTCCTATGTGCTGCGCGCCATCGGCCGCAACGACGAACTCGCGCACAGTTCCATCCGCTTCACCATCGGCCGCTTCACGACCGAAGAGGAAATCGACTACACCATCGAGCTGGTGCGCAGCAAGATAGGCAAGCTGCGTGATCTGTCGCCGCTCTGGGAGATGTACCAGGACGGCATCGATCTGGATTCGGTTCAGTGGGCCGCCCACTGAGGAGATTTCGGCATGGCGATCACCCTGACAGAAGCGGCGGCGGAACGCGTCAAGAATTTTCTTGAGCAGCGCGGCAAGGGCGTGGGCCTGAGACTCGGCGTGCGCACCTCCGGCTGTTCCGGCATGGCCTACGTGCTGGAGTTTGCGGACGAGATCGAGGATACCGACGTGGTGTTCGAGGATCATGGTGTCAAGGTCATCGTGGACCCGAAGAGCCTGCTCTACATCGACGGCACGGAACTCGACTTCGGCAAGGAAGGGCTCAACGAGGGTTTCAAGTTCAACAACCCCAACGTCAAGGACGAGTGTGGTTGTGGCGAAAGCTTCACCATCTAGCGCGCCGTCCGGATATTGTCGATGTCGTCGGTGCTGACGCAGAACTTCTTCGAGCTGTTTTCGCTGCCGGTGCGCTATGCGCTGGATCGCGCGGCGCTGGACTCGCGTTACCGTGAATTGCAGCGCAGTGTGCATCCCGACCGCTTTGCGCGGGCGGGCGACCAGGAGCGCCGCGTTGCCATGCAGCACGCAACCCATATCAACGAGGCTTATCAGACGCTCAAGGATCCACTGAAACGCGCGCGTTACCTGCTGGAATTGCGCGGGCGCGCCATCGACGACCAGCAGACGGTGCAGGCTGACCCCGGTTTTCTCATGCAACAGATGGACTTGCGCGAGCGCCTCGGCGAGGTCCGCGAGCAGGACGACCCGCTGGCCGCGCTCGACTCACTGGCCAGGGAGATCGGCTCCCTGTATAAAGCGCTGGAGACCGAACTCGCCAGCGCCCTCGACAACGAGGCGCAGGATACGGAACAGGCTGTTGCGCTGGTGCAGAAGATGCAGTTTTTTACCCGCCTGCAGCAGGAAGCGCAGGAACTGGAAGCCGACCTCGAAGACGAACTTCTCTGACTTATGGCATTACTGACGATATCCGAACCCGGCCAGTCCACTGCGCCGCACCAGCACCGTCTGGCGGCGGGCATTGACCTCGGCACCACCAACTCGCTGGTCGCCAGCGTGCGTAACGGTGTGGCCGAAACCCTGCCGGACGCCGACGGGCGCCATCGCCTGCCGTCCGTGGTGCACTACCGCGCCGACGGGTCGGTCGATGTCGGCGAGGCGGCGCGCGAGCAGGCCGCCGACGACCCGCTCAACACCATCGTGTCCGTGAAGCGCTTCATGGGGCGGGGCGTCGACGACGTCAAGCGGCTGGGCACCGAACTGCCCTACGAGTTTGTTGGTGGCGAATCCGGCATGCCCCTGATCCGCACCGTGGCCGGCGACAAGAGCCCGGTGCAGGTGTCGGCGGACATCCTCGCCGCGCTGCGCCAGCGCGCCGAGCAGACGCTGGGCGGAGAACTGACCGGGGTGGTGATTACCGTGCCGGCCTATTTCGACGACGCCCAGCGGCAGGCGACCAAGGATGCCGGCAAGCTGGCGGGCCTCAACGTGATGCGCCTGCTCAACGAACCGACCGCCGCCGCCGTGGCCTACGGGCTCGACCAGCAGGATTCGGACGGCGTCATCGTGGTCTACGATCTCGGTGGCGGCACCTTCGACGTCTCGGTGCTGCGTCTCAACCAGGGTGTGTTCGAAGTGCTGGCCACCGCCGGCGACACGGCGCTGGGCGGGGACGACATGGACCGCCTGATCGCCGAATGGCTGATGCGCGAGGCCGGTATCCAGGGCAGCCCCGACCACGGACTGCAGCGCCGCCTGTTGCAGACGGCGTGCCGCGCCAAGGAGGCGCTGACGGAGGCGGAAGAAACTTCCATCGAACTGACGCTGGAAGACGGCCGGGACTGGCGGGGCACGCTGACCCGCGCCCGGCTCGACGAGATTATCGAGCCGCTGGTGAAGAAGACCCTGGCGCCCTGCCGCCGCGCCCTGCGCGACGCGGGTATCGACCGCGGGGACATCGGTGAGGTGGTGATGGTCGGCGGTTCCACGCGCGTGCCACGGGTGCGCGCGGCGGTCGGCGAGTTTTTCGGCCGCGAACCGCTGGTGGACATCGACCCCGACAAGGTGGTCGCGGTCGGCGCCGCCATCCAGGCAGATATCCTGGCCGGCAACAAGCCCGACGACGAGATGCTGCTGCTCGACGTCATCCCGCTGTCGCTGGGGATCGAAACCATGGGTGGCCTTACCGAAAAGATCATCCCGCGCAACACCACCATCCCGGTGACGCGCGGCCAGGAATTCACCACCTTCAAGGACGGCCAGACCGCCATGGCCCTGCACGTGGTGCAGGGCGAGCGCGAACTGGTCGAGGACTGCCGTTCGCTGGCGCGTTTCGAGTTGCGTGACATTCCGCCCATGGCGGCCGGCGCCGCCCGCATCCTGGTCAGTTTCCAGGTCGACGCCGATGGTCTGGTGAGCGTGACCGCGCGCGAGGAAACCAGCGGTGTGCAGGCGCACATCGAAGTGAAGCCTTCCTACGGTCTCACCGACCAGGAAGTGGAGAACATGTTGCGCGACTCCATGGAGCACGCGAAGGACGACATGGAGGCGCGGCGCCTGCGCGAGCAGCAGGTGGAGGCGGACCGGGTGCTGGAAGCCATCCAGGCCGCGCTGGCGGCGGACGGCGACGAGTTCCTGGACGCCGACGAACGGGCCGCCATCGACGCGGCGGTCGAGGCGCTGCGCGCGGCGCGCGGCGGCACCGACCACCGCGCCATCAAGCAGGCGATCGAAAACCTGGAGTCGGTGGCCACGGCCTACGTGGATCGCCGCATGAACGCCAACATCCGCAAGGCCATGACCGGCCACGCGGTCGACGAATTCAAGTAGAGCTGGGAACCATGCCAAAGATCATTTTTCTGCCCCACGAGGAAATCTGTCCCGAAGGCGCCGTGGTGGAAGCCGAACCCGGCACCACCATCTGTGACGCCGCGCTGGCCAATGGCATCGAGATCGAGCACGCCTGCGAGAAGTCCTGTGCCTGCACCACCTGCCACGTGTACGTGCGCGAGGGCTTCGACTCGCTCAACGAGTCGGACGAGAACGAGGACGATTTGCTCGACAAGGCCTGGGGGCTGGAACCCGATTCGCGTCTGAGTTGCCAGGCGCGCGTGGATGACGAGGACCTGGTGGTGGAGATTCCCAGGTACACCATCAACATGGTCAGTGAGAACCACTAGGAGGTGCCGTCATGGGACTGAAATGGACCGACTCGCTCGATGTGGCCATCGAGCTGGATGAAAAATACCCGGACGTCGATCCCACCACCGTGCGTTTTACCGACCTGCGCGAATGGGTGATCGGCCTGGAAGACTTCGACGACGACCCGGAACATTCCGGCGAAAAGATACTCGAAGCCATTCAGATGGCCTGGATCGAGGAACGCGAGTAGCGCGGCGCGTCCTGTAATATGCGTTTTAATTCAGTTGCTTGTCGCTGTTTGAAGTGTTTCCCCGGCGGCGCGCCCCGTGCGTTGCCGGGTTCCCGCCGCAATTGCCTGCCGGTGCCCGTAACAGGTACACTACCCGATTAAGCTTTATAAGCTAAGTTTCAGATTTCCCGGCACTTTGAGCTCGTACCGGGCGGGCGGGGCGCAGTCCACGTGAACAGCGAGAGCGGCAAGACCAACCTGTTGAATTTCGACCGAGCGGCGCTCGCCGGCTGGTTCGCCGCGCGTGGCGAAAAGCCGTTCCGCGCCCAGCAGTTGCTGAAATGGATCTATCAGCAGGGTGTCGACGATTTCGACGCCATGACCAACCTCAGCAAGGCGCTGCGGGAAAGCCTGAAACAGGATGCCGAGGTGCGCGGCCTGAAAGTGGCGGCCGATCGCAAGTCGGCGGACGGCTCCCGCAAGTGGCTGTTCGAGCTGGACGACGGCAACCGTATCGAAAGCGTCTACATTCCCGAGCCGGAGCGCGCCACCCTGTGCATTTCCTCGCAGGTGGGCTGCGCCCTGAACTGTTCCTTCTGCTCCACCGCACAGCAGGGCTTCAACCGCAACCTCAGCGCCGCCGAGATCATCGGCCAGCTTTGGACCGCGTCGCGGTTGCTGGCGGAAGACGGCATGTTGCCGGTGTCCAACGTGGTGTTCATGGGCATGGGCGAGCCCCTGCTGAATTTCGACAACGTGATGGTGGCGGTATCCCTGATGCAGGACGACTTCGCCTACGCCTTGTCCAAGCGCCGCGTGACCCTCAGTACCGCCGGCGTGGTGCCGGGGCTGAAACGCCTGGCCGAGGAATCGGATATCGCCCTGGCCCTGTCGCTGCACGCGCCGGACGACGAGTTGCGGGACAAGCTGGTGCCCCTCAACATCAAGTACCGGATCGACGAGGTGCTGGCCGCCTGCCGCGACTACGTCGGCGAAGGCCGCCGCCGCGTCACCATCGAATACGTGATGCTGGACGGGGTCAACGACAGCGACCAGCACGCGCGCGCGCTGGCGAAGCGCCTGCGCAAGGTGCCCTCCAAGGTCAACCTGATTCCCTTCAATCCGTTCCCGCGCACCCGTTACCGGCGCAGCAGCGCGCAGCGCATCGAGCGCTTCCGCAATATCCTCCACAACGCGGGTATCGTGACCATTACCCGCAAGACGCGCGGCGACGATATCGATGCCGCCTGTGGTCAGTTGGCCGGCGATTTTACCGACCGCACCCGTCGCCGCGAGCGGCTGGCGGTCGAGGTGACAGGGGAGGTGTCATGACGCTACTGCGACCGGCGGGCTGGCTGCTGGCGGCGTTGCTGCTGGCGTCCTGCGCGCCGGCGGAACTGAACAGCCGTGACAACCGTGGCGAGCAGACCTCCGCCAGTGTCAATACCCAGCTCGGCATCGAGTACATGCGCGAGGGCATGTACGAGGCCTCGCTGGAAAAGTTCAGGAAGGCCATCAGCCAGGATCCCTCCTACCAGCCGGCGCAGACCTCGCTGGCGGTGCTCTACGAACGGCTCGGTGAAACCGGGCTGGCGGAGAAACACTACCGCAAGGCCTACGGTATCAACCCCAGGGACGCGTTGACGTTGAACAACTATGGTCAGTTCCTGTGTCGGCAGGCGCGTTACAAGGAAGCCGACCGCATGTTCCGCTCGGCGCTGAAGGACCCGCTCTACCGGCATCCCGAAACCATCCTCACCAACGCCGGCCTGTGCGCCAGGCGGCGCGCGATGCTGGACGAGGCGGCTGACTATTTTCGCCAGGCGCTGAAGCATAATCCCAAGTACCCGCCGGCGCTGCGGGAAATGGCGAGGGTCAGTTTCGCGCGCAAGCACTGGCTCGGTGTGCGTGCCTACCTGCAGCGCCTGCAGGAGATCCGGCCGCTGTCGCCCGAGTTTCTGTGGATGGGCGTGCAGACCGAACACGAGCTGGGCGACCGCAACGCGGTGGCCAGTTATGCCCTGCTGCTCAAGAACCGCTACCCCGAGTCGGAGGAAACCCGGCAGTTGATCGAATGGGAACGTGTGCACAGTGGCCGATAGCGAGCAGGAGAAGGACAGCGACGAAGGGCTTGCGGCGATCGGGCGCCGGCTGGCCCGGGCGCGCGAAACCGCCGGCAAGGACGTGCAGGCGGTGGCGGCCGAACTGCACCTGCGCGTGGAAGTGATCGAAGCGCTGGAAGCGGGCGACGAGGCGGCGCTGCCGGCGGCTGCGTTCATTCGCGGCTACGTACGTTCCTACGCGCGCTTCGTCGGTCTCGACGACGCGGCGCTGGTCGCCGGTCTCCCGCAGGCGGTCGAACACCGGCCGACGCCGCGCAAGCGCGGCCCGCGCCGCTACCGCGGGCCGGCGCTGCGGCCCGGGCGGCTGCTCGCCTGGGGGCTGATGCTGGCGCTGGCGGTGCTGATGGTCCTGTATGGTGCGCCGTTGCTTGAGCGCCTGTGGGAGGGCCGTCAGGCCGAACCGGCTGACAACAGCCTGCAATTGCCGCAGGTCGCGCCCGAAACGGTGCCACAGGCCGGCGCTGACAGTAGCGCCCTGGCCTTGCCGGACAGGGACGCGTCGGGCGACACGGCGGCGGCTGCCGACACCGGTAGCGTTGCCGTCGCGCCGACCACACCCGCAAACGAAACCGAACAGGCGGCGCCGGATGCCACGGCCGAGCGCGCCGGGCCGGCGGAGCTGGTGCTGCGTTTCAGTCAGGACAGCTGGGTCGAAATGACCGCGGGCGACCGCAAGCTGGTGGTTGGTACCCAGCGCGCCGGCACCGAACGCACGGTGCGGGTCGAGCCGCCGGTCGACATACTGCTGGGGAATGCCCCCGGTGTGGAACTGTACTGGCGCGGCAAGCCGTTCGATATCACCCCCTACCAGCGCGGCAAGGTCGCGCGTATCAAGCTGGAACACTGAGCATGTCGAATACCCTGCAAGCCATTCGCGGCATGAACGACATACTGCCGGAACAGATGCCGGCCTGGCACTTCGTCGAGGACACCCTGCGCGAGGTGCTGTCGTCCTATGGCTACCGCGAGATCCGCATGCCTATCGTCGAGAAGACCGAACTGTTCAAGCGTTCCATCGGCGAGGTCACGGATATCGTCGAGAAGGAAATGTATACCTTCACCGACCGTAACGGCGACAGCCTGACGCTGCGTCCGGAAGGCACGGCCAGTTGCGTGCGCGCCTGTATCCAGCACGGACTGATTAACAACCAGGTGCAGCGGCTCTGGTATACCGGCCCGATGTTCCGCCACGAACGCCCTCAGAAGGGCCGTTACCGGCAGTTCTACCAGGTCGGCGTGGAAGTGTTCGGACTGGAAGGCCCGGACATCGATGCCGAGTTGCTGGTGATGACAGCGCGCTTCTGGAAGCGGCTGGGGCTGCGCGACGTGAGCCTGCAACTGAATTCACTGGGTACCGTGGAAGCGCGGGCAGCGTTCCGCGAGGCGCTGGTCGCGTACCTGCGCGAACGCTTCGAGGAACTCGACACCGACAGCCAGCGGCGCCTGGAAACCAACCCGCTGCGCATCCTCGACAGCAAGAACCCCGAGGTGCAGGCGCTGCTGAACGACGCCCCGCAACTGTCGGACTACATCGACGAGGCGTCGCGCGCCCACTTCGACGCCCTGCGCGCCCTGCTCGACGCTGCCGGCGTCGAATACCGGATCAATCCACGGCTGGTGCGCGGCCTGGATTACTACGGGCGCACGGTTTTCGAATGGGTGACCGACAAGCTCGGCGCGCAGGGAACGGTATGTGCCGGCGGCCGTTACGACGCGCTGGTGGAATACCTGGGCGGCCGGCCGACGCCGGCGGTGGGTTTCGCCATGGGGCTTGAGCGCCTGATCGCGCTGCTGGAGAATCAGCGGGCGGCGTTTCCGGACGGCGCGCCACAACTCTACCTGGTGGCGATGGGCGAGGTGGCGCAACGCGAGGGCCTGTTGCTCGCCGAGAGCCTGCGCGACGCCCTGCCCTGGTTGCGTATCCAGACCCATTGCGGCGGCGGCAGTTTCAAGAGCCAGTTCAAGAAGGCAGACCGCAGTGGCGCGCACTACGCGCTGGTGCTGGGCGAAGACGAGGTGGCGCGCCGCGAAGCGGGGCTCAAGCCCCTGCGCGAACGCAGCGAGCAACAGACGGTGGCCTTCGATGCGCTGGCCGCGCACCTGCAACAACTGTTCGGGGCGGACGCCGCCTGAACGAATCTGGTCTGGCGGTTGCCTCTCCGGCGCCGCCTGTCACAACTGAGGAGATGATCCGATGGACGTTCACGCGTCGGAAAAAGAACAAATCGAGAACCTGAAGAAATGGTGGAAGGAAAACGGAAGCTCGCTGATCACCGGCGCCCTGCTCGGCCTGTCGCTGTTGTTCGGCGGCAAGACCTGGATGAACTGGAAGGAGAGCCAGGCGCAGAATGCTTCCAACATCTACGCGCAGATGGAAGCCGCGTTGAAACGCAATGAACTGGAGACGGTGCGCAGTCAGGCCAACGAACTGATCGGCAACTACACGGGTTCCGGTTACGCGACACTGGCGGCGTTGACGCTGGGCAAGCTGGCCATGCAGGACAAGGAGCCGGAGGCCGCGCGCGCCCAACTGGAGTGGGCACTGGAGCACGCGCGCAGCGCGCAGCTTGGCAATATCGCCCGCACCCGCCTGATCCGGGTGCTGATCGACAGCGCTGCCTATGACGCCGCCGACGCACAGCTCAAGGCGGTGGTCGATCCCGGCGAGTACCGTTATATCTACGCTGAACTGCGCGGCGACCTGGCCTGGGCGCGCGGTGACGAACAGGCGGCCGCGGCCGCTTATCGCGAAGCGCTGGACGGTTTGCCGCCACAAGCGCCGAATGGCGCCTACCTGCGCGTCAAGTACGAGAACCTGGCCGGCACGGATAGCGAAGCACCATGATGCGATCGGCGCTTTCCGCCATCCTGGCGATGTTGCTGCTGGGCGGCTGCTCCTGGTTCGGCGACAAGGACAACAGTGAACCGCCGGCGAAGCTGAAGGACTTCGACGAACAGGTGCGGCTGGTGTCCCTGTGGAGCCGCGATACCGGCGTCGGTACCGACGAGCAGCTCGTCAAGCTGGTGCCCGCGGTGTTCGGCAAGCGCGTCTATACCGTCGATCGCGAAGGCAATGCCTCTGCCTGGGAGCTGGAAGACGGGGCGCAAGTGTGGCGCAACAAGACCCGCACGCCGGTGTCGGCCGGCCCCGGTGTCGACGAGGGGCTGGTGCTGCTTGGCACCAGCGACGCGCGCGTGCTGGCGCTGAATATCGATAATGGCGAGTTGCTGTGGACGGCGCCGGTTTCCAGCGAAGTGCTGTCGGTGCCGCGGGTGTACGAAGGCGTGGTCATCGTGCAGACCGTGGACGGCAACCTCACCGGTCTCGACGCCGCCACCGGCAAGCGCCTGTGGATCCATGACCGCACCGTGCCGGTCCTGTCGCTGCGCGGCACCAGTACCCCGATGATTACCGACGGTCTGGTGCTGGCCGGTTTTGCCAACGGCAAGATGGTGGCCCTGGACGCCCGTACCGGGCGCCAGGTCTGGGAAGCGGCGATCGCCATTCCGCGCGGCCGTTCCGAACTGGAACGCATGGTGGATCTGGACGCCGACCCGGTGGTGCGCGACGGCGTCCTGTATGTGGCCAGCTTCCAGGGCCAGCTCGCCGCCGTGGCGCTGGAGAACGGGCGCCTGTTGTGGAGCCGCGAGATGTCGGCCTACGCCGGACTCGCCGTCGATCCGGAGCAGGTCTACGTCAGCGACGAACTCAGCAACGTGTGGGCGCTGGACCGCCGCACCGGCGCCTCGCTGTGGAAGAACAGCGATCTGCAGCGCCGTTTCCTGACCGCGCCGGTGGTGGTTTCCGGCTACGTGGCGGTGGGTGATTTCGAGGGTTACGTGCACTTGCTGTCGCGCATCGACGGCGCTGTCGCCGGCCGTCAGCGGGTGGAGCGCGCGGGCATCCAGGCCGCCCCGGTCGCGCTCGGCAACCGCCTGCTGGTGCTGGGCGCCGGGGGCAAGCTGGCGATGTACCGCCTGGAGTCCGTCGAGTAGGTTCATGCTGCCCGTTATCGCCCTGATCGGCCGCCCCAACGTCGGCAAATCGACCCTGTTCAACCGGCTTACCCGCAGCCGGGACGCGCTGGTGGCCGACTATCCCGGCCTGACCCGCGACCGGCAGTACGGAAACGGCCGCGTTGGTGACCGGCCCTACCTGGTCATCGACACCGGTGGCCTGGTCGGCGATGAACAGGGGCTGGATGGGCTGATGGCCGACCAGGTGTGGCAGGCGGTGGAAGAGGCCGACGCGGTGATTTTCCTGCTCGACGCGCGCGATGGCATCAACCTCAGCGACGAGCAGATTGCCGAGCGCCTGCGGCGAAGCGGCAAGCCGGCCTGGCTGGCCCTGAACAAGGCCGACGGCCAGGATACCGACGCCATCCTCGCGGACGCCTACGCATTGGGTCTGGGTGAGCCGGCGCCCATCGCGGCGGTGCACGGGCGTGGCGTGACGCCGTTGATCAACCGGGTGCTGGCGGACTTTCCCGACAGCGAGGAGGAACTCGCCGACCGGCGCGAGCGCAAGGGTATCCGCATCGCCGTGGTGGGCCGGCCGAATGTCGGCAAGTCCACGCTCACCAACCGCATGCTTGGCGAGGAGCGCGTGCTGGCCTTCGACCAGCCCGGCACCACCCGCGACAGCATATATATCGATTTCGAACGCGACGGCGAGGCCTACACCCTCATCGACACCGCCGGCGTGCGGCGCCGCAGCAAGGTCAGCGAGGCAATTGAGAAATTCAGCGTCATCAAGACCTTGCAGGCGATCAACGACGCCGACGTGGCGCTGCTGGTGCTCGACGCGCACACTGGCGAGGTCAGCGAGCAGGACGCCAACCTGGCCGGGCACATCCTGGAGAGCGGCACGGCGCTTGTCATCGCCATCAACAAGTGGGATGGTCTGGATGACGAACGCCGCGCCTGGTTTCGCGAACAGCTCGACCGCCGCCTGCCGTTCCTGAACTTTGCCGAGCGCTACTTCATCTCGGCATTGCACGGCAGCGGGGTGGGCGACCTGTTCGACGCGGTGCGTACCGCGCACCAGGCGGCCTCGATCAAGGTTGGCACCTCGGAACTGACCCGGTTGCTGGAACAGGCGGTGCAGGAACACCAGCCGCCGCTGGTGCGCGGCCGGCGGATCAAGTTGCGCTACGCCCACCAGGGTGGCCAGTACCCGCCGGTGATCGTGATACACGGCAAACAGACCGCGCGCCTGCCGCATACCTACAAGCGTTACCTGAACAATTACTTTCGCAAGGCACTGCGACTGGTGGGTACGCCGATACGACTGGAGTTCCGTACCGGCGACAACCCCTACAAGGACAAACGCAACAAGCTGACGCCGCGCCAGCAGCGGCAGCGTAAACGGATGTTGCACCACGTCAAGAAATAACAAGCGTGCGCCGCTAGGGAGATTGGTGAAAAACATGCGCAGACAAAAAAGAATCATGGCGGGAATGGCGGGCCTGTTTGCTCTTTTGCAGGGCTGCGCGGTGACCTCGCCCTACGATGAGGTGAGCGACCCGCTGGAAGGGATGAACCGGGCGGTGTTCCGCTTCAACGACACGCTGGACCGCAAGGTGCTCAAGCCGGTTGCCGAGCGCTACCAGGAGTACGTGCCCTCGCCGGTGCGCACCGGTGTCAGCAACTTTTTCAGCAACATTCACGAGCCGATCGTCATCGTCAACGACCTGTTGCAGTGGAAGCCGCGACAGGCCGCGAGCGATACCATGCGCTTCGGGTTCAACACGGTGTTCGGGGTCGCCGGCCTGATGGATGTCGCCACGCCCTGGGGCCTGGAAGAACACCACGAGGATTTCGGTCAGACCTTCGGTGTGTGGGGTTTCGGCGAGGGCTGGTACCTGGTGCTGCCGTTTCTGGGGCCGAGTTCGGTGCGCGACGCCGCCGGCCTGCCGCCGGCCTGGTACCTCGAGCCCGTCAGCCAGACCACCGACGGGCGCGCCCGGCTGGCCTGGTACAGCCTGTTTGCGGTCAGCGAGCGCGCCGAGCTTCTGGCCGCGACGCGGGTGCTGGATGCAGGTTCTGTCGATGCCTACCTGCAGGTCCGTACCGCCTACCGCCAGAAACGCTGGTACGAGATCTACGATGGCGATCCACCGGAGCCGGATTTTTTCGACGATGAGTTGTTCGAAGACTGAGGCGGACGTCGGCTGATGCCGGAAAACGGCAGCGAGGATGTAGGGGCGGATGCGTTCAGCGCGGATCCCGCGCGCTTCAAGGCTTTCCTGCAGCAGTCCGGTCAGGACTACCTGCTGCTCGCTCACAGTGACCACCGCGCCGAACTCAGGTTCACCGGTCCCTTCGAGGGCCGAGAGGTGGTGTGGCACTGTGAGTTCGTTACTCTCTACCGGGAGCTGAAACGCCTGGCGGCCGACGACCCGTCCAGGCCGTGCAGATTACGCAATTTCATCGAGATCGGCGCGCCCGTTACGCAGGGTTTCCCGGTTCGCGTCGGCCTGGCCGTGCCGCGTATCGATTTGCCCGCAATAGCGAAAATGGTTCGCATGTTGCGCCAGTACCGCAACCTGCGCCGCGGCCGCCACGAATACGGTGAGCCGGTCGGCCCCGCTAGTCCTTGACTGTTACCCCGCAACGTTCCAGGTAGACCAGCACCAGCTCGCGGTGGGTGTCCCCGCATTGTTTGAGCAGTTCCAGGAATATCCTGCGATGCACGATGACGGCCGGACTTCTGTCCGGGCGGCGCGGCGGTGGCGGTGGCGGCGCCGCATTCGCCGGATGGCCGTCCAGCAGTTCCGGCAGCCCGGTTTCCAGCGCGGCAGCGATGCGTTCGATGTTGTCCAGGCCGATATTATGCTCGGCGCGCTCGACGGCGCCGATATAGCTGCGGTTGAGACCGCTGAGTTCGGCGAGAACTTCCTGTGACCAGCCACGCCGGGTGCGCATCAGTCTCACCCGTTGTGCCAGCCGCTTCCTTGCATTGGCTTTCATGGGGAGCCATTACACGGGAGCGGCGGGGCGGGATCCACAGACGAAATAAGGCAATTTGCCGCAAATAGACCACATGCCGGTTTGAGGATGAGGCTGACACGGCAGTGGCTGGCGCCGGCGCGTAGTGTGCCGCCGGCTCTCCAACACCCGGCGGGCTGCTCGCGGGCTGCTCCAGAAGCTGTGCCGGCGTGGTGCCCAGCGCGTGCGCCAGTCGTTGCAGGTTGTCGATGCCGATGGCGATTTCACGCCGTTCCACCGCGCCGACATAGGTCCGGTGCAGGCCGGCGCGTTCCGCCAGTTGTTCCTGGCTCCAGCCGTGCAGCAGGCGCAACAGGCGCAGGTTCAGTGACAGGGTATGGCGGATGTCTTCGCCCGGTGCGTGGCGATCCCGGCGGATTCCGTTCGGCTCGTTCTCGATAAGGCTGGTGTGTTTTCCCGCCATCTCCTGTTCCCAAGGCCAGAATACTGTTTATGTATACAGTATTGGTGAGCGGTTTTCCAGTGGTCGCGCGAAAGCGCGCCGGCGGCTTCGTTCAGGGTTCCGGCAGCGGCTCGGCGAGCAGGAAGGCAGGGTCGACACGGGCGTCGTTGAGGCTGACGCCCCAGTGCAGGTGCGCGCCGGTGGCGCGGCCGGTCTTGCCCACGGCGCCGATGATTTCGCCGGCCCTGACCTGCTGGCCGGGTGCGACGTCGATGCGCGACAGGTGACAGTACATGGTGACCAGGCCCTGGCCGTGGTCGATGAAGATCGTGTTGCCGTTGAAGAAGAAATCGCCGGTGTCGACGACATGGCCGCTGGCCGGGGCTTTCACCGGTGTTCCCTCCGGCGCGGCCAGGTCCAGCCCGCTGTGGGGTTTGCGCGGCTGCTGGTTGAAGAAACGCCGCAGGCCGAAAGTGCTGCTGATCCGCCCCTGTACCGGAAGGTTCAGTTTCAGTGTTTCCGGCGGTGTCGGCGACCAGTGGGCCAGCGCCTTGCGGATACGCGTCTGCTCGCGGCCGATCCGCTGCATGTCGCGTTTCTCCGGGTTGACCATGCGCTTGTTCTTGAGCGTGATGTACTGGCGTTCGTAGTCGCGCGCCCGTACCTTGAAGGTGACGCGTCGAGTGGAGCCGTCAGCCTGTCTCAGTTCGAGGGTCTGCTTGCCGGGCTTCGTTGCCAGGGGAATACCGACCAGGGCGGCGGGGCGGCCGCGGTCGTCTGTTACCACCATTACCGGTTTGCCCTGAAAGAAGGCGCGCGGCGGTTTGTCGGCGGGCAGCGGTATGACCGCGACACCGCCCGGAACGGCGTGGCTTTCCGGCAGTTCCAGCGCCCGGGCCGGCGACAGCCACAGCAGCCAGCCGGCGGCCAGGCAGGCGAGAAAAAGTGTGCGTGTTGCGCTCATGTCGTTTCCGTTCCGGTTACCGTGCTGAAGACGCGGCCGCTGCTGAGACGGGTTTCCAGCGCATCGCCGGGCGCCACCTGGCGGCTGTCGGTGATGACCTGTCCGCTGCCGGCCGCCAGGGTGATGGAATAGCCGCGCTGCAACGTGGCCAGCGGACTCACGGTTTCCAGCGCGCGGGCCAGTATTGCCAGCTTTTCGCGGTGTTTCGACAGTTGCAGGTTGATACAGTATTCCAGCCGTTTTGCCAATGCCCGGTTGTGTGCCAGCAACTCGTCCAGGCGCCGCCCGGGATGATGCTGGCGCAGCCGCGCGGAGGCCGTGTCGAGACGCGCGCGGCGCGTGGCAAGGTTCTGTCGCAGGGCGCGTTCCAGGCGTTGCTCCAGTTCATCCAGGCGTTGCGCCTGTTGTTGCAGACGTTGCCCGGGGTGTTGGCGGGCAAGGCGCTGGCGCAGCCAGTCGAGCCGTTCCCGGTGTCGCCGCAACTGGCGTTGCAGTTGCTGGCGCAGGCGGGAGGCGAGCTGCCGGATACGGGTTTCCAGCGCGGCGCCGTCGGGACTCAGCCGCTCGGCGGCCGCCGACGGCGTGGGGGCGCGGGCATCAGCCACGAAATCGGTGATCACCACGTCGACCTCGTGGCCGACGGCGGAGATCAGCGGCAGGGTGCAGGCGGCGACGGCGCGCGCCACCTTCTCCTCGTTGAAGGGCCACAGGTCTTCCAGCGAACCGCCGCCGCGCGTCAGCAGCAACACGTCGCAGACGTTGTGACGCTGCGCCAGTTCCAGCGCGGCAACGATGTCGTCGGCGGCGCCCTCGCCCTGCACGCGGGTCGGGTAGATCACCACCGGGATGCCGGCAAAGCGGCGGCGCAGAACGGTCAGCACGTCGCGGATGGCGGCCCCGCTCGGCGAGGTGATGACACCGATACAACGCGGCAGCTCCGGGATCGGGCGTTTAGCCGCCTCGTCGAACAGGCCCTCGTTGTAGAGGCGGTTCTTCAATTCCTCGAAGGCGCGGCGCAGGGCGCCGTCACCGGCTTCCTCCATCTGATCGACGATGAGCTGGTAGTTGCCGCGTGGTTCGTAGAGGCTCACCTGGGCGCGCACCAGCACCTGCAGGCCGTTTTCCGGCGCGAAGCGCAGGCGCTGGGCGCGGTTGCGGAACAGGGCGCAACTCACCTGGGCTTTCGCGTCCTTGAGAGTGAAGTACAGGTGGCCGGAGGCGGGGCGGGCGAGGTTGGAGATCTCGCCTTCCACCCACACCCGCGCGAGGCCGGTTTCGAGCAATTCGCGCGCCGCGCGGTTGAGGCGGGTGACGCTGAACACGTCGCGTTGCAGGCTGGTGGTTGTCATGGCGCCAGTTTACTGAAAACGGCGGGGTTTATGTTGGTTTACCCGGAGGTCCCCGGAACCTATAATTACCAGCTTCATTTCCGACCCGACCACGGTGCCTGCATGCTGCGCATTACCGAACACGCCCTCACTTTCGACGATGTTCTGCTTTTACCGGCTCATTCGGCGATTTTGCCGAAGGATGTCAGCCTGAAGACGCGGTTGACGCGCGACATCGCGCTCAACCTGCCGCTCATCTCGGCGGCCATGGATACCGTCACCGAGGCGCGCCTGGCGATTGCCATGGCCCAGGAGGGTGGCATCGGCATCGTTCACAAGAACATGACCATCGAGCAGCAGGCCGACCAGGTGCGACGGGTCAAGAAATACGAAAGCGGCGTCATCAAGGACCCGATCACGGTGTCGCCAGACACCAGCATCCGCGAGGTGCTGGAACTGACCCGGCAGCACGGCATTTCCGGTGTGCCGGTGGTGGAGGGTGACAAGCTGGTCGGCATCATCACCAACCGCGATACCCGCTTCGAGACCCGTTTCGACGCCCCGGTGTCCAGCGTGATGACCGGTGGCGACAAGCTGGTGACGGTGCGCGAGGGGGCCGACCGCGAGGAAGTGATCCGCCTGCTGCACCAGAACCGCATCGAGAAGGTGCTGGTGGTCGACGACGCCTTCCGCCTGCGTGGACTGATTACCGTGAAGGACATCCAGAAGGCCAGTGACAAACCCAACGCCTGCAAGGACGACCAGGGCCGTCTGCGGGTAGGCGCCGCGGTGGGTGTTGGCGCCGGCACCGACGAGCGGATCGAGGCGCTGGTGGCGTCGGGTGTGGACGTGGTGGTGGTCGATACCGCGCACGGCCATTCCCAGGGCGTGCTGGACCGGGTCGCCTGGGTGAAGAAACATTTCCCCGACCTGCAGGTCATCGGCGGCAATATCGCCACCGCGGCGGCGGCGCGGGCGCTGGTCGACGCCGGCGCCGACGCAGTCAAGGTAGGCATCGGGCCGGGCTCCATCTGCACCACGCGTATCGTGGCCGGTGTCGGCGTGCCCCAGGTGACCGCCGTGGCCAACGTGGCGGCGGAGCTGAAGGATACCGGCGTGCCGCTGATCGCCGATGGCGGCATCCGCTATTCCGGTGACATGGCCAAGGCCATCGTGGCCGGCGCCTGGTCGATCATGGTTGGCAGCATGTTCGCCGGCACCGAGGAAGCGCCGGGTGAGGTCGAGCTGTACCAGGGCCGCTCCTACAAGTCCTACCGGGGCATGGGCTCGCTGGGCGCGATGGCGTCCCAGACCGGGTCCAGCGACCGCTATTTCCAGGAAGGCAGCGACGCCGACAAGCTGGTGCCGGAAGGCATCGAGGGGCGGGTGCCCTACAAGGGTCCGCTGCAGCCGGTCATCCACCAGTTGATGGGCGGCCTGCGCTCCAGCATGGGCTACACCGGCTGCGCCTCGATCGAGGAGATGCGCACCCGGCCCGAGTTCGTCCGCGTGACCGGCGCGGGCATGGCCGAGAGCCACGTGCACGACGTACAGATCACCAAGGAAGCGCCCAACTACCGGGCGTAAGCAGAGACGTCGTGAGCAAAACCGCCGATATTCATTCGCACCGCATCCTGATTCTCGATTTCGGGTCCCAGTACACCCAGTTGATTGCGCGCCGGGTGCGCGAGATCGGCGTCTACTGCGAGATCCACCCGTGGGACATGGAAGAGGCCGACCTGCGGGTCTTCCACCCGCACGGCATCATTCTTTCCGGCGGTCCCGAGACTGTGACCGAGGGCGAGACGGCGCCCGCCGCGCCAGCCCTGGTGTTCGAACTGGGCGTGCCGGTGCTGGGTATCTGTTACGGCATGCAGACCATGGCCGCGCAACTGGGCGGCAAGGTCGAAACGTCCAGTCACCACGAATATGGTTATGCCCAGGTGCGGGCGCGCGGCCATACCCGATTGCTGAAGGACATCGAGGATCACACCAGCGAGGACGGCTACGGTCTGCTGGACGTGTGGATGAGCCACGGTGACCGGGTGGTGGAACTGCCGCCCGGCTTCAGGCTGATGGCCAGCACCGATTCGGCGCCCATCGCCGGCATGGCCGACGACGAACGCGGTTTCTACGGCGTGCAGTTCCATCCCGAGGTTACCCATACCCGCCAGGGCGGGCGCATCCTGCAACGTTTCATTCTCGACATCTGCGGCTGCGAGGCGCTGTGGACGCCGGGCAACATCGTGGAGGAAAGCATCAAGGCCGTGCGCGAGCAGGTCGGTGACGAGGAAGTGTTGCTGGGACTCTCGGGCGGCGTGGACTCCTCGGTGGTGGCGGCGCTGCTGCACAAGGCCATCGGTGACCAGCTCACCTGCGTGTTCGTCGACACCGGCCTGCTGCGCTACCAGGAAGGCGACCAGGTCATGGCCACCTTCGCCGAGCACATGGGGGTGCGCGTGATCCGGGTCGACGCCGAAAAGCGTTTCCTTGATGCGCTGGGCAGCGAATCCGACCCCGAGAAGAAGCGCAAGATCATCGGCAACCTGTTCGTCGAGGTGTTCGAGGAAGAGGCCAACAAGCTCGCCAATGCCCAGTGGCTGGCGCAGGGCACCATTTATCCCGACGTGATTGAATCCGCAGGCGCCAAGACCGGCAAGGCGCACCTGATCAAGTCGCACCACAACGTCGGCGGCCTGCCCGAGCACATGAAACTCAAGCTGCTCGAACCCCTGCGTGAATTGTTCAAGGACGAGGTACGCAAGCTGGGCGTGGAACTGGGCCTGCCTTACGACATGGTCTACCGCCACCCCTTCCCGGGGCCGGGTCTGGGCGTGCGCATTCTCGGTGAGGTGAAGAAGGAGTACGCCGATATCCTGCGCCTGGCAGATCACATCTTTATCGAGGAACTGCGCAAGCACGACCTGTACGACAAGACCAGCCAGGCGTTCGCGGTGTTCCTGCCGGTCAAGTCGGTGGGCGTGACGGGCGATGGCCGGCGTTACGACTACGTGGTCGCGCTGCGCGCGGTGGAGACCATCGACTTCATGACGGCGCGCTGGGCGCATTTGCCGTACGATTTTCTCGACCACGTGTCGCGGCGGATCGTCAATGAGATCGCCGGTATCTCACGGGTGGTTTACGATGTGACGGGGAAACCGCCGGGGACTATTGAGTGGGAGTGACTGGAATTTATAATATATTGATTTATAACAAATAAAATCCTCAAATCGATGATGAAATCTGCATTATCAATGGTATTTTTCATGGTATTTGTATCGTGCTGCCAAACAGCAGGCATGAATACCATGGAAGACGGGTTGTTATATTCATGGTATCGGTGTTCATCAAGGCTTTGATATAAAAGAAAAAACAGACAAAAACCCTACCCCGAAACATCATGGTATTTTTACCGGTACATTCTGGATGCAGAGTTTTGCCCTGTGTCTAAAGGTATCATCTGAGGATGCCCACCTTTTGATTGCGTCCATAATAGTATACGCTATAATATATTGTGTATATTATAATGGACAACAGAATGGCTAAGGTGCAACTGGATACAATGTTGCCGATTCCGGTCAGGCGGGTTCTTCGCAAGCTTGGCCAGGATATCCGTGATGCCCGGCTCAGGCGGCGTATTCCGACGGCTGTTATGGCTGAACGGGCTTCTATCAGCCGAACAACCCTGAATAAGATAGAAAAGGGCGATCCTGGCGTTTCGCTGGGAAACTACGCCAATGTGCTCTTTGTTCTGGGGTTGGCGGAGCGGCTGGGGGAGCTGGCCGATGTCAGGACGGATACTGTGGGTCTTGAACTGGAAGAGGAACGCCTGCCACAACGTATCCACAACTCGCGTCGGTCTGGACGGAAGAGCAACGCGTAATGGAAACGGGAGTCTTCGTCTACGTGGATATCGCCGGTGAGTCACGTCTGGCTGGGCGATTGTGGGCGCGCGTACGCAAGGGGAGGGAGAGCGCCACCTTCGAATATGATCCGGGCTGGCTCGAATATACAGACCGTTTTTCTCTGGAGCCGGCCCTGACCCTTGGCCCTGGCCCCTTCCATACACCTTCAGGCAGATCTCTCTTTGGCGCCATTGGAGACTCAGCCCCGGACCGCTGGGGGCGGGTTCTGATGCGCCGGGCGGAACGACGACGGGCAGAGCGTGCGGGCGAGACGCCGCGTACCTTGATGGAAATCGACTATCTGCTCAGGGTCGATGATGAAGCCCGTCAGGGCGCCTTACGTTTTGCCAAGCAGGAGGGAGGCCCGTTTCTTGCCGAACACGATGCGGCTCGCATTCCACCCCTGATCGATTTGCCACGACTGTTGTCGGCAGCGGAACATGTCGTCGGGGATACGGACAGTGACGAGGATCTGCGACTGCTGTTGGCTCCCGGTTCGTCCTTGGGTGGGGCACGTCCAAAGGCATCCGTTCGGGACCGGGATGGGCATCTTGCCATCGCCAAGTTTCCACACAAGGACGACGAGATGGACGCGGTTCTATGGGAAGCAGTCGCGCTACGACTTGCGGAGAAGGCCGGCATCCCTGTGCCCGACTGGCGAATTGAGCCTGTCGTGAACAAGCCGGTATTGTTGCTGCGCCGGTTCGACCGGGCACAAGGCCAGCGGATCCCGTTTCTTTCGGCCATGAGTATGCTCGGTGCCAACGACAACGAATCACGCAGTTATCTGGAATTTGTCGATGCGCTGCGCCGGTATGGTGCTAGCCCTAAACAGGATATGCATGAGCTGTGGCGGCGTATCGTTTTCAATATTCTGATTTCAAACACCGACGATCATTTACGTAATCACGCTTTCCTCTATACCGGTCCGGAAGGCTGGCGATTGGCCCCGGCCTATGATCTCAATCCGGTACCCACGGATATCAAGCCACGTGTTCTGACGACGGCCATTGATCTCGATGATGGATCGGCCTCGCTGGGCCTGGCAATGAGTGTGGTGGGTTACTTTGAGCTGGATGAAAACAAGGCCCAGGTGATTGCAGCCGAAGTTGGGCGGGCAGTGGCAACGTGGCGTGAAGAGGCTGCGCGAATGGGTCTTATGCAAGCAGAGATTGATCGCATGGCATCCGCTTTCGAACATGAAGACCTGAGAGAAACGTCAAGAAACGGTTAGTTAATTCCCCCGGTATTACGTGCGGGATAGCGGTATTCTGCACCGGTTGCTGGGGATCAATACTTATGATGCGCTTTTATCCAATCCGGTGCTGGGAAAAAGCTGGGAAGGATTTGCCATTGAGAATATTCACTCGATCCTGCCTGGTCGTGCTGAGACCTGTTTTTACCGGACAACTGCAGGCGCAGAGATCGATCTGGTGATCAAGATACCATCGTCTGAAATCTGGGCCATAGAGATCAAGTATGGAGTCGTTCCCAAGATCGGAAAACATTACAGTAAAATCTGTGATGATGTTGGTGCAAAGTATAAATATATCCTCTATGGCGGAGAGGATGAGTTTCCTGTGGGCGATGATATTAACGTTATTTCACTGCGTGGACTGATGGATCGACTCTGTTCCGAAAACAGTGAATCGCGATGAGTGAATATCAGTATTACGAGTTCATCGCCATCGATGAGCCATTGACCCCGAAACAGGTAGCCGAACTGCGCGCTTATTCCTCTCGAGCTGACATCACACCGAGCAGTTTCGTGAATGAGTATCACTGGGGTGATCTCAAGGGAGATCCGGCTGAATGGATGCGGCGTTACTTTGATGCCCACGTCTATGTGGCAAACTGGTGCACATGCGTCCTCTGTTTGCGTCTGCCGAAAAGTGTCTTTAATGCGGGTATCTTCCACGATTTCAAAACTGAAACCACTTTTTCGGTAAAACAAACCAGGACACACTGGCTACTTGAATGGGCGCTGGATGAAAGTGAGAATTACGAGCGTTTTGCCGTAGAGGATGGAGGAGGTTGGATGGGCAGATTGGCGCCATTGCGCGATGAATTGCTACGGGGCGATCTGCGTCCATTGTACCTCGGTTGGCTGGCCGGTGTGAGTGCTGGCGAAGTCAATGAAGAGGCCGCTGAGCCTCAACCGCCGCTCGGACTTTCCCGGCTGACCGCTGCCCAACGATCGCTGGTGGAATTCCTGGAAGTTGATGAGGACCTGCTGGCCGCCGCAGAACTCGCTGACCCGCCTGCTTCAAGGCACGACAGCGAGGGCGATGCGGAACTGGATAGCTGGATCGCCGTACTTCCTGCGGCAGATAAAAACGCGATGCTCGGATTGTTGGTGACCGGGCATGCGCAGCAGGCCGAACGTAAACTGAAATTGCGTTATCTAGCTTGGCAGCGCAAACAACCGCCGGTTGCAAAATCATCCATGCGGCGGCGCACCGTCGCAGATCTTCATAAACTGGCGACATCCGCTGCCAAAACAAGAAAAAGGCAGGAAGCTCTACAGCGCAAAAAGGCGGAGGTCGAACGGCAGGCTAAACGGGAAACCTACCTGCGTACACTGGCTGCCGACTTTAACCGCTGCTGGCGGACTGCCGACAAACGGGCTGAACGTGGCATTGCTTCTGCCTACGACGAGGTCGAGCGCTCACTCGTCGATCTGTCGGAGGCTTATGTGCTGTGCGCGACCCGGGCCGACTTCGACCGCAAACTGGGTAAGTTTATGGCCCGGCATGGAAAACGCGGTGCCTTGGTGCGGCGCCTTGTTGAGGCGGGGCTCTGGCAGAAGTCTTCGCGATGAAGGAAGTAAAGCCGAAAAGGGCAGCAAAGTTTACGGCGAAATACCTGGATAAACTCATCGAAGAGGCGACCACCGATGCCTACAATGAGTCAGAACAGGTCAGTGGGTTCTTTAGTTTGATCGAAGATAATCTCGACGTTCCCTTCACGACTTGTGTGCTTGGACAGGTGGTGACCGTGACGGGGATCGACATCACTGAAAACAATCAAATAGTCGCTATTTGCAGGCTCGGAAACACTGCCCAATCAATTCCGGTTCTTGATCTACCGATGCCGGCTCCGCTGCCAGAGGGGGTCGAATGGATAGCGGCCTACCGTCGCTGGTGTGGGAGTTGAGAATATTGGTCGAATCATTGACAATTTATGAAAAATGCGGCTTTTTTCAAGGATTTTCTGAACATGGTATTTTTCATGGCATTTCCATTTGGCGGGAAAATAAGCCATTGAATATAAAAGACAAAAAATGCTTATTGATAATAGAGTGGGAGTGACTGGAATTTATAATATATTGATTTATAACAATTAAAACAATCTAATCGATAATATAATTTGCATCATCAATGGTATTTATCATGGTATTTCCCACGGGCTATAACGCAAAACCCGACGATACCATGAGTGGCAGATTGGTGCTGTCATGGTATTTTGGCGCTCGGTTGAGCAGGTGTATTGATGACCGCTTTACGAGCCCCAGAGAGTCGACAGGGGAGCAGCCCACAGGTTGTTACCCAGAGGCATGGTTTTATCACCATCGTACAGCAACACGCCTGCTGAGAACTGATCACTGGCCAGGCTGGTAAGTTTTTTCAAGCCACGCAGGTCTCGCTCTTTAACAGTGGCAGCGGCTTTGACTTCGACGCCGACCAGTTGTCCTGCACTGTTCTCAATCACGACATCAACCTCGAACTTGTCCGCGTCCCTGTAGTACAGTAGCCCATAGTCATCATCAGAAGTTGTCGAGTGCTTGAGTAGTTCACCGAATACAAAACTTGTTGGTACAAAAACAAATACGTCGAGGTACACATCGATCAACTCAACAACTCGAGAAAGCGATTCGAGAGTACCTGGCCATATACAACGAGGAGCCAAAGCCGTTTATCTGGACGATATCCTGGCAAGTATTAAACGGTTTTGTATGCGAACTTCTAACTCAGTACACTAGCTGTTGAATAGTCTGGATCCCGGTATACGGCACAGGGCGACGGAGATTGCCCCACATATCAGTGCTGGATGTGCGCTGTATCAGGGTTGCAATGGCGGAAAAGCTCCGGGAGCATTTCATGGGTATTTCTGACGGGACAAAGAGCTCTGATTTTAGCCAAAGTCTTGACTAATGGTGGTGCAGTTGAATAATCCCGTCTGTAAGGAATAGATAAGGAAATTACCCTGCGGTGCCTGAGCAGAAACACGAGGAGCATGTATGAAAACCATTCAGTTGCTATTGGTCGGTTTTGTAACAGGTGTACTGGCTGTTTCCGCCGGGTGCGTCAGTCAAAGGGACAGTATGATCAAGCAGGGTTACCCACTGGCTTACGCGGACGGTTTTGAAGATGGTTGTCACAGTGGCAAGAAGGCCGGTGGCAGCATGTTTGACCAGTTCAGAAAGGATGTCGATCGTTTTGGCAAAGACACCCAGTACGCGCAGGGGTGGTCAGATGGTTACCGGCAATGCGAAACCGAACAGGAGGCGCTGCAAAGACAGATGCGCATCGGTATAGAGCAGCAAAAACTCAACGAGCAGAAGAAGCACGACAGGAAGAGTGAACACGACTATTTGAAAGGGATCGATACGAGCGGGTTGGAAAACCTGAAGTAAAACCGGTCTCCAGCTGTATCATCCAGGACAGGGCTTTCCTGGCCACTTGTATCCGTATGAAGGAGCTTTGCATGCGTGCATACCCGTTCCGGCAGGATCTGAAATTCATGCTGTACCCGATTGTTCTGGCCACGTCGGTGCTGGTTCAGCATGTTCACGCGGCCTCAGACGACAGTATGAATATCCAGTACGGACGGGTCAGCGGGGAAAAGGCCGTCGATGTCAAAAATCACGTCGGAGAGGCTACGCTGATCGGCGGTACGCTGGGGGCTGCCATATATAACACGGGCAGCCGGACGGGGAATGTGGTGACTGGTGCGGCGCTGGGTGCGGGTGTGGAGGCCTTGGGCGAGTGGCGGATGAAGGGCACCCGCTACACCATCGATGCCATCAGGGGTGAGGATATCCATATCATCACGGACCAGACTGGTATTCACGTAGGCGATTGCGTGGCCATCGAGGCCACGGCAAAGCACGCCAACCTGAGAAGAGTCTCGGATACCTATTGCGAATCTGTGTCCGCGGGCGTGGAAGACCATCACCTTGACGCCAGGACAAAAAAAGCGGCGGCTGATTGCTATCTTGCCAAGAAAGCCCTGATCGGGGCCGAGGGGGCGGAAGAGCTCGAGGCGGCAAAACGTCGTGTCCGGGCGCTTTGTGATACCTGATCGGATTGTTAGCAGGGGAGATAAACAAGTGAAACAGGTTATTTCGGGAATCGTAACAGGCTTTCTTCTCATCCTGTTGCTGGCCGGATGTGCCGGTACCAACTCCACGCGGGAAGGTGACGGCAAGGCCGGATCGACGGAGGTCTATCCCATCAGCATGGAGGACGCCACGCTGATTATGCGCGATGCCATGGAAAAGGAGTTTCCCGAGGATAGAATCGAAGACATCTTCACCCCCTATCGCGGCTACAAGGCCAAAATGCGTTTTCTGGCGGATATCGATGTTGTCTCGGTGTACGCAGTCCCCGCTCAGGGGCGCGGTCCGGATGGAAAATCAGTAAAGGGTCTGGCGTTCGAGACGCATCATGTCGGTACCTATCCGCTGGGTGGCATTCCAAAGGCAAAGGCTGTTTTTAAGCGTGTCGTGGAAAGCGCCGACCGCGTAGCGGACGCCCTGCCAAGGATCTAGCGCGGCACCTTACGCTGCTGAGTGCCTGAATTACCTGCGGAACGCCACGAATGGCCGAAAGTGCGGCCCTCTTGGTGCCCGAGCAACCCATGCCCAAAGCACTCGCTGCGCAGGCTCTGCGCCAGTGGGTGCTCAGTTTTCCCTTTCAATTGCACCGGAAACGGCAAGAGGTGACATGATGGTTCTGACGAAAAATTTTAAGGACACCATACAGGCACGTGCCCAACGGGATCCAGCGTTTCGCAAGGCCCTGCTGCAAGAAGGGGTCGAATGCCTGCTTTCCGGTAACGTCGATACCGGCAAGGCAGTGCTGCGCGACTATATCAACGCGACGATCGGGTTCGAAGAACTGTCCCGGGTTTTCGACAAGTCGAGCAAGAGCCTCATGCGCATGTTCGGGCCAAAAGGGAACCCCCAGGCAAGCAACCTGTTTGCGGTCATCGGTTATCTGCAGGAGCAGGAAGGCATTTACCTGGAAGTTGAAGCTCGGAAAATCGCCTAAGGTGCTGTATAGCTGTGCTCAATCGGCAATTTTTTCGAGCATTTGAAGGATTTTCTGAGCATGGTATTTTTCATGGTATTACCGTTTAGAAGGAAAATAAGCCATTGAATATAAAAGATAAAAAAGGCTTATTGATAATAGAGCGGGAGTGACGGAGATTTGTAAGATATTGATTTTTAATGATTAATATTGGCAAATTGATGATATAATCTGCATCATCAATGGCATATTTCATGGTATTTTTGGCGGGCTGTCAGGCAAGATACAGCGATACCATGAAAGGTAGTTTGCTGTGGTCATGGTATTTTTCCGGGCGCCGTTCCGTCCCCTTTCTTGATCGTGGCTGGCGTTATTACGGGCTATAATCACGCCAAATATTAATACAAAATGGCGCGAATAAGTGCCAGAATCACGCTATGACATGGATATGGCAACAGCCTGACTGGCCAGATTTTCGCTACGACAGGCGTGCGTTCGAAGACCGGGAACTTGAATTTCGCCTGAATTCAGAGCGCCTGGCAGGTCGCTTTGATGCACTTCCTGTGGCATCCCAGGAAGATGCCACGATCGACTTGATGCTTTCCGAAGCCATCAAAACCAGTGCCATTGAGGGCGAGGATCTGGACAGGGAATCGGTCAGGTCATCGCTACTCTCTTTAATCACATCAGATACGCTACCGGAGAACACAGACCAGAAAGCAGCGGGAGCAGCTTCGCTGCTGGTGGATGTCCGCAAAAACTGGCAAACCGCACTGACGCATGAACTGCTGGGCAAGTGGCAGTCGATGGCAGTCCCGGAGCAGCGCTACACATCACTTCTGCGGGGTGCATACCGCAACAATACATCCCCAATGCAGATCGTGAGCGGGCCTTACGGACGGGAAAAGGTACACTATGAGGCCCCGCCAGCGGCCCGGGTGCCTGATGAAATGGCAAGATTCATCGACTGGTATAACCGGACCAGCCCCTTGAATGAGGACAAGAAGGTCACCGGGATTGTCAGAGCAGGGATTGCCCACCTCTGGTTTGAAGTGATTCATCCCTTTGACGATGGTAACGGACGAGTCGGCAGGGCGATTGCCGACCATGCGCTTTCGCAGTCCCTTGGCTACCCAACCACGGCTTGTCTTGCCACCGCGATAGAGGCGGACAAAAAAACTTATTACCTGCAACTGGAGAACGCGAGCCGTGGAAGCCTTGACGTAAACGTCTGGCTGGATTATTTCGCAGGCACAATCATCAAGGCACAGGAAATTGCCGGGGATGAAGTGGATTTTGTACTGGCCAAAACACGTTTCTATGAAGCCTATGGCAACCAGTTGAATGATCGGCAGGCCAGAATGGTATCGCGTGTGTTCGCTGAAGGCCGAAAGGGTTTTGAGGGTGGAATCACCACCAGAAAGTATGAAGCGATTACCAAGTGCCCCAATCGAACAGCCAGCCGAGATCTTTCTGACCTGGTTGCCAAGGGGATCATCGTGCCGCTACCGGGTGGTGGCAGAACAACGCGTTATGAGCTGGCCGTTGTCGAGCCAGCCGGATTTGATTTAGAAAAGAAATGAATCTCCATTTTGAGCCATGAGTATTGATAAACTCAAAGAAAAACTGGCCGAGCTCGATGCAGCCACCCTGCGGGAGTTCATTCTCGATCTCTACCTTGGCTATCCGGATTTGAACGACAAGATCGAAGCCCTGGCGCTGTCTAACGATCCTGCTGCCCTGGCCAAGACGTTGGATAAGCGAATAAAATCGCTACGCCGTGGGCGGCGGTTTATCGATTATCGGGCAAGTTTTGATTTTGCACGGGAACTGGAGGCGTTGCTCGCCGACATTGAACGAGGTCTGCTCGTTGCCTCGCCAAAACAGGCGTTTGATTTGGTCGACCGGTTCCTGGCGACGGCTGAATCGGTACTCAACCGTGTCGATGATTCCGGCGGGGCAGTGGGTGAGGTATATCGTCAGGCAGTACTATTGTGGTTGAAGGCAGCTGCAGGCTGGCGGGATGCCAACATCGACTGGCTTGAGCGGATTGATCAGCTGTATCAGCAGAATGATTATGGTGTGCTGGATCCGCTATTGCCGAATGCCCACCTGCTGTTGACGCCGGATCAACTCAAGCAGCTGGCCTGGCGGTACGAAAACGCGTTGCGCAGGGCGTTAAAATCGCCAGAACAGGAAGACAAAGTCAATTTTGTGGCTTTGCATAGCGGCATGGCATTAGGACAAATCGCCGACGCCCTGCAAGATCCTGCCTTATACGAACGATCGGTGTTGATACATTCGCCACAGCCAAATCCTCTGCAAATGAAATCGATTTGTGAGAAATATTTGCAGTACGAGCAGCCCGAGTCGGCCATGCGTTATCTGAACCAGGTATGGGAGAGCCGTTTTGAGCATGACCGCCTTGTGTTGCTGGATAAGGTCTGTGTGCAAATGGGCGACCGGCAACAGCTCAAGCAGATTCGTTCCCGGCTGTTTCAGAGCGAGCAGAGCTACGCCAGTTTCACGCGTTATCTGGAAGCCCTGGATGAGGATGAGAAAGAGAAGGCATGCCGTTCAGCCATCAAGCAAGCCGAACAGGGCGGCAACATCTTGCGTAGCGCCGACCTGTTATTGAATCTGGGTCAGACGGAGAGCGCTCAGGCCCTGGTTGTCGCCCGGCACCAGGAGCTGGCGGAGTGTTTTTATGACAGTCTGCTGAAGCTGGCCAAGGCGTTTGAAAAAGCGGATTGCAATCTTGCGGCAACAGCATGCTACCGTGCCTTGTTGCTGGATATCCTGACACAGGGGCGTAGCAAGGCTTACGGCCATGGCGTGCGGTATTACAAAAAACTGGAAGTGCTGGCGGCGTCAATAAAGGTGTTCAAACCACTGCCACCTCATGATGCCTTCGTGCAGCAGCTACAGTCGGATCATGGGCGGAAAAAAAGTTTTTGGGGGCGGCTGGCGTCTTGATGTACTGAAGCTCACATCACAGTGTAAAGTGGAGTAATGCTCGCAAATTTTCGTTGGGGATCAGCAGCTATTTCTGGACATGGTATTTTTCATGGTATTACCGTTTAGCAGGAAAATACGCCATTGAATGTAAAAGATAAAAAAGGCTTATTGATAATAGAGTGGGAGTGACCGAAATTTGTAAGATATTGAATTATAACGATTAAATCAATCAAATTGATAATATAATCTGTATCATCAATGGTGTATTTCATGGTATTTTCTGCTTGCTGTCAGGCAAGATCCAGCAATACCACGAGAGGCAGATTAGCGCAGTCATGGTATCGGAGAGGTTGAACTGAGTGTGCTCTGGAGCGACCTGAAAACCTGCTATACCAGCACAGCTTCAAATTGCTGACTTGTACCTGTGTCATTTCAATGCCTGCCAACCCGGCACGGCTTTGGCGAACTCTTCCTGAAAAGCCGGACGCTTGATGTTGTCCTGTTTGACTTTGATGGCGAAGTCGCGCCAGCGTGATGGATCTCGCAGCACATCAACCAATACGCGGTGGATCCTGCTCATCACCTGTGCCTTGCGGGCGTAGTCTTTGCGCGGGGCGTTGGTCTTCAGATTGCCCAAGCCGGACAAATAGTATTTTAAGATCTCCTCGGGATACCTGCATTCAAGGCGCTTGGCGGTCTGCAGTTCATAGACGCTTTCCCAGGCGAAAAGGGGGTAGCGTCTTCGGCTTAGCACGGTCACTGCCTTATCGTATTCTTTGCGGTGCATGTGGATACGTAATTGTTCTGTCTCACAGGCATTCTTCAGCCGCGTGAGAATTTTTGCTTCGTAATGTTTCCACTCGGCGGCCGTGCATAGTTTGCGAAACGCCTTGTACTTGTTGCAGGTTAGAGGATCGATCGCCTGCTCGAATTGCAGTGCCAGGTAGCGTTCGCGATTGCCGACGGATTTGGCCCGCTTGGCAACGAACCGGCGCAATTCATCCATGCGGCCTTTGCCCTGACACAGTCCTGTCTCTGCGACCTCCATGGCCTTCCAGTGGAAATCCGCCAGGTCAAAATAATCGGCGCCGGTGATCAGTTTACGCTGGCGCAGTTCGAGATATTTTTCCCGGTCGCCAAGTTGGCGATAAATGCGGCGGGCATGGTCGATATGCCAGTCCCCGCCCATGGTCGGGTTCGACCCCGTTTCCACGGACGGTTTAAAAACGGCTGAAAACTTCTGATCCTGTCTGGCCACTCTACGCCGCATTTCCGGATTGTGGAAACGCTCGATGTAATGAAACACATCGGCCCTGGCCTCGTCCCGGGTACGGTAACGGCGGTGGTCGCCGTTACCGTGTTCGAGGCGGTATCAACCGGCATAGTTACAACGCCCGCCGCCCCGGCGGATACCGACAGTGGCAACGGCTCCGGCGGCCCGCCGGGTATTGGTGGTTGTACAATTTCCACGACCACGCAAACGGGCAAACCCGATCCACTGTTTCCCTTGTTGCTGATCGGCTTGCTGGTCCGTGCGCTGCGCTGATAGCCGCGAAAATTTACACCTTCAGGCACGTGCCCGCCGGGATCCAGCGTTTCGCAAAGCCCTGTTGCAAGAAGGGGGCGAATGTTTGCCTGGACTTCCCCCGGTATTCACGGCATAGCGCGTCGCCTGAGGCCTGGCCGTCAGCAACAGTAGCAAGCATGCCTGGCCAATGCGCAGCCCCGGGTGGTGTCAACGTGCACCCGCCGAACCTGAGCTGTTCGGGAGACGACCATTCTTGCCGTCCGTCGACGGGGCGGCTGTATCACCCCTATCGGGAATCATCCGGCGTGACGCTGTCTTCCTGTTTTACGGCGTGCGTCTGAATTTCGGTGTGGCCGGAAGGATGTTCACCTCGATTTCGCGATAACGGTGGGCAACATCTCGATACCGGCGATCTTCCTGAAACTGTGCCCGGTATATCCATACGCCCGGTTCCACGTTTCTGTCCACAATACTGGCTACACCGGTTTCCCCGACGCAAAGGCTATCAATGGGGAATTTTGGCGTGAAACGTCCGGCAGAACCCCAGACGTTTGGTGGCCCCGCTTTCAGCCGCTTGGCGACCCACACTGTCCCGGGATACGACGGCTGCCCCGGGCCGAGATTTTCTGCCACGATGGACAGTGCCAGGTTTCCACCTGCCCGTGGCACTGTGCCGGTCACTGCTAATCGGGCTTCAAGCGTATAGCGGTCTGAGGGCGCGCAGGATACAGGCTGCGTCACGCCATGCGCGCGCGCGGGCATGCGTATGTCTTTGGTTTCAACCCTGTTGCGCATGGTGCAACCACCTTCCCCGTCATTCCATGCCTTGCTCTTGTACTGGCCTGGCGGTACGGAAAATGTCACGACGCCGCGCTGGTTTGTTTTGCCCGTCTTGATGAGTAGGTTGTTCGCGTTATACAGGTTTATCGTTTTCCCGCGCAGTACGCGGTTAACCCCGCAGGATTTTGCGCTGCCGTCTATCGCGGTGATCGTCAGTTTGTGAGATCTTCCGGAACTCTTGCAAGAAAGCGCTATATTCTTCGTGACGTTGGATCGTACCATCTGGAAGGTTTTACGGATGTCGTCACATCCCACCTTTTTGATCATCAGGGTGACGGGGCCTGGATCAATACCGTGGAAGATTGCTTTTCCGGTTGCATTGGACGTTTTTGTGTAAGAACGCCCTTTGCGCGTTTCCTGGATACCCACGCGTGCGCCTTTTATCCAGTCGCCCTGACCCGCGCTCCAGCTACCGGTGCGATAAACCTGCACGGTAAGGGTTGCTGCTTCCGCAATGAGAGGTGAGACGAGCCATGTCAGAAAACATATGCTGAGTACAGACATCCGGATAGTGTGCAAAGGTGTTCTCCCTCTTATGCGTAAGGCCGCTTGCACCATACCCATTCAGTACTCGAACCGGTATCCCGAAAAATGGGGATGCGTTCGCGATCCACCTGGGTTCCGGTATGTCCCGGTGTCATGGTCAATAGATGAAAATGCGCCTGATTTCCCGTTAGCGCCATTCGGACCCCGGTTAAGGAGTAAACGCGCATGATTCCGGTGACGTATCGTAATTTGTTGCTGATCTTGTTACTGTTGGTAAGCATGGCCGGTGTCTCTACGGGGGGCAGAAGAGCGCGCTAGGGGAAGGTGCGCAATCGATCAAGCCAGGCTTGAAAACAAGAAACTCAATCAGCGCCTGAAGACGCTGGAGCCAGTGCTGTTTCCAACGAATACCGGTGTCCATGTCCGGAGCTTGCAAGTCGTGAATAATCTTGATGTCGGAAATAATGTGAATTTCGGCCGAACTGACGCAGAGGCCTGGTCCGGTTTCCTGGTGTTCGGCAAGTCATGAGCATTGTTCCGAAGGCCTGGATCGGGCGCCTGCTCGCCTTGCTCGCGGGTGCTTGCGCCGCCCTTTCGCTCGCGCACGCAGAAAGCGGCACGTCCTTCGAGCCGTACGATCCCGCGCTCGCGGCGCTGGAGGAGGCGTTCGAGGCGGCAGAAGCGGAGCACGGTTTCGATAGCCCGGAGGTGGCCGCCGTGGTGCCCCGGCTGTTCAGTGCCCTGATGTTGCGTGCGGAATACCTCCGCGCGCTGGTGCTGACCGACCGGATTCTGGCAATGAGGGACGCAACACCGAATGCCGGCGCCGCGGTTGACGCCGTCTTCGCGCAGCTCGAACAGATGCGCGCCACGGTGCGGCAGAATATCGATATCTGTGCGCCCGTAGCGCCGCAGCGTGTAAGTGATCCCGGTCGGGAGATGCGCATCATTCCCCAAGGAACATCCGGTCGGCCGTTGGATTTTGAACCGAGGGTGTCGCGCGATGGCGCGTCTCTGCTCGACATCTCGCGGTCATGGGTCATCGTCCGCGATATCGCGTCGGGCATGGCCGTGCACCGCTTCACCGCGGGGCAGCGGCAGATACGACAGGCGGCCTGGGTGGGGGACGGGCGCTTGGTGATACACACCGACAGTTGCATCAGTCTGTGGGACGTCGAGGCGGAAAGGCATCTTGCCACTGTCGCGGCACCCGCCATGGGTCCACTGATTTCGGTGCTGGGCACGCCCGACGGAAAACGGCTGGTCACGGTCTACGGCGCGGTCGAGGGCATTCAGCACGGGAGTTATGCGCTGGTGTGGCGTATCACGCCACAGGGGCTGGTACGGGAGTATTTTCTCGATGGCGGCTGGCCTGCTTTTCTTTCACTGATGCCGGACTACCAGGTTTTTCTGTCTCACCAGGGCAAAATGCTCAATGTGTCTGACTTTATAGGCTGGCATGCCTGGCCGATCGGCGTGGACGAAAAGATGCGGGCCGGGGGCAGAATCGAGTGGCTGCACAGCAATCTGCTGAAGGCGGCGGGTGCGGGCGAGGGCGAACTGGTGAAAGGCGTTGCCATTGCACCGGATGCCACCACGGTGGCGATTACCACCCGGGGAGCCGATCAACTGAACCGTCTGCGCGTCCTGTCCCTGTCCGGTGGCGAAGCGGCGGTTTACGAACTCGATAGCAACACCTTCCCGCTGATCCCGCGCTATTCACCGGACGGACACGCCATCCTGATCGGCAACGACGAAATCAGGCGGCCGGGCAACGGGGAGAAGCTTGGCGTTCAGGGTAATTGTACCGAGACGGACTGGATGCCGGATGGCCGGCTGCTGTGCCTGGCGTTATCCGAAATCACGCTGCTCGATCTCGACAGCGGGGTCGCGAGTTATATCGGTGATCCCGGCTCCATCGCGACCTGGGCGGGCGATATCCGCTTCTCTCCCGATGGACGGTCGTTGTTTGCCGGTGGCGGCGGGCTGGTCAAGTGGGATATCGCGTCGCTATACCCCGATCCCTACCTGGCCGGAGGAGGGCACGACTCCCTGTTTTTTGACGGCGATTACCTTGTGTCGGCTTTTGGCAATGACATCAACCGTTATGACTGGAAGCGCTGGGGGCGTGGTGGTACGGACTTTATCGACGGACGAGCGGGATGGTCCGGTTCGGCCAGAACCCAGCTTGATGCGGGAGGATCCAATCCGGCCCTCTATCTGGAACTGCGCCTGTCACCGGACCGTAAATACTTCGTGGCAGCCGACGACGCCGGCAGGGTTCATGTTCTCGACGCCGCTTCGGGCCAGTACTGGCGCGACGTCGGGGTAGAGCATACGCGCGTGAGCGCAATCGCTGTTTCGCCCGATAGCCGATACATTGCGACCGCACATGACTACGGTCCGGAGGATGAGAGAAACGGGGAGATCCGTGTCTGGCGTGTCGGCGACGGGAAGCCGGTCAAAACGATTCCGGGTATCGGCGGGGAGCGTATAACCGCCCTGCGGTATGCCGGAAAGAATAATCGATTGCTGGCGCTGACCCTCGCCGGTATCCGCGCATTCGATGTCGGAACCGGCAAGGTGGTTTCTTATCTTGAAAAGCACTACGACTGGGCAAGCGCTATTGAAGTGGCGGCGGATGGCAGGACGTTATACGTCGGCCATGTTTCGCCACGTGGGCCGCGGATCGCGACTGTCGATCTGGGCACGGGGCGCGAAACAGCGAGCTACGTGGCGCAGGATCGTGTCAAGGCCATCGACGTGGCGCCCGACGGGCGATTGCTGGCGGCATCGCTGGACGACGGAACCATCCAGCTCTGGAATACGGCGCGCGAGCACGCCACCGTGCAGCTGGCCAGGGGGTACATGGACTGGGTGGTCTATACGCCGGATGGCTACTATGCGTCGTCGCGTTCCGGTACCCGGCTGGTGGCGGGCGTGGTCGGCGGGAAGCCGGTGGGGCTCGACCAGCTGGCGCTGCGTTTCAACCGGCCCGACATTATCCTGGAACGGATGGGGCTGGGCTCGCCGGAGATGATCCGGCACTACCGCCTGCGACATGCCGCCCGGTTGCGTAAGGCCGGTGTGAGTGAAGGTGCGGACCTCGACCCGGGGGCCTTGCCTCGTGTGACCATTACCGATATCAGGCAGCAAGGGAATCACGCGCAGATCCGTTTTTCGATCGCCTCGACGGGCGCGGCGCTGGGGGGTTACCGCCTCCAGGTCAACGGTGTCCCGGTCGTGACCCGGAAACAGCTCGAAGGCGCGCCGCGCGAACTGACGGAGACGGTGGGTGTGGACCTGGTGTACGGCAGGAATCTCATCGAACTGGTGGCGGTCAATGCGCTGGGGCTCGAGTCGCTGGGCGAGCGCAGGCTGTTGCACAGCGACGTGGCAGTCAGGGGCGACCTGTATTTCATCGGCTTCGGGGTGTCGAAGTACCGGGATTCCCGTCTGAACCTCAAGTACGCCGACAAGGATGTGCTGGATCTGGAAAGGCTGTTCAGGCTCAGCGACCAGTTCGCCGAAGTTCACACCAGAAGCTTTGTCAACGAGTCGGTTAACGCCGAGGCAATGCAGCAGGTCAGCACGCTGCTGCAGGACAGCAAGGCCGACGATACCGTCGTGGTGTTTATCGCCGGACACGGGATGCACGACAGCGACCAGGAGGGGACCTATTATTACCTGTCACACGAGGCCGACCCGCGCGACCTGGCCTCCACCGCCGTTCCGTTTTCGTCGATCGAAGGCATGCTGAGCGGTATCCCGGCAAGGCGCAAGCTGCTACTTATCGATACCTGTGAGTCTGGCGAACTGGACCCTGCAACGGCGGCCGCGCGTTTCGACAGCGCCGCGAAACAGGGCATTCGTCCACGCACGGTTCGAGGCCTGAGGCTGAATACCGGTAAAATGACCAAAGCCGGTCCGCGACCCTACCTGACACAGCGCGACCGCTATCTGTACAACGACCTGAGTCAACGCACCGGCGCGGTGATCTTCGCGTCGGCGCTGGGGCACGAGTTCGCCTACGAGGATGACAAGGTGAAGAACGGGTTCTTCACCGAGGCGATCATCAGGACACTCACCACTTCGGTCGACTTTGCACCGCCGCCCGGCGTTCAGGGCGACCGGTTCTCGCAGTTTGCCAGGAAGGTAAAGGAAGAAGTCGTCAAGCTGTCAAAAGGAAAGCAGAACCCCACGGTCGATCGCAGTAATATTCACGCTGATATCAGGATTGATCCGGTGCCGGCGTTTTTCATGGAGAGCATTGAGTAGGCTGACTGATGTCCATCCACGGTATTCAGGGTTGGCAATGCAAGAAGAAGCGTGCTGCGCGCAAAAAGCACGGGCCGCCAGCTGCCGGAGTTCAGCCGTAAGCAAATTCAATTAACGATGATTTGCTTGCGCACAGTCCTTTTTCTTCCCCGATCAAGAGAAATCAGGGCCGCCAGTCCGCTGCCAAGCAACCACAGGGAGCCCGGCAACGGCACCGCTGTCAGGCTATACTGCAGGTGATCGACCTCCAGGTTGTTGACCCCACCCGGGTCTCGGATCGTGAAACGGGAGATGCCGCCGTCATCGATGATGCCAAAGAAGTGATCTTCGGCGGTCGTGCCTGAAAAACTATAGTCTCCGGTACGCACCGGACCAATCTGCCCGATCAGCGCGCCACTCGCGTCATAGGCCTCGAACACCGTCGATGTCCCGAAGCCTCCGTCCGTCCACACGATGCCGACATGGGTTGGCAGGCCACCAAGTACTGCGGCATCGAAGGTAAAGGTGTATGTTCCGGCTGGTGCGCATATCCCAATGATGTAAACTTATGGCCGTCAGCGAGTAGGTGGATAGTAAGCGTAAATAAACGACACCCTTGCCCCGGGCGATTTGCCATGGCCCGTCATCACGGTGTAGATTACCGACCGACAGGGAACGTTGTGTGGTTGATGACAGGATGTTATCAGACAGGATCCCGTAAAGCCCCGGCGGCAAGGACGCCTC
>WGBO01000052.1 GCA_015494295.1 Gammaproteobacteria bacterium | reverse complement strand
GCTGCGGCTTTCCACTACGCGAGCGAAGATCACCATGCGCTTGAGTTCGTCCATGAGCGTTACCGTCTAATTTTGATACCAAAGAGTTAGTAACAACAGGCATTGTTGCGGATTTTGTCCAGGAATACCATTCGGTTTCCTTTACTTTTAGGGAGTCATGCCATGACACGAGCCAGCAAAGCCATGCGTTTTTTCTTTTTCAATGCCGCGACCCTGATTCTGATCGGTATCTGGCTGACCGGCTTTGACAAGGTGCACTGGTTCCTCTACGCGGTGCCGGCGTTCTTTCTGTTCGCGGCCGCCGTGGGGATATGCCCCGGCCTGATCATGGCCCAGAAGATTTTCGGCAAGGACTGAGCGGGGCGCGGATCAAACGCGCCTGACTCACATTCAGGCGGGGTCAGAGGGCGAGGGCGGCAAGGGTGGTGCAGAAGAAGAGGATGGCCAGGGTGCGCCAGAAGGCGACGGGGTTGCGTTCGATCAGGGGTTGCTGGTCGAGGCGTGTGTAGTTGGCGTTGGGGTGCGACAGGTCGTAGACGAACTCCGAAAGCAGGCTGTGGCGGCGTTCGGGGTTGATGGCCACGGCTTTCATCAGCGCACCGTCCACCCAGTCGGGGATAGCCTTGTTGTGTTGCCGGATGGACACGTAGCGCACCTTGTTGAGGTTGCGCTCGGTCAGTTCCTTCGGGTAGGGCAGCTTGCCGCACAGCATCTCGTAGGTGATCACGCCCAGTGAATAGATGTCGGAGCGGTTGCTGCCGCCGTGGCCGCGCAGATATTCGGGGGCGGTGTAGTTGCGCGTGCCGAGCACGTTGTCGCGCTGCAGGGGCGTGGTGATCTCGGTGATGCCGGCGATCTTGGTGGAACCGAAGTCGATGATCTTCACCACGCCGTGTTCGTCGATCATGATGTTCTCCGGCTTCAGGTCCTGGTGGATCATTTCCTGGCGGTGCATGGCGCGCAGTCCGCGCGTGACCTGTTCGACGATATTGCGCACCTCGTCGATGGACGGTTGCGGGTTGTCGAGCATCCACTGGCGCAGGGTCTTGCCCTTCACGTACTCCGTGACGTAGTACAGGAAATGGCGACGGCCGTGCGGCTCCAGCACCTTGAGCACGTGGGGGCTGTCGAGGCGCTTGCCGGCCCATTCCTCGTGCAGGAACTGGTCGATGTACTCGGGGTCGTCCTCGAAGTTGACCGAGGGGGTCTTCAGCACCACCTCGGTGTCGGTCTCGGTATCCAGTGCAAGGTAGATCTGGGTGCGGTTGCTGGCGTGCAACTCGCGCAGGATGCGGTAGCCGTCCAGCACCATGCCGGGTTCCAGCGGCGGCGGAAAGGGCAACCGGGTGAGCTTGCGGAAGAATTCCTGTTCGTCGCCGTCGGGCAGTTCCTCGATGTACAGCAACTGCGCGCTCAGGTTGTCGTTGCTGTCGTTCATGGCCGCGCGCCGCACGATGGCGTCCACGGCCTTTTCCGGGGTGCGCAGGTTTTCCACCACCAACCGCTTGAGGGTGGTGTCGTCGACGAAGTCATGGATGCCGTCGGTGGTGAGCAGGTAGGCGTCGCCCTTTTCGACCACGAAGGACTGGTAGTCGATGTCGAGGTTCACGTCGATGCCCATGGCGCGGCTGAGGTAGCTCTTGTCGGCGCTCACGGTCACGCGGTGGTCGTGGGTCATCTGTTCCAGTTCGCCGTCACGCAGGCGGTAGATGCGCGTGTCGCCGACGTGGAACAGGTAGGCGGTGGTGGATTTGATGACCAGCACGCTGAGCGTGGTCACCAGGCCTTTCGGTGTGCCGTACTGCTGGTGGCCCTGGCTGTAGAGCCAGCGGTTGAGGGCGCCCAGGATCTTTTCGCCGGAGGTTTCCACCGTCCAGGAGTCCGGGGTGCTGAAGTAGTCGTTGAGAAAACCGCGCACGCAGGAGTCGGCGGCCTCGCGGCCGGCCTCGCTGCCGCTCATGCCGTCGGCGATCACCGCCGCCACGCCCTTGGCCGTCAGCAGGGACGGCTCCTCGGGAATGCGGATACCCACCGAGTCATCGTTGCTGTCCTTGACTCCGGCCTCGGATTTCTGCGCGGCGATGACCTTCAGTTCGGGCATGGGCCTATTCTACATGGCTGCCGGATCAGTTCACCTTGATCATCTGCACGGTGCCGTCGGGCATGACTTCGGTCATGTGGCCCTCCGGTTCGTCGAGGAAGAACATCACCAGTATCAGCACCACCACCGCCGCGCCGCCGATGACCAGGAAAAAGGTGGTCGGCGCCACGAACGACAGCACGGTGAGGAAGGCCACGCCGCCGACGTTGCCGAAAGCGCCCGCCATGCCCGCGATCTGCCCGGTGAGGCGGCGCTTGACCAGCGGGATGACCGCGAACACCGCGCCGTTGCCGGCGTTGACGAAGATGGAGCAGAAGATCACCACGGCCACCGCCGCCGCCACCGACCAGTTGCTGTCGATGTAACTCATCAGCAGGTAGCCGACCGCCAGGCCGGCCATGATGATAACCAGCGAGCGCTTGCGTCCGAACCGGTCGCTGATCCAGCCGCCGGCGGGACGCATGACCAGGTTGAGGCCGGCGAACACCGAGGCGATCAGGCCGGCCTTGACGATGGACAGGTCGAAGGTGTCCTGGAAATACAGGGGCAGCATCGACACCACCGCCAGTTCCGAACCGAAGGTCACCATGTAGGCCAGGTCCAGCACCGCCACCTGCTTGAACTTGTAGCGCTCGATGTCGGGCACGGGTTTCTTGAACACGTGGCCGTTGATCTGGTAGATGCGGATGGTCTGGAAGATGTACAGGCAGGCCAGGATGGCGTAGATGATGTCCACAACCGCTTCGCTGAGCATGCCCAGGTTGGCCGGGCTGAGCTTCCAGGCCAGCACCGCCAGCGCCGCGTACAGCGGGATGTTCATCAGCAGGTACAGGAAGAAGTCGCCGGGGCTGGTGATTTCCAGCGCGCCGTTGCGCTTGGGCTTGAAGTAGGTCGAGCCCTTGGGGGTGTCGCTGGTGGAGAAGAAATACACCGCCGAGTACAGCAGCGCCAGCACGCCAGTGGTGCCGATTGCGTAGCGCCAGCCATCTTCGCCGCCGAAGGCCACCGCCAGGGTGGGCAGCACCAGCGCCGCGCCGGCGGAACCGAAATTGCCCCAGCCGCCGTAGATGCCCTGTGCGATGCCGGCCTGGCGGGCAGGGTACCACTCGGTGATCATGCGGATGCCGATCACGAAGCCGGCGCCCGCGAAACCCAGCAGGAAACGCATCAGCGCCAGTTGCTCGTAACTGTCGGCGATGGCGAAGCCGAAACACAGAAAGGCGGACACGAACAGCAGCCCGGAATAGATGCGGCGCGGCCCGAATGCGTCAACCAGCATGCCGATGATAATGCGCGCCGGGATGGTCAGCGCCACGTTGAGGATCAGCAGCGTCTTTATTTGTTGGTCGCTGAGGCCGAAGGTGTCGCGCATGGCGCCGAGCAGGGGCGCGTGGTTGAACCAGACGAAAAAACTCAGGAAAAAGGCGAACCACGACAGGTGCAGGATGCGTGTCTTGCCGGAAAAGGAAAGGATCTTGAAGCCCGAGTCTTGCGTGGCCATGCTGGTGGTGTCCCCGATGCTGAAATCAATTGTTGTGTGGCTGTTGCAATGAGCATGCCATGCCGCTCGCGGCTGGCGGGCGCCGCTTCCGCCCGTTGCATGGCGTTGCCGGCGAACAGGGCTTAACACACTGTCAGTACGGGGTTTTTGTCGGGCCGGACGGGCCGCCGGGGGCTGTCGCGGATGCCTGCCTGGCGGTGGACGGGGGGAGCATGCCAGGAGGTTGGGTCGAAAACGGTGCGCTATGGCATGGCATGCCTGTATAAGTGTGCACTAATATAGTGCATGGTACTCCTCCCTCGGCCGCTGTTGTTCCGGGGTGTGTGCGATATTGATTTGTTAATCAAGGAAAAATTTGGTTCTTCAAGGACTGGCACGGCGCTTGCTACTTCCCCTGGCAACTACAACCTGGACGGTGGACATGAAAGAGAAACTCGTTTTAATCGGTAATGGCATGGCGGGCGTGCGCGCCCTCGAAGAGCTGCTGAAGCTGGCGCCGGAGCAGTACGACATCACGGTGTTCGGCGGCGAACCCTACGGCAACTACAACCGCATCCTGCTTTCCCCGGTGCTGGCCGGCGAGAAGACCATCGACGAGATCATGCTCAATGACGAGCAGTGGTACGCGGACAACGGCATCACCCTGCACAAGGGCAAGTGGGTGGTGGACGTCAACCGCGCCAGGCGTCTGGTGATCGCGGACGACGGCACCGAAGCCCCGTACGACCGCCTGATCATCGCCACCGGCTCCAACCCGTTCATTATCCCCGTCCCGGGCAACGAACTGGACGGCGTGATCGCCTTCCGCGACATCGCAGACGTCGACACCATGCTGGAAGCCTCGCAGAAGAAGGACGGCAAGGCGGTGGTGATCGGCGGTGGCCTGCTCGGCCTGGAAGCTGCCAACGGCCTGATGAAACAGGGCATGGACGTTACCGTGGTGCACCTCATGGATACCCTGATGGAGCGCCAGCTCGACAAGCCGGCCGGCGCCCTGCTGAAGGCCTCGTTGGAAGAGAAGGGCATGAAGTTCCTCATGGAAGCGCAGACCGAGGCTGTGCTGGGCAAGGACAAGGTCGAGGGCGTGCGCTTCAAGGACGGCCTGGAGATTCCCGCCGACCTGGTGGTGATGGCGGTCGGCATCAAGCCCAACATCGCTCTGGCCGAGAAGATCGGCCTGCACTGCGAGCGCGGTATCGTGGTCAATGACACCATGCAGACCTTCGACCCGCGCATCTATTCCGTGGGTGAGTGCGTGCAGCACCGCGGCCAGACCTATGGCCTGGTGGCGCCGCTGTTCGAACAGGCCAAGGTGTGCGCCAATCACCTTGCGCACATGGGCATCGCCCGCTATGAGGGCTCGGTGACCTCCACCAAGCTGAAAGTGACCGGCATCGACCTGTTCTCCGCCGGGGATTTCCACGGCGACGAAAACACCGAGGAACTGGTGCTGCAAGATCCGGGACGCGGCATCTACAAGAAGGTGGTGCTGCGCGACAACCGCATCGTCGGCGCTGTCATGTATGGCGACACCATCGACGGCACCTGGTACTTCGAGCTGATGCGCGACAACACGGACGTCTCCGACCTGCGCGACAACCTGCTGTTCGGCCAGGCGCACCTGGGCGACTCCGGTCACGGCGACGACAACCGGGTCGCCGCCATGGCCGACAGCGCCGAGATCTGCGGCTGTAACGGCGTGTGCAAGGGCGAGATCGTCGAGGCCATCACCAAGAAGAACCTGTTCACCCTGGACGATGTGCGCGCGCACACCAAGGCATCCAGCTCCTGCGGTTCCTGTACCGGCCTGGTCGAGGCGCTGCTGGCGCACACCCTGGGTGGCGACTACTCCGAGTCGCCGGCCAAGAAACCGCTGTGTGGCTGCACCGAGTTCACCCATGACGAGATCCGCGCCGGCATCCGCGACAACGCACTGAAGGATATCCCGGCGGTGCAGAAGTTTTTCGAGTGGAAAACCCCGGACGGCTGCGCCAAGTGCCGCCCGGCGCTCAACTACTACCTGTTGTGCCAGTGGCCCGGCGAGTTCAGGGACGACAGCCAGTCGCGCTTCATCAACGAACGCGCCCACGCCAACATCCAGAAAGACGCCACCTACTCGGTCATTCCGCGCATGTGGGGCGGCGGCACCTCGCCGGCTGAACTGCGCGCCATTGCTGACGTGGCCGAGAAGTATGGCGTGGAGACAGTCCATGTGACCGGCGGTCAGCGTATCGGTTTGTATGGCCTGAAGAAGGAAGAACTGCCGAAGATCTGGAAGGAGCTGAACGCGGCGGGACTGGTGTCCGGGCACGCCTACGGCAAGGCGCTGCGTACCGTGAAGACCTGTGTCGGCAAGGAATGGTGCCGCTTCGGCACCCAGGACTCGACCCGGATGGGCATCGACCTGGAGAAGATGACCTGGGGTTCCTGGACGCCGCACAAGTACAAGATGGCGGTGTCGGGCTGCCCGCGCAACTGCGCCGAGGCCACCATCAAGGACTTCGGCGTGGTCTGTGTCGATTCCGGATACGAACTGCACGTGGGCGGCAACGGCGGCATCAAGGTGCGCGCTACCGACTACCTGTGCACCGTGTCCACGCCCGAGGACGTCAAGGAATACGCCGCCGCGTTCATGCAGCTTTACCGCGAGGAGGCGCACTACCTGGAGCGTACCGCGCCCTGGCTGGAACGCGTCGGACTCAGTTACGTGAAGGAAAGGGTCGTCGAGGACGAGGAAGGCCGCAAGGCGCTGGCCGAGCGCTTTCTGTACGCGCAGAAGTTCGCGCAGGACGATCCGTGGGCGGAGCGCGCCGAAGGCGGTGAGGCACACGAATTCACCCCCATCAAGCAGTTGGGGTAGACAACTGAAAACCGCCAGTACGCACGGCACGCATGGAGAAAGGGGGCATCAATCCCGGCGCCCCTGGTGTTCTGGCGGTTCGATAAACCGAGTACAGGATAAATTGCAATGAGTGACAAAAACTGGATCGAGGTCGGCAAGCTGGAAGACATCCCGCGCCAGGGCGCGCGCGTGGTGCGCCGCAGTGAGGGCGATATCGCGGTTTTCCGCACGGTCGAGGACAAGGTCTTTGCGCTGCGCGACAAGTGCCCGCACAAGGGCGGTCCGTTGTCGCAGGGCATCGTCCACGACAACCGCGTGGCCTGTCCGCTGCACGACTGGAAGATCAGCCTGGATACCGGCGAAGCCGTGGCCCCCGACGAAGGTTGCGCCGCGCGCTTCCCGGTCAGGATCGAAAATGGCGTGATCATGCTGTCGCTGACACCGGACGAAGGCTGTCCGAACGCCTGACACACCTTGCTACAGCCAGGATCGAGAGATCACAAGGATTTTCTTCGCGCGCCTTGCGCCCCGGCGCTTCAAACAAGGGTTAATAAATGCTTTTCGGACGTAACAGGAAAAACCCCATAAAACTCGCCGACAAGGGCGCGGTGGAATGGAAGTACACGACCTGCGGTTACTGTTCCACCGGCTGTTCCATCGAGGTCGGCCTGAACAAGGACGGCAAGGCGGTGTCGGCGCGCGGTGTGGGTGACGCCGACGTGAACCGCGGCAAGCTGTGCATCAAGGGCATTTTCGAATATGAATTGTTCGAGAGCGGCGGCCGCGGCCGCGTGCCGCTGATGCGCGAGCGCATCCACGACACCTTCCGTCAGGCGAGCTGGGACGAGGCGCTGGACAGGACGACGTCCGAGATCGAGCGAATCCAGTCGCAGCACGGGCGCGACGCGTTCGCCATTGTCTCCACCGGCCAGATCATGACCGAGGAGTTCTATACCCTGGGCAAGCTGGCGCGCGGGGTGATCGGCACCAACAACTACGACGGCAACACCACGCTGTGCATGGCCTCGGCGGTGTCGGGTTACAAGCGTTCCTTCGGTTCCGACGGTCCGCCCGGCTGTTACGAAGACTTCGAACATACGGCGTGCCTGCTGGCGATTGGCTCCAATCTGCCCGAGCAGCACCCCATCATCTACTGGCGCATGCGCGAGGCACGCGAGAAGCGGCATTTCCCGCTGATCGTGATCGATCCGCGCGTGACCATGCTGGCGCAGAACGCGGACATGCACCTGCCCATCAGTCCGGGCACCGACGTGGTGCTGCTCAACAGTCTGGCGCACGTGATTCTGGAAGAAGGCCTGCAGGACGAGGACTACATCCGCGCCCACACCACCGATTTTGACGCTTTCAAGGCCACGGTTGCGGACTACGACCCGCTGACCGCCTCCAGGATCTGCGGCATCGACGAGGACACCATCCGCAACGTGGCGCGCGTGTACGCGAAGGCCGATGCCGCCATGACCATCTGGACCATGGGCATCAACCAGTCCACCCACGGTTCCGACGGCGTGGTGGCCATCAACAACCTCAACCTCATCACCGGCAACATCGGCAAGCCCGGCGGCAGCAGCCTGTCCATCACCGGCCAGTGCAACGCCATGGGCACCCGCGAGTGGTCGTCCTGCTCCGGCCTGCCAGGCTACCGCGCGCTGGAGAAGGAACAGGACCGCAAGGACATCGCCGAGTTCTGGGGTATCGACGAGGAGTTCTTCCCGAAAAAACGCGGCCTGTTCATGACCGACATCCTGCCCGCTATCGAGACCGGGCAGATCAAGGGCCTGTGGCTGATCGCCACCAACCCCATGACTTCCATGCCCAACACCGCGCGCATCCGCAAGACGCTGGAGAAGCTGGAGTTCCTGGTGGTACAGGACGCCTACGCCGACGTCGAGACCAACGAATACAGCCACGTGTTTCTGCCCGCCGCCATCTGGGCCGAGAAGGAAGGCGTGTTCACCAACACCGAGCGGCGCGTGAACCTGATCCGCAACGTGATGCCGCCGTTCGGCGAGTCGAAGCCGGACCTGTGGATATTCAACCAGGTGGCGCAGCGCATCGAGCGCGACAAGAAGCCCAACTTCCCCGAGACCACCGAGCAGGTGTTCGAGGAGATGAAGCAACTGTCCAGGGGCCGCCTGCTGGATATCTCCGGCATGAGCTACGACAAGATCGAACAACAGCGCGGCCTGCAGTGGCCGTGCCGCGACGGCGACGAGACCGGCAGCCAGCGCCTGTACACCGACGGCGTGTTCCAGCACCCGGACGGCAAGGCCAGACTGATCCCGCTGCCCTTCGTGGACAACAACGAACGGCCCGATGCCGACTACCCCTTCTGGCTCAACAGCGGCCGCGTGGTGGAGCACTTCCACACCCGCACCCGCACCGGCAAGCTGGGCAACCAGAACAAGTTCAGTCCCACGCCGTACATGGAGATGAACCCCGACGCCGCCGCCGAACTGGGGGTGGAGCACGGCCAGTACGCGCGCCTGGTGTCGCGCCGTGGCGATGCCATCGTGCTGGTGCAGTGCACCCAGCGCGTGCCGCGCAACATGGTGTTCGTGCCCTTCCACTACCACGAGTGCGTCAACCGCGTCAGCCTCGGCCTGCTCGACCCGCACTCGCGCCAGCCCGCCTACAAGCAGTGCGCGGTGCGCGTCGAACCCATTGCCGACCAGAAAGCGGCGGCGGCCATCAACCTGGCGGCGAGGGCCTATTGATGTTGAACCGGCCGGGCGCAAGGCACACAGGGAAAACCGGAACGTTGCGTGCCTCGCGCCCTGGCGGTTCCTGAAAGGAAAACCATGTACAAGCCAAGAGACAACGAACCGGACTACGCCTTCGTGCCGCGCACGGAACACCCGGAGACCAACTGTTACGGCAAGCCGATACAACTGGTCGATGAAAACGACCCGCTGGCCGGCCAGAGCCTGAACATCAACGGCGATTCCAGCGTGGGGGACAACCCCAACCGCTACAAGCAGCACGGCTTCTACTTCAACGCCGACAACTGCATCGCCTGTCACGCCTGCGAAGCAGCCTGCGCCGAGAAAAACGACACCCCGGCGCACCTCGCGTTTCGCTCGGTCGGTTACCTGGAGGGCGGCAGCTACCCGGCGGTGGCGCGCCTCAACATCTCCATGGCCTGCAACCACTGCGACAACCCGGTATGCCTGAAAGGCTGCCCGACCCGCGCCTACACCAAGTTCGCCGAGTACGGCGCGGTGCTGCAGGATCCGGACATCTGCTTCGGCTGCGGCTACTGCACCTGGGTGTGTCCCTACAACGCCCCCCAGCTCGACCCGGTGGCCGGCCACGTGTCCAAGTGCAACATGTGCGTGGACCGGCTGGAAGTGGGCCTCAAGCCCGCCTGCGCCTCGGCCTGCCTGGGCGGCGCGCTGGACTTCGGCGTGATCGAGACCACGCCCGAGAACCGCGAACAACTGGCGACCCGCATTCCCGGTTTTCCGGATCCGTCCATCACCCACCCCAATATCCGCTTCCAGCAAACCCGCAGCCTGCCGCGAGAACTGCACCGCACCGACAGCACCCCGGTGCGCTATGTGCGCGACGAACAGAACGCCAGGCCCGACCCGGGCGTGAAAGGCGGGCAGGGCGGCTACCGCAGCGCGCCGCTCAAGCGCGGCAACCGGCCCATGCAGTGGAGCCTGGCCACGCTGCGTTCGCGCGAGGATCCGCTGGTAATCTTCACCCTGATTACCCAGGCGGTGGTGGGCGCCTTCCTGCTGCTGTTCCTCGGCCCACGTTTCGGCCTGGAGACGTTGAGCGCGGCCAGCCATCCGGTCGCCTACCCGGTGACCCTGTTCGGCCTGATCGCGGTACAGACCTTCGCGCTGGTGATCTCCACCCTGCACCTGGGACGGCCGCACCGCTTCTATCGCGCCTTCAACAACCTGCGCTACTCGCCGGTCAGCCGCGAGGTGGCCGCCGTGGCCGTGTTCTACAATCTGCTCGGCGCCTACGCGGTGCTGAGCGGCCTGCCGCAACTGTTCGGCTGGCTGCCGGACGGGCTGGTCGGCGGCCTGCGCGACATCGCCGGCTGGCTGGCGGCGATGGCCGGACCCGCGTCGATATATTTCATGCACCGCATCTACCGCATCCCGGCGCGCCCGTTCTGGAACCACTGGCAGGTGCTTTCCAGCTTCTACGCCAGCATGCTCACCCTGGGCGCGCTGGTGGTGGCGATGGTATTCGTGCCCCTGCAGGCGATGCAGGGTGGCGAATACGGCCTGCTGCTGAGAGCCCTGTCCGCCCTGGTGCTGGCCGGACTGGCGCTGGAAGCCTTCGGCCTCTACCGTCACGCCGACTACCTGCGTCACACCGCCGGCGAGGCGCAGGCCGCGTGGCTGGAACAGACCACCACCTTTGGCAAGACCTACTGGCTGCGCAACAGCCTGATGCTGGCCACTGCCCTGCTGATGGGTCTGAGCCTGCTGGCCGGATTCTCCGGAACGGCCGGCCTGGCGCTGTGGGGCCTGGGCGCGCTCGCGGCGCTCGCCGCCGCCGTGATCGGCCGCGCGTTGTTCTACGTGCTGGTGATTCCGACCACCATGCCCGGCGCCTTCTTCTGGAAAAATCCCGCGTTCCAGGAGCACGCGCGCGAAGCCGGCCTGGCCCACATGCCGCAGGTCGGCGTGCAGGTGGTGGAGCATTGAACGTAGCTGGTGATGGGCAGCCGCCCGGACGCAAGGCATAACGAAGGGAGCGGAGGCGATTCTTCCGGCTGACGCTTGACTCATGAAAAAGCCACTCGCCGATATCAACAATGAGCTGGAGCGGGCGGTGTTCCTGTCCCGCTACCGGGCCCCGCGCCAGCGCCTGCTGCGGCTGGCGGGCGTGCTGTTGATCGTCGCCAGACACGGCCTGCGCGGCCTGCTGTACGTGTGGCCGTTGACGCTGCTGGTGTTCGTGGATTTCCCGGGCGCCTGGGACCTGTTGCGTGTCGTGCTGTTGTTGCTGGCGCTGGCGGCCTGGTCGCGCTTCATCTACGGTTCGGTACAGGACGACTACCAGCGTTTCCTGGCCGGCAGGCTGCTGGAACCGGCCAGCCTGCGCAAGGTGCTGTAACGGCGCCTGCGACTGGACACCTGTCCGTGGCTTGCCCGGGTATACTATTCAAATGAGCACCCACGAAATACGCACCACCTGTCCCTACTGCGGCGTCGGCTGCGGCATCCTGGCCAGCGCCGACGAGGCCATGAACGTGACCGTGCGCGGTGACCCGGAACACCCGTCCAACTTCGGCCGCCTGTGTTCCAAGGGCGCCGCCCTGGGCGAGACGGTCGGCCCCGACAACCGCCTGCTGTACCCGAAGGTGAGGGGCGAGGTGACCGACTGGGGGCGGGCGCTGGACCAGGTCGCCGGCGAGTTCAGGCGCATTATCGAGGCGCACGGCCCGGACGCGGTGGCATTCTACGTGTCCGGCCAACTGCTGACCGAGGACTACTACGTGGCCAACAAGCTGATGAAGGGTTTCATCGGCTCGGCCAACATCGACACCAACTCGCGGCTGTGTATGTCCTCGGCGGTTGCCGGTTACAAGCGCGCCTTCGGCAGCGACACCGTGCCGTGCAGCTACGAAGACCTGGAACGCGCCAGGCTGATCGTACTGGCCGGCTCCAACACCGCCTGGTGCCACCCGGTACTGTTCCAGCGCATCCGCAAGGCGAAACAGGACAACCCCGACCTCATGGTGGTGGTCATCGACCCGCGCCGCACCGCCACCTGCGACATCGCCGACCTGCACCTGGCAGTGCGTCCCGGCAGCGACGCGCGCCTGTTCAACGGCCTGCTGTGTTTCCTGCAGGACAGTGGCGAACGCAACAGCCTGTTCGTGGAACGCTGCACCGAGGGCGTCGATGAGGCGCTGGCCGCCGCGCGCGAATCGGCGGGCGACCCCGAGGCCGTGGCGGCGTACTGCGGCATCGAGGCCGATCTGCTGCGCGAGTTCTACCGCCTGTTCGCGCGCACCGAGCGGGTGGTGACGGTGTTCTCGCAGGGCATCAACCAGTTCTCCTTCGGCACCGACAAGGTCAACGCCATCATCAACTGCCACCTGCTCAGCGGCCGCATCGGCCGTCCGGGCATGGGCCCGTTTTCCTTCACCGGCCAGCCCAACGCCATGGGCGGGCGCGAGGTGGGCGGGCTTGCCAACCAGCTCGCCGCGCACATGGAACTGGACGACCCCGTGCACCGCGATCGCGTGCAGCGCTTCTGGCAGTCACCGCACCTGCCCGGGCGCCCCGGGCTGAAGGCCGTGGAGCTGTTCCAGGCCATGGCCGACGGGCGCGTGAAGGCGGTGTGGATCATGGCCACCAACCCGGCCGTGAGCATGCCGGACACCCAACGGGTGCGCGCGGCGCTGGAGGCTTGCGAGTTCGTGGTGGTGTCCGATTGCGTGGAACACACCGACACCACGGCCTGTGCCGACGTACTGCTGCCCGCGCAGAGCTGGGGTGAAAAGGAAGGCATGGTGACCAACTCGGAACGGCGCATCTCCCGCCAGCGCGCCTTCCTGCCGACCCTGGGCGATGCGCGCCCCGACTGGTGGATCATCAGCGAAGTGGCGCGGCGCATGGGGTTCGAGCAGGCGTTCGACTACCAGACGGCGGCCGAGGTGTGGCGCGAACACGCCGCGCTATCCGGGTTCGAAAACGACGGCGCGCGCGATTTCGATGTCAGCGCGCTGGCCGATATCAGCGACGAGGACTACCAGTACATGCCGCCCGTGCAATGGCCGGTAAGCCGCTCGGCCCCCGAAGGCAGCGCGCGCATGTTCGGCGACGGGCGTTTCTTTACCCCCGGCGGCCGCGCCCGTTTCGTGCCCATCCGCGACCCGCGACCCGCGCACGCGCCCGGTGACGACTACCCGCTGGTTCTCAACAGCGGCCGGGTGCGCGACCACTGGCACACCATGACCCGCACCGGCAAGTCCCCGCGCCTGTCCGGGCACATCGTGGAGCCCTATGCCGAACTGCACCCGGAGGACGCCGCGCGTTACGGCGTTGACGACCACACGCTGGTGCGGCTGCGCAGCCAGTGGGGCGAAATCGTGGTGCGTGCGCAGGTGTCGGACACCCAGCAGCCCGGCTGCGTGTTCGTGCCCATGCACTGGAACCGGCAGTTCTCCAGCGTGGCCAGCGTCGATTGCCTGGTCAGCCCCGCCACCGACCCTGTCTCCGGCCAGCCGGAGTTCAAGTACACGCCGGTGGCCATCGAGCCATTCCCGGTGGCCTGGTACGGCTTCATCCTCTCGCGCCGCCGCCTGGACCTGCAAAATGCCGCCTACTGGTCGTGCTCAAAAGGGCAGGGTATGTGGCGTTACGAAATCGCCGGCGAACAGGCGCCGCAGGACTGGGCGCGCTGCGCGCGTTCGCTGCTGTGCCGTCAGGAACAGGACGTCGACTGGCTGGAGTTCTTCGACAGCGCCGCCAACCGCTACCGTGCCGCCCGGCTGGTGGACGGCAAGCTGGAAAGCTGCATCTTCATCGGCCCGGACGCCGAACTGCCCTCGCGCGACTGGCTGTCGAAACTGTTCGAACGGGGCGCGCTGGACGACGCCGAGCGCACCAGCCTGCTCACCGGCAAGCCCGCCGCCGGGCAGAAAGACGTCGGCCCCATCGTCTGCGCCTGTTTTGGCGTGGGGCTCAATACCCTGACCGACGCCATCCGCGAACAGCGCCTCGCCAGTGTCGAGGAGATTGGCGCGGCGCTGAAAGCGGGCACCAACTGCGGTTCCTGTGTGCCGGAGCTGAAGGCGCTGCTGGCGGGAGAGGCCGGCGCCCGCTGACAGGCGACATCAGGCGAAAGCGCGCAGAGGGCTTCGTACCGCGTTGCCACCGCGGTTGAGTACGTGCGTATAGATCTGCGTGGTCTTTACATCCTTGTGCCCGAGCAGCTCCTGCACCGTGCGGATATCGTAGCCATCCTCCAGGAGGTGCGTGGCAAAGGAATGCCGGAACGTATGGCAGGATGCCGGCTTGCCAATATTGGCCTGGCTTACCGCATGTTTGACCGCGCGTTGCACCGTGCTTTCAAACACGTGGTGGCGCTTGATCTCGCCAGACACCGGGTCGCGCGAGCGCCGCTCGGCGGCAAAAAGAAACTGCCAGTGCAGGGCGCGCGCCTGCCCGGGGTACTTGCGGGCCAGCGCATAGGGCATCTGCACCTCACCGAAGCCCTCGGCGAGATCCTGCTGATGAATGGCTTCCACCCGCTGCATGGCGCGCCGAATATCGGCCTCCAGCATGTCGGGAAGGATCGTGACGCGATCCTTGTTGCCCTTGGCGGCGCGCACCAGAATCAGGTGCCGATCGAAATCAATATCCTTCAGGCGCAGCCGCAAGGTTTCCATCAGGCGCAGGCCGCTGCCATACATGAGACTGGCCATAAGCAGATACGGTTGCTGCATGAAGTTGAAGATGCGTCGAACCTCACTGCGCGACAGAACGACAGGTATGCGCCGTGCCCGTTTGGCGCGAATGACATCATCAATGTTTTCAAGCTCGATATTCAGTACCTTTCGATACAAAAACAGGATCGCATTGAGCGCCTGATTCTGCGTGGATGCGGACACCTTGCGGCTTACCGCCAGAAACGTCAGGAACGCAGAAACATCCCTGGCGCGCAATGCGCGTGGGTGACGGTTGTGATGAAAACGAATGAAAAACCTGATCCAGTAACAATAAGCATGTTCCGTCTTGCGGCTATAGTGCAGTGTGCGGATGGTGTGACGCACCTCATCCAGCAGGCGAACCCTGGCCATGCTCGTTTCCTCCCTGAAAACATATACTGTACATAAACACAGTATAGCGACATATATTGGAAGTCAAGGGCCAAAAAACCTGCGTCGAAATCCGGGCCTGTATCAGCGCAATCGGAATATTTTCTTTTAAATCAATCTGCTAGGACGCCTCGATATCAGGAAAATATCGGTTGATATCCGGTATGTGCCGCGCAGGCGCCGAAGGGATGTTATCCCCGGTCAGGCTTCTTAAACAGATCCCTTGAATATTTCCTGGAATTTGTATAAAAAGATCAGACAGTTGCCAGGGACCTGGTCGATGTCAAATTCAGACCTTAATGCGCAAACGCCAGATAGCCACCGGATTCGGCGGCTTTCTGGCGTTTGCGTGTATGGGTGGTCTATACGGCGTGTGCCGTCTACTAGTAGTTATGCGCAGTAACCCCCCTTGATTTTCTGGCGATCCCGTGTAGAATGGATACACAAATGTGTTACCATTGTGTATCCAATGAGCAAGTCATCTAATTACAGAATTAGGGTTGAACCAGAGTTGCATCAGCAATTCCTTGATGCTTGCAGAGCAAATGATCGTCCTGCTGCACAGGTAATACGAGAGTTCATGAAAACCTATGTAGCAAAACATCAAAATAGCTTACAAGCTGATTTATTTGCGGCGGAACAGTCGGCTAGCTATAACAGGAGGGGAAAATAAAAATGGAAAAGATGAGTTGCATAGAAATCTGTGCAGGCGCAGGGGGCCAAGCTTTGGGGCTTGAAGGTGCGGGGTTTGAACCAGAAGCCCTAATTGAAATTGATTCTCATTGTTGCAACACCCTCAGATATAACAGGCCAAATTGGAATGTTGTTGAAGCTGATCTTAAGGTATTTGATGGTAGCCATTACTCGCAGATAGACCTTCTGGCGGGGGGGGTACCCTGCCCACCATTTTCTAAAGCCGGAAAACAACTAGGGGAAAATGATGAACGTGATCTGTTTCCCGAGGCGCTAAGGTTAGTAGACGAGTGTAGGCCTCGTGCTGTTATGCTGGAAAATGTAAGGGGATTTTTGGATGCGGTATTTGAGGACTATAGATGTAATCTTAAAAGACAGCTTGAAAGAATGGGATATGTTGCTGATTGGAGGTTACTAAATGCTTCTGATTTTGGGGTATCTCAACTAAGACCCCGTGTTGTTATTGTGGCTATTCGTAAAGACTTATCGGAGCATTTTACTTGGCCAAGATCACAGCAATCTAATCCAAAGACGGTTGGTGAACTTCTCTACGATCTAATGGCGTCTAAAGGATGGAAAGGCGCAAAGAAATGGATGAAAAGAGCGGACGATATTGCACCCACTATAGTCGGTGGCTCCAAAAAGCATGGAGGGCCTGATCTTGGACCAACCCGTGCAAAAAAGGCATGGGCGACTCTTGGTGTGGATGGTATGGGAATTGCTAATGAGCCACCGGAAAAAGATTTTATCGGCATGCCTAGGTTAACAGTTGAAATGGTTGCAAGGATACAAGGGTTTCCTGATGAGTGGCATTTTACGGGCAAAAAAACCCCAGCATATAGACAAGTTGGTAATGCCTTCCCGCCTCCAGTCGCTTTTGCTGTTGCAAGTCAAATAAAAAAATGCCTCGCGCACAGAAAAATATATTCGTTGGCAGGTTAAATAATCATGGCAAAGAAGAAAGGGGGTAGAGCAAAACTGCGTGAACATTTCCTCGCAAATATTGGTCGCGTAATGGACTCCGATGAACTGCGTGAAGTGGCTGGTGGTATTACAGAGTGGGCCAGAAGGGTTAGAGAACTGAGAACGGAAGAAGGCTACCAGATACAAACGCATAATGATCGTAGCGACTTAAAGCCAGGCCAATACATACTCGAAGATCCCACGCCGAAACCAGCCTTTGAGCGCGCAATTTCAAAAGAAACACGTGCTTTTGTTCTAGATAGAAATGGTTTCACTTGCCAAATGTGTGGTGCCGTAGCTGGAGAACCACATCCATATGATCCTTCTCGTAAAACGCGCCTGCATATAGGACATATCATAGATAAATCTCAAGGGGGAACGGATGATCCATCTAACCTCCGGGCACTATGTTCGGTCTGTAACGAAGGTGCTTCTAACCTAACCTTAGAGAGACCTTCTGTGCAGAAGCTCTTGATTCAAATTAGAAGAGCTAAGGGGGGTGACCAAGTTGAGGTTTTGAAATGGCTGGTTAAAAAATTCCCACAGCAGGCTAAAGAAATATTAGATGGCGGATAAACTTACTCCCGACAGAAGAAGCAGAAATATGGGGAATATCCGATCCAAGGATACAACTCCAGAAATTATTGTTAGGAAAGTTACCCATCGCCTAGGCTATCGCTTTAGGCTTCATCGGAAAGACCTCCCTGGAAAACCTGATCTTGTATTTCCTGCCCGGAAAAAAATTATTTTTGTTCATGGGTGTTTCTGGCATCAGCATGAAGACCCTAGTTGCAAAATCTCTCGGCAACCAAAATCAAGAAGAGACTATTGGATTCCAAAGCTACAGAGAAATGTCGAGAGAGATAAGGAACACTTGAAGGCTCTTATTTCACAAGGATGGACTGTTTTAGTCATCTGGGAATGCGAAGTGCGCGATATTGATAGGCTTGCCAGTAAAATATCCGAATTTCTGTCATAAAAAGCGCATAACAAGGCGCTGCACTCGGACGGCAATTCCGCTGCGCTCCATTGCCGCCGGTGAGCTTGGTCGTT
>WGBO01000051.1 GCA_015494295.1 Gammaproteobacteria bacterium | reverse complement strand
TGTGCGGGGCTTCCCGTTGTTCTACCGCTGGTACGCCGTGCACCTCAAGGGCAAGAAGCTGTCGCTGGTTGCGCGGACTTTCCTTGATTTCCTGTTGCGCCAGGGCAAGGACATGTTGCAGCAGGTGCCGCAACGCGGCGGCGAGGACTAGGCGCCCCGCCCTCTACTTCTTCGCCTTGTCCGGGTCGAAGCGCGCGCTTGCCGCCTTGCCCGGCTCACTCAGGTTGTCGACCTGGTCCAGGGTACGGAGAAAATAGCGGTAGGTCTTGCCCTTTTCCACGCGGGTGTCGAGGTACTCCCGGTCGGAGGCGGAAAGATCCGCGACAATGCGTGCCTTGCCGTCCTTTCCCTCACTTCGGTAGAGAATCATCGCACGCACATCGCCGGACGAAACCGGCTTCCAGGATACGGCCAGCCCTGTCTTCTTCGAGACGATCCGCCTGATCGCCGGAGCATCCGGCGCCACCAGGTCCAGCATGCGCAGCGACAGCGCCTGGGACGGCTGGCTGGCGTTGCCGTCGCGGTCCAGCGCCACCAGGCGGTACCGGTAGATCCTGCCGATTTCACCGGGCCGGTCCGAGTAGTGGTCCGCACCCGGTTCGATCAGTCCCTTGTGAATCACCTTGAACGGCCCCTTTTCTTCAGCTCGCAGCAGGCGGTAGCCGGCGAGATCCTTCTCGATATTCGGCAACCAGTCGATGCGCACATGATCCCGCTCCACCGCCACCCGGCGCAACATCGGCTGCTCCGGCGGGGTCTTGTCCGGCATGCGCGCCACGACGAGTTCCGAAGGCTCGCTCTCGTTCCAGGAATGGTCGACCGCGATTACCCGGTAGGCATAGCGCGCCGGCGAGTCCACTGCCACCGGGTCCACGAAACGGGCTTCCTGCAGGGGCCTGGCATTCTTGACGTAGAACTCACCCTCGACGTGAGCTTTCTTGCCTTCGCCGACCACGCGGGTGGTGCGCTGCACCAGGTAGCCCTGCAAATCCTTTTCGGTATTGGCCTTCCAGCTAAGGTGAATGCCGGGCGTATCGCCTTCGTCGCGCGCCACGGCCTTCAGTCCCTCGACACGGGCCGGGGGCGTGCGATCGCGGCGGTACAACTGGATTGTGTCCGACGGAGGGCTCTCGTTGCCCGAGGTATCCACCGCCACCACCCGGTACCAGAACAGGCTTCCCTCGGCGACGTCCTCGTCGACGTGACTGACCATGGGCACCGGGGCCTGGTCCTTTTCCGGCCAGATCGGACGATACGGACCCGACGCGGCTTCGGCCCGCAACAACCGGTATCCCTCGAGGTCCCCGACCATCACGGGCTGCCACTGGAGCAGCGCCTTGTCGCCCAGCATCCTGGCCTTGAACCCCTTCGGCGCGGGCGGCGGCGTTCGATCATGCGGCACGACCTTGATGGCCCTGCTGGGCGCGCTCTCGAAACCCAGCACGTCCACGCCCGTCACCCGATACCAGTAGGGCTTTCCATTGTCCAGAAAGCGATCGACATACAGGTAGTCCGGAAGCTTGCCATTCAGTTCAAGCGGCACCACGAGTTCGAGATTGCGCCGCTCGAAGGGCCCCGTGGGCGCATCCGCCCGGTACACATTGAATCCCACGGCGGAACCTTTGCCGGACATTTCCGCGTCGAACTTCCAGGACAACACGGCTTCGGCCTCCCCGCCCTCGCCGCGCAAGCCGGCGGGTGTCGGCGGCCTGTCGGCCTTCCCATGCAACACCGCTTCACGGGTTTCCGCCCACGCTTGCCGTTTGCCTGCCTGCAACAGGCTCACGCGATAGTGGAAAGACTGGCCGGGCTGGACGTCGCGGTCCCGGTAGACCTCACCCAGCGCTTCACCGAGTTGCGGGTACTTGACCGAGAACAACTGGATCATGCCGCGCGCGACTTCATCACCCATGACGCGCTGAAAATCGCCCACCTCGATCCGCGCCACATCCTTGCCAAAAAAGGCGAGGTAGAGATCTGCGCCGGGGCCGAGCAGGCGGCGAATCCTTGCGACGTCGCGCATCGGCCTGACCGGCGCCTCGGTGAGCAATTTCCAGGCACCGCCTGCCGCCGGGCGGCGCTCCACCGCGAACCCTTCGTAGGGCTGGCCAAGCGGTGCGTTCCAGCGCAGGTGCACGGCGCTGTCGGTGCGATGCACGAACAGCGTCCCTTCGGCGAGGGCCTGCGCCGCCGACAGGAACGTCAACAGGCCGAACATGATGGCAAAGCGCCGCATTAGGTTCATCACATGCTATACCCGATATCCACCCGGGTGCTGCCGCTGTGCACCCACGTCTTCCACGAAACGGCCGCGCTCCCGCGAACCTCGATCGAGCGGTTGGACGCATTCAGCGTCAACAGGGTTTCCAGGCTGGCCGCGCCGATATTGAACGTCTTTCCGACCGCTTCGACGTTCAAATCCAGCGACCCCCTGAAACCGAGCCGCGTGTCCAGCGTCACGGCGACCGGCGTCACCCTGAACTCGAGCTTGCCGTCTGCCCGCAAATGCACTTCCACGTGGAGCTTGACGACCGCGAGCGGGACGGTCTTGCTCAGATCATACCGGATGTTGCCGTCCAGCAGAGCAAGTCCCTGACGCACGTCGATGGAGCCTTCCGCGATCACACGTTCGAGCACGGTGCCTTCGAGCGTCTTGCTCTTGACGTACCAGTCGTTGCCGCCGGCAAAGCGGAAATCCACCTGGCCGTTGAAGCGCATCAGCCCGCCCTCGGCGTCGGGAAGCGCAACCAGCATGCGCAGGAAGCCTTCCAGGCGCGCGGGATTGTCCCAGTACATGCCAAGCTGGCCCTCACCATAAAGGCTCTCCTCCCGCGCCAGCACCCAGACCTTGCCGTTCAGAATGAAATACCTGTCGGCCAGCACCATGGTCAGGCGCCCGGAGAACACCTCCCCGTTGGGCACGTTTCCAACCCCGATCAGCGCCTTGAAGGCCATGCTGTCGGTACGCCGCGCCGCGCCACTGGCGGCTCCAACCGGCGGATCGTAGTTATAGCCCGCGCCGCCGCCAATCCGGTTGACCTGCAAACCGGTCTGGCCCAGCGGCAATGCAACCTTGCTGCTCAGTTCGGTATACCAGAACGAGAATGCTTCGCCACCGGCGTCCTTCTGCGCCCCGACCACAAGGGTAGCGTCGATGTCCAGCAGCTTTTCGACCTTCAGCTTGCCGGAACCGCTGAGAAGATCGCTCTGGTAGGTGACATCGATATTGAACGAGACCGGCGTCTGTCCACCCTCCAGTGAAAACGCGAGCTTTTCGACCCTCGGACCCGTGACTATCTTGAACTCCGCGTCCCTGGCCACCAGGCGTTTCGTGAACGTGAAGCCCGCCTTCACCTCGACCTCAAACTCGGTGGAGGTTTTCTTGAAGGCGAGCTGATTCAGTGTCGCGGAGAAGCCCGGTCCGAACTTGACCTCCTCCTCGATCTTGATGGCGTCCGCCTTGACGTCACCGTTGGATTTGATCACGAAGCCGTCGATACTGACGTCGGTGAAGGTTTCAGACTTGAGCAGCGCGCTCAGGGTGAACTCGAATATCTTCTTTTTATCCTCGTAGGCGCCTTTGAGTTTCTTGATCTGGAAGGTCAGGCCCAGGCTGGGGGCGGTAACGGGGTTATTTGTCGTGCCCTCGATGCTGTAGGTGCCATCGCGGCTCAGCGCAACCTTGAGACCGACCCCGCCCTGGAAAGGATCGGCAAACGTCGCCTTGCCTTCGAACTCACCCCTGGTCAGCTCGTTCTGCCTGAACTCGACCAGCACCTTCTCGACCGCGAGTTCCACCTTGCCCAGGTTGGCGGAAACACTGTACTCGATGCTGATTTCGCCGCTGAGACCAGCCGAATTGAAGAACAGGTCCTTGACGCCGATTACCGGCGGCTTGTCGCGCTCGCCCTTCATCGAATCCGGCAACACCAGTTTCGCCTGCCGGATCAACAAGCCGCGTCCGCTCCACCCGGAAACGTCCTCGGGCCCTTCACTATCGTGCATGTCGACCAGTACAGCCGCGCCCTTTTCCAGCGTGACGCCGCCGAATTTGAGTTCGGGGAAGTTGTTGGCCTCGCCCAGGAAGCCACCCGGGCCGATAATGGCCGAGAAGCCCGCTTCCTCTTCCATGCCGGGGAGTTTCACCTTGCCACTGAGGCGGCCATCGGCGCCCGCCGTCAGGCCCAGCGTTTCCAGCACAAAGTTGAAATTGGCCTTCTCGAACGAGAACGGCTTGCCGCCGCCTGCACTGGTAGACCAGCTTACCGTGCCCGCGGTAGCCACCAGCCCGGCCGCCTTCCGCTCGACCGTCACCGACTCGGCCTGTAGTTGCAGCTTCTTGAACTTCACCGGGATACCGCCGGCAATCACGAAGCGAGCACCCCCCGTGTAGGGCTGGCCGGGAACGAAGGGTTTGTCGGTTTCAATGGTCAGGTACTTGCCTTCCGGACCGATCAGGAACCGGTTTTCCGTTTCAGTGGACTGTTCGCCCTCGACTTCGGGCGGCCTGGTCACCGGCTTGAGGGGATCATCAATCCCGGCCTTCATCTTGAGTTGCGCTTCCTTCTCGATATCGGAAGCGAAACTCCAGGCCAGGCCGTAGATTTCAGTTTCCTTCTCCGCCGGCTCCATGCCCGCCTCCGGGGGTTCCAGCGCGCTGAACAGAATCTTCTTGCCGTCTACCGCCGATTTCTGGTCGTCGAGCAGACCGACGGCAAACGTCGGCTTCTGATCCGCACCGTCCTCTGGCAGCGCCTTGGCCAGCCCTTCACTGTCGTTGTCACCGTCCCACATCTTGCGCGCCTGCTCCCAGCCCTTGTCTGGCGCAAAGCCCACGTACAGCTTCCTCAGTTCCAGCAGGCGACGTACCTTGATTTTCGCAACCGTACAGGTGTCCTTGCCGCGCTTCCAGGTCGCATTTATATCCACGTCGCCATAGCGGGCTGTCAGATAGAAATTGATCCGGGAATAACCCGCGGCGTCGGTGGTCCGGGTCTCCGACTTCGACTTGTTTGCTTCGAAGCCGTACTCGTCATCCTTGAGCTCGGCGGGCTGGTGGCTGCTCACTTTCCATTCGATCGTCTGCCCGGGCTTGCCCTTGTGCGCCCCATCGAAGACCTGCACCCGCAGCTCAACCCTGTTGTCGCGGCCAAAGTCGGTGTAGACCGCGGGAGCGTCGCCCAGCAGGCCGGTGAGCCTTTCGTACTTCAAACGCTTGTCCGCCCCGTCGTTGAACTGGAGCTTGCTGTCGTGGTAGAGCACCTTGACGGTTTCCTTGCCGCTGCACTGCTCGGGACTCACCTCGGGTATGTCGAGCATGGTGCGTAACTCGGTCGGCGAAGTATGCGCCGGCGCCGTCCATACTGCGTGGACCACGTCGCTGACCTCGCCGCCGGCAGGCTTGCCGGCCGCACACATGGGTCCGCTGGCCGCCGCAGGCGCGGGCACCCCGCCACCGACCAGCAAGCCCTTGCCGCTGCCCGCAACACACTGGACGCTGGTCTTGTCCGTATCGATACCGGCCGTGGCGAAGCGGGTCGCCGAAGCAACCAGGATATCCGTGTTTTCCTTGCGCGGCGGCCAGCGGTGATACAGCGGCTGTCCCTGCTTGTAGAACAGCGCTATCGTCTGCGGCTCGATACCGGCGGGTGCTGGCGGCGACACCACCTCGACACGCGGCGCCGGCTCGGAGAGGTAGCTGAATTTTACATCGCAGCTTGCAGCCTTGTGACTTGGCGGCGGCGGCCGCAAATCGTCGTCAGGCCCCTTGATCACCGGTTCCCGGCGCCCCTTGAAGCTTATGGTGATGACCTTCTGCACCGCCTTGTCATCCGACCGCCACTTGTCGCCGATCGGCTGATCCTCGACGGTGAGGCGCAGGGTGACGGTGAAGTTGACCTTGTCGAATTCCTTCTCGAGGAAGCGTTTCATGGCCTGCCTGGCGTCATCGAGCGCTTTCCGCGCCTTGTCGATCTCCGCATCGGCGCGCGACCTGGCCTGCTTCCATTCCTCGCGCGCCTTTTGCAGGTTTTCCAGCGCCACTTCGGCCTTTTTCTTGTCGGCCTCGGCCTTCTCCTTGTCCTTGTTCTTGGCGTCTATCGCTTTCTGGGCTTCCTTGACATCGGGGTCCTCGTCGACTTTCTGGGTTGCCTCATTGGCCTTGCGGGTTTGTTCCTTCTGATCTTCCAGCGCCTTCTCCGCTCGCTTAACCTCGCGCCTGGCCGCCAGCTTGTCCTCTACCGCGCCATCGTAGAGCTTGATCTTGTACTTGAGCTGCTGCTCGACCACGCTGAAGCGGCGGCGCTGTGCCCGCAGTTTTTCGTTTTCACGGTCCGATGCCTTGTCCGCATCCCTGCTCGCCTTCTGGGCCTGTTCGAACCGGTCCCGCAGCGAAGCGAGTTCCGCGCGCCTGGCCGTAAAGTCCTGCTTCAACTTGTCGAGCTGAGACTGGTAGCGATCGACCTCAGCCCTGGCCGCCCGCTCGGCCTGTTCATTCTCACGCGCCGCCGCCCGGCTGAGACTGTCGCGCGCGCGCGCCAGGCGTTCCTCGGCATCCCGCATGCGGCTGAGAACGCTCTCGACATCGGTGCGCTTGCGCGCCAGTTCGGCACGCACCTTCGCCAACTCCTTGCGCCTGGCTGTCGCCTCGTCGCGAAGCCCGGCGGCGTCCACCTCCACCTCGACCAGCGCGTCGAATTCCTTATCGAATTCCTTGCGTTTATTCGACACTTCCTTCTTGAAGAATTCCACCGACCGCTCGGCCGCCCCTTCCTTGCCGCGGGCGTCCTCCAGCTTCCCTTCCGCCTCGGCCAGGCGCTGGTTGGCTTTTTCGGCCTCGCCCGAGCGCTGGTGAGCAAGTTCCGTCTTGCGTTCGTGCTGTTCGTCCTCGAGTTCCTTGAGTTCCTCCTCCACCGAGGCGATGGTGTCGAGCGCCGCGCGCAGGGTCCAGAGGTTTTCATTCATGCCACGCAGAATCTCCCAGGCCTTGTCCTGCAAGCCCGCCTTGGCGCCGCGCGCTTTCTCAAGCTGCGCTTCCGCCCTGGCAACCTCCTCCTTTAGCTGGTCGAAGCGCCCCTTGTTGAAACCGGGCACGAGCTCCAGCGGCGGCGGAATATAGAATACCTGCTGCCCGGTCGCGCTCTTCTTTTCATGAGCCCGCGGGTTCCTGCCCTTTTCCAGCTCCTCCAGTTCCTTCTCCAGCCTTGCAAGCTCGTCCTTCGCCTTCGCAATTTTGCGCGCCAGCTCGTCGTCCTCGGTGTCGAGCTTGCGTATCTTTTCTTCGCGATCACGGATCCGCGCATCGATGTAGGACAAGCGGTTGTCCAGTTCCTTGCGCCTCGCCTCCAGACCGAGCAACTCCTTGTCGACTTCCAGGCGCCTGGCCTGCTTCGCGGACGCCTCGCGATGCTTCCCGGATATCTGCGCGCTCAGTTCGTCGATCTCGGCGCGCAAGGTGGCAATCTCGTCCAGCCACTGCGGCGTATTGCGAACGCGTTCCTCCTCGGCGCGCCGATGTTCCTTCTCGAGTTCGCCGGAAAGGTCTTGCGATTGCTGCTCCAGCTGCGCTATCTGTTCCAGCATGCGCGACTCTGCCTGCTCCAGCCGGTCGAGACCGTCCAGGTAGCGCTGCTGGGCGGCATTCACCTCGCGCTGGGCAGCCTCGACCTTTGCACCGGCGGCCTTCGCCTGGTTTTCGAGCGCGGCCAGATCCGCCTGTTGTTTTTGCAGATCCTTCCATTTCTGTGGATCGATGGCGGGAGTGCTGGCGGAGCGCTGCATCGTCTCGCCGAGACTGTCCGTTTCACCACGCAACTCACGCAGGTCGTCCAGGCATGCGGAGCGGTCCGCACCCGACAAGGCCCCGCACTGCTGCTCCAGACTGGACAGGATGTCGGCCTTCTGCGCCAGGAAACTGTCCAGCGCGGACTGACGGGCGGCCGCGGTCGGGGCCCTCACAAACGCGTCGGCGAACTGTGACAACTTCGTCAGGCCGGTGTCCCGGCCCGACAGGTAGCGGCTGGAAATACGCCGCCCAAGATCCTGCATGCCAGCCTTGCGCAACAACACATCCTGGACCTGGGGACTGGTATACAGGCTGTTCTGCAACGCGGAAATCCGGTCCTGGACGCCCCTGAGCCTGGCGCGCGTCTGCTGCAACGCGCGCCGCGCGGCAACCAGCTTTTCGACAGCGCGGTTGTAGGACTGCCGAAGCTGGTCTTCCTCGAACGCGTGTCCCTGGCGCAACTGTTCGAGTTCCGCGCGCAGCGCCTCGGTGCGCTTTTCGAGATCGTCGATTTTCGCGCTCAGGGTTTTCTCCCGCCCGCTCGGCTCGCCGTCTATCTTGTCCTGCAACTCGTCGATACGAGCCTGTTTTTCCTTGATTTCCGCGCGTTTCTGTTCAATGGCTTCCAGCGCCGCGCGCAACTCGGCTTCCAGTTGAGCCAGTTGCTCGTGCCGGGCGGCGATCTCGGCAAGAACCTCGGTCTTCTCCGATTCGACTTCCGTGCGCTCCTTTTTCAACTTCTCGATTTCGGCCTGCAGGGCTTCGCGCCGGGCCTTGCGGCTTTCCTGCAATTGCTTGCGCTGTTCCTTGAGGCGGGCAAGTTCCTGGGCCTTTTCCCGAATCTCTTCGCGCTTCTCGCGGATCTTTCGCTCCAGTTCCTCGAGATCCTCGATATCGACATAAGGTGAATTCAGTGATCCCTCGCCGCCCGTGATTTCCCAGCGGTAGGTGGATATGGCGTCCTCGATATAACGGATGTCGTCGGACTTGCCGCCAGAGCAACCCGAACAGGTGTGGCGAATCTGGTCGTAGTCACGGGCAATGGCCTGCAAGGGTATGGGGCGGGGGTACGGGAAGGTGGCCGGTTCGCCGGCCTTAAGCGCAACCTTTATCGCCGGCGTCGGGGCAGGCGTACGTCCGGGCAGGTCGCAGGCCTGCGTGTACGTTTCGGTGATAGGGGGCGTGATGCCCGGCTCCTCGGGCGGCGTTTCCGGCGGTGTGGTGGTGGTCGAATCCCAGCCTTCCGCCACTATCACTCGCCAACCGCCGCGGACGACGGTACGGCCGACACGCAGTCCCGGGGCCCTGGACGCCGGGGCAAACAAGGGCGGGTCGGACACCCAGGGCACCGACAGACCGGACACGAAATCACTGACGGACGGCGGATCCGGCGCCACCAGCACGCGGGCATCCGCTCCTCCCGGCATCGCGGGAAGCGCGCCCAGCACCTGCTCCAGCGTGGCGCCGGAAGCCCCCTCGCCCAGCCCTTTCCATTCCGGTTGCCCGGGGAAAGGTTCCTGTGGCAGGTACTCCCGGCAGGAATCGCCTTCGACAAACCCGTCCCGCACCACCGAACGCAGGCGGCTGGCCAGTGACTTCGCGCGCGCGGGATCGGCCGGCTTCAGGACACTGGCTATCTGCCCGCCCCCTGCCTCGGCCGGCACATCGACGACGCGCCCGACCCGGGAGCCGGCTTCCTCGATCAACGAACGGAAATCCTGGCCGAACGGCTGTCCGGGGTTGGAGCGGACCGACAGGTAGTGCGCGGCCAGGGCGCCCTCCTCCTGAGCCACGGCCTGCCGAACGACCGACAAGGCGAACGCGCACAACAGCGCCACGAACCAGTACCGCCACCTCGTGCCCGCCCGCCCATGTCGAAACAGCGCCGGCACCCGCGTCACCCGAGGTTAAGTACGAAACGCGCTTCCCGGCGCGTACCGTTCCGGTGTTCCATGATAAGACGCAAGGTCCAGGTCTTTGCGCCCTTGAGGTGCTTGACATTGACGTCATACAACACGCCGTCGCGCACCGCCGATCCAATATCGTCCGACACCTTCTTCCAGCGCGAAGGATTCTCGCCCTCGCCGATCTCGATCCAGGCCTTTCCGAACCGATCCGCATCGGCCGTTCCGGTGAGCCGGACCCAGGGCCGGCCCTTCTTCTGCACGACACTGACGCCACTGATGCGCGCGTCGATAAAGAAGCCTGGGTCCGCCAGCAACGCCGCGCGCGCATCCAGCAACCCGTAGCCGGTATTCTGGTCGATCCCGGGGGCATCGATGTCTCGCGCGGTATTGCGGATGATGCGCATCAACTGCTCGACGCCCAGATCCGGATTCCGCGCCAGCAGCAAGGACGCCACGCCGGTCACGAAGGGCGCGGCGAAGGACGTACCGGTGGCCCGATAGTAACGGTTCTCCTTGCCGACGAAGCCCTCCCCGGCCTTGTAATCCTCCTGCCCGGAAATGAGCGCGAAATCGGTACGCCGCGCCCTGAGCGACAGGATGTCAACGCCCGGCGCCGCCACGTCGACCGCCGCGCCCCAGTTGGAAAAACCGGCATAGTTTCCCTGCGCATCGACTGCTCCGACCGTGAGCACCGAGTCCAGGCCGGCCGGCCCGTAATCCTTGTTGTCGACACCTTCGTTACCGGAGGCAACCACCACCAGTACGTCATGCTTATAGGCGTAATCGATAGCCAGCTTTTCGGTTTTCGACAGGTGGTGCCCACCAAGACTCAGGTTGATGATTCTCGCCCCGTTCGCCACGGCATAGAAAATGGCCTCGGCGATACCGGTGCTGCGCCCCCGGCCGACGAAGTTCAGCACCTTGAGCGGCATGATACGCACACCCCGGTTGATACCGGCAATCCCCTCCCCGTTGTTGGTGGCGGCGCCCACGATACCCGCCACGTGGGTGCCATGACCGGCGTAGTCCCAGGGGGTATTGTCGTTGTCGTAGAAGTTCCACCCGATGAGATCGTCGACGTACCCGTTACCGTCGTCGTCGATGCCATTGGCCTGTTCAGCGGTATTGCGCCATACCGTTGCGGGATCCAGGTCGGGGTGAAAGTAGTCCAGGCCAGTATCGATGATCGCAACGACGACCGGACGACTGCTGCCATCCTCGACGTTCCACGCCGATTCACCATTGGCCTGGTCGAGAAAACCGACCAGTTTCATCCCCCACTGGTCATCGTAGGGCTGTCCCCAACTGCCCCGTGAGGAAAAATAAGGGTCGTTGGGCTGACTTTTTGACACGGAAAAGGCGGGGGAAACTCCCACCAGAAATGCAAGGGCAAGGAACAACACCCCCCGAAACAGGCCGGTGGACAGGGCCGGTTCGCGTATCTGGCGTGGAACGGAAACGCAAACCGCGTGCGCACCCTCCCTAAAGGCTCGAGGATTACTGGTCATCTCCTCCGGCTTCCGGGTTATCGGTTATTGATATTGTCCCGCCCCGGAAGTCTAGATCATGGCCCCGTTTTTTTCCAACCGGCAGGTTCATTTCGCAGCTTGCAGCTCAGCTTGAAATACACAATGCCCGCGACTAAAGTTAGCGTGTGACTTGCCACGGAACCTGGAGCAGCCCGGGCAGGGGATGCCACACAAGACACACCCTATATACACGAATAAAAAACACCACGACTTCCACGCTGGAACAAGACTTCGAGGAGGTTTCGACATGACACAGCACCGGCCCGTAACAGATTTCCCGCACCGCACCATCTCCATGCTGCTCGCGATATGCATCAGCCTGTTCTCCACACCGTTGCTTGCGGTTACCAAGCACATTTCGCTAACGGGGGCGGACGGACAGGCCCTGGCCAACACCACCGTCACCATCGTTTTCCCGGACGGAACCCAGGTCGATGAAGACACCGACGATCGCGGCTTGCTGATCTTCGACTTTCCGAACAATGGCAACTACCGCATCCTCACCGCCAGTGGCGAGTTGATCCAGACCGTGTCGATCAGTGGAGCAGCCGGCAGCACGGCGGCCATTGGTTCGGTGAGCACCGGCATGGTTGCCGGCGTAGCCGCGGTTGCTGTAGCCGGCACCATTGCGGCCGCACAGGGCGATGACAACGACAACACCGGCGGCTCCTCCGCGAGTGACGTGCCGAACGGCGCCTACAATGTCGCCTTTTCGCTCCTCTCCAATCCCGGTGGACATCCGGATCTGCTGACCGGCCAGTCGGTCGTCGTTTCGATATCGACGAGCGGCTCATCGGTCCAGATCGTCCAGACCTCGTCGGTCACCGATTTCACCGATATCAGCGGCAGCATTTCCGGCTCCACCATTAGCGGCTCCGGCACTGGAACCTATTCCGGTTTTTCGGGCATACAGGCTACCGCCAACCTCAGCTACGACCCCGCCACCAACACCCTGAGCGGCACCTACTCACAGGGATCAGCTGGTGGCCTGCCCGGTGGCCAGGCCATCGTCTGGAATATCATCGCCAACTAGACGGCATTCCACCCCGGAGGTGCGGGGCACGGTCACGGACCGTGCCCCGCCCATTTCACATGAGACGTCCGCCATCCCGATCATCGACCCGTCAAACCGGATGAAACCCTGGCTTGCCCTGGTACGGTCCCTGCTTGTCATGGCGGGCCTGGGTATCGCGCCCGCCGGAGCGGAAGGCCTGAACGTGACACAGGCCATAGAAATCGCCATCCAGAGCAACCATGAATACCGGCAGCTCCTCGATGGCGCCCGCGTCGCGGAACTCGACCTGGAACTCGCCAGGGCGGTATTCCGCACCAAGATCAGTTCGTCGGTTTCATCGGAGTCGCGCCTGGGCTCCGAGTTCGGGTCGCGTTACAGCGTGTCGCTCAGCCGCAAACTCCAATCGGGTTCCCGTCTGGAGGCCGGCTTCTTCACGTCCGATTTCAGCAATACCGCGCTGTCGGAACTGCGGCTCCGCTATACCCGCCCGTTGTTTTCGGACCCCGAACGCAGCGGCGCTCTGGCCCTGCGCCAGGCGGAACGCAACAAGGCGTACCACGAGCGCCTGAGCCAGGTCGGCGCCGAGGAACTGGCGGCGCGCATCATCCAGGCTTATTACCTGGCGCTCAAGGAAAAGAAAGCCATCGCGGTGCAGGAAGGTATCGTGCGGATAGCCCGGGCCACCCTTGATGCCGTCGAAGCGCGCCGCGCCCGGGGCATGGCCAGCGCCATCGAACTGGGGAAAGCAAAACTGGAGCTGACCACGGCCATGCAGGCCGAACGCGAACGGGTGTCCAGGCTGCAGGACAAGCTGGACAAGCTCAAGATCCTGCTCGGCAAGGACGTGGACGAGGATGTGAACTTCGACCTCGACCTGCAACTTTCGTCCGCGGACGGGGCCGGTGAGGCAGACCTGGAAAGGCTCCAGACCCAAGCCCTGCAGAACCGCACCGAGCTGATCGCCAGCCGTGAACGTGTCGAAGACCGCTACGAACGCATGACCATACTGGCGAAACGTCATGGCGCACCGATAGACATCAGTCTCCAGTATTCCCTGGTCGGACAGGGCAGCAATTTCAACGACAGCCTGGGCATCGACGATCAGAGGGTCGGGTTCGGCCTGTCCGTGGATACCGACCTGGGACTGACGCGACAACAGGTCGACACCCAGCGGGCAATCCTCGACTACCGGCACAGCACGCTGAGCCTGGACCGCCTCAAGAAGCAAATCCGCCTTGAGGTCCGCAATGCGCTCAGGGACCTGGAGCGCCGTCGCGACAGTCTTGACATTGCAAGCGCCCAGGCGACCTTTGCCGAACGTCGGTTCGAACTGATGAGAATCCGCTATGCCAAGGGTCTGGAAGACGCGCTGGAACTGCTGAGAGCCCAGCAGGAACTCGCCCAGGCGCGCCATCAGCGACTGGTTGCCCGGGTCGACACCTTGCTCGCCAGGCTCGCCCTGGACATGACCACCGGGAGGCTGAAAGATCAATGGCACCTGCAGTTCACGCCCTGAAAATACTCCGGATCACGCTGGCCGTTCCACTCCTCGCCTCGCTTGTGTGCGGCTGCGGACCGGGAAAACCTCTCCCAACGGATGCCGTACAGGATTCTTCCCCCATCACGGTCGAGGCCAGACGCGGCGACTTCAGACTGCATGTCGTCGAATCCGGCGTCCTCGACGCCAGGCGTTCGATCACCCTGGCTTCGGATCTTCCCAGCAATCGGGGCAAAATCATCCAGATGGCGCCGGAAGGCAGCTTTGTTCGCGAAGGCGACATCGTCGTCAAATTCGATCCCGCCCCCTTCGAGGACGACGTTACCGGCCTGAAGAACGAACTCGACGAGGCCGTCGGCGCCCTCGCCCAGGCGGAACAGGAACTCCAGCTGGACGTCAGCAAGGCAAACGCGGAAAAACAGGCGCGCGAACACCAGATCCGTGTTGCCGAACTCGAACTGGAAAATCTGCGCGAGGCCGACCTGCCGCTGCGGCTGGCCAAGGCGCGCAACGATCTCAAGGCCGCGGAACAGGCTTACCGGCGCAGCAAGCGCGAGGCCGAGAACCTGCGCGACCTGTTCGCGCAGGGTTTCGGCAAGCAGCAGGATATCGATGAAAGCCGCGCCGCCATGGAGGAGGCGCGCGCCAGTTACGAATACCTGAAACGGAATTACGAACTGCTGGAAAAACAGGTCGCCCCCGCGGAATTGCGAAAGGCGGAACTGGAGCTGGACAAGCTGCGCGGTTCGGCCACGGACCAGACCCGGATCGCCCAGCACCGCATCGCCCTGAAAAACGCCGCCCTCATGCGGGTCAAGGCGCGCGTGGAAAAACTCCGCAAACAACTGGACGATGCCCGGAAACTGCTCGACGAAACCGTGATCAGGGCGCCGGTTTCCGGCTTCGTGGTGCTCAAACGCATTTCCGTGCAAGGCGAGACACGCAAGGTCCAGATCGGCGATTCGGTATGGTATGGAAACGGCTTCATCACCATACCGGACATGTCGGCAATCATCGCCAGCATCCAGGTCAGGGAAACGGAGATCGGCCAGATCCGTGAAGGACAGCCAGTACGCATTCGACCGCAGGCCTATCCGACGCTTGAACTCACGGGGAAGGTCGAGACAGTCGGCACGCTCGCCAACGGGAAAAGCGGTCAGTCGCCCCGCTTCTCGGTTCGCATCGTGCTCGACAACGTCGACGAACGGCTGAGGCCGGGCATGACCGCCCGCGTGACCATCGACACCGGCCACTTCCGCAACGCCGTTCGCATCCCCGTGGAAGCCGTGTTCTTCGACGGCGACCAGACCATATGCTACCAGCACACGGCGTTCGGCCCGCGCCGCGTGGCGGTTACGCTGGGACAGAGCGATGGCAGCATGGTGGTTGTCGAACAGGGCCTGTCCGGGGGCGAACGCCTGTTGCTGTATGCACCGGAAGACATATCCGACAGGGTATGACCATGATCCGACTGACGGACGTCAGCAAGAGCTACCAGCTCGAACAACGGCGCATACAGATACTTGACCGGGTATCGCTGGAAGTCGGGGCGGGCGAACACCTGGCCATCATGGGGCCATCCGGCGCGGGCAAATCCACGCTCCTCAACCTGCTCGGCTGTCTCGACACGATCGACAGCGGACACTACGAACTCGGCGGCAGGGACATCTCGACTCTCTCCGAAGACGAACTCGACCGCCTTCGGCAACAGCATATCGGGTTTGTCTTCCAGTCGGCCCAGTTCATCGACTACCTCGACCTGCTGGACAACGTCGGCATGCCCGGATTTCACCGCGGCATGGAGCGCTCGCAGTGTCGCCAGCGCGCCCGGCGCCTGCTTGATCTGGTCGGCCTGGGGCAACGCGAAAACCACCTGCCGGGACAACTTTCCGGGGGCGAGTGCCAGCGGGCGGCGCTGGCGCGCGCACTGTTCAACAGCCCGCGGGTGCTGCTGGCCGACGAACCAACCGGAAACCTCGACTCCTCCAACAGCAGGCAGCTTGTCGAGCTTCTGTCCGGACTGAACCGGGAAGGACTCACCGTGGTGCTGATCACCCATGACCGGGAAGTCGCCGGCAGCGCACGGCGCACCCTGTACCTGCGCGACGGCAGGCTCTCGGAGGGGCTACCGGTATCATGAAGATGTGGCGATACCTGTGGCTGGCGATCCGGCTGTGGAACGTCCAGCGTCTGCAGGCTATTCTCAGCGCAAGCGGTATCGCTATCGGTGTTGCCGGCTTCGTGGTTGTCATCGCCATGTCGCAGGGCGCGCGGGAAGAACTCGCCAGAATCACCGATCTGCTGGGCACCAGCACACTGGTCATCCGCAGCACCAACGATGAGCGTTCCCTGACGCTGGCGCAACTGGAACGCCTGCAACACCTGTTGGGACCGCAACTGCTTGCGGCCGCACCGCTGGCGCGGCAGTGGGCCGCCATCGGGGCAGGCGCGCTCCGCGACCGCACCCGCATCGTGGCGACCAGCGCGGACTACCGCAAAATCCACAACCTCTCGATGCGGCAGGGGCGCTTTCTCAGCGCGCTCGACATGCACCGCCAGCAACGTGTCTGCGTGCTCGGCCCGGGCGTTGCGGAAAAGCTGTTCCCTGCCGGCAACGCAGCCGGCGCCACACTGTATATCGGACAGGAACTCTATCGCGTTGTCGGCGTACTGTCGGGCAGTCACCTGAGCGGCAAGAGTCTCGATGCCTATGGATTGCCGCAACTGGAACAGGCCATACTGGTCCCGCTGACGACATTCGCAAACCGGCCCGCCGAAACCATCGACTTCGAACAGATGCTGGTAAAAATGGCGCGGGACGACCTTATCCTTCCCGCCTTGCCGGTCCTGCAACGCTTCCTGGGCAAACAGCATTTCGAGGAAGATTCGCTCGAACTCATCATTCCGCTGGAACGTCTGCAACGCAAACGTCACTGGCAACGAACACTGGAATACCTGTTGTTCGGAATATCCGCCATCGTGCTGGGTATCGGCACGGCGGGCATGGCCAATGTCATGCTGGTCAGCGTCAATACGCGACGCCGGGAAATCGGGCTGCGCCGGGCGCTCGGCGCAACTCGCAAGCACATCCTCCAGCAGTTCATGGCAGAGGGACTGGTGCTGGCGGCGGCCGGAGGAATTGCCGGCACCGCGCTCGGGTGGGCGCTGGGCCGGCTGCTTCAGGTCAGCTTCGATATGGCCATACGCTTCGATGTGGCGGGATCCGCCGCCGCTCTTCTTATCGCCCTGCTGGCGGGTGTCCTGTCGTCGGCCTATCCCGCCAGAAAGGCCGCCAACACCCGCCCTGTCGACGCTCTGCGACAACCCTGAGCGCCCGGCCCCGGGCGCACGCCACCCTTGTCTCTCCGCTCAGACGACGACCGCGGCCTCCAGCAGGCAGTCTCGCAGCTCCGGCATCACCGCCCCCTCCCGCTCCATCTGGTGGAGACGATAGGCATCGGCCATCAAGCCACCCAGTCCAAGGGGATCGGCCGTGGCCAGTTCCGAATGGGAGAGCATCCCCTGGTAGTGCCCGGCCAGTTCCCCGAGTCCGGACAAGTCGTCCGTGGGCGTCAGGGCTTTTGCCGTGGCGGCAAGCTCGCGCGCCCAACGGTTGTAGTCCTGCCGACCGGTCAGGCGGGCGAGTTGATCCAGAGCCAACATCCACTTGGCGAGATAGTGGAAATACTGGCCGTCGCGGTAACGGCCAAGCACGCGGTGTACCTGATCGACGAGGCGCCGCGCCAGATCGACGTACTCCGCATTCCCGGTTGCGCGGGCCAGTCCAATGTAGTTGCAGACCGCAAAGGCGTCCGTCCACAGGTAGCGGCACGGTGGACGCGACGACGTCAGCCCGGTTCGATCCGCGTAGACCTCCATCCGGGCGACAACATCATCCAGGCGAGAACCGGCCATGACGACACGCCCGCTCCAACAGCGGAGCGCCCGGGATCAGGCGGACTCGGGCAGCGCCAGCGGCACCTTGAAACGAACGATCTGGCGGTTGCCGGACGCGTCCGTAATCGCCAGCCATTCGATACCCGAAGCGCCCTCCTCGACCAGGATTTCGCTCGGGTGACGCACCAGGTGATCGACGCCTTCCAGCACGATCTCGACCAGGTCGTCCTTGGGATCGTAGGTGATGCCGGTCATGGGTACCCAGTCCGCCTCGATCTGGTCGCCGATACCCAGCCCCACGACCTCGATTTCCGCCAGACGCATACCGAGAATCTTCGACACATGGTCGAAATAGGCTTCCCAACGGGCCTTGTCCAGTGCCTGTGCCATAACGAACCTCCTTCGACTCGAATGACTCTCCACCGAGCAGGAATTGGGGGCGACGCGCCGTATTTCAAGGGCAGCGGGTGCATTGGCGAAACGAGTGTGGCAGGATTCCGGTCATAAAATAGGGAGGTGAGCGACCCGTGCCCCACGGGCCAACAGCAAGCCCATGAAAGAGCACAGCATTCTTTTCGTGTGCCACGAGTGCGATGCCTTGCAGCAGCTAAGCGGCCTGGGCCGCGGCGACATTGCCAGGTGCCGCTGTTGCGGCAGCCGGCTGTTCCGCAACCCCGAAGGTGGCATCGATCGCCCCCTTGCCTTTGCGCTGGCTTCGCTGGTGCTCTATTTCATCGCCAATCTCCACCCCATCATGACCATCAACATCGCGGGCAACGAGCGGCAGGCCACGCTGACCGATTCCGCGCGCATCTTCTTTGAGCTGGGTTCACCGCAACTGGCTGCCGTGGTGTGGCTGCCGACCGTGCTTATCCCCGGCTTCGTCCTGTTCGGGCTGCTCTACGTCCTGCTCGCGGTGCGACTGGACATCGCCCTGCCCGGCAGGCGCACAATACTGGCCTGGGTCGGCCGTCTGCTGCCCTGGGGCATGCTGGACGTGTTCCTCCTTGGTGTACTGGTCGCGCTGGTCAAGCTGGTCGCCCTGGCGGACGTCACGCTCGGCACCGGTTTTCACGCCATGGTTATCCTTATCTTCCTCTACGCGGGCATGCTCGCCTCGGTGGAGCCCAGGCTGTTGTGGGAACACCTGGAGCGGCAGTCTGCACAGTACAGGAGTCCCGCCCATGCATGACTGCGCCCCGCGCGCCCGCGACCTCGGCCTGGCCGGCTGCCACACCTGTGGCAAGGTGGTCAGGCTGGGCCCGCGTCACAGCGGCCTGTGCACGCGCTGCGGTTCACGCGTCCACTATCGCAAACACGACAGTGTCGCGCGCAGCTGGGCGCTGCTCATCACGGCGTTCCTGCTATACATCCCGGCCAACACCGAACCCATCATGTACACCATATCGCTGGGCAATGAATCGGCCTCGACCATCATGAACGGCGTCATCTATTTCCTTGAACACGGCGACTGGCCGCTTGCGCTGGTTATCTTCTCGGCCAGCGTCATGCTGCCACTGCTGAAGATGCTGGCGATTGCCTACCTTCTGTTCAGCGTGCAGCGTGGCAGGGTTTCCGGCAGGCGGGAGAAAACCCGCCTCTACCTGATCGCGGAAGTCATGGGGCGCTGGTCGATGGTCGACGTTTTTGTCGTCGCCCTGCTGGCCGCGCTGGTCCAGCTTGGCGTGTTGACCACCATAGAACCCGGCCCCGCCGGCATGGCTTTCGCCGGCATGGTCATACTGACCATGTTCGCCGCAATGGCATTCGATCCCAGGCTGATCTGGGATCAAACGGAAACGAAAGACGATGAGCACTGAACCCGTGGAGCCACCACCGGAAATCCCCGAGGCCAGCGAGGAACCGGCCGGCAAGCGCATATCCGCCGTCTGGATCATCCCGCTGGTTGCCGCGCTGATCGGCGGCTGGCTGGTGTTCAAGAACGCAACCCAGGAAAAAACGGTCGCGCAAATCGAGTTTCGCGACGCGGCCGGACTGGAGGCCGGCAAGACCGTCGTCAAACTGCGCAACATCAAGATCGGCAAGGTCACGCACGTCAGCTACACCAGCGACCTGTCGCGCGTCGTCGTCAGCGTGGAACTGACGGGTATCGACCAGGAAAGGCTGACCGACAGCACGCGCTTCTGGGTCGTTCGGCCACGCATCGGCATTGGCGGCGTCAGCGGGCTGGACACCCTCCTCAGCGGCGCCTACATTGAAATGGACCCCGGCCCCGGCGGCAAACCGACCACGCACTTCTTGGGTCTGGAAGAACCGGAAAACTATCAACTCGGCAATCCCGGCACCACCTACGTGCTGAACGCCCGTGAACTGGGCTCCCTGTCGCGCGGGTCACCGATCCGTTACCGCGGCATCGACGTCGGCCAGGTCACCCGCTACCGCCTCAGCCAGGAACACGACCGGGTGGAAATCGAGATTTTCATTCGCGCGCCGCACGACCGGTTCATACACGAGGACACCCGTTTCTGGGACATATCGGGGATCGACCTGGAACTTGGCGCCAAGGGTGTCAGGGTTGGACTCGACGCCGTCAGCACCCTGCTGGCAGGGGGCATCTCCTTTACCAACCGCTTCCGCACCAGCGACAGCGACGCACAGGCGCCCGCCAACACGGTATTCCCGCTCTACGACACGGAAACACCCAGGTTCGAGGAAACCCGCAGCTTCAGCGCACCACTGAAACTCTACTTTGAAAACGGGGTCGCCGGTCTTTCCGTCGGCGCGCCGGTGGAATTCAAGGGCCTGCGTATCGGAACGGTGCGCGACATTTCCGCCGAAGCCGACGCAAGCCGGGACGGCATCGACACCTACGCCATCATAGAGATCGAACCGGACCGGCTACCAGGCACGCAACCGACAGACACGCCCGACCCTGAAACCCGCCTGAAAGACGTGTACGCATTCCTGGACAGGATGGTTCAACATGGCCTGAAGGGACAACTGAAAACCGGCAACATACTGACGGGCCAGAGCCTGATCAACCTCGACGTGTTCCCCGATCCGGCAGGCGACCGCCTCGAATACAGCGGCGACTACCCGGTATTGCCGACCGTGCCTGAAACCTTCCAGGGACTGATCGACCAGGTCGACGATATACTCAGGCGCATCGACGAGATGCCGCTGGAAACGATTGCCGGCAACCTGAAAGAGGCCACGGAAACGCTGGACCAACTGATGCACTCGCTCAACCCGGAAGAAGGCGGAACACTCGGCCTGCAGATCCACGAAACCCTGCAGGAACTCGGCCGCGCCTCACGCGCCATCCGCTCCACCGCAGAGTACCTCGAACGCCACCCCGAAGCACTGATCAAGGGCAAACAGGGCGATACACATGGGCCATAGACCAGAACATCCCACGCTGCTCGCCGCCATCCTGTTGTTGATACTGGTTGGTTGCGCAAGCTCGCCTCCGACCCGTTACTACACACTTGGAACCGGCTACCGGCCGGCCCCGGCGCACCAGACATCCGGCCAGGGCGTACACGTGGGCCTGTGGCGCGTGCAACTGCCGGAAATGCTGCAACGCAGCGAAATCGTGACACGCGACGACCGCTACCGGGTGAGCCTGGCAGACTTGCACCGCTGGGCGGAACGGCTCGACGACAACATTTCCCGGCGTCTCGCCGAAGAACTGGCGCAACGCCTGGACAGTGAAAACATCAGCCTCTCCCCCTGGCGCGCATACATAACAAACGACTACCAGGTGAAAATTGAATTCACACGATTCGACGGCACGCTCGGCGGCGATGTCGTCGTCAGCGGGACATGGCTCCTGCTCAGCGGCCGCGGCGACAGCGAGCTGTCGCGCAAGCCCTTCCGCTACGCTGCGCAGGCGGATGGCGGCGGCTACAGCGAGCTGGTCGCCACACTGGACGAACTTACCCGCCTGCTGGCGCGCGATATTGCCGAATGGATCCGGGCCTACCAAGGTGCGCTATCGGGGTTTGGTCAAGAACGTCCACTTCTTGTTTGTGAACTGTGCATTAATCAATCTGGTGATAACAAGGAAACGAATATTGCGAAGTCCGCAGGTGAGTTGCGCCTGATGGAAAAGAATCGACCCAAACAGGCTGCCCAGCACAAAATCTGGCGGCTATTCATAATGGAACAGAGGTCGGTTGCGGGTGCCATGTTCTCAGCGTCAATAGATCAGAGGTTCCCTTAAATTTCTCCTCCTCCGGCTCAGCCATCGCGCCCTTGTTCAGGCTGAACGTTTCGCACTCATTCGCCAGCTTTTCACAATCATTATCACGACAGAAATCCCGGAATGCTGCCAGGAATACCTGAAGTGTCGTCAACCGTTGCTGGCCATCGATAACCTTCCGTTTCTCAACATGACTGGTGGGCGTCTGCTTCTGGTCAAGAACCATTGCTCCGAGGAAATGGACCGGCGCATCTTTGCGCCCCTCAAGATACTCGCCCATTTTCCTGGAAATATCCTCCCACAGCGGCGCCCACTGCTGCTCCTCGTTCCACACATACTGGCGCTGGAACAACGGGACTTCCAGGCGCAGCTTCTTTTCAAAGATTGCCAGCAAAGCAACGGCGTTCGCATCCATAGACTGCGTCCTATCAGAAGTTCAGGCGAAAATTATATTCTTTACACCACACACGCACGTTCACAACCCCAACGCATCAGGCACCCACCAGTCTTGATCAGGCTTCGCCAGAATAACTGCATATTCCTTGGCCAATTTCTCTTTCGACTTACCGTCAATCCCGCCCGGTATCTGATCAACCGGCGTATCAGAGATAATATAGCCGTCCAGCGTGATTTTCTTTTTCACAAACCCGTCAGACTTGCCCAGTTCACGGAATGCGGCCAGGGCTTGCACCTTGTCACTCTGCAGCGCATTAGGCGTTTCATGATGCAGACCATGCGGTTCCAGCAACACGATTCGCTGGCGCGCGGGCTTGCTGTGTTTCACCCAAAGAATAAAGTCAGGATAGAATCCGCTCTGTCGGTAGAGGCCGACACCAATCCTGGGCAGGTTACGCAGCACGTAGAGGTGTACGCCTGAATGGTGTTGGTGGTTATCCTTCCACCACCTGGTGATGGTTTCCAGCAACGAGGCCTCGCTAGCCTTCAATGGCGCCGGGCTAATGGAAAGGCCTTCATCCAACCCCGCTTCATTGACCAGCGGATGATAGAGGTGGTGATCGATGTGCAACCGTGGCAGCGGCGCGCCGGCCGCCGATTCGAACTGTTTCCGGCTTGAGACAATTTTCTGTATCTGTTTCTCCAGCTTCTGCTCATGGATACGAATCTGATACGGTGGCTGTAGCAGCCAGGAGCCAGGCGCTTCTTCCACAGACAGTTTTCGTGGCGCCAGCATGGCGTTCTCCGACTGACGTTCCCTGCGCGCCACATAACGGTCCACATAGGTGCATAGCGCCAGTCCGGCATCCGTTTGCAGGCGACTGCGCTCACTCAGCGGATAGTCGACCCGAAGCGTACAGCGCTCCAGAAGAGCGGGGATTACCGACTTGTCGATGAACAGGTTGTCGTGCCCGCGCCGCTGCTTGTGGTCCAGCACTGTCAGGTACAGCGCCTGCAGATCGACGAGGTCCTTGACCTCCGGCTGGTCCAGACGGTACTCGCTCCCCGTTGCCGCGAGCGTTTCCACGTCCAGCGCCGCATTGCCACCGGCGGCGGCTGCCACCTTGGGCCGGCGGTCAATCAGGATATCAGGGCCATCGGCCGTCAACCGCCAGGTCTCCGCAAGAGTCGAATAGCCGGTCTTTGGATACGGCACATACAGGCCCTTGGGAAAGGGCTTCATCGGAATAACCGGCGCCTCGATGGTCCGCGCAAAACCCTCGTCTTCCAGAATGGCGCGGAAACGGGCGACGTAATCGCCATTCCAGCCGAATATCTCCAGCCGCTCCAGATCCTCCAGCCATTCAGGGTGCGTACCATCCAGATGGCTGGAGCGTTTCAGACTCAGATCCCGGCCTTTCAACCGCACCCCGCGACCGAAGAGCTGAATCACCAGCGAGCCCTCGCCCTTGCCCATATTGAGCAGGCCCATGCTGGAGACCCGCCACGAGCTCCAGCCTTCGGTAAACTTGCGTGCGCCGATCAGCAGCTTGACTGGTGATTCCGGATGCTCGATATCGGTAAACAGACTGCCCGTGAACTGGTCGTCACGTACCTCGATGGCATCGTGCTCCAGCAGGTATTTTTTCAGGGCGGATACATCGCCGATATTGATCAACCCGAACCAGCGCTCGCAGCCGGCCACCTTGAGCCCCAGCTCGCCGTCCGCACCCTTCAGCGCCCACAGCTCCAGTGTGCCCCGGCCACCGAAAAGCTGTTTGCAGATTTCATCGTACAGACCGGTCGCCTTGCGTCGCTTCCAGGGCTTGAGCCGATCAGCCAGCAGATCATTACCGGCGCCGTCCACGAACAACGACTCTCCCTTGAGCAAGGTATCAATAACCTTGACAGCCCAGTCACGCTCGGCCAGAAAGCGCTTGAGAAAGACCACAACGTTCGCCACATCAGACTTCTTTTCGCCACCAGCCGAAAATACGGCCGCGGCACTGACCGATGAGCCGACAAACACCCACAACGGCGCAGCGATGTTGTAAGCACGCGCTTCATCGGGGTGTTGTTGCCAGGTATGCCACTGGCGGTAGAACACCAGCAACCCGGCCATAAGCAGATCGTCAGCACGGTCCTGCGCTGCCTTGCTGATATTCAACACCCGAAAGTCCTTACCGAAACCGTCACCGTAGAACCAGCGATAGGAATAGTCGAACAGGATCGCCTTGCCGTATTCGGCAAACAAGTCATTGCGGTCCTTGGGCCGGGCGGCGGCAATCGCCTGCGCAAAGGTGGCGGAATATTCCAGCAGGACACCATCGGCACTGACCGCGCGCTGGCGGTTCTTCCAGGTCTGCGCCTCGGAGCCGGTGCCCTTGTGCCCCTCGTCCACCAGCACCAGGTTGCGCGCGCCCAGTTCCTCGATGGGAATGCTCAGTCCGTCACCGCTGGCCTGCTCCACCAGCTTGTGGATCTCGACCACTTTGACGTGATCGGCATAGCGGTAAGGGTCGTTCAACGCCTCGGTCAGATGCACCGCCGGGATGTGGCTGTCGACGAATTCGCGCAGATGCTGCGCCGACAGGCCGGGGCCCGGCGTGATCAGCAGGATATTGTCGAAGGCCGCCTGCCCGCCGGTCCCGCCCAGCAGCGCCTCCGGATGGGCGCCCGTTCTCAGATAATGCTGCACCTGCCGGATGTGGGCATGCATGAGCAGCGTTTTGCCGGAACCGGTCGCCATGAAAAAGGCCAGCCTTCGAAGGTCAGAAGAGTCAAAATCAGGCATATTCGCCAGTGACGGCTCCTGCTGGCACATCGCAGCCAGCCAGTGGTTGATGCGCGTGAGCATGGCCGCGGGATCGGCCGTCAGCTCGTCCAGCCACAGTTCGGTAAACAGCAGGGCGAGATACTGGAAATACTTGAAGGCGCGGAAATCACTACGCACCCGAGCCAGCTCACGTTCCAGGTCCATCACCCGGCGGTCATAGGCCTCCAGTTTGGGCCAGTCGATCTGTAGACCGGCGCGGTCGAGATGACCGAGAAAATGACTGTGACCATCGCCGCGCGAACCTTCTGGCGCCGACTCGATACCGGCCTGTAGTTCGATGAAATTGTTTACGCCGAAACGTTGATACAGCCAGCGGTTGCGAACCAGATGCTGCTCAAGACTCATGATATTTCACCCGAAAGCCGCTGCTCGATATCGGACACCGGCTGAAAGGAGATCGCACGCCCGGCTTTGCGCTGCTCCAGAAAACCCTGCTCAACCAGTGACAACAGGTCACTACGCGCCGTCGCATACGCAATGTTATGGCTTCTCAGATGCGACTGGATCGAATACTTCGCTTTAGGATTGCGCAGTGCATGCGCGAGCAGCGCCTGCTGGCGATGGTTGATACCCTGCACCACGTGCATGCGCCGTTCAATATCACGCAGTTCGCCAATCTTGTGCTCCAACCAGCGTTCGAGCTCCTCGGTTGCCTGGCTGATAACGCCGAGCTGATGCAGAATAAAGTAGGTCAGGTCATTGTCATCGGTCTCGGTGTAGAGATAGGCGCGTGCATACTGTACCGGCGCCTTGCGTAATAATCTTGAGATCGAAAGGTATTCCACCAACCAGTAACCATTACGCAGCATACTCCAGTAAAACAGCGCCCGCGCGGTGCGGCCATTGCCGTCCTCAAATGGATGATCGTAGGCCAGCCAGAAGTGCAGCACGATGGCCTGCACAATCGGCGGGATGAAATTTTCCTTGTCGAAATCGCGGTTGGCGAATTCGCACAGCGCTTCCAACCGGCTCGGCAATTGCTCCGCGGGTGGTGGCGTGAACAACAGCGTGCCGTCGCGGTCATCCCAGATGGTCACGCGCTTCTCGCCCGGCTGTTGCAGGCGACCGGCGGCGGCCGGGTTTTCCAGTGTTTCACTGGTCACGATGCGATGCAGTTCCAGCACGGTGTCCGGTGTCAGCGCCTGGTCCTTGATCTTGCGTATATGCTGCATCGCCGCGTAGTTGTTAGCGATCATGCGTTCACTGTGATCTCTGGGCTTACGGCCGGTTCGCAGCATTTCCACCGCCACCTTGCGCGTGGTCGATGCACCTTCGAGTTGGCTTGAAGTGATGGCCTCTTCCATCAATGAACTGACGATATAGCGATCGCGGGTTTCCGGCCCGGTCACCTGTTCGTCCATGCGGATGCGGCCGCGCGCCTGGCTGTCGATCGCGTGCAACTGCGCCAGCACCTGGTTGGGCAGGGTGTAGTAAAAAGGCCGGCCGGCCGCGTCGGTCAGCGGCAGAAAATGCGCACTGCGCACCCGTCCCAATTTCAGGCTGTACCACCAGGCCTCATGGGTAAGGCCCTCCGGCGGCGCGCGATGGCGCAGCTCATCCCAGTGCAGATAGGCATCGGTTGCTTCCATCATTTGGGCCATCATGCGCCCGAACGCCTCCGGCCCGAGTTTTTCAGCCAGGGCGCCAATGTTTTCCAGCGGCGGTGGTTTCTGCGGCTGCTTCATGTCCCTCTCGGTCGCATTAAACTATCAATTTGATATAAATTGATAGTTTAATGCTAGTTCCGCAAATTATCAAATTGATAATAATTGATAGTTTGTTGATAGCTGGCCCTGTCAGACCGCCTGAATCGCCCCCATGGCCCGGGCCAGGTCCAGATCGATGGCGCGGATACCCGGCACGGCGGAATCGCCGTTGATGCGCACCTCGTCGAAGTCCTTGATCTTCGGCGCAAGGAACTTACGCTCGGCCTCGATATCCAGGTCCGCCATGTCGCGCCACAGCACCAGCCAGCGACGGCCGTCCTTTTGTGCGTGCACGGCGAGATAGTCGCGCTTGTCCGGCGCCGTCCAGGTCTCGTATTTCACCACATCCAGACCCAGCAGCAGGTTGGCGGTCTCGGCCAGGTCCACCGTCTCGGCCTGCGGGCCGTCTTCACCCAGTATGTCCAGCCGGTAGTCGAAGGGGTGTTCCAGTTGCTCGACGTTGAGCAGAGTTGGTGCGCCTTCGCCGGCGCGCTCGAACATATAGCGCAGGGAGGTTTCCAGGGTATCCTTGCCGGGTTTTTCCTCCTCACGGCTGATCAGGTTCTGCAGACTATCCTCATAGGATTCCAGGCGCAGTACCTTGACCAGTCGCGGTGAACGTTCAACCCAGTCGGGTAGTGCGGTATCGCCCAGCAGGTCTTCGAAGACAGGTTCTTCTTTGGGCTTGCCGTCCTTCCAATCTGGAGTATAAAGTATCTTTTGGATACGCGGCATGAGAACCGTCTGAAAATGTGCTCCCATTTCATCCAAGATAAATCTTTGACCAGTAGCATCGTCCCTGCGCAGAGTAATTGCGGCATGCCCGGTACTTCCGGAGCCTCCAAAATAATCGAACACAATATCGCCCTTGCCAGAGACATACTTGATCAAGCGTGCAAGCACCTCATGGTCTTTTGGGTTATCAAATAGCTTTTTACCTAAAATATGGCGCAACAGCTTCACAGATACCTGTGACTGTTTGTAGATCACAGAAGGCATTACCTGCAAACCCACTTCTTCCTCTGGCTCCTCTTCTGCAGTTGCTTCAAGCTCTTCAGCAACTGGCAGTAGATGCGCTTTTCTGAAAGGCGGATCGTTATGATCTTCTCGAAAAACAATCAGACCTCTTTCAATCTGCCTTTGCATTTCTTCTGGAGTGGCAAAACCCCACCCTCTTTCTGGAACCTTGCAAGGTATATGGGTAACAGGGTGAATCACGTCATAACGGGGACCGCCGCCACCAGGCCAAGAAATATCCCTGTCCCGCCAAGGCCCATCTTTATCCACGTGCTTATAACGGCTTAGTTTTTTTGCTGGATGTGTTTTTGGAAGAGATTTGTACCAAGCACGCAGACCTTCTTCGACGGCGCTATTATCATCACCATAGAGCTCTCTCAGTCTTTTATATTCGACAAGAATCTCCGCAGCTCCTGGCTTTGCTTCCCTCCACATTGTTCCTTTCCGCTTCAGGGTTTCTAGTGATTTTGCATAGATCAGAAGATAATCGTGACCGATACTGAACAATTTTGCATCATTCTTACGAGTCTTTTCCCAGGTAAGTTGGGCAATAAAATTCCTTGTGCCGAATACCTTATCCGCCAACCGCCGAAGGTTAGGCTGCTCGTTATCGTCGATGCTTAGGATTATTACACCACCTTCTTCAAGGTAGCTTTTAGCACACTGTAGGCGCTCATCGAGCATCGAACACCAGCTCGCGTGCTGGTATCTGTCTTTGTAGATAAATTCATCGTCACCCCGATTGTAAGGTGGGTCGATATAGATGCACTTCACCTTGCCCGCGTACTTGTGCTGTAGCAGGTTCAGCGCCTGCCAGTTCTCGCTGTGGATCAGCAGGCCGTCAGTGGCGTCCTCGATATTCTCGAATGGCAACTGTTGCAGCAGACGGCGCTTGAAGTCCGCATCGAAATGCCGGGTATCCAGCACCAGGGTGGGATGGGTCTTGAGGAATTTCTTGTCCACCTTGTCGGGTGTCGAGAACAGCTCGCGCCAGGCTACCTTCTGCGCCTTGTTTTTCAGAATTTCCGGCCAGAGTTTTTCCGGCACGTGACGAATATGCAGCAGCCAGTCGGTGGCCAGCACGAACTTGGGCTTCTCGAAAAGGCGGTTTTGCAGTTGCTCGATGTCGTCGAGGAATTCGATGATTTTTTCGGCGATGGCGCTGACCACGCGGATCAGGCGCAGGCGGGCGTCGAGCGCGCCTTCCAGGTCGTCCAGGTGCAGCATCTGGTCCTTGACGTAGAACTCCAGCTCCCTTTGCAGGAAGGCGCGCAATTCGGGATAAATGAAGTAGTCCGCCGAGTGCCGACGGGCGAAATGGCCCATGCGGCGCAACAAATAGGAATCTTCACCATCGCCCATGGGTTCCGCCAGCTTGGCCTGCAGAAACGGCGCCGCTTTTGCCACCTTGTCGAGGACCTTCTTCGCCGCGGCTTCCAGAATGCTGCGCTGGGCCTTGCTGTTCCTGCCGTGTTCCGCGACTTCTTTCTCGGTGGGCAGCCGGTAGTGAAACGGCAGCACCAGGGTGCGTGTTGCTTCATCCCACTCGATGTCTTTGGGCAGCGGGAAGAACCAGCGCCGGTCGCCCTTGGTGTTGTCCTTCGGCAGGTCGGCCTCGGTAAGCCGGAAGTGGACCGTACATGCGCCTTCCAGGGTGTCCACCTTAAAGCGGTAGTCGCGAAAATGCTCGCCGGTCTTGATATAGTGCATGCCGCGCGTAGCCCAGTGGAACATGACCTCCTCGCCGGAATACGGCACGGCATAGGTATCCGGCCGGCGGCTGTAGCGGCGCTTGGGAATGAAATCGGCGTCTTCGTAGTAACGCGAGAAAAAGGCATAAAGGTGATTGAACACCTCGTCGCGGTCGGATTCGTTGGCCGTTATGTCGTCCAGCGCCTTGCGGGCCGCGAGATACTGCTTGCCCAGCTTGGTCTTCTTGTACTCCCCGGCCAGGTCGCCATCGGGCTGCACCGCGTCGTCCGCCAGTTCTTCCCGGATCTTGTCGGCCAGCTCATCCAGTTTTTCCTTTGCATGCAGGCGCTGACCAGAGGTATCTGCGCCGAAGGCGGCATCCACCTCGGCCGGCAGGGTTTCATCGATGAAGCGGCGCAGCTCCTTTTCGCGCAGGCGGAACAGGCGATAGATGCCGGTATCCAGGTCGGCGAAATCGAACTGGAAGATTTCGCGGAGCAATGCCTGGAATCGACTTAAATGATCATTCATATCTTTCCTTTACCGGTTCCTGAATTTTTTGACTTGCGCGTTCACATCTTTCCAGGGCAGGCGGCTGCCATCTGCACGCATGGCATCATAGGCCGATTCTGCCCGGTCCACATCGATTATGCCGGATTCAAGCAGTTCTCCCATCAGCCAAACCGTGCCCCTGACCTCGACCTCTTCGATAATCGACACCTGCCGCAGGGCATTGTCCCCCGTCAACAGCGGACAGGCTTCCTGCCTGGCAAGCGCCAGGGCCAGACAGTCATTATTACTGACACCGGTCCTGGCATGCTTGACACCCAGTTGTGCCGTATCGATGATGGCCGCTTCACCCAAGGCCAGAATAGCAAGCCCCCTGTCCGGAAGATCCGGGTGCTGCTCTCGCAATTCTTCATGGAACAACACATCCGGCACCGCAAACTCATAGTCCAGTGAAAATATTTCCTCGAGGATACCACCCGCCATCACATCGATCAGGATATTGGCATCACTGATTAGCAGCTTGTGGCTCACAGGTTCCCACGTTCCTTATGGCTCTGAAGTCTGAGAGTGATTTCCCTAACAGCTCGGCCGCCTTCGATTCGCCAATGAGCTCCTCTGCATAGGCATGAAACACGAGCTGCATAAACAGTTTTGGCTGTTCCGCCGGATAGGGTTCGCCAGGCTCCTGCTTTCTCCAGCCTCTCATCGCAAACAGCTTGCACATGCGTGCATAGGCTGATTTTGACAAGACGCCCAAATCTACTGCTCGGTGTAACCAGCCTTGCATACTCAGGCCATAGGCACTCTTTAGTACGCAAAGCTCAACAGGTTCCAGCCGACTTCTTCGATTACCCAGCTCTTTCAATACCTCCGAAGCGGGTACGAGAAAAGCACCGGCAAAGCGATTCGCCGCCATTTCTTCATCAAGGTCTTCAGCCAGACGATCCTTTATGACCAGGTGACCCAGTTCATGCGCGAGGGTGAAGCGCTGGCGATCACCGGGCCAGCCCTGGCCAACTACAACCACCGGGGTACCGTTGACCTCGGCTGCGAGTCCGTCGAATTTTTTTCCATGCAGCGCATTGGACTGGAAGACCATAATCCCCTTTTCTTCCAGCGTATCGATCAGATCAGGAATCGGGTTATCACCCAAACCCCACGCATGCCTGACGACGCTGGCCGCTTGCTCGATATCATCGTAGCTTTCGATAAAGGGAAGCTCATCGGGAAGCTTGAAGGCCTCGACAGGGCTTACCGGCAAAAACTCTTCGAGCTCCAGGAAACGTTCAATTTGTTCGATCACGTCACCCTCGATCTGGTCGAGGGTCTTTTTGGGCAACTTCGAATGTTTGCGATACTCGACTTCTTTCAGCTGCACTCGGGACGCCCGGAAAAAATACTCCACGCGCACGCCCAGCGCATCCGCAAGCGACAACAGGACCCCCGATGACGGGGTCGATTTATTGTTTTCGTACTTTGAAATCGCCATCGCGGATATCTGAGCCTTTTCCGCGAGCGCTCGCATGGAAAGGCCCGCGGCTTTTCTCGCCTGAAGAATACGGTCTCCGATCATGGGGTTGCCTCCAGTCGGTTTACAAAACTTGACTATCGCTATATTTTTTGTAAACTTTAATACATGTGATCGCTACAGTCAAACGACATATTAACAGTTTATTTAATAATTTCATGGAGTTATTGATTATGGCCACCAATCCCCCAACTGGCGACGGACACCGCAATGGCGCGGTTCGCGGCCGCTCCCAAACCCATAACCCGAAAACCAATCGCTGGGTAAAGCGCGATACCGGCACCGGCCGTTTCATCGACCAGAAAGCTGATCCCAGGCCGTTCAAGGGTGTTCGGAGGGAGAAATAACATGGCCAATGCCGCCGCACACCGACTTGGCGCTGCCGCCCTCGTGGGCGGTGTTGCCCTGGCTGCAGAATACAACCAGGAAGAGCCCACAGCGAAGCCTTTGATTGCCGGCAGCCTTGCCTGGCTGGCCGGGACGTTGCCGGATATTCTGGAGCCGGCCCGGCATCCCAATCATCGCCAGTTTTTCCATAGCCTTACTGTTGCCGGTCTGGTGGGTCATGGCGTCTACAGGGCCTGGCAGTGGGAACCGGAATCCGAAACGCAGGAGTGGCTGCGGATAGCCGGTATCGCCATTGGAGGCGCCTACCTGGTGCATCTTGCCATGGACGCGATGACGCCAAAGGGATTACCGATCGTTTAACAGGAAACGCCTTTTTATACGGCTTGCCGCATAACTACAAGATATACGATTTACCGTATAGAACTCATTGACTTCCATACCGGGGGAAGTCCACAGGCTTCTATGAAGTGTCCGCAAAATCGGGGAGAACCCGCCAGTTTTCGAGTTCCGTTGACAGTACCGCTGCAAGCCCGAAAAGGTTAAACCTCTGCACTGAGGTGATCAGAATGGGATCGAATGGCACAGAGGCCTTAAATGGCGATGTGTAAGTTATTGAAAAATGGCGCGCCCGGAAGGATTCGAACCTCCGACCGCCTGGTTCGTAGCCAGGTACTCTATCCAGCTGAGCTACGGGCGCGTGGAAGCGCGAGATTATCCATAAGAGTACGCTGAATTTCAAGCGCTATTTGCCAGTCCTCCAACAAAAAAGACCCCGTCAGGGGTCTTTCTGGAATTTGGCGGAGAGGGAGGGATTCGAACCCTCGATGGGCTTTTAACCCATACTCCCTTAGCAGGGGAGCGCCTTCAGCCGCTCGGCCACCTCTCCTATCTGACGATCGTTTTTACGGCACGATTTCAGAGGCGGCTAGGATACCGGCGTCGACCGACGAGGTAAAGTCAAAACTCGTTGTCGACGGCTTCCGTGGGCGCGGCATCGGAGCCGTCCTGCTCCCGCTTGATGCGCTCGTAGATTTCCTCGCGGTGCACGGCGACTTCCTTGGGGGCATTGACGCCGATGCGAACCTGGTTACCCTTCACACCCAAAACGGTAACGGTGACTTCGTCGCCGATCATCAGGGTTTCACCAACCCGTCGTGTAAGTATCAACATTTTCCTAGTGTCTCCTTGACCTGCTTTTATTACCGGCCCAAGCCATATGGCCGGCGTATATCGTTAAGGCAACCAACAATACAGCTATTGTCGGCCACCCCCATTAAAACTAAAACCAAACTTCACCACTTTGTTTTTCTTGGATATTTTTAGTCGCCGCCGAAGCGGTTATTACGGAGACTCAACTAACGGCTTCCTGGTCGAGCTCGAACGCCTCGTGCAGCGCCCGCACGCCGAGTTCCAGGTACTTCTCGTCCACCACCACCGAGACCTTGATTTCGGAGGTGGAGATCATTCTTATATTGATGCCTTCGCGCGCCAGGGTTTCGAACATGGTGGAGGCAATGCCCGCATGCGAGCGCATGCCCACGCCCACCAGCGAAATCTTGACGATGCGGTCGTCGCCGGACACTTCACTCGCGCCGAGTTCCTTCGCCGTGGTCTTGAGGATGTCCATGGCGCGCCGGTAGTCGTTGCGATGGATCGTGAAGGTAAAGTCCGTGGTCTTGCCGTCCGCCGCCATGTTCTGGACGATCATGTCGACCTCGATATTGGCATCGGCAATCGGCCCCAGAATCAGGTGGGCAATACCGGGCTGATCCGGCACACCGAGCACGGTGAGCTTGGCCTCGTCGCGGTTGAACGCGATCCCGGAAATCAGCGCCTGTTCCATTCCCTCTTCCTCGTAGGTAATCAGCGTGCCGTCGCCCGGTTCGAAGCTGGACAGCACCCTGAGGGGGACATTGTACTTGCCCGCGAACTCGACAGCACGGATTTGTAGCACTTTCGAGCCCAGGCTGGCCATTTCCAGCATTTCCTCGAAGGTAATACGCTCCAGGCGACGCGCGTCCGGCTCCACTCTCGGATCCGTGGTGTAGACGCCGTCGACATCGGTAAATATCTGACATTCATCGGCTTTCAGGGCCGCGGCCAACGCCACCGCAGTGGTGTCCGAGCCGCCGCGCCCGAGCGTGGTGATGTTGCCCTGGTCGTCCACGCCCTGGAAGCCGGCGACCACCACCACCCGCCCCGCGGACAGGTCCGCGCCGACCCGCTCGGCGTCGATATCCTGGATGCGCGCCTTGTTGTGCGCATTGTCGGTCAGAATATGTACCTGGGCGCCGGTGTAGGAGCGCGCCGGACAGCCGCGCTTTTCCAGCGCCATGCTCAACAGGGCGATGGTGACCTGCTCGCCGGTGGCGAGCAGCACGTCCAGTTCGCGCGGCACCGGCTGGTCGCTGATCTGCGCGGCCAGTTCCAGCAGGCGATTGGTCTCGCCACTCATGGCGGACACCACCACCACGAGCTGATGCCCCTGGTCACGATAGCCGATGATCTTCTCCGCCACCGCCTCGATGCGTTCGGGCGTGCCGACGGAGGTGCCACCGTATTTCTGAACGATTAACGCCATTTCTGCCTGTCAGTGAAAATAATATGCACGAAAATGGCGCATTAAACTACAAATCGGGGCACGATAAAACCGTTTCAGGCGCCGATCTGCTGCCTGACCCAGGCAACCACGGATTCCAGCGCCGCATCGAGGTTTTCCGGCTGGTTGCCGCCGGCCTGAGCCATGTCCGGCCGGCCACCGCCACGCCCGCCAACCTGGGTGGCCACCTGGTTGACCAGATCGCCCGCCTTGACGCGCTTGCTCTCCGCCCTGGTGACGCCGGCCACCAGTGAGATCTTGTCGCCGTTGACACTGGCGAGCACCACCGCGGCCGCGCCCAGCTTGTTCTTGAGCTGGTCGACGGTTTCGCGCAGGGTTTTCGCGTCGGCGCCATCCAGGCGCGCCGCCAGCACCTTGATGCCATCGACATCGACCGCCTCGCCGGCAAGGTCGCTGCCCTGTGAACTGGCCAGTTTCGCCTTCAGCGCCTCCAGTTCCTTTTCCAGCTTGCGGCTGCGCTCCACCATCTGGGCGACCCGCGCGGTCACGTCCTCGCGGTTGCCCTTGACCAGATCGGCGATCGCGCCGAGGTCCTTTTCAGTGGCATTGACATAGTCCAGCGCGGCCTCCCCGGTCACCGCCTCGATACGGCGCACGCCGGAGGCGATACCGGTTTCGGAGAGAATCTTGAACAGGCCGATATCGCCGGCCCGGCTGGCGTGGGTGCCGCCACAGAGTTCGACCGAAAAGTCCCCGATCGACAACACGCGCACCTCGTCACCGTATTTTTCCCCAAACAGGGCCATGGCGCCGGCCTCCATGGCCTGCTCGATGGGCATGACACGCGTGACCACTTCGGCATTGGCGCGGATCTGGTCGTTGACCAGCTTTTCGATCTGCGCCAGTTCCTCCGGCGTGACCGGCTGGAAATGAGAGAAATCGAAACGCAGCCGTTCGGGGTCGACCAGCGAGCCCTTCTGCTGCACGTGCTCGCCGAGCACCTTGCGCAGGGCCGCGTGCAACAGGTGGGTGGCGGAATGGTTGAGGCGCGTGGCCGCGCGACGCTGCGGGTCGACCAGCGCATCGACGCGGTCGCCCGGCTTCAGTTCCCCCTGGGTCAGGGTGCCGATGTGGGCAATGGCGTCCCGGCCCTGCTTGCGGGTATCGGTCACGCGGAACACGCCGCCTTCGGTGCGAATCACGCCGCGGTCGCCCACCTGGCCACCGGACTCCGCGTAGAACGGAGTATGGTCCAGCACCACAACGCCTTCCTCGCCGCCCTTCAACACCTCGACCTTGTTCCCGTCGCGGAACAGCGCGGTAACCTGCGCCTGGTCGTTGAGACTGTCGTAACCGGTAAATTCGGTGTGGGCGTCGATCTCGATGCCGCCGGTATCCACCACACCGAAATGGCTGGCGGCGCGGGCGCGTTCGCGCTGCGCTTCCATCTCGGCCTCAAAGCCGGCCATGTCCAGCGTCAGACCGCGCTCGCGCGCGATGTCGGCGGTCAGGTCCACGGGGAACCCGTAGGTGTCGTAGAGCTTGAACACGGTGCTGCCGGGGATCACCTTGCCGTCCAGGCCGGCAATGGCGTCCTCGAGAATTTTCATGCCGTGGTCGAGGGTTTCCGCGAAGCGCGCCTCTTCCTGCGCCAGCACCTGCTCGACCTGCGCCTGCGCGCGCGGCAGTTCCGGGTAGGCGTCGCCCATCTCGCGGGCCAGCGGGGCCACCAGCTTGTGGAAGAAGGGCTCGCGCTGGCCGAGCTTGTGGCCATGACGGATGGCGCGCCGGATGATACGGCGCAGCACATAGCCCCGCCCCTCGTTGGAGGGAATCACCCCGTCCACGATCAGGAAGGCACAGGCGCGAATATGGTCGGCGATGACCCGCAGCGACTTGTCTTCGAGATCCTTGCAGCCGATCAGGTCGGCGGCGGCCTTGATCAGGTGCTGGAACAGGTCGATTTCGTAGTTGCTGTGCACACCCTGCAGGATCGCCGCCAGCCGTTCCAGGCCCATGCCGGTGTCGACCGACGGCTTGGGCAGGGGATTGAGCGTGCCGCTGGCGTCCCGGTCGTACTGCATGAACACCAGGTTCCAGATCTCGATGTAGCGGTCGCCGTCTTCCTCGGGCGTCCCGGGCGGCCCGCCGGGCACGTCGGGGCCGTGGTCGTAGAAAATCTCGGTACAGGGACCGCAGGGACCGGTGTCGCCCATCGACCAGAAATTGTCCCTGGCGCCGATGCGCGAGAAACGCGCCGGGTCGACGCCGATTTCCTTCAGCCAGATGTCGGCCGCCTCGTCGTCCTCCTCGAACACCGTGACCCACAGGCGCTCGGGCGGCAGCTTGACCACCTCGGTCAGGAATTCCCAGGCATACTGGATGGCCTCGCGCTTGAAATAGTCGCCGAAGCTGAAATTGCCCAGCATTTCAAAGAAGGTATGGTGGCGCGCCGTGTAACCGACGTTCTCCAGGTCATTGTGCTTGCCGCCGGCGCGCACACAGCGCTGGGCGCTGGCGGCGCGCACGTAGCTGCGCGTCTCCCGCCCCTGGAACACGTCCTTGAACTGCACCATGCCGGCATTGGTGAACAGCAGGGTGGGATCGTTGGCGGGCACCAGTGAACTGGACGGCACGATCTCGTGGCCCTTTTCACGGAAGAAATCCAGGAACAGTGTGCGTATATCGGTGGTGCTGGTCATGGCGCGGAAAGGTACAGGATATTGTCGCCAATTGCATCCAGTTCGCGAGTTAGCTGCTGTAAAGTATGGGAAATCCCGCCATCCTGGCGGGGCGACTCTCAGTCACCGGAGGTGGCCAGCGCGGCGCGCGCCTGCTCGCCGCTGAAACCGCGCTGCTGCAGAAACCGCATCTGCCGCGCCTTCTCGCGGAAATCCCGGGGCGGATGACCGCCGAAACGCCTGTCGCGCTGCCGGCGCGCCGCCTCGAACCAGTCGGCGTCCAGATCCCGGAAAGCGTCGTCGACCAGCGACTCGTCGACCCCGCGTTCGCGCAATTCGGCGCGGATGCGCAGCGGCCCGACACCGCGATCGTGGCGACTGCGCACGAACACCTCGGCGAAGCGGGCGTCACTGAGATAGCCGTCCCCGACCAGGCGCTCGACCACCGCGTCGATCACGGCCGCGTCGGTGTCGCGGCATTCCAGCTTGAAACGCAGTTCGCGCTCGCTGTGCTCGCGCCTCACCAGCAGCCGCAGGGCGCAGGCGTAGGCCGTTTCGCAGGCTTCGGCGAAGTCGTCCTCCGGCTCAGTGCTTGAGTTCGGCGGCCTCGACCTCGTCATCCGTTTCCGTCTCGTCGGCGGTGTCCGTGTCGAGCAGCCTGGCGCGCAACTGGCGGTCGATCTCGTCCGCCATTTCCGGATGTTCCTTCAGATAGTTACGGACGTTGTCCTTGCCCTGGCCAATACGCTCGCCATTGTAGCTGTACCAGGCGCCGGCCTTGTCCACCAGGCCGTTCTTGACACCCAGGTCGATCAGCTCGCCTTCACGGGAAATACCCTCGCCGTAGAGGATCTCGAATTCGGCCTGGCGGAAGGGGGGGGCCATCTTGTTCTTCACCACCTTCACGCGGGTTTCGTTGCCGACGACTTCGTCGCCCTTCTTGATGGCGCCGATGCGGCGGATATCGAGGCGCACCGAGGCGTAGAACTTGAGCGCGTTACCGCCGGTGGTGGTCTCCGGGCTGCCAAACATGACGCCGATCTTCATGCGGATCTGGTTGATGAAGATGACCAGCGTGTTGGATCGCTTGATGTTGCCGGTCAGCTTGCGCAACGCCTGGGACATCAGACGGGCATGCAGGCCCATGTGCGAATCGCCCATGTCGCCCTCGATCTCGGCCTTGGGTGTCAGCGCCGCCACCGAGTCGACCACCACGATATCCACCGCGCCGGAACGCACCAGCATGTCGGTGATCTCCAGCGCCTGCTCGCCGGTATCGGGCTGGGACACCAGCAGATCGTCGATCTGCACGCCCAGCCTCTCGGCATAGACAGGATCCAGCGCGTGCTCGGCATCCACGAAGGCGGCGGTGCCGCCGGCCTTCTGGCACTCGGCGATGGCCTGCAGGGTAAGGGTGGTCTTGCCGGACGACTCCGGACCGTAGATCTCGATGATGCGGCCGCGCGGCAGACCGCCGACGCCCAGCGCCACGTCCAGCGCCAGCGAGCCGGTGGAGACCACGTCGACATCGCGCACCGCGCCCACATCGCCCATGCGCATGACGGAGCCCTTGCCAAACTGTTTTTCGATCTGACCGAGCGCCGCGCTGAGCGCCTTGCGTTTGTTTTCGTCCATCGTCTCTCTCCCGACAAGATTCATGTTCAGTTCACGGGCCCCGCCCGGGCCGCCCGCGGCAGCCGGACACCCGTCCGGCTGAATGACAGTGAGTATGCCGCATACCACTGTAAAAATAAACAGTGGTGTTTCCTGCACCTGTCAGCCCGTTGCCGACAGGGCGCCGGGACGCGGGACTACAGCTTCCAGCGATCCAGCACCCGGTAACGCACCCCGTCCGGGGTCGGCTCCGATTCTGCCAGCACAAACTCTCGCACCGTCCAGGACAGCACCTCGCCCGGCTCGCCCCCGAGCGGATTTTTCGCCTTGCGAGAGAGTGTTATGTGAGGAACGAAAGGTCGTTTCTCGGCTTCGAACCCGCACACCTTCACGGCTTCCGCCAGCGCCTGAACCAGTTTCCCCAGGGCCGCCGGCGGCGCCGAACAGCCCAGCCACCGGATACGCTTGCGGGCAAAACCGCCCAGGCGGTCCAGAGTGAGATCGAAGGGCGCCGCGCGCACCCGCCCCGCCGCCTCACGAAAACAGGCCAGCGCGGCATCGTCCTGCATCCCCAGAAACAGCAGGGTCATGTGCAGGTTCGCCGTCGGCACCGGCCGCTCGCACGCGGCCCGCGCCAGCTTCGCAATGCCGCGCCGGGTCGCCTCGTCCGGCCACAGGGCGAAAAACAGCCGGTGCCGGCCGGCGTCAGCCGTTTCGCTCATTCAGGTGGTCCAGCAGGCCGACCAGCGCCGCTGCCACCGACTGGCGCCGCACCGCGTCCCGGTCACCGTCGAAATGTTTGCAACACGCCTGTTGCCAGCCATCCGGCCCGGCCCAGGCCAGCCACACAGTGCCCACCGGCTTGTCGGCGCTGCCGCCACCCGGCCCGGCAATGCCGCTGATGGCCAGCGACCAGTGGGCCGCGCTGCGCGCCAGCGCCCCGGCGGCCATTTCCCGCACCGTGGCCTCGCTCACCGCGCCGTGGGCCGCCAGGGTATCCGCCGCCACGCCCAGCAGCTCCTGCTTGGCGGCGTTGCTGTAGGTCACGAAACCGCGCTCGAACCAGGCGGAGCTGCCGGCCTGGTCGGTACAGACCTTGGCCACCCAGCCGCCGGTGCAGGATTCGGCGCTCGCCAGGCATTCGCCTCGCGCCAGAAGGCGCTGACCGAGGGCGCTGACCAGGCTGGCGAACTCTCCCGGCACCGCGCGCTCCCTAGCCGCCGTTCTCGATGCTGCGGATGGCGCCGCCCACGGCGTAGCGGCTGTCGTTGTCGATGGCCTCGACGCGCACCACCTCGACAACGGCGTCCAGCACCGACATCAGCACGGTGGTGGCCTCGATGCGCAGGTTCAGCCTGTCGCCCGGCCGCAGCGGCTCCTCGGTCACGAACAATACCCCGTTGCCACTGAGATTCCGGCCCTCGGCCACGAAACGCTTGCCGGTGTCGATCGCCTCCAGCGCCACCTCGCACTGTACCGGCACGCGGATGAAATCCCGCTTTTCCTCATATGACCGCTGGTCCAGACTCATGCTCCGTTCCTCCTGTTGTTATGGCTCCATCAGTACCAAACGGAGGCCGCTTGTGCAAGCTATGGCGGAGGCCCGGATTGGGCTAGACTCACGCCCCATGTCTGCCGCCCCCGAGACCCGCAAGCACACGCCGATGATGCAGCAATACCTGCGCATCAAGGCCGAGCATCCGGATATCCTGGTGCTGTACCGGATGGGCGACTTTTACGAGCTGTTCTACGATGACGCGCGGCGCGCCGCCGAACTGCTGGACATCACCCTTACCGCGCGCGGCCAGTCGGCCGGCGAACCGATCCCCATGGCCGGCGTACCGGTACATTCCATCGAGCAGTACCTGGCCAAACTGGTGCGGCTGGGCGAATCGGTGGCCATTTGCGAGCAAATCGGCGACCCCGCCACCACCAAGGGACCGGTAGAACGCAAGGTGGTGCGCATCGTCACGCCGGGCACGCTCACCGAGGACGCCCTGCTGGAAGACCGCCGCGACAACCTGTTGGTGGCGCTGCACCGCGACGAGGAGGGTTACTACGGCCTGGCGGCGCTGGACCTGTCGGCGGCGCGCTTCACGGTGCAGGAGTTCAACGGCGAGGACGCTCTCCATGGCGAGATCGCGCGCCTGCAACCGGCGGAACTGCTGGTGAGCGAGGACCTGCCGTTGCCGCCCGCCGTCGAGCAGCGCCCCGGCGTGCGCCGCCTGCCGCCCTGGCACTTCGATACCGAGAGCGCCGCGCGCCAGCTCAACCAGCAGTTCGGCACCCATGACCTGAGCGGCTTCGGCTGCCAGGACATGCCGGTGGCGGTGGGCGCCGCCGGCGCCCTGCTGCAATACGTCAAGGACACCCAGCGCGCCGCCCTGCCCCACCTGCGCGGCCTGCGCACCGAGCGCCACGAGGACAGCGTCATCCTCGACGCCGCCACGCGCCGCAACCTGGAGCTCGACCAGGCCCAGTCCGGCGAAAAGAAGCACAGCCTGGTGGCGGTACTGGACAAGAGCGTCACCGCCATGGGCGGGCGCATGCTGCGCCGCTGGCTGCACCGGCCGCTGCGCGACCGCGGCGAACTGGCGTGCCGCCACCAGTGCATCGAATCCCTGCTGCAGGCCGGCCTGTTCGAGTCGCTGCGCGATGCCCTGCGCGGCGCCTGCGACCTGGAACGCATCCTGTCACGAATCGCCCTGCGCTCGGCGCGCCCGCGCGACCTCAGCGCCCTGCGCGACACGCTGGCACGGCTGCCCGACCTGCAGCAACTGCTGCGCGGCGACAACGACCCGCTGCTGACGCGCCTTTCCACCCGCATCGGCGAGCACCCCCGGATCGTCAAGCTGTTGCGCAAGGCGCTGCCCGAGGTGCCGCCCGCGCTGGTGCGCGACGGCGGCGTGATCGCCAGCGGCTACGACGCCGAACTCGACGAACTGCGCCGGCTCAGCGAACAGAGCGACCAGATCCTGCTGGACATGGAAACGCGCGAACGCGAGCGCACCGGCATCAACACCCTCAAGATCCGCTACAACCGCGTGCACGGCTATTACATAGAAGTCAGCAAGGCGCAGGCGGACAAGGTACCCGCCGACTACCAGCGCCGCCAGACCCTGAAAGGCGTGGAGCGCTACATCACGCCGGAACTCAAGGAACACGAAGACAAGGTGCTGAGTGCGCGCAGCAAGTCGCTGGAACGCGAAAAACTGCTCTACGAGCAACTGCTGGAGCAACTGGTGGAACGCCTGCAGCCCCTGACCGCCTGCGCCGAGGGACTCGCCACGCTCGACGTGCTGACCACGCTGGCGGAACGCGCCGAGCGCCTGAACTGGTCGCGCCCCCTGCTGCGCGACGAGCCCGGCATCCTGATCCGCGGCGGCCGCCACCCGGTGATCGAGCAATGCAGCGACGAGCCCTTCGTGCCCAACGATGTGCGTCTCGATGACAGCCAGCGCATGCTGGTCATCACCGGCCCCAACATGGGCGGCAAGTCCACCTACATGCGCCAGACCGCGTTGATCGTGCTGATGGCCTGCATCGGCAGCTTCGTGCCCGCCGACCGCGCCGAGATCGGACCGGTGGATCGCATCTTTACCCGTATCGGCGCCTCCGACGATCTGGTCAGCGGCCGTTCCACCTTCATGGTGGAGATGACCGAAACAGCCAATATCCTCAACAACGCCACCGACCGCAGCCTGGTGCTGATGGACGAAATCGGGCGCGGCACCAGCACCTACGACGGCCTGTCGCTGGCCTGGGCGGTGGCACGCGAACTGGCGGGCATCGGCGCCTGGACCCTGTTCGCCACCCACTATTTCGAACTGACCGGCCTGCCGGGCGAATGCGGGGGCATCGCCAACGTACACCTCGACGCGGTGGAGCACGGCGACCGCATCGTGTTCCTGCACACCGTCAAGGAAGGCCCCGCCAGCCGCAGTTACGGGCTGCAAGTGGCGGCGCTGGCCGGCGTGCCGGAGAAGGTGCTGGTCGAAGCCCGCAAGCAACTCCTGTCACTGGAAAACGGCGCCAGCCGGCACAACACCGGGGACGATACCCAGATCGACCTGTTCGCCCCCGACACCGAACACCCGCTGTTGGAAGCCTTCCAGGGTATCGCGCCCGACGACCTCACCCCCCGCCAGGCGCTTGAACTGCTCTACAAGCTCAAGGAACTGGCGCACTGAACAGCGCGAAATCGACCGGGGTAAACCTGCGGCTTCACACGGACACCGTCCCCACAGCAGTCCCCGCCGATCTGAGCCGTATGCCGCCACCATGAACTCGCGCACATCCACCGCGGACGCCCGCTGCCGGTGTCCGCTGGCGACAGCACAGGAGCAGTCTTATACTGGTTTGCAGCATCAGGTGATTGCCTGGACCAACGCATGCGGAGGCAAGTGACCATGAAACCCCAAACCCTGTTTTTGTTCCTGCTGGGCTTCACCCTGGTCGGCGGCTGCGCCTCGAACCTCTCGGGCGAAAGCTACAGCCGTTCCGAAGTACGCACCGTCCAGCAGGTTGAATACGGCACCATCGAACAACTTCGGCCGGTTCGCATCGAGGGCACCAAAACCCCGATCGGCGCAGCGGCCGGCGCGGCGGTGGGCGGCATTGCCGGCGCCAGCGCCGGTGACAATGCCACTGGCCAGGTCATGGCCGTCATCGGCGCCGTGGTCGGCGGACTCGCGGGCGCGGCCATCGAGGAAGGCGTGACACAAACCAGCGGCGTCGAGATCACCCTGAAAATGGACGACGGCCGCACCATCGCCATCGTGCAGGAACTGTCGCCCAACGAACGTTTCTCGGTCGGCGACCGGGTGCGGGTCATTTATAGCGGCGAGAACATTCGCGTGGCGCATTGAGGCGCGGAACCTGGATCAACATCAGCTTGTGGCCAGAACGCTGAGGTGGGGTTTTGAACGCCCTCGCTGTTCTGGCCGGCGACGGAATCAATCGAGGCTGATTCCATTGATTCCGCCGTTGATTCCAAAACCGGGATATGCGGAATTGACGCACTTTGAAGATATTTTGAAAATGGCGGAGAGGAAGGGATTCGAACCCTTGTGGGGCTAACGCCCCCAACCGATTTCGAGTCGGTGCCGTTATGACCGCTTCGGTACCTCTCCAGGGTGTTTCTACTTGAAAATCAACGGGAACTGGCACAAGCTTGATCCGTCCCGCCGAGCGGGCGTTATTGTAACCCAGGGCCAACCGAGAAGGCTAAAATTTTCCGTCATCCGCCGCTAAACCGGGTAATACACGAACGGGTCCTGACCCTACCCATGCGCTTCCTGCTGTTTCTTCCCATACTCCTGACACTCGGCTGCGATTTGCAGAGGTCGCAACTCGAGCGCGTGCAGCACGCCGGGGAACTGGTGGTGCTGACCCGCAACAGCGCCACCACCTATTACCAGGGGCCGTTCGGCCCGACCGGGCTGGAGTACGACCTGGCCAGCGGTTTCGCGGACTTCCTGGGCGTGAAACTGCGCCTGGAGACGCCGGACACCCTGCCCGCCATCCTGACCCGGGTGCAGAACGGCTACGCAGACCTGGCAGCCGCGGGGCTTACCATCACCGAGGAACGCAAGCAGGTGCTGAACTTCGGCCCCGCCTACCAGCACATCACCCCGCAACTGATCTACCGCGCCGGGCGCCGGGCACCCAAAAGCCTGGCGGACCTGAACGGGACGCTGGAGGTGGTCGCCAGGAGCAGCCACGCGGAGATGCTGCGCGGCCTGCAACAAACCTACCCCGATCTGTCGTTCCAGGAGAACCCGGAACTGGAGTCCGAGGAACTGCTCTACCTCGTCTGGGAACAGGTCATCGACTACACGGTAGCCGATTCCAACGAGGTCGCCATCAACCGGCGCTTCTACCCGGAACTGCGCGTCGCGTTTGACATCAGCGCCCCCGAACCGCTGGCCTGGGCCTTTCCGCCCGGCGAGGACACCAGCCTTCTGGACAAGGCGCGCGAGTATTTCGATTCATTGAACCAGTCCGGCAAGCTCGCGCAGTTGCTGGAACACTACTATGGGTATGTATCCGACTTCGACTACGTCGGCACGCGCCGCTACATGAAACACATCAAGGAACGCCTGCCGCCTTTCCGCCAGTGGTTCGAGGACGCGGCCGCCCTCACCGGGGAAGACTGGCGCCTGCTCGCGGCGGTGGGTTACCAGGAATCGCACTGGAACCCGAAGGCGGTCTCGCCGACCGGTGTGCGCGGCATCATGATGCTGACGCGCAATACCATGCAGCACCTCGGCATCACCAAGAGCCGCCACGATCCCCAGGCCAGCATCGAGGGCGGCGCCCGCTATCTGGCCAGCATCAAGAAAAAACTGCCCGAACGCATACAGGAACCGGACCGCACCTGGCTGGCGCTGGCCGCCTACAACGTCGGCTTCGGCCACCTGGAAGATGCCCGCATACTCGCCCAGCAGGCCGGCGCGGACCCGGACAAATGGGCGGACGTGAAAAAATTCCTGCCACTGTTGAGCCAGAAGAAATGGTACAAGAAGACCCGCTACGGCTACGCGCGCGGCCGTGAGCCGGTGCGCTACGTGGAAAACATCCGCAGTTACTACGACATCCTGGTATGGATGACCAGCCAGGACAGGCTGCCTGAGGAAGTGGCGCCGGCGTTCAAGATCGACACGCCCGCCTTATAGGACTCAGGCTACCTGCACAGGTATGGCGCTGCCCTGGCGCACGATGCGGTTGTCCGCGTCCAGGTACACCAGTTTGGGCTGGAAACCGGCCGCTTCCTGTTCCTCGAATACCCCGTAGGTGCAAATGATGATGCGGTCGCCGGGTTCGGCCTTGTGCGCCGCCGCGCCGTTGATGGAAATGATGCCGGAGCCTGCCTCGGCGCGGATGGCGTAGGTGGTGAAGCGCTTGCCATTGGCCAGGTTGTAGATGTGGATCTGTTCGTACTCGCGAATGCCGGCGGCCTTGAGCAGGTTGCCGTCGATGGCGCACGAACCCTCGTACTCCAGCTCGGAGTGGGTCACGTGGGCATGGTGAAGCTTGGATTTGAGCAGGGTGATCTGCATCCGTCGAACGTCCTGGCGCTGAAAAGGCGGCATTATCCCAACTTGCCCGGGGGCCTGCAAACCCGCGTCAGACGCGTACGTTGTCGATGAGGCGTGCCACGCCGAGCCGCGCGGCGCCCAGCACCACGCAGTTGCGCTCACCGCTTTCCACCGGCCGCAGGCTGTCCGCGTGGCGGATTTCCACATATTCCGGATTGAATCCCGCCGCCACGAGCGCTTCCATGGCCTGCCGCTCCAGCGCGCGGTAATCGCCATGGCCGCCGCGCACGGCGTCGGCGACCTCGCGAAGCACGCGGTACAGGGCCGGCGCAACACAACGCTCCTCCGCTGTCAGGTACTGGTTGCGGGAGCTCATCGCCAGCCCGTCCGGTTCGCGCACGGTGGCGACTCCGTGTATCCCGATCGGCCAGCCCAGGTCCCCGACCATGCGCCGGATGACCGCCAGTTGCTGGTAATCCTTCTCGCCGAACAAGGCCAGGTCGGGCTGCACCAGGTTGAACAGGCGCGCCACCACGGTTGCGACGCCGGCAAAATGGCCGGGGCGGAACTCGCCGCACAGGCCCTCGCTGACCTCCGGCACCTCGACCACGGTGCTGCGTTCCACGCCGCGCGGGTACATGGTTTCCACCGAGGGCGTGAACAGCAGATCGACGCCATTGGCCTCGAGCGCGGCCCGGTCGGCATCGAGGGTACGCGGATAGCTGTCGAGATCCTCGCCGGGACCGAACTGCAGGGGATTGACGAATACGCTGACCACCACCCTGGGCGCCAGTTTGCGGGCCTCGCGCACCAGTTGCAGGTGCCCCTCGTGCAGGTTGCCCATGGTGGGCACGAAGGCAATGCGCTCGCCGGCGCGGCGCCAGCCAGTGACGCGCGCGCGCAGACTGTCGACCGAGCCGAGGGTTTCCATGTTCAGGCCAGGGTGTGCTCCGGGCCGGGAAAACGCCCGGTCCGCACCGCTTCCACGTAGGCCCGCAGCGCCGCGGGAATGTCACGCCCGGACTCGAGAAAGTTGTGCGAAAAGCGTGGCCGCTTGCCCGGCGTGATTCCCAGCAGGTCGTACAGCACCAGCACCTGGCCGTCGCAATCGATGCCGGCGCCGATGCCGATTACCGGGACCCCCAGGCTCTCGCTGATCTGTTTTGCCAGCGCCGCCGGCACGCATTCCAGCACCAGCAGCGAGGCGCCTGCCTGCTCCAGCGCAATCGCGTCGTCCAGCAACTGCCGCGCCGCCGCCTCGTCGCGCCCCTGCAGGCGGTAGCCGCCGAACTGGTGCACGGATTGGGGTGTCAGGCCCAGATGGCCGCATACCGGGATGCCGCGTTGGGTCAGCGCCTCCACGGTTGCACACAGCAGTGCCCCCCCTTCCAGCTTGACCATGTGCGCGCCGCCCTCGCGCAGCATGCGCGCGGCACTGTCCAGCGCCTGTTCGGTGCTGGCGTAGGTCATGAACGGCAGATCGACGACCCGCAGCGCGCGCGTCGAGGCGCGCGCCACGCAGGCGCTGTGATAGATCATCTGTTCCAGCGTGACCGGCAGCGTCGAGTCGTGACCCTGCACCACCATGCCCAGCGAATCGCCGACCAGCAACACATCGACACCGGCGGCTTCCAGCAGGGCCGTGAAGCTGGCGTCGTAACTGGTCACCACTGCGATCTTCTCGCCTTCCGCCTTCATGCGCAGCAGGCTGTCACGGGTAACGGGAGTGGTATCAGCCATGCCTGCGCTCCGCGTCCAGCAGGTCTTGCGGCACCGGGTTGAAATAGTGGCGACCGCGCTTCACCTGCGCGATCTGCTCCAGCAACATTTCGTAGTGCGACTGGTTGTCCACCAGGTTGATGTCGGCGGCGTTCACGATCAGCAACGGTGCCTCGTCGTAGAAGTGGAAGAAACGCGTGTAGGTATCGCACAGCGAGTGCAGGTATCCGGGTTCCATGGCGCGTTCATAGGCGATACCCCGCTTGTTGATCCGCTTGACCAGCACGTCCACCGGCGCCTGCAGGTAGATCACCAGGTCCGGTGTGGGCACGTCGATGGTCAAATGCGAGTACACCTGCTCGTAGAGCTTGTATTCCTCGGCATCCAGCGTCAGTTTGGCAAAGATACGGTCCTTGTCCATGAGAAAATCGGCCACCCGCACGGGTTCGAACATGTCGCCCTGGCGAAGTTCCTGCATCTGCTGGGCGCGCTGCAGCAGGAAAAACAATTGTGTCTGCATGGCCACCGCGCGCGGGTTGCGGTAAAACCTTTCCAGGAAAGGGTTGTCCGCCGCCCCCTCCAGCAACAGTTCACTGCCGAACGTCTCCGCGAGGCGCCTTGCCAGGCTGGTCTTGCCGACGCCGATCGGCCCTTCCACTACGATAAAACCCGGGTTCTGCATTGTTGTTCTCTATTCGTTCACTTCAGTATCGCGGCCCGCCGCCGGGCAGGCCGCGTCGCCGACGCGCGCCAGACCCGCGTCACCGAGCCGGGCATACAACTCGCCCGCCATGCCGGCGCCGGGGATCGACAGACCGGCGTCCAGTTCGGCCAGCGGCGCCAGCACGAAATTCCGCTCCGCGATGCCGGGGTGCGGCACGACGAGCCGCGGGGTGTCGATGACGGCGTCGCCGTACAACAGCATATCAAGATCCAGGGTACGCGGCCCCCAGTGCTCGCCGCGCACCCGGCGGTGTGCCGACTCGATGGCCTGCAAGGCGTCCAGCAATGCCTCGGCATCCAGCGCGGTGCGCAGGCTGGCCACGGCGTTGATGTAATCGGGCTGGTCCGGCGGACCCATCGGCGCGCTGCGGTACAGGCCGGAACAGCCCAGCACCCGCGAGCGCGGCAACCTGTCCAGCTCCGACAGCGCGGTGTTCACCTGCCGGCGCGGATCGTCCAGATTGCTGCCCAGACCGATCCAGGCGACAACGCTAGGCATCGCCCGCCGGGGCCGCCTTCTTACGGCGCCGACGGCGGCGTCGCTTGCGCGCCGGCGCCGGTTCGACCTTCTGCGCCTGCTCGACCGGGTTCAACTGCTGGAAGTCGGTCCACCACCCGGCCAGTTCCGCCGGCGCTTCGCCGACCTCGGCGCGCAGCAACAGGAAGTCGTAAGCGGCGCGAAAACGCGGGTGCTCCAGCAGGCGATACGGCGCCTTGCCGCGGCGCCGTTCAAAACGCTGCTGCAACAACCAGATCTCGCGCATGGGAAAACTGAAACGCTTGGGCAGCGAGGTAGCCTGCACCTGCGCGGCCGTTACCTCGTTGCCGGCAATCTGCGCGGCTTCCAGCGGTGAAGCGCCCTGCTCGACCAGTTCCCGGGTGCGCAGGCGAACCGGCTCCCACAACAACGCCGCGTACAGGAAGGCTGGCGTCACCGGCTTGTCCGCGGCCAGGCGGGTGTCGGTATTTTCCAGCGCGCGCGCCACAAAGGTGATGGGGAAGCCCTCTTCCTCGTGGCTGAGCGCTTCCTCGGTGAGGGGGAACAGGTGGCGGAACAGGTCGTAGTGACGCAGCAGTTCGAAGGTGGTCAACGCACAGCCGCCGAGGAACAGCTTGAGTACCTCCTCGAACAGGCGCGCCGCCGGGATATCCGCCAGCAACGGCCCAAGCTCGTGCATGGGCGCCTCGGTATCCGGATGGATGCGGAACCCCAGCTTGGCGGCGAAACGCACCGCCCGCAGCATGCGTACCGGGTCCTCGCGATAGCGCTGCTCCGGGTCGCCAATGAGCTTGAGCACTCCGCTGCGCAGGTCCTCCAGCCCGCCGACATAGTCGACCACCGAGAAATCCTTGATGTCGTAGTAGAGCGCGTTGATGGTGAAATCGCGCCGCCAGGCATCCTCTTCGAGGGTGCCGAACACGTTGTCGCGCAGAATCCGGCCCTCGTCCGACTGGGCGCTGTCGGCCGCGGCGTCCGATTCGCCGTTGTGCATGGCGCGGAAAGTGGCGACCTCGATGATCTCGCGTCCGAAACGCACATGCGCCAGCCGGAAACGCCGGCCGATCAGCCGGCAACTGCGGAACAGGCTGCGCACCTGCTCCGGCGTGGCGTCGGTGCCAACATCGAAGTCCTTGGGCTCGCGCCCCAGCAGCAGGTCGCGCACGCCGCCTCCCACCAGGTAACTCTGGTAACCGGCTTCTTTCAGCTTATACAGCACCTTGAGCGCGGCCGAACTGATATTGGCGCGAGAAATATTGTGTTCCGGCCGGGGTATGGTGACGGGCTGGATGCTGCCTGGCGCGATATCGCCTTGATTATTCACTCTAATTAGCTTGTCCCTGAATCGCTTGTGCGTATAATAGCACCGCTGCCGCATCCATACAGCGTTCTTTGCTCCCTTCGTCTAGCGGTCAGGACACCGGCCTCTCACGCCGGTAACAGGGGTTCGATTCCCCTAGGGAGCGCCA
>WGBO01000050.1 GCA_015494295.1 Gammaproteobacteria bacterium | reverse complement strand
TCCTCGCGCTTGGTGCCGCGCAGCAGCACGCCCACGTTGTCGCCCGCCTCGCCTTCGTCCAGCAGCTTGCGGAACATCTCAACGCCGGTGCACACCGTCTTGCTGGTCTCGCGGATACCCACGATCTCGATCTCGTCGCCGACGTGAATCTTGCCGCGCTCGATACGACCGGTCACCACGGTGCCTCGGCCGGAGATCGAGAACACGTCCTCGATCGGCATCAGGAACGGCTGATCGACCGGACGCTCGGGAATCGGGATGTACTCGTCCAGGGTATCGAGCAGCTTCTCGATGGAGGGCACGCCGATGTCGCTGGTGTCGCCTTCCAGCGCCTTCAGCGCGGAACCGACCACGATCGGGGTGTCGTCACCCGGGAAGTCGTAGCTGTCGAGCAGCTCGCGGATTTCCATCTCGACCAGCTCCAGCAACTCGGCGTCGTCGACCTGGTCGGCCTTGTTCATGTACACGATGATGTAGGGCACACCGACCTGGCGCGCCAGCAGGATGTGCTCGCGGGTCTGCGGCATGGGGCCGTCGGCCGCGCTCACCACCAGGATGGCGCCGTCCATCTGCGCCGCGCCGGTGATCATGTTCTTGACGTAGTCGGCGTGTCCGGGGCAGTCCACGTGCGCGTAGTGACGGGTTTCCGTCTCGTACTCGACGTGCGCGGTGGCGATGGTGATGCCACGGGCGCGCTCTTCCGGCGCATTGTCAATCTGATCGTAGGCCTTGAATTCGCCGCCCTGCTTTTCCGCTGCAACCTTCGTCAGCGCCGCGGTCAGCGTCGTTTTGCCATGGTCAACGTGACCAATCGTGCCCACATTGACATGCGGTTTCGTACGTTCAAATTTTTCCTTGGACATCGGACGGCTCTCCCGTTTTACATTTCACCAAGCTGCGGTTCAACTACCAACTCACTGATACACAAGGCCCGAACACTTGTGTCCGGGCCGGATATGGAGCTCATAACCGGATTTGAACCGGTGACCTCTTCCTTACCAAGGAAGTGCTCTACCGACTGAGCTATATGAGCAAAAATTCTGCCCTGCACCCCGTGCTTTCCGGTACCGGGCGCCTTCACTGGAGCGGGTGATGGGAATCGAACCCACGTATTCAGCTTGGAAGGCTGAAGTTCTACCATTGAACTACACCCGCAATACCTTGACCGGCGGCATCCCGCGCCGCGCAATTGTACTGGTGGAGGGGGGAGGATTCGAACCTCCGAAGGCTGAGCCGTCAGATTTACAGTCTGATCCCTTTGGCCACTCGGGAACCCCTCCGAAACGCAAGCCGCGTATTTTGATCCAGGCCGCGCCCGGAGTCAACCGCAATGAGCGGTTTTCTCAATAAAACGGGTGGCTTGTCTCACCCGCGCCCGACACCACGGCGAAACCCGCACAGGTGCCGGGGTTGGCGCTTTCTGGTACCATGCGCGGCCTTGCCGCCCCGTGGCGGCGCCATTTTCCACAAACCCGGCAAAAACGGAAGCCCCTCACAAGAAATCGGGAGTACTAAGGCATGAAAGTCACCATTTACGGATCCGGCTACGTCGGCCTGGTCACCGGCGCCTGCCTGGCCCAGGTCGGCAACGACGTGCTGTGCGTCGACATCGATCCGGACAAGATCGAGATGCTCAAACGCGGCGAAAGCCCGATCTACGAGCCGGGACTCACCGAAATGCTGCAAAGCAACCAGGCCGCCGGGCGTCTGAACTTCACCCTGGATCCCGCCGAGGGCGTCGCCCACGGCCTGTTCCAGTTCATCGCCGTGGGCACGCCGCCGGACGAAGACGGCTCCGCCGACCTCCAGCACGTGCTGGCGGTGGCCGGAGCCATCGGCGAACACCTCGACGAGTACCGGATTATTGTCAATAAATCGACGGTTCCGGTGGGCACGGCGGACCGGGTGCGCGAACACACCCGCAAGATCCTGGAGCAGCGCGGCAGCAAGGTCGAGTTCGACGTGGTTTCCAACCCGGAGTTTCTCAAGGAAGGCGCCGCCATCGACGACTTCATGCGCCCCGATCGCATCGTCATCGGTACCGACAACCCCCGCACCACGGAACTGCTCCGCGCCCTGTACGCGCCGTTCAACCGCAACCGCGACCGCATCATTGCCATGGACATCCGCTCCGCGGAACTGACCAAGTACGCGGCCAACTCGCTGCTGGCGACCAAGATCAGCTTCATGAACGAGCTGTCCAACATTGCCGAACTGCTGGGCGCCGACATCGAGGCGGTGCGCAACGGCATCGGTTCCGACCCCCGCATCGGCTACCAGTTCATCTATCCCGGCGCCGGGTACGGCGGCTCCTGCTTCCCCAAGGACGTGCGCGCGCTGGAACGCACCGCGGTGGAGAACGGCTATACCCCGGAACTGCTGCGCGCCGTGGAAGCGGTCAACTTCCGGCAAAAACAGAAACTGCCGGAGAAGATTCGCCAGCACTACGACGGCGACCTCGAGGGCAGGACCTTCGCGCTGTGGGGGCTGGCCTTCAAGCCCAACACCGACGACATGCGCGAGGCCTCCAGCCGCACCCTGATGGAAGCCCTGTGGGAACAGGGCGCCAGCGTGCGCGCCTATGACCCGGAAGCGCGCGAGGAAACCCGCCGCATCTACGGCGAGCGTCCCGACCTGACGCTGTGTGACAGCCCCGAACAGGCGCTGGAGAACGCCGACGCCCTGGTGGTGATCACCGAGTGGAACCTGTTCCGCAGCCCCGATTTCGAAATGATCGGCAAGCGCCTCAAGGCACCGGTCATTTTCGACGGCCGCAATCTCTACGACCCGGACATGCTGGCCGCCCAGGGGTTCACCTACTACTCCATCGGCCGCGAGACCCGCTCACCCGCCGGCACTTGAGCCGCGGGGCAACCGCCCCCACCTGTAATGGAAGGTTGAATCAGGAAATCTTCGGATTCAGGGAGGTTGCCATGACTCGACGACTGTTTTTCCTGTTCCCGGACCGGGAACACGCCCTGCGGGCGGTACAGGAACTGGTGGACAGCGGCGTGGACCGGGCGCGCATGCACACCGTGGCCCGGGACGACATCGCGCTCGACGGCCTGCCGGAAGCCAGCCCGCAACAGCGCAGGGATCTTGCCAGCCGCATCGAATACTGGGGCTGGCGCCTCGACCTGGCGCTGTTCTTCGGTGCCCTGCTGGCGCTGATCGGCCTGCTGGCCAGCGGTAACGCCTGGTGGTGGCTGCCGCTGCTGGTGATGGCGGGCGCCTACCTGGCCGGACAGCGTTTCACACGGCTGCCCAACGCCCACCTGGACGAGTTTGCCGAAGCCATCCATCATGGCGAGATCCTGCTGATGGTGGACGTGGACGCGAACGACATCGACGCCATCGAACAGCGCGTGCGCAAACGCCACCCGGAGGCCGTTGCGGGCGGATCGACCTGGACCCTGCCGGCCTTCGACCTGTAGCCGGCGACAGCGCTACATGTGGCGGCTGAACTCCGAGTGCCGGGCGTCGCCGAGCAGGGTTTCGAAAGCTTCGCCGCTGACGTGCACCAGGTGCTCGTGGTCGCCGGCCTCGAAATAGATGTCGGGTTGCTCCGCGAGGGTGTCGTCGATGATCGTCTCGATGTCGTATAGCGGGCCCAGCGGCGGCACCGCGCCCGGCTCGCAGTCCTCGAACAGGGCGCCCAGTTCACGCTCGGTCGCCAGCCCCAGGTTGCGGCGGGTCTGGCGGTGCAACTCGCCCAGGTCGACGCGATAACTGGCGGGCAACACCGCCAGCAGGTAGCCGCGCTCGTCTTCCAGCAGCACCGACTTGGCAATCCGGTCGCCGGGCACGTGGGCGAGCTGCGCCGTCTCCATGCTGGTGGCCGAGTGCGGATGGTCGACGAGGTCGAAATCGACATCCCGTTCAAGCAGATAGCTTTCTACACGTTTTGCCATGGTCATGATGATGCCCTCCGTTCATCGCTCCCCCCTGGCAAAAAGTATAGTCCACCGAGAACGCGGCATGGCGAGTTTCGGCTCTGTGGCGGTGGCTGCGCCGCTGGACGGAATCTTCAAGTCGTGCCCGCCGCTGCCGATGCCGGGGAAGGACCCCTGGCACAAGGAACCCGCATGATCCGCATCACCCGACTCTCCGTACTGTTTCTCATCGCCAGCCTGTTCGCCACCAGCGCCGCCGCCCGCGACATGGACGACCAGTACGCCGTGTTCGGAGTCGGCGCCGAAAACTGCGCCGCATACCTGGTAGCGCGCGAACGGGGCGGCGTCGCGGAACGCTGGTACCACCACTGGCTGGCCGGTTTCATGAGCGCCGTCAACAACGCCGCCGCCGCGACCTACAACATCCTCGGCGACAAGAGCATGGCCGACATCCTCGACTGGCTGGAAGGCTACTGCGCCGCCAACCCCAACGTGAACTTCTCCAACGCGGTCGCCGATCTGGTGTCCATCCTCTACGAGGAACGCCAGAACTTCGCGCCCGGCAAGGAAGGCGGCTGGAACAAGTTCAAGAGCCAGTCGACCCCGGAACCCTGACCCGCACCCGCTCACCCAGCACCTCGCGCATTTCGTCGAGGCGGATCGGCGCCGCCTCCAGCGGTGGCGCGAACGCGCCCGAACACACCAGCCGCTCCGGCCCCTGCGGCGGCGCCCCGTCCAGCAGCATGTGGGTCTCGAAGGCGATCACTCCCGGGCCGTCGCTGCCCACGCCGAGACCGGCACGGTGCGCAAGCCGAAGCGGAACGGGCAGGCGCACGTCCTGCTCCCGCAACTCCACCGCGCGCACCCGGAATACCGCCGGCGCGATTTCGCGCGCGGTGGGTGCGGGGTTCCGCATCAGGAAATAGCAAAACGGACGATACTGATCCAGCCCCGCGTAGTCGGTCGTTTCCCCGCCCTGCAGGTAGACGCGCGCCAGTCCCGGCGGCACCCGCAGCGCCCGCAACAGTTCGAGTTCCGTGCCCACCGCCACCGGGTTGTCATAGTACCCGCCGCCTACCGACTGGCAGGCCGACAGCCCCAGCAGCAGAACCGCCATCACCACAGCCTGAATCCTCATGCCCTGTCCTCCGGTATCGTTTCGGCGCGGCCGCCTGACCCGCCATCGGCCGGCGCGGCGCGCCGGGACCACAGTTCCCACTGGTGGGTCAGCAGGCCCGCCAGGATCAGCACCGTGCCAAGCCACACCCGCACATCGACCGGCTCCCCGTTGAGCGCATGTCCCAGCAACAGGGCCGTGACGGGCGTCACCAGCGTCAGCAGGTGGACACGCGCCGCTTCCACTTCCCGCAACAGGTAGAAGTACCACAGGAAGCCCAGCAGCGAACCGAACATGGCAAGATAGACAATGGACAGCGCGGCCCGTTCCGGGATCGTCGCCGGCCAGGCGCCGTCGAACACCAGCCAGGTGGCGAGGAACAGCGGCACCGCCAGCATCAGCCCGCCGCCGGTCACGGCCAGCGCGGGCACCCCCGCGGACAGGCGTCGCACCCAGACCGCGCTGGCGGCGTGGATGACGGTGGCGAGCAGCACGGCGGTCACACCACGTTCGCCGCCATCGCCGTGGGCCGCGCTGTTCAGGAAAATGACCGCCAGCCCGGCCAGGCCCAGCAACAGCCCGCCGACGCGGACCAGCCCCAGCGCCTGCTCGCGCAGCCACCAGGCCGAGAACACGCTGGTTACCAGCGGCGACAGGCCGAACAGCACGGCAATCCAGCCCGAGGGGATATACTGCGCCCCCCAGTACACCAGCGACATGCCGCCATAGATTCCCAGACCGGCCGCCAGGTAACTGCCGCGCGCCGCGCGATGCCAGGGCATGCGCACGCCACTCAGGCGCAAGGCCGCCAGGCACAGCACCAGCCCCAGCACCATGCGCGCGGTCACGGCAAACAGGAAACCGGGGCCCTCGCTGCTCCACTGGATTGCCAGTGGCGTCGTCGACCAGATCAGGATGACGCCGGCAAAAGCCGCCGGCACCGACACGCCGGCGCCCTTCATGTGCGGACCGCGCACAATGGCGACGCCACGACGCCCACCGTCACCCCTGCGCCAGGGCACTGGCAAACGCCCGGTAGTGCGCCACCAGGTCATCCAGCGAGAACGCAGCATTGGCGGGGCTGGGGTTCGGGGTGACGAACACCCGGGCGCCGGCGACGGGCGTGGACTGGGCGCCCCAGCCTTCGTCCGCGCCTTCCAGCCCGCCGTGGCGTAGAAACTGTTGCCACGCCAGCTTGCCGTGAATCCAGACCCAGGCGGGTTGCAGGGACTCGATCAGGGCGCACAGGCGCGGCGCGCCCGCCCGGTAATCCGCGGCGCGCAACTCGCCGGCGCCGCGGGTGGGACGCTTGACCACATCGGTGAAACCCATGCCTTCGCGCGTCAGCAGGATTTCCATCGCCTCGATACCGGGCTCCACTGGCTCCGACACCAGCGGACTGGCATTGAGCGCCTTCCAGAAACGGTTGCGCGGGTTGGCGAACGGGTACCCCGCCCGCACCGACGGCAACGAGGGATTGAGCCCCACCGACAGAATGCGCAGACCGGGCGCCACGAAATCCGGTAAGGTATTCACGCCTGGTCGGGCATTTCCTGCCCGGCCGGCACCGGGCCGTAGGGACCGTGCCGGTGGCGGTCGTGGTAATCCATGCGGTAGTGAACGAAACGGCCGACGTCATCGAAATGCAGGAAAGGATTGCCCTCGATCTGCTCCTCCAGGGTCGACACCGGCTTCTCCGCGTAGTTGTGGCCGGGCAGGATCAGCAGGTCGGTCGGCAGGCGCTCCTTCATGTGCTTGAGGGTGTGGAACATCTGTTCCGGATCGCCGCCAGCCAGGTCGCAGCGGCCGCAGCCGAACACGAACAGGGTGTCACCGGTTACCAGTCGGTCGCCGACCCGGTAGCAGGCCGAACCGGGCGTGTGGCCCGGGGTATGCAATACCTCGATGTCGGTGTCCCCGAGCCGGATATGATCGCCACCGTGGAGCAACGTGGGACGCCCGAGATCCGCTCCCCAGAAGCGCGCTTCGGGCTTGAGCAGATGCAGTTGGGCGTCGTGCGCGGCCAGCACCGCCTCGATGCCGTTGATGTGGTCATGATGACTGTGGGTGAGCAGGATATCGGTGATGGTCACCCCGTGACGGCGCGCCAGCTCCAGCACTTCCGGTACATCCCAGGCCGGGTCCACGACCGCGGCGCGGCCGCTGGCGCGGTCCTCGATCAGGTAGACGAAGTTTTCCATCGGCCCCAGTTCCAGGGCATGAATCACGCCGGTCGGCGTTTCGGTACTGAGTGCGGCTTCGGTCATGGCGTTTTCCTGCAAACAAGCATCTGCCACTATGAAACCCCAAAGTGCCTCTCAACGCAAAGGCCCCGCCCGTGACCCGGACGCGCGCGCCGGGCATAATCGCCGGCACTCACAGACCATGCGGAGTATGCCGGTGACAGAGTTCGTCATTCACCCCGACGAAGGCGCGGAATATTTCTTCCGGGAGGGCTGTTCCATCCTCGAACTCGACAACAGCGCCTCCGACCCCGGTGCATCGATCGCGCGCGCACGCGTGGCGCCGGGCCTCACCACACGCTGGCACTGCCTGGAAGGGGTGAAGGAACGTTACCTGATCGTCGCCGGACGCGGCGAAGTGGAGATCGGGGATACTCCCGCGCAAGCGGTGAGCAGCGGCGACCTGGTCAGCATCCCGCCCGGAGTGCGGCAACGCATTCGCAACACGGGCACGAACGACCTGCTGTTCTACGCAATCTGCACGCCTCGCTTCACGCCGGACCGTTACCGGGATCTCGAAGCGGACGACGGCGATCAGCCTGCGCGGAAATAGGCGCGCAACTTGCGCACCGTGGCCGGCCCCACGCCACGGATGGCCAGAAGACGCTCATCACTGGCGCGGCACAGTTGCGCCGGGGTTCGCACACCGGCGGCGAACAACGCGCGCGCAATGGTGACATTGACGCCGGCGGCGCGCACACCGCTGAAAAAGGCCTGGATGTCGGCGCGACTGGCCGCCTCGGGGGCCGTCTTTTGCGGCCGCCGGAGCGCGGGCGATTTCCGGGCCGCGCGACGCGGCCGGGCACCCGGCACCGGCCAGCCGCACAAGCGCACCAGGTGGCGCCAGCGCCGCGGCATGGCGCGCTCCTCCGGCCAGCACTTCAGGGCCTGTTGCAGCAGGGCCTGGCTGGCCAGCAGGGCCATCATGATGGTGATGATCTGCGCCAGGTTGCGGTTCCAGGCCACCACGTGCTGCGCGCCATCGATCAGCGCCGCCACGAACACGCCCACGGCGGTCGCCGCGAACAGGGATGCCATGGCGCTGAACGCCAGCGTCCAGCCCCAGGGGCGCAGCCCTTGCAGCCGCTGCTCCAGCCAGTCGCCGGCGCGTGCCAGCCAAAGGTCGAAAACCGTCGGATCCGCATAGAACTCGTGTTCCTGCATCGTCTGCATCCTGAGTGATCGGTGGTGCATCAAGTATCCATACCCCGCGAAGGCATGATGTGACCGGCCGCACAAAGCCGGCAACTCGCCCCGCCCCGGGATCGCACCGGCGGCACGACCGGATTTCCCCGTCACATCAACGGCCTGTCAAAACATCGGTGGGCGCAGCATAGCAGCAGCACGCCCGCTCCTTCCAGTTCTAGCGGCGCGCGTGGAAAGGAGTTGAGCGCGCAACGGCGGCGGCTTATGCTTCGCGCCCCATGCCCATTCTCAGAACCCGCAAACTGCGCCTCGGCTTCGGCGGCCCGCCCCTGCTGGACGGCGTCGTCCTGGCCGTCGAAGCCGGCGAGCGAGTGTGCCTGGTGGGGCGCAACGGCTGTGGCAAGTCGACCCTGCTCAAGGTCATCGAGGGCCGCCTGGCGCCCGACGAAGGGGAACTGGAAATCCGCCAGGGCCTGAAGATCGCGTCCCTGGACCAGGAACTCCCGGAAGGCTTCAGCGGCACCGTGTTCGAACTGGTGGCGCAGGGCCTGGGCGAACTGGGCGGCCTGCTGGCGCGTTTTCACCAGCTCAGCGCGAAACTCGCGGAGCATGCGGACGAACGCCTGCTGGCGCAGATGGAGCACGCCCAGCACGAACTCGAAAGCCGTGGCGGCTGGTCGCTGGAACAGCGCGTGGAAACCGTCGTGTCGCGCCTTTCCCTGGACGCCGACGCCGCGTTCGAATCCCTGTCGGGCGGCGTGCAGCGGCGCGTGCTGCTGGCGCGGGCACTGGTGGCGGATCCGGACCTGCTGCTGCTGGACGAACCCACCAACCACCTCGACATCGCCTCCATCGAATGGCTGGAGGAATTCCTGCCGGGCTTCCAGGGCACGCTGCTGTTCATCACCCATGACCGCAGCTTCCTGTCCGCGCTCGCCACCCGCATCATCGACCTCGACCGCGGCGTACTCACCGACTGGCCCGGCGACTACGCCACCTACCTGCGCCGCAAACAGGCCTGGCTGGACGACGAGGCCAGCCGCCAGGCCCGCTTCGACAAAAAACTCGCCGAGGAGGAACGCTGGATCCGGCAAGGCATCAAGGCGCGGCGCACCCGCAACGAGGGGCGCGTGCGGGCCCTGCAGAAAATGCGCGAGGAACGGCGGCAACGGCGGCAGCGCACCGGCACGGCGCGGCTCTCCACGGGCCACACCGGGCTTTCGGGAAAACTGGTGGTGGAAGCCGAAAACATCGGCTACACGATCGGCGGACGCACCCTGATACGCGACTTCAGCACCACCATCCTGCGCGGCGACAAGGTGGGACTGATCGGGCCGAACGGTGTCGGCAAGACCACGCTGCTGCGCCTGCTGCTCGGCGAACTGCAACCGGACAGCGGCAGCATACGGCTTGGCACCAGCCTGGACGTCGCCTACTTCGACCAGCGCCGCGCCCAGCTCGACGGCAGCCGGTCGGTTATCGACAACCTGGCCGACGGACGCCAATTCATCGACGTCAACGGGCAGCAACGCCACGTCATCAGCTACCTGCAGGACTTCCTGTTCACGCCGGACCGTTGCCACACACCGGTATCGGCCCTGTCCGGCGGCGAACGCAACCGCCTGCTGCTGGCGCGCCTGTTCAGCAAGCCCGCCAACCTGCTGGTGATGGACGAACCCACCAACGACCTGGACATCGACACCCTCGACCTGCTGGAAGAACTGCTGGTCGGGTTCAGCGGCACCGTGCTGCTGGTCAGTCACGACCGCACCTTTCTCGACCGGGTGGTCACCAGCTCGCTGGTGTTCGAGGGCGGGGGCCGAGTCGAAGAGTACGTCGGCGGCTACAGCGACTGGCTGCGTCAGCGCAGCACGAGCGCCGCCACGGCAAGCCGCGAAAAACCGGCCCAGGCCCGCGCGCGCAAGGAAAAACCGCAAAAACCCGCGCGCCTGAGCTACAAGGACCAGCGCGAACTGGAGCAACTTCCGGAACGCATCGAAAGTCTCGAAAACGAGATCGCCGGCATCCACGAACAGATGGCCGCCCCGGAGTTCTACCGCCAGGACGGCGCCCGCATCGCGGAAACAAAAAACCGCCTGGCGGAACGGGAAGCGGAACTGGAACGGGCCTACGCGCGCTGGGAAGCCCTGGAGCCCTGAGCCCCAAAACCGCGCCGCCAACGTGCTTTCTGTGGCTGTGCCGGCCAGTGTGGCACAATATGCCCCACCGCAACCGCCGCAACAGAGAACGTCACCATGAGCGAACCCGAACTGACTACCGAAGAGCGCGTGCTGCGCATGATGAAACGCACCCTCACCGACATCGCGCGCGATACCGCCCCCGAGCCCGGGCTGCGCCATCCCCTCTCGGAACGCACGATCCAGGGTATCCGCGAATGCCTGATGCTGATCACCAGCCGAGAACAGGAACTGGCAAAGGAATTCGGCCGCGACACCAGCGCGCGCCCCCGCTACATCGACGAACCCCGCGACGAAGTCGTCGTCCCCCTCAACGTCGGCGCCATGCGCGAAGGCCTGAAAAAAGACGACGACTGACCCCGCCCCTCAAAAAGGGGACTGAGGATTTTTCCTCTTTATTCTAGCCTTGTTGCAGGAGGTCGCGGAGGTCGATGACGGCGGCGTTGGCGCGGGCGATGTAATTGGCCATGGTAAGTGAATAGTTGGCGAACAGGCCGAAACCGCTGCCGTTGAGAATGACCGGGCTGAGCGTGGGCTGCTGCGCTTCCTCCAGTTCGCGCACGATCTGGCGCAACGACACGATGGCGTTCTTCTTGTTCAGCACATCCTGGAAATCGTGCTCGATCGATTTCAGGATGGCCGCCAGCGCCCAGACCGAACCGCGCGCCTCGTAGAACACATCGTCCAGTTGCAGCCAGGGCGTCTGCACCACCACACTGGAAGACGTTGCGGTGGACTGGGCGGCACCGGCATCGCCGGCCAGGTCGGTATTGATGCGGATCTGGCCAACGCTGGCGCTGAGCCGCTGCGACAGGCTGCCCAGCCGTTTCTCGATGATCTCCAGGTACTGGCGCAGGTTGTCGGCGCGCGCATAGAACTGAGCCTGCGGATCGGCCGGGTCAGCCAGCCGGCGCAGGTAGTCGTCGAGCGCCTTCAGGCCCTTGCGGTATTCGCCCTCGGTGGGCGGAAACAGCCAGGAATCGTTGCGGAAATTGAAACGCGGCTCGGCCTCGGCCAGCGCGGCGTCCTCGACCGACTGCGACTGGGATCGCGACATGTGGTTACGCAATGCCGCGGCGCCGTCGCGCAACATGATCAGCGCGCCGTATTCCCAGTTGGGAATATTGTCCAGCCACACACCCGGCGGCATCACGTCGTTGGACAGGTAACCACCAGGCTTGTCCAGCAGCACTTCGCCGATACGCATCAGAGTGCTGGTATACACCACCCCGACGCGCAACCGGGAGGCGTCGCCGCCCACGCGCTGCAGGGCGACCTGGTGCACATCGAAGGCATCCGGCTCATGGCTCCAGTACCAGCCGACGAACAGCGACAATACCAGCGCCGCGGCCAGCACCAGCCCGGCCGACGCCGCCAGCCCCTTTTGCCGCAGGCTGGCCGGGTGATACAGGCTGCCCAGCTTCCAGGCCAGGCCCTTGAACCACTCGGCGGCTTTCCACAGCCGCGTCTGAAAACGCTCGGTAAATCTCATGATGACATGGTAGCACCGGCCGGGCGCCCACCGGTATCGGTTTCGCCCAGCCGCAGCAGCGCCGGCAACAGCACCAGCGTGAACAGGGTACTGAGCGCCAGGCCGCCCACGATCACCGCCGCCAGCCCGCGGTACAACTCGGTGCCGGCGCCCGGCACCAGCAGCAGCGGCAGCATGCCGAACAGGCTGGTGAGTGTGCTCATGAGAATGGGGCGCAAGCGCAACTGGATCGCCTGCGCCACCGCCTCGCGGCGCGAGCGCCCGGCGCGCTCCGCCTGGCGGGTCTGGTAGACCAGCAATATAGCATTGTTCACCACCAGCCCCAGCAGGATCACGAAACCGATCATGGTCAGCAGGTCGAGCGGCTGGAAGGTGAACAGATTCACCAGTTGCAGGGCGGCCGCCCCGCCCACGGTGGCCAGCGGCAACACCACCAGCACCAGCAGACTGTCGGTAAAGGACCGGAACAGGGCGCTCATCAACAGGTAGAGAATGGCGATGGCCAACAGAAAACTGCCGGCCATGGCGCGCAGGGCCTGATCGAGTTTCTCCGCGGTACCGGAGTAACGGATGCCGCCGTCCTCGGGCAACAAGGCCTGCAGGCGCGGCGCGATCTTTTCACGCACTTCGGTCATGAGGCGTTCCAGCGACATGCCCTCGGGGGCGCGCAGCGCCAGCGTGACGGTGCGGCGACGGTCGAGGCGCCGGATCTGGTTGGGCCCCGCGGTGCGCTGTACCGCCACCAGTTCGTCCAGCGGCAACACACCGGCCCGCGGCGTCACCACCGGCATGCCGGCGAGCTGCTCCGGCGTCGACCAGGGTTCGGCCCGCACCACGATGTTGCGACGCCGCTCGCCGTCGAAGTATTCACCCACGAACAGGCCGGAACCGAAAGCGCGCGCCACCCGCGCCAGCGTCTCGCGGGTCCAGCCCGCCTCGGCGATGCGTCGCTCGTTTGGCACCAGGCGTATTTCGGGTTCCGCCATTTCAAGCCCGGGCTGGGGCGAGATGGACACGCCGGGCAGGGTTTCCTCGATCAGGTCGTAGCCCTCGCGCGCGATATCCAGCAACAGGTCCAGGTGGCGGGACTGCAGGTTCACTTCCACGCTGCCACTGCCGCCGAACCCGCGAAACAGCGAATCGCGCCGCGCGAACGCCAGGGTATCCGGGAAGCCACGCACGATGCTGTTGAGCACCGGCACCAGCTTGTCGACTTCGTCGGGGTTCACCGCGCGCACGCCCATGAAGGCGCCGCCACGGTAGACCACGAAGAAATAATGCCGGACCTGCGGCTGCTTCTCGCCGCTGAGGTAAGGCTCCATGCGTTTGGCGATGACCCGTCCCATTTCGCGTTCGATGGTATCGAGGTTGACGCCGGGCGCGACACTGATGTTGGCCGACACGCGGTTGCGGTTGCCACTCGGCAGGTAGTCGGCCTCCGGCAACAGCACCCAGCTCAACAGCGGCGGCACCGTCACCAGCAACAGGATCAGCGCATAACGGCGCCCCCGCGTTGCCGTCAGCGCCATCAGCCAGGCGCTGGCGGCGCGCCACCAGTGCGCGTGCCGGTCTTCCAGGCTCATGTGGCCCAGCCACTGGCTGGCCGCCGCCGGCACCAGCGACACCGCCAGCAACAGCGACGCCACCACGGCGGCGGCAATGGCGATGGCCAGGTCGGCGAACAACTGCCCCGCCTCGTCGGCCAGGAACACCACCGGCAGGAACACAGCCACGGTGGTGGCGGTGGAGGCCAGCAGCGCCCCCCAAACCTGCGACACGCCCTGCAACGCCGCCTCGCGCGGTGACTTTCCCTGTTCGCGCAGGCGCACCACGTTTTCCAGCACCACGATACCGGCGTCCAGCACCATGCCAACGGCGAAGGCAAGACCGGCCAGCGAAATGATGTTCAGCGTGTGGCGGCTGGCATCCAGCACCACGAAGGCGGCCGCCAGGCACAGCGGGATGGCGACAGCCACCACCAGCGTGGCGCGCGCGCGGCGGAAGAACCACCACAACACGCCGACCGCCAGCACCACGCCGGCCGCCAGGTTGCTGCCGAGCATGCGGATGGAATTCTCGATATAGACGGTTTCGTCATAGACCTGCTGGATACCGAGGCCCGCCTCGCGCAACGGCGCCTCCAGTTCCCGCGCCGCCTGCTTGAGGTCGCGCATCACTTCCAGCACATTGACGCCCGACTCGCGGTAGGCATTGACCGCAATGGCGCGCTCGCCCTGGTTGATGACGAAACTCTCCCGATCCACGGGCACCAGTTCCACGCGCGCCACGTCGCGCAGCAACACCGGACGCCCCTCGCGCCAGTCGACCACCAGCTCGCCGAACCGCGCGACCGGGTAGGTGCCGGCAAAACGAATGGTATAGCGGCGCTTGCCCACGTCGACCTGCCCTGCCGACACGTCCTCGTTGCGCCCGACGCGGGCGGCCACCGCGGGCAGGTCCACGCCCAGCGCCGCCATGCGGTAGGGATCGAAGGTAATCCGCAGTTCCTTTTCACGGCCGCCACGGATCTCCGAACGCGCCACCCCCGGCACGCGTTCAAAGCGGGTCTGTACCAGGTCCTCGACGAAACGGTAATAACCGGAAACGTCGCGCTCGTTGCCCGGTAGCGGCTTGAGTATGAACCAGGCCACCGGCCGGTTGCGCGCGCCGATGGTGGACAGTTGCGGTTCGACTACGTCCTCGGGATAACCGCCCACGCGGTTGAGACGGTTGAGCACGTCGACCAGCGCGCGTTGCAGATCGGTCCCGGTGCGGAAACTCAGCGTCAGCCGCCCGCGCCCGCGCTGCGCGCGCGACAGCATCTCGGTCATGCCGGGCGTGCCGCGCAAGGCGTCTTCCTGTGGCTCGAGTATCTCCGACTCGACTTCCTCGGGCGCCGCCGAACGCCAGCTGGTGGTGATGGTGATCTCGGGGCGTTCCACCTCCGGCGTCAACTGCACCGGCAAGCGGCCAAGGCTGAGCGCGCCGAACAGCACCAGCATCAGCGCCGCCACCAGCGCCGCCACTGGGTTGCCCAGCGCCTGACGGGTGAGAATCACCGCGCCTCGCCCTGCCCCTGGAGGATGACGACCTTCTGGCCCTCGCGCAGGCGTTCGCCGCCGCGCGTCACCACCCGGTCGCCGGCCTCGAGTTCACCGCTGACCGCGATCCAGTCGCCGCTGGCGATGCCCGGCACCACCGTCACCCGGTGCGCCACGTCCTGGTCGTCGATCACGAATACGCTGGTGGCCTCGCGGCGCAACACCAGCGCGTCGCGCGGCACCGCCAGCACCTCGCGGCGCGCCGCCGCGGGCACCGCGATGCGCACGCTCTCGCCCACCCTCCAGGGCCCCTCGGGCAGGGACACGCGCAGCTCGTAGAGGCGCGAACGGGTATCGCCAACCGGTACCACCGTGCGCACCCGGCCCGTGAACCTGGCGCCGTCACGCTCGAAGTCGAGCGGGGAACCGGGTTGCAGGAACGGCAGCACCGACACCGACACCCAGCCCTGGATCTCCAGCCGCGCCGGGTCGGTGATGGCCACCACGGCCGCGCCCTCGTCGGCCCACTCGCCGGCGCTGAGCAGGCGTTCCGTGACCACGCCCGCGAACGGCGCGCGCAGGCGCGTGCGTTCCAGCAGGGCGGCGCTGCGCCGCGCCCGCGCCTGCGCCGCCTGCAACTCGCTGCGCGCCGCCAGGCGGTCGGACTCGACCTGTTCCAGTTGACTCTGCGCGGCATTGTTGCTGCGCGCCAGCCGTTCCAGCCGCGACGCCTCCAGCTTGAGAAAACCGAGACGCGCCTCGATGCGCGCCACGTCCGCCTCGCGTTCGACCAGGTCCTCGCGCAACAGGGTGTCGTCGATACGCGCGACCACGCCGCCCTTGTCGAAAGTGTCGCCGACGTCGGCCACCCACAGCAGGCGCCCGCGCACCTCGGCAGCGAGCCGTGCCCGCTCGCGGCTGATCACGGTGCCCGTGTAGTCGTCGACCGGCGCGAGTGCGCGCAGTTCGGCGCGCGCCACCACGACCGGTTTCTGGCGGCCGGTGGCGCCGGCCTGCGACGTCCAGAGCAGTGTCGCCACGACCAGTGCACAGACACAGAAAACGGTTCGCAGCTTCGGCTGAATCAAATGCATGGCTTCCTGTCGTTGGCTGGCGAAATGGCGGTCAGCATACCGTTTCGGGGGCAGCGACTCAAAAACAGGCGGGTATGGTAGGCTTTGTCACAAACAGGCGGAGCACAACAGGCTTGGACCAGTCCATCGTTTTCTCGGTATTCCTGATCTTCACCGGCGCGGCGGCGCTGGCGACCGCGGCGCTGTACGCGCGCCAGTCGATGCTGGTCGCCTACATCCTGCTGGGCATGGCCATGGGTCCATCGGCCCTGGGGCTGGTACGCGACGTGGAGATGCTGCGCGACCTGTCACACGTCGGCATCGTGTTCCTGCTGTTCCTGCTTGGCCTCAACCTGCACCCGCAGGATCTCTGGCACATGTTCCGCAAGGCCACCTTCGTGACGCTGGGCAGTTCGCTGCTGTTCGCCCTGCTCGGCGGCCTGACCGCGCAGGCCTTCGGCTACGGCCTCGCCGACTCGCTGGTGATCGGCGCGGCGCTGATGTTTTCCAGCACCATCATCGGCCTGAAACTGCTGCCCAGCACCGTGCTGCATCACCAGCACACCGGCGAGATCATCATCTCGGTACTGCTGCTGCAGGATCTGATCGCCATCCTCATTATGCTGATCCTGCACGGCCTGGCCGGCGCGGCGAGCGGCTGGCAGCACGTCACCTTTACCCTGCTGGCGCTGCCCGGCGTGCTGATCTTCGCCTTCGTGTTCTCGCGCTACGTGCTCACCCGGCTGCTGGCGCGCTTCGACACCATCCAGGAATACATCTTTCTGCTGGCCATCGGCTGGTGCCTGGGCATGGCGGAACTGGCGCAGGCACTGGGCCTGTCGGCGGAGATCGGCGCCTTCATCGCCGGAATCGCGGTGGCGACCGAACCCATCTCCCGCTTCATCGCCGAAAGCCTGAAGCCGCTGCGCGATTTCTTCCTGGTGGTGTTCTTCTTCAGCCTCGGCGCCGGGCTGGAGTTCGAGGTCATGCAGACCGTGCTGCCCGCCGCCGTCACGCTGGCGCTGATCAGCCTGCTGCTCAAGCCGGTGGTGTTCAAACATCTGTGGGTTCGGCAGGGCGAGAGCGCCGCGATCTCCCGGGAAGTGGGCGTGCGCCTCGGCCAGATCAGCGAGTTCTCGCTGTTGATCGCGGTACTGGCGGCCAGCGCGGGCGTGATCAGCATGCAGGCCTCCTACCTGATACAGCTCGCCACCCTGATCACCTTCACGGTGTCGTCCTACTATATCGTCATGCGCTACCCCACCCCGATGGCCGTCAACGACCGGCTGCGCCGCGACTGAGCCTCAACGGCTGAGGTAGAAATAGTCCCAGCGCACCGCCGACAACTCCGCGAGCCGTTCCAGCAGCACCTCAGCCGGAACCGCCTCATGGGGATACACGTTCTCGACCTCGACGAAACAGCGCCCGAAACCCGCGCCACGCCGCCAGTCGAGCCGGTGCAGGAGATGCTCTTCCCCGCAACCGGAGCATCCGATTTCCCCGTCGAACGGCGCTTCCGGCGGCACGCAGACGCCGGCCCGGCACGACGGGCAACGCGGCGCCGGCGGCGGCGCGGACGCCAGCAGGGTCGTGGTGTCGAAACAGTGCAGCCGGACACGGCACACCGGCTGGCCCTCGCGGGCATCCGCTTCTGTCAGGGAGATCTGCGGCGCGCAGCCGAGGAAGGTGACCAGCGACAGGAAGGCTTCGCCGGCCGCATACAGAGCGGGCGCATCCGGCCGGGCCGCGCCAGCCAGGCCGAGCCGCGCCAGCACGTCCGGCACGTCAGAGGCGCGCGCCGGGCGCCAGCACGGATCGGAACAGTGCAGAACGAGGGAATGCATGCGTGCAACGGCGACGGCAGGCCGCCGTCAGCAACGTGTCAGGCGCCGCCGGGGGTCGTGGTGATTTCCCAACTGTAGGAACAGTCGAGGTAGGAACGCACCGACACCAGCCCCACCAGGCCGTCTTCGACCATGGTCGCCACCGGCGTGCGCTGCCGGAACTTGCGGTTCGGCTTGTTCATCCACAGGCGCCCCATGCGCTTGCTGAACGGGTAGGTGGTGCGCAACGCATCGGCAATACAAATCAGGTGCTCAACCCGCTGCATGACCTCGGGGTCGTCCGGAAGCGGACGGTTTTCACGTAACTTCCTGATTTCCCGGGCCGGAACATCCTTCAAACCGAGCAATGCCAACTGGTCGCTGCCACTGATACCCCATCCGTCCAGCATTTCCAGCACACCTCGGGTGAGCTGGATGCGTTCGTCTTCTGTCATGTCAGACATGATTACTGCCCTGATTTCTTGTGAACAGGGGCAAGTGTAGCACGCCCGCCGGCGGCGAACGCCGTGCTTACCCCCGCAAAACACAGGGAAAACCCCGGGTGCGCCGCCGGCGCGGGGCGCTGTGATAGACTCCGCGCTCTCCGCAGCCCGGCGGCCGGAGCAACTTCCACAACAACACAGGACACGACGTTTTGAATACGCTGCCACGACTGACCATCGTGCTGACCGGCCTCCTTTCCTGCGCCCTGGCGGGCGCCGACCAGGCCGTCCTCGGCAACGGCGACCGGGTATCCGGCACGCTACTCGAACAGACCATGGACGCGGTCGTCATGGAAACCGCCTGGGGCGGGAAAATCACCATCCGGCGCGCCGACCTCGTCGGCCTGTCCACCGACAGGCCACTACGCATCCGTCTGCACGACGACCGCAGCTTCGAGGGTACGCTGGGCAGCGACGACAGCGGTCGACCGGTCATCGAAACCACCGACCGGCAACGCATCCGCATCGACGGCCTCGAAGCCATCGCCGCCATGGCGCCCGTGGCGTCGGAACAACCGCCCCGCTACGAGTGGCGCGGCAACGTCACACTGTCCGGCGAACTGAAGACCGGTAACACCGACACCGACAAGCTTAACGTCGGCACCCACATGGTGATCGAAAAGAAGAACATCAACCGCGTCACCCTGGACGCCATGCTGGCGCGCGAACACGCCGACAACCGTCTCACCAAGGAGCAATACCAGTTGGGCGGAAAATACGATCATTTCTTCCACGAACGCTGGTTCGGTTTTATCGGCACCGCCTTCGAGCAGGATCCGTTCCGCGATATCGACCTGCGGAGCGTGGTGTCGGCCGGTTCCGGTTACCAGTTTTTCGACAGCGACGAACTGCGTCTCTCCCTGGAGGCCGGTCTCAGCTACACGGACACGCGCTTCATCGTCGACGAGGATGACCGTTACGCCGGCTTCAACTGGGGCCTGAACTGGGAGCAGGCGTTGCCGGGCGACCGCGCCACCTTCTTCCACCGCCACCGCGGCAACCAGGGGCTCGACAGTTCAGACAATCTGATCGTCAAGGCCAGGACCGGCATTCGCGTGCCCATCGCCGCCGGGCTCACCGCATCGGCCGAATACGACCTGGACTGGGACCGCTCCCCCGCCGAAGACACCAGCAGCATGGATCACACCTACCGCCTGGGTGTGGGTTACGACTGGTAGCTTGAGCGGCGAATCCGGCATTCTGCTGCTCATCGCGCTCGGTCTGCTGGCGTGGTTGTGGCAAAACAGCCTGCTGGCGCGGGAAACGGCGGCGCGCGCGGCACGCGAGGCCTGCCGCCAGCAACAACTGCAACTGCTCGACGGCAGCGTTGCGTTCCGCAACATCGGCATGGCGCGCCTGCCCGGCGGCCGCGTGGCGCTGCGGCGCACCTTCCTGTTCGCCTACAGCGAGGACGGCATGGAACGCCGCACAGGCTTCGTCATCATGCTGGGAAACCACGTGGAACAAGTGGGCTTGTGAGGATCTTTATCTGGCTTGCTATACTGTGGCCAATTCGCGACTCCGAACCCGCGGACGCATTTCTCCGTCCGTCTTCACAAACAAGTGTGACAACAACATGCCCTATTTCGTATACAAGATCCTGCCCGGCCCGACCAATCTGTTGAGCACCCTGGAAAAGCTCGACCAGTTCGACAGCTTCAAGGAAGCCAAGACCTTTGCCCGCAAGCTGCGCGCCGGGCTGTCCCCGGACGACAATGCCCAGATCAAGGTCATGTTCGCCGCCAGTGAACTGGAAGCCGAAGAGCAACTAATGGAAAAACGCGAGGCACCCATACTGCGCGAGTGGGAAAAATAACCCGCGCGCATGGAAGAAGACCAGTACCGCTCCACCTACAAGGCGGTCAACGAACGCCGTTGCGTCTTCGAGAAAGCGGTGCTGACGCGCCGCTGTCACTGTAGCTGCTCGTCCCGTTTCTACCTCGCCGACCGTGAGGGTATTGCCTGCAACGCGGCCGAGGCCCATGTGCGTTGCAGGCAACTGCTGCACCTGTTGCGCGAAAACTCACGCTTCGCCCTCAAGCTCACCGGCACCGGCGGGGAACTGCCGCACGCCAAGGAAATCAAGGTGCAGAACGGCGGACTGCTGGGCCTGCAGAAAATCCTCGTCCCCGACGCGCCGGAGGCGGAAGTGAGCGACATCGCGGCCCTCACCGTGCGCGCCATCGAACGCTTCGGCGCCATCGAGGCGCTGCCCTACCAGGAAATCGTCAAGACCGTCACCCGCTTCCAGGGCCGGCGGCGGCCCCACGCGAAACGCTGAAATCCGCTAAAGCCCCGCTCCCACCTTCCGACATAGTATCCGATACACCCTGGACTGCCCCCGGCGGACTCGCCCCGGACACATCCTGCCCACCGGCTCGATACAAGCCAGGCGACCAACCCAGACGCCCGTGGAGAACACCATCATGATGAGCGTAAAAATGGAACGCGTGCTGGACAACCTGTCCTCGAACTACATGCCGTTCACCCTGTTATCGAAAGAACGCCTTTCCGAAGTCGTCAATATCGTCCGCTTCGTGGAATTGCGCGAAGGCGAGATCCTGCAAATCCGCGGCGGCCAGGCCAACGACTACCTGTACGTGGTGGAAGGCAGCCTGGAGGTGATCCAGTGCGGATCGGTACGCTCGTTCACGGGACCGGAAGACACGCGCAGCAAGCCCTTCGTGCTGCCCAGCGCACCGGCCACCGCCACCATCATCGCGCGTGCCGACTCCATCATCTGCCACGCCGACCGGGAAATGCTGGACAACCTTATCGCCTGGGACGAAGTGGTCCACCTCAGCGAGGAAAGCGACGCCGAACTCCACGAACGCCTGGAACTGGTGCGCAATTCGCTGGTGTTCCGGCGCCTGCCGCTGGAAGTGATCGAAACCGCGTTCAAGCGCATGGAAATCGTCGAGGTCAAGGCGGGCGAGAACATTATCACCATGGGCGAGGAAGGCGACGCCTATTACATCATCAGCAAGGGCACGGCCGAAACCTACCAGATGGGTCTGTACGACGACAAACCCACCAAGGTGGCCGACCTCGGCGAGGGCGACGCGTTCGGCTGCGAGGCGTTGATATCCGGCAACCGGCGTAGCGAAACCGTGGTCGCCACCAGCGACTGCACGCTGCTGGCGCTCAACCACGAAGCCTTCGACGACATGATCCGCAACCCGCTGATCAAGACCGTACACCCGAACGTCGCCAAGACCATGGCGGAAACAGGCTACAAACTCATCGACGTGCGCTACGCCGAGGAGTTCGACGACCACCACATTCCCGGCGCCATCCTGATCCCGCTCTACGAACTCCGCAACCGCATGGATGAACTCGACCCCGATGAGCGGTATATTGTGTACTGTCACGCGGGCGGACGCAGTGCTGTCGCCACCCTGATCCTCGCCCAGAACCAGTTTGACGTGGTCAGCCTGGAAGGGGGTATCCGGGACTGGCCGTTCGAAACCGTGGCAACCGAGGATGAAGTCGCCGAGCCCGCGGCACGCGTGGCCAGCGCCTGACGGCTGAACCGGCAACCGGGTCAGCCCGCAAAGAGGACCCGGACATCAACAGTCAACTGACCAGCGAGGAAATCGAGAACCTGCGGCGCAAGCTGGAAGCCTTGCGCCTGGAACACCGCGACCTCGACGACGTCATTCACCACCTGATCGAATCGGATTACCCGGACCAGCTCCAGCTCAAGCGTCTGAAGATGCGCAAGCTGCGGCTCAAGGACAGCATCGAACTCATCCAGAGCCGCCTGATTCCCGATCTCGACGCCTGAAATCGCTAGCGGCCGCGCACCGCCGCGACCCGGACCGGCGACACCACCTCGATGCTCGCGCCGTCGGTCTGCACATGCCGGCGCACCTGTACGTACAGTTGCCGGACCGGCGCGCCCGACCCGGCCCGGAAACGGTTCTCGGCCTGCAGGGGTTGCCATTGCGCGTCCTTGAAATCCGCCGAGGCGGCGATGCGCACCTGGTTGGCCTCGCCGGACACCCGCAGCGAGAGCAGCCATTCACCGGACGCCGACGGCGACCGCGCCACCTGCACATCCGTGATCTCGAGTTCCGGCGCGGCCTGCGCCTCGGCGCCCTGCTCCGGCGCCCGGCACACCGGCCCGCCCCCGCCCGGCGCCAGCTTTACGACCACCACGCGGTTGCCCGGCAACGGTTCGAGCGTCTGCCGCCGCCCCTGGTAACCACGCCGCGCGGCGATCAGCTCGATACTGTTCAGGGGCAGGCCCTCGAAACGCACAGCGCCACCGTTGCCGGTGCGGCGGGCGCCGAACTGGTCGGGGCGCGCGCTTGTTCCCAGGCAAACGGCGGCATTCTCGAGCGCCGCGCCGGACTGCCTGTCGACCACCCTGACCTCCAGCCAGCGCTCCGCCGCCGAAGCCGGCGCCACACCCCCCGACAAGGCCACCGCCAGTACCGCCCCGATCCCCAAATGTTTCGCAATTTTCATGACATACACCCTGGTGTGATTGTTGTTGGTCAAAACACGGCCGCGGCCAGTGTATCGCCGCGCCAGCCACGGCCACAAGCCGGCATTACCCGGTTTCCTCCTCGCTGTCCAGCACCGGAAAGCTGCCGGCATAGCGGCTGATCCATTCGCGCGCGGCCTGCTCGCCGCTCAGGGCACGCCCCTCGTTGGCCAGCACCTCGGCCTTGTAGTGCTCGATGTGGCAGACCTGCTCCACCATCCGCACGCGGAAACGGTCGTCGGCTTCGAGAAACGAAACGCCGATGGCGTAACCCTCGCCTTCCGGACGGCACCAGGCCACCTCGCCGCGAATCTCGAACGCCGGCTGCAAGTGCGAGATACGGATGACGATCACGGAGCCCACCGCCAGCGCGCGCCGCGACGAAAACGACAAGCCGCCGTTGCCGATATTGTTCAGGCGCTCCCGCCCGGCTCGCGGCTCATCGGTATCCACTTGATATTCAATTGGAATGTCAGACGGATGACGTATATAACTGCGCATCTGGCGTCTCCACCCTTCCCGTTCGTCCACGAGTTTTCATACCTTTGTCGCTTCAAGTGTAGCCGCTTGTCCCGGTTTCAAGGGTAACGGCGCGACAAACGCTATCCTCAGCGTTTGTGACACAGGTCGGGTTTTTCGGCCTCCGAGCGATGCAAACTCCCGGCACGCCTCAACAAAATCGTCAATTTGACGCTAACCCGTGCTGAGTCAACAGCAGTGCGGCCATGGGTATCTGGAACAAGCGACAATCGGCAAGTCCGGCGAAAACGCCCCGAGGCGCGCGCCCGGCATCCCGCGACCAGGCGGAGCAGGTCCAGCGCAGGGCGCGCCACTACACCGAACTCAGCGAACAAACCGGGAAACAGGACATTGAACGAGCTGATGCACACCGACAACGCAAACGCGCCGAACATGAAATGGCGGTGCTGCGCGCCGAGGCAGTGCAGGCCCGGCGCCTGGCCGCGCATATCGAAAACCTGCACCGACCGGCGCCGCGCGCGCGCAAGGTGGGCGCCATGAGCGCCAGCGTCGCCGATCCCGGCCAGCCGTGTCAGATGACGCGCAGAAAGACCGACGCCCCGGCCGCCGGACAACTGAGCTTCAACCCGCTGCACCCCTCGATGGAGCTGCCGCCGGAACAACTGATCCGCCTGCTGGGCCTGGAACACAAGACCCGGCACCGGCGCAAGAACGCCCGCGCCGCCAGTACGCCGCGGCCAGCCTCCGGCAGCCCGGACACGCAAGCCGACTCACGCCGAACCGCCCCTTCGAACTCGCCGGCGAAGCGCGCCCGCGTCGAACGCGAACGCGACACGACCGCCCCGGACCACGAACGGTCACTCAACTGGCTGCTGCCCTCGCTGCTGGTGGGGGCCGTGGCCGGCATCGCTGGCGCCTGGCTGTTGCTCGGCAACGGCATGGACACACCGGAAACCAGCCCGGCACACGAGCCGACACCTCCGGCGGCCGTGGTCGCACCCGCCAGACCAGCCAGCCCTCCAGCCGTTACGGAGTCCCCGCGTGCGGCGAAACCCGCGGTTCCCGCCGCCACGCCAGGGTCGGCCGCCTCGCAACCGGCGGCAGCCCCCGTTGCCACGCCCGGCCCCGGAGCACACACACCGCCGCTTCCGGCGCTTGAACCGGTACGGCCTTCGGCGGCCGACACGGCGCCCGCCCCCGTGGCGCCGCCGCCCATCCCCGATGTCCGGACGCAAACCGGGACACTTGAAGAAACCATGGACACAGCCCGGCCCGAACCAGTGACACCCGTTGATGCGGTCGACAGGATCGATACGCCGGATCATCACGCGCCGATCATGACACCTGAGGCGCCGCAAGGCGCGGACCTGCCCGCCGCGAGTGACACCGGACCGCTGCCGGACGATATTTCCGGGGAGCCTGAAGCCGGTTTCGACGCGGCAGCCGTCACAGGGCCACGGCCTGGCGCCCCCGACACGCCGGAAGACACCTTCACCGAAAGCATTTTCTAGTCGGCGACCGACTGCCGCCGGCGGCTGTCAGGCTTGCGGCCGGTGCGGCCGCGCCAGGTAGTCCTCGCTCGCCATCTCGCTCAGGCGGCTGGCGGTGCGCCGGAAAGGCCGCGCCAGTTGACGCCCCCCGTACAGGACGTGCGGGGCCACCTCCGCCGTCCATACCAGTTTCACACCGTGGTCATACAGTGCATCGACCAGGTGCATGAAACGCCGCGCGCCCTCGTCGAGGTCCGCCGACAGACGCGGCACGGCTTCCAGCAGCAGGGTGTGGCATTCGCGCGCCAGTTCCAGGTAGTCGCGCGCCGAGCGCGGCTGCAGGCAGAGTTCCCCGAAGGAAAACCAGATCACATCGTCGGCCCGCGCCACGGTGCGCAGTTCGCGGCCGGCCAGGCGCAGCACCGCCCCGGTTTCCGGCCGCGTCACGGCCAGCGCCGCGAACTGGCCCGCCAGCCATTCATGCGCCGGGCCGGCCGCCTTGCCCACCAGGCAGGTCCCCCCGTCCTGCAGGAGGCCGAGCCGGTAGTCTTCCCCCCCGTCCAGTTCCAGCACCTCGGTATGCCGCTCGATCAGGTCGATGGCCGGCTCGAAGCGGGCGCGCTGCAAACCCTCGTGATAGAGCCTGCGCGGCGCGATGTTGGAGGTGGCGACCAGCGTGACCGCCCGGTCGAACAGGGCCTCCAGCAGGCCGGCGAGCAGCATGGCATCGGCAATATCCGTGACGTGGAATTCGTCGACACACAACACGCGAAAACGCCCGGCAAGCTGGTCGGCCACCCGCGCCAGGGGGTCGGGCGTTTTTGGCAACGCGTCCAGCGCCGAGTGGATCTCCAGCATGAAACGGTGAAAGTGAACGCGCCGCTTTTCGGCAAACGGAAGACTGTCGAAGAACGCGTCCATCAGCCAGGTCTTGCCACGTCCGGGACCGCCCCACAGATAGAGGCCCCGCACTGGCGCGCAGCGGCGGCCCAGCCAGCGCGCCCACCAGGGTGGCGCCGGCGGCGGCGACAACAGTTCGCCGTGCAGGGCATGGAGCCGCTCGACGGCCCGTTGCTGGGCAGGATCCTGGCGCAGAACACCGGCCGCCAGCGCGGCCCGGTAGTGCTCCCGGGGGGGCAACAGCCGTTCCGGCAGGTCGGCGGTCATCGAGTCACAGGTGCTGGATATCGAGACCCAGTTCCCGACAGGCGTCCTCGCTGGCCGGACTGGCGATCACCGCCACGCTGGCCAGCTCCGGGCGCAGGTAGGTTTCACCAACACGCCGCAGGTCGTCAAGGGTGACATCCAGGATGCGCCGGCGCACTTTCTGCCGCTGCTCGGGGGTGCGCCCGTGCAGGGCGCTGAAGAAGGCATCGCGCGCCTCGCCAGCCGGCGACGCCGGCTTGTCGATGCTGCTGATGACACCGAGAATGGCCTCTTCCAGCAACCGCCATTCGTGTTTTTCCTCCACCAGCCATTGCACCGCGCGGTCGAAGTCGTCCAGGGTTTCGCCGAGCCGCGGGTCGCGGTAGGAGAAAAACCGGAACGTGGCATTGTCGGAATCGTGGCTGGCGCCGCCGCCGTAGGCGCCGCCCTGCTCGCGGATCGCACGGTGCAGATAACCGTTGCGCAGGAAACCCGACAACACCGCCAGCGCGGCGGCGTCGGGGTGTTCCACCGGCACGGTCTTGTAGGCCTTGGCGCAGAAATTGACCTGCGTGTTGGTAATCCAGGCGTCGCGCACCCGCGCGTTCACCGCCGCCGGCGCGAAGTGCGCGAAGCTGTCGGCGGACGGGAGCGCCCGCGCCCAGGCCTGTTCCAGTTCTTCCAGCACCTGGCGGCGGCGCTCGCCCTCGCTGACCAGCAGAAACTGCCGCGGCGCCTGGTGCACCTGCTCGTGCAGCGCCTCCAGGCGCCCGGCAAACGCCTTCACCTGTTCCGGGTCGTCGAAGGAATCGTCCAGCGACTTGAGGGAACGAATCCCCGCCAGGCCACGCAGGCGGTGCGACAGCGCCGCGCCCGGACTCATGCCGGAAGACGCCGCCAGCATCGCCAGGCCATGGCCGTTGCCGGTCACGCTCTGCTCGCGCTGGGCGCGCTGCTGCGCCACCAGGTCGCGGATTCGGTCGTATTCATCGAAGCGCGGCGCTTCCAGGGTGTCGCGCATGAGCTTGCCCAGCGCCGCGTGGTTGCGCGCCAGCGCCTTGCCGGACAGCACGAAAAAGCCCTTCAGGCGCTGCTCGTCGTCCACCGCGCCGCGCATGCTGCTGCTGGCGCTGACGCCGCCGGAAACGCTGCTCTGCAGGATCTGCGTCTCCAGGTAATCGCGCCCGCCACAACCCAGTTGCGACAGGCTGTAGGTGTAGTACGGGAACACGTCGAGCAGCGCATCGTCCAGCGCCGGCAGATCGGCCACCACCTGCTGATAGACCAGGCCGTTGGTGCCCTGCGGGTAGAAGGCCACCGGCACGCCCGCCACATCCTCCTGCTCGCCGCTGGCAATGTGCATCTCGGCGGGAATGTCCTCCAGGCCGACCTTGGGCAGGATGGACGGGTCGTCCTCCTGCGCCTGGCGTTCGGCCAGCGCCTTCGCCTGTTCCACCACGGCCTGCTTGTCGGCGTCGCTCATGCGCGCCTTCATGTCGGCCAGGCGCTTCGCCTCGGCGGCATCGCGGCGCGCCGACAGCGCCTGGTCCGGCACCAGGGTCACGTGCACGCGGTGCATGTTGTCGAGCAACAGTTCGCGCACCAGGCGCGGAATATAGCCGGGATCCTGGATCAGTTCGCGCAACTCGTCCAGCACCGGATCCAGATTGAGCAGGGCCACCGGGTCGCCGCGATGCGTGGCGCAGGACAGTCCTTCCAGGATCAACTGCAGGCCATAGGGGTAACCGTCGCCGGCGATCTCGCGCTGACTCAGTTCCAACTGGTGCAGCACTGCCTCGACGCGCGACTTTTCAATACCCTTCTCGGCCACCTCTTCAAGCACATCCAGCACCAGCTTCTCCAGGGCGCGGGTATGCTCGGGCCGACTGCCTTCCAGCCCGCACACGAAACTCATCTCGCGATTGGAGGCCTCCAGGCCGCACAACGGCGACGGCGCGCTGCCAAGGTCGGTGGTTTCCAGGGCGCGGCGCAGCGGCGAGGCGCTGTCGTCCAGCAGCACGCCTTCCAGCAGGTGCGCCTCCAGTTGTTCCTTGAGGTTGATGCTGGGCCCCAGCAGCCAGCCCATCACCAGGTGGGTCTTGTCACCCACCTCGCCCGGCTCGTCACAGGCGTAGCTTTCCTGCACATACACCGGCGCGTGGTAACGTTTCTCGTCGCCGACCGCGATGTGGACATCCAGCTTTTCGAACGCCGACAGCGCCTTGTCGTGGATGCGCGCATGGTGTTCATGGGCGGGAATGTCGCCGAAAGTCATGAACACCGCGTTGCTGGGGTGATAATGGGTGCGGTAGAAATCCTTCAACTGTTCGTAGGTGAGGTCGGGGATGCATTCAGGATCGCCACCGCTGTTGTAGTGATAGGTGGTGGTCGGGAACAGATAGCGCGTGAACGTCTGCCACAGCGTGCTGGCCGGGGAACTCATCGCCCCCTTCATCTCGTTGAACACCACGCCCTTGAACACCAGATCCGTCTCGGGATTGTCCGGCTCCGCAAACTCGACGCGGTGGCCCTCCTGGGCGAAATCCAGCCGGTCCAGGCGCGAATAGAATACCGCGTCGAGATACACGTCCATCAGGTTGAAAAAATCCTTGCGGTTCTGGCTGGCAAAGGGATAAGCCGTCCAGTCGCTGCTGGTGAACGCGTTCATGAAGGTATTGAGCGAACGGCGGATCATCATGAAGAAAGGATCGCGCACCGGGTAGTGCCTGCTCCCGCACAGCGCCGTGTGTTCGAGAATGTGCGCGACACCGGTGGAATCCATCGGCACGGTTCGCAACGCCACCAGGAACACGTTCTCCGCCTTGTCGGCGGCGAGATGGTAGTGCACCGCGCCGGTCACCCTGTGGCGGTATTCCTCGACCACCAGGTTGAGGGACTCGATGCGCTCGCTGCGAATCCACTCGAAGGCCTCGTGCACGCGGGACGGGGCTGGAGAGACTGGGCTGTCGGCCACTACACTGCTCATATAAACGGGTGTCCTGTTGGCAAATATACGGGAATACAGGGATTGTAACGCGGCGGGCAAGGCCCGCGCCACGATCCATTGCCGGCGCCGCGACGGGCCAGTAGAATGCGCCGAATTCCCCTGACAACGACATGCCAATGAAACTCGTCTCGTTCAACACCAACGGCATCCGCGCCCGCCAGCACCAGTTGCAGAAACTGGCGGAAGAACACGCGCCGGACATCATCGGCATCCAGGAAACCAAGGTCCAGGACGCGGACTTCCCCGTACAGATGATCGAGGATCTCGGCTACCACGCCGTGTTCCACGGCCAGAAATCACACTACGGCGTGGCCATCCTGTCGAAACAGGAACCGCTCAACGTCCGCTTCGGCTTCCCGCACGACGACGGCGACGCCCAGCGGCGCCTCATCAGCGCCGATTTCCGGCTTGCCGACGGCGGCATCCTGAGCGTGCTCAATGGTTACTTTCCCCAGGGCGAAAGCCGCGACCACGAAACCAAGTTCCCGGCCAAGCGCAAGTTCTACCGTGACCTGCTGGCGCATCTGGAAGAACATTACGATCCGCAACAACGGGTTGTGGTAATGGGCGACATGAACGTGGCGCCTCTCGACAAGGACATCGGCATCGGCCCGGACAACGCCAAACGGTGGCTGAGAACCGGAAAATGCAGCTTCCTGCCCGAAGAGCGGGAATGGCTGCAAAAGCTGATGGACTGGGGCCTGATCGACACCTTTCGCCACCATTACCCGGACGTCGACGACAAGTTCAGCTGGTTCGACTACCGCAGCCGGGGCTTCGAGCGCGAACCGAAGCGCGGGCTGCGCATCGACCTGATACTTGCCACCAGGCCGCTGGTGGAACATTCTACCGACGCAGGCATCTCATACAGTATCCGCGGCATGACGAAACCCTCGGACCACTGCCCGGTGTGGGCGCGCTTCGACCTGGAATGAGCGAATACCGGGATAGACGGGCCCCTCAGTCAACGCAGAGTACACAAAATGAAAATAACACTACACGCCACATGGATGTTTCTGACCACCCTGCTGTTCGCCGGCAGCGCCTCCCTGGCGCAGGCCGTGGCTGCCCCTGAAACCGGCGGCGACCCGCAACCGGTCATCGCCGAGGCCATCGACGAGCTCATCCGGGAACTGGAACAAAACCGCGACAAGATCAAGGAAGACGACGCCATCGCCTACCGGATCAGCGACGAACTCATCGCGCCGCACATCGACTTCGAGCGCATCACCCGCCTGGTGATCGGCAAATACTGGCGGCGTGCCAGCGAGGAACAGCGCCGCCGTCTCGTCAAGGAGATGAAAACGCTGCTGATCCGCTCCTACGTCGCCGCCATGACCAGCTACGCGGACGAGATCATCGCCCACAAGGACAGCATCAGCTACCAGCCCTCACGCTACAAACCGGGCGACCGCAAGGCCTCGGTGCGCACCACCATTACTATCGACAACGGCCAGTCGGTGGAAGTGCAGTACCAGGTGTACCTGAATAACGGTGAATGGAAGATCTACGACATTCGCATCGAGGGCATCAGCCTGGCCATCACCTACCGCACCAGCTTTGGCGAAACCATCAAGCGCGAAGGACTGGAAAGCCTCATCGAACAACTGGCGGAACGCAACCGCAAGGGCGAGGTGGAACTGCCGGCCACCGTGGCGCAGCCGTTCAAGAACAAGACCGGCGCCGCAGCCCGGTAAAGGAACCGGACGACCGGCGCGACTCAGGCGTCGGCCGGGTGGCGCCCCTCGCGCACGGGCATCTGCAGGTAGTATCCCTGCGCCTCGATCTGCGCCAGTACCTCGCGCGCATCGGCCTGGGCCAGCTTGCGTTCGGGCGTCAGCTCGAACTCCGTCACCTCGCTGAGGTCGCCCAGCAGTGTTCTGAGCGTGTCCGGCACCCGTTCAAGCCCTTCCTCTCCGTCCACGAACAGGAAGTAGTCGAACTGGCGCAGACTCTTGTAGACCACGCAACGCATGGCCGCCATCACGAAAGCCGTGACGGGAAGTCCACCGCCACCTCCTTCACATAAGGCTCGTCGAACACCAGTTCGGCCGACACCGCGCCACCCGCCAGGCTCGCCTTGACCTGCTGCAGGCCGGGCAGACGTTGCGCCAGGTAGGCGCAGGACGCCGCAATCCGCGCGTCGTCCCCCGCCTGCATGGCTTCCAGCAGATGCAACGCCACGAACTGCGCGCGCTGCAGGGTATCCGGCTGCTCGACTGTCTCGCCATCCACGGAAATCCCGCCATCCATGCGCTCGTCCATCCGGTCCAGGTAGGCCAACTGGTGTTCCGGCAGGGCTTTGCCACGGTCGTACTCCAGGTGCGCCTCGCCATCGACGACAATAACCAGCCTGGGTGTATGCTTTGGTTCGTTCATGACGGATATTATCGCTCAACCTGGTGGTGGTGTCAGGCGGTACTGATATCACCACTCCCTAACCAGATTACAGCAGTACCCCACGTCGTCGTAGTGCGATATCAGAAGCCGCACCGAATACAGCGCCAAGGACACCAGGCTGACTTGTTGGGTCAGTGTGATTAATGGGGTTTCCCACCCCTGACCAGCAGCCACCACCCTCACAACCCCGCCAACCCAAGACTCTCCGTGATCACCGCCTCGTCCAGCCCCGCCCAGTCCTGATGATTGAAGGTAATCATGCCACCACACAATTCATACCATGAGAATCCGTTGGACCAGGATGGCAGATCGAAATCACCCTGCTTGCGGCGCGGCATGCAATAGAGACGACCCGGCGCATACAGCAGGTTGTACGCCTGGTTTTCTTCATGACAGGCCTGGATGCAGGCCCAGGCGCTTTCGGCATCGTCGAACACGCGGCACTCGACCGGGTAACGCCGCTCGCCACCGTTGTGCGTCCAGCGCCCGGACTCGACGGGCAACGCCTGGTCACGCACGAACAGTTGCAGATGCAAGTGATTCACGGAGGCAAACGCTCCCATGGCATTGTAGCCGACGCGAATGCCAGGCAGATTCCCGGCCAGATGCCTCACCAGCTTCCATACGTAGTGGTGCATGTCCTCGAACAGGTACTGCGGATGACACATGTCGCGCTCGGGCACCAGCAGGCTGTGCAGCGCAACGAAGGGGTACTTGTTGTAGTACAGGTCGATGTGCCGCCCCAGCAGTTCGCCGGAAGCCAGGGTCTCCTGCTGCATGAAGGGCTTGTTGAAGTTGAAGGCATCGGCGTCGAAGGGCGCGCGGATATCGCGCATCGGCCGCTGGCTGTTGCGCAGGGGACGGAACGACCGCAACTGGTTGAACTGCACTTCCCAGGGACCGGCGAGGCGCTGCTCGGTCAGATGCAGGCGGTCGAGACCGATACAGGACATCTTGAGGAACACCAGCAGATCATCGTCAGCTTCTTCGATACGGCGGCCCTCCGCCAGCGCAGCGCGCAGTCCTGCTCCCAGTCTTTCATATTCGTTTTGCAGACGTGGCGCCAGCGGCTCCCACAGCGTGGCGTCGAAACTCGCGTTGGCCGCCACCAGAATAAACAGGTTCATTCCGCCGATATCCAGCAGGCCCTCGAGTCCGCGCTCGAAATAACCACCAAATGCCGCGGGGGATTCAAAAAGGGCGTCGAAACCGGCCGCTTTCATCATGATTTGTTGTCCTCGTTATCGATGTCGCTTGCGATGCGGGCGGCAAGCTGTTCGCCGCCAATCGGCGCGCGCCGGATTACGTTCAGCGCCCTTGCCCGTTCGACCACGCCGTTCAGATCACCGTCCCGCACGCGCGCGGCGTCGACCGGAACCGCCGCGCTGTGCGCTTCCAGCCAGTCGCGCAACGATGGTTCCTCCGGCCAGTCCGGGCGCGGTATATGGATCAGCGGCGTGCCGTTGACCACGCATTCCGCCACAGTACCGTAACCGCATTTTCCCAACACGGCATCGCAGGAGGCCAGCAGGTCGGTAAACGCCATGCCGGTCGCGGACAACGGACTGGCATCGGGGTGATCGACAGCCCGGTTGCCGGCAAGCAGCCAGTGCACGCCTTGTGCCGACGGCCAGTGTTCGACCGGGAAACGGGTCTCGACCCCGCCCGGCGCGATCAGCACCAGGGCGTGGTGCGTCGGCACGCCCAGGCGGGCGGCGAGTTCGCCGCGGCGGTTCCGCCCCTGCCTGGCCAGCGGGCCGGCCGCCACCCGGTTAGGCAAAAAATACATCGGCATGGATGGCTCGGGACGAAAGAAGGCACGCGCGCTGGCGTAGGCTGCTTCCATCTGCGCCAGGATACCCTCCGCCTCCGGCCGGTCGCCAAAGTAGTGGCGGTAGATATCCGCCCAGTTCAGGGAACAGAGTGCGTACGCCGGCACGCCCAGCCGTTGCGCGGCTGCCAGTGTCAGGTAGGGGACGTCGGCGATCACCAGGTCGGGGTGGTGTGCGTCGATGAAGCGCATTTCGTCCTCGACCCGGACCTGCCAGTCGTCGTGCAGGGCGCGGTAGCGTTGCGCGCTGGCCTCGAGGTCGATTTCCAGCGCCGAGCGCATCACCAGGCCGAAGTCTGACGCGCGCCCGACGTACTCGAATTCGCACTGCACCCGTTCCCGCAGGAAATCCTGCGACAGCGTGGTCGCCACCGTGAGCGACAGGCCGGGCAAGCGGGCGCCCAGGGCGTTGAGCACCGGCGCCAGTTGCGCCGCGTGGCCGAATCCATGCGGCGTGATGACGGCAAGCAGGCGGGTCATGTGCGGCTCCAGGCAGGCGCGCCTCGCACAGCATTGTCAGAGGACGCCGGCGGCCTGCTGGTCGGCATGGTAGGACGACCGCACCATCGGACCGCTGGCCACCTGACCAAAACCCATTGCCTCGCCGATTTCACGCAGGCGCTCGAACTCTTCGGGGTGCACGAAGCGGTCGACCGGCAGGTGATGCTTGCTGGGTTGCAGGTACTGGCCCAGGGTCAGCATGTCGACGTCGTGCTCGCGCATGTCGCGCATCACCGCCTCGACCTCTTCCAGCGTCTCGCCCAGGCCAAGCATCAGACCGGACTTGGTGGGCACGTCGGGGTGCTCGCGCTTGAAGGTCCTGAGCAGGGTCAGGGACCACTGGTAATCGGAGCCGGGGCGCGCCTTGCGGTACAGGCGCGGCACCGTTTCCAGGTTGTGGTTGAACACGTCCGGCGGCGCCTGGCGCAGGATATCCATGGCGCGATCCATGCGGCCGCGGAAATCCGGCACCAGGATCTCGATACGGGTGTCCGGGTTGCGCTCGCGCACGGCCTGGATACAGCGCACGAAGTGCGATGCGCCGCCGTCGCGCAGGTCGTCGCGGTCGACCGAGGTCACCACCACGTAACGCAGGCCCATGGCCTCGATGGTTTCGGCCAGGTGGCGTGGCTCATCCTCGTCCAGCGGGTCGGGGCGGCCGTGGGCGACGTCGCAAAAGGGGCAACGGCGGGTGCAGATATCACCCATGATCATGAAAGTGGCAGTGCCGTGGGTGAAACACTCGCCAAGGTTGGGACAGGCCGCTTCCTCGCACACCGTATGCAGGCGCTGGGCGCGCAGCACTTTTTTCAAACGCTGCACTTCCGGGCCGGCGGGCGATTTGGCGCGGATCCAGGCCGGCTTGCGCATCGGCCGTTCGGTGACCTCGACCTTGATCGGAATGCGCGAGGTCTTGGCTTCGCCACGCTGGTGCTTGGGGGATTGGTCTGTCATGTCGTTGACTCGCTAGGGGTTCAGGTTTTCTGTTTTGCGGCGCGTTCCAGGCGCGCCAGCAGCCCGGGCAACCAGCCGCGCGCAACCGTGTCGAGGTCCGCCGCGATACCCAGGTCACGCACCTGCGTCACCGCCATCCCCGCGTAACCGCAAGGGTTGATACGCGAAAAAGGCTCCAGGTCCATGTCCACGTTGAAACTCACGCCGTGGTAACTGCAGCCGCGCTTGACGCGCAGGCCAAGGGCCGCGATCTTGGCGCCGTCCACGTACACTCCGGGGGCGTCGCGGCGCGCCCGGGCCGTGACGCCCCGCGCGCCCAGCCAGTCGATCACCGACTGTTCCAGTAACTCCACCAGGCCACGGATACCCAGGCCGCGCGCGCGCAGATCGAGCAGCGGGTAGACCAGCAGTTGCCCCGGCCCGTGGTAGGTCACCTGCCCGCCGCGGTCGACCTCGACTACCGGGATATCGCCCGGCGCCAGCAGGTGTTCCGGCTTGCCGTTCATGCCCAGCGTGAATACCGGGCGATGCTCCAGAACCCAGAGCGCATCGTCCGCCGGGCCGGCGCGGCGGGCCGTGTAGTCCTGCATGCGATGCCAGACCGGCCGGTAGTCGCACAGGCCCAGGTGACGTATCGCCGGCGTGTTGTCGGCCGCCGGCTGGCGTGACGCGGCAACATTCATCGTCGGCCGTCCCGGTGGCGGAAAACAGGGCTGTTGCACGGGTTCACGGCGGCTACAACACCATCAGCACGTCGTCGGCGGCCGTCAGCTCCCGGTACAGGGCGTCGAGCTGGGCCTTGCTGGTGGCGCGGATCACGAAGGTGGCGGACAGGTAGTTGCCCTTGCCGCTGGCCACGACGCGCATGTTTTCATCTTTGAAATCATCGACATGTCGCCGGACGGTCTGCAGGGCGCGGGCCTCGAAGCCGGAATCGGCCTTGCCCATGACCTTGAGCGGGAAATCGCAGGGGAACTCCAGCAATGTGTCTTTCTGCTCGTTCATGGCGCACATGATAAGGCATGCGCCAGCGATTTGCCCCGCGGAAGGATCCGGAAATCCCCGAAATCCTAGCGGGAAAGCGCTCCCAGCTCCGGAAACAGGCGCCGTACCCGTCTTTGCAGTTCCGGGACCAGTTCGGCCTCGAACCAGGGGTTGCGGCGCAACCACAGGCGGTTGCGCGGCGAGGGGTGCGGCGTGGGCAGGATAGCGGGCAGGTAGTCACGCCATTGCCCCACCGTGTGGGCGACGCTGCCGCGCGCCTCCGGCAGGTGGTACTGGTGAGCGTAACGCCCCACCAGCAGGGTCAGTTCGATGTTCGGCAGACACGCCAGCAGACGTTCCCGCCACAGGGCAGCGCACTCGGGACGTGGCGGCAGATCGCCCGACTTGCCGCGCCCGGGATAACAGAAGCCCATGGGGATAATGGCGATATGGCGTTCGTCGTAGAAAAAATCGCGATCCATGCCCAGCCACTCGCGCAGCCGGTCGCCGCTGGGGTCGTTCCAGGGGATGCCGGTCTCGTGTACACGGGTGCCCGGCGCCTGTCCTACGATCAGCAGGCGCGCACTGGCGCTGGCGCGCAGCACCGGGCGCGGTTCGAAAGGCAGCTCGGGGGCGCAGGCCCGGCAGGCGCGCACCTCGGCCAGCAGGGCGTCGAGCCGGCGCCGCAGGCTGGTATCAGGCGCTTTCCCCGCGGTCATCGTCGTCCGCGTCCAGTGGCGCGCGGTACTCCTCCAGCCAGGCCAGCGCGTCGGCCTCATTGGTGAACACCCGTGTCGGATAGGGCGGCTTGTTGAATTTTATGAAGATATCCGCCATGGCGCGGGTAAAGAACGACTTGACGATGATCGCCAGCGCGCTAACCACCTCAACCACGTCGGGATCCGAGGCAAACTGCTGCGCCTCGTGCTCGGCCGCGGCCACGGAATCGGCGTAGGCCAGCAGGGGCCTGCAGCGCATGCTGATCTCCCGGTGCCGGCGATTCAGCTCCCGGACATCCTCCAGCGTCAGGTTGCAGTCGGGCGGATACTCGATCCGCATGATGCCGTCCTCGCCCAGCCAGATTCGCAATCCCGGTTTCATATTTATCCTTTTTGTTATCACGACGCCACGCGCCGGCTTCTCTCTTGCCCCGCCGCGACATATACTGTACATATTTACAGTACCGTTCCCCTATGCCAGACTCCGCCAGCCCCGATTACGCCGAACTGTTCTGCCTGAGCAATTTCAGTTTTCTGCGCGGCGCGTCTCATCCCGAGGAACTGGTCGAGCGCGCCCGGGATCTGGGCTACCGGGCCATTGCCATTACCGACGAATGCTCGCTGGCCGGCGTGGTTCGCGCACACCTGGCGGCACGGGATTCCGGTATTGCACTGATCATCGGCAGCCTGTTCCGGCTGGACGACGGCATGCTCCTGCTGCTGCTCGCCCCCAACCGCGAAGCTTATGGCAACCTGTCGGAGCTGATCAGTCATGCACGGCAACGCGCGGACAAGGGCAACTATCACATAGATCGCGAAGACATCTCAAGGCTTGCCGGACATTGCCTGGCAATCTGGGTACGTGCAAGCCACTATCAGTCGGTTGACATACACACTATAGCTCACTGGCTGAAAACCACATTCCCGGGACGCGCCTGGCTGGGCGCCACCCGCAGCCTGGAGGCAGGCGACCGGCAACGCCTCGAAGACACGCTGCAGATCGGGCAACGCTTCGGGCTGCCGGTGCTGGCCTGCGGCGAGGTTCATATGCACGACCCGCAACGCCGCCCCCTGCAGGATTGCCTGACTGCCATCCGCCTGGGCCGGCGCGTGCAGGACTGCGGTTTTGCCCTGCACCCCAATGCCGAGCGCTGCCTGCGCCCGCGCGGGAAGCTGGCGCGCCTCTACCCGCGCGAACTGCTGGACGAAACCCTGCGCGTGGCCCGGCTCTGCCGCTTCTCACTGGACGAACTGCGCTACGAATACCCCGACGAGTTGGTGCCGGAAGGCCGTACGGCAACGGAGCGCCTGCGCGAACTGACCGAACAGGGCGCCCGGCAACGCTGGCCGGGCGGGGTTCCCGGCAAGGTGCGGGCACTGATCGAACACGAGTTGTCGCTAATCGCGGAGCTATGCTACGAGCCCTATTTCCTGACCGTGCACGATATCGTGTCCTTTGCCCGCTCGCGCGGCATTCTCTGCCAGGGACGCGGCTCGGCGGCCAACTCGGCGGTGTGCTACTGCCTCGGCATCACCGAGGTGGACCCGGCGCGCATCGACACCCTGTTCGAGCGCTTCATCTCGAAACAGCGCGACGAACCGCCGGATATCGACGTGGACTTCGAGCACCAGCGCCGCGAGGAAGTCATCCAGTACATCTACCGCAAGTACGGCCGCGACCGCGCGGCGCTGGCGGCCACTGTCATCCATTACCGGCCGCGCAGCGCGCTGCGCGATATCGGCAAGGCACTGGGCCTGGACCCGGACCAGATCGAGCGCCTTGCCGGCAAGCTGTACGCCCGCACCCCTCCCCGGGATACCGAAACCGGCATCCGCGAAGCCGGCTTCGACCCCGGCAACCCGACGATCCGCCGCCTGATGGCGCTGGCCGGGGAACTGACCGGTTTTCCGCGCCACCTGTCGCAACACGTCGGCGGCTTTGTCATCGCGCGGCACGCGCTCAATCGCATGGTTCCGGTGGAGAACGCCGCCATGGCGGAGCGCACCGTCATCCAGTGGGACAAGGACGACCTCGATGCACTGAGCCTGCTGAAAATCGACTGTCTGTCACTGGGCATGCTCAGCGCCATCCGTCGCTGCCTGGCGCTGGTCGGCGAATACACCGGCCGCGAACTGACACTGGCCGATATTCCGCCGGAAGACCCGCGCGTGTACGAGATGATCTCCCGCGCCGACACCGTGGGCGTGTTCCAGATCGAGTCTCGCGCACAGATGTCGATGCTGCCGCGCCTGCGCCCGGCCTGTTTCTACGATCTGGTGATCGAAGTCGCCATCGTGCGCCCCGGCCCCATCCAGGGCGACATGGTGCACCCCTACCTGCGCCGGCGGCAGGGCCTGGAGCCCGTCGACTATCCCTCGCCGGAAGTGCGCGAGGTCCTGGAACGCACCCTCGGCATCCCCATCTTCCAGGAACAGGTCATCCGCCTGGCGGTGGTGGCGGCCGGCTTCTCGCCCGGAGAGGCCGACCGGCTGCGCCGCTCCATGGCCACCTGGCGCAAGCACGGCCTGATCATGGCCTTCGAAAGGCGGCTGATCGACGGCATGCGCGCGCGCGGTTACTCGCCGGCGTTCGCGCAACGCCTGTTCCGGCAGATCCTGGGCTTTGGCGAGTACGGCTTTCCGGAGTCGCACGCCGCCAGCTTCGCACTGCTGGTGTATATCTCGGCCTGGCTGAAATGCCACCACCCGGAAGCCTTCACCTGCGCCCTGCTCAACAGCCAGCCGATGGGCTTCTACAGCCCCCGGCAACTGGTCGACGACCTGCGCCGGCATGGCGGCGAGGTGCTGCCGGTGGATGTGCAGCACAGCGCCCCGGAACATACGCTGGAGGCCGGCGCGGCCGGCGCCCGCCCCCGCCTGAGGCTCGGCCTGGCGCAGGTCCGGGGCTTGTCGCGGCACGGCGCACAACGGCTGGCGGCCGCGCGCGGCAACGGCCCGTTCCGCGACGTCGCCGACCTGGCGCGCCGCGCCCGCCTCGACCGCGGGGACATGGAGGCGCTGGCGGCCGGCGGGGCGCTGGCCTCGCTGGCCGGGCACCGCCACCGCGCGCGCTGGGCCTGTGCCGCCATCGAAACGGGGGCTCCGCTGCTGGCCGACACGCGCATTGCCGAAGCGGAACCCCTGTTGCGCGTGCCCGGCGAGGGTGAAACCCTGGTCGCCGACCACGCCAGCCTGGGCCTGAGCCTCGGCCGTCACCCTCTGGCGCTCCTGCGCGAGCGCCTGGAACGCGCCGGACTGATCAGCGCCGCCTGCCTGCACGCGCAGCCGCACGGCAGCCGGGTGCGCACCGGCGGACTGGTCACGGGACGGCAAAGCCCGGGCAATGCCTCCGGGGTGGTGTTCCTGAGCCTGGAGGACGAAACCGGCGTCACCCAGGTGATCGTGTGGCCGGCGCTGGCGCAACGGCAGCGCCGCGTTCTGCTGTGCGCCAGCCTGCTGGCCGTGGAGGGCGAGGTACAGCGGGAAGGCGAGGTCGTGCACCTGGTGGCGCAGCGCCTGAAAGACCACAGCCGGCTGCTGGGCGCCCTGGACATCCCGTCACGGGATTTTCACTGAGGGTTCAGCCGACCAGTTCGTTGAGATTGAAGATCGGTAGCAGGATGGCGAGCACGATGACCAGCACCACACCACCCATGACCAGAATCAGGATCGGTTCGAACAGCCCCATGACCGCCGAGATCAGCGTCTCGATTTCACGTTCCTGGTTGATGGCGGCGCGCTCCAGCATTTCCTCCAGCCGCCCGCTGGACTCGCCGCTGGCGATCAGGTGCACCGTCATGGGGGGAAAGTAACCACTGCTCTCCAGCGCCGCGGAAATACTCGCGCCCTCGCTGACCTTGCGCGCCGCGTCTTCCACCGCCTCGCGCATCGGCACGTTGGACATCACCTCGGCGGCGATACGCAGGCCGTCCAGCACCGGCACGCCACTGGCGGTGACGATACTGAAGGTGCGGGCAAAACGGCCGGCGTTGACACCACGCTCCAGGCGTCCGATCAGCGGCAGCTTCAGCAGCAGTTCGTGGAAGCGCCGCTTCGGGCCTTCCTTGCGCAACAACCACCCCAAGGCCGCCCCCGCCGCGCCGATCAGCAGCAGCAGGAACACGCCGTAGTTGCGCATGAAATCGCTGACCGCGATCAGGCCGCGCGTCAGCGGCGGCAGTTCCTGGCCAATATTGTCGAACACCTGCACCACCTGAGGCACCACATAGGTCATCAGGCCCACCACCACCAGTACCGCCACCAGAGTCAGCATCGCAGGGTAGAACAGGGCGAGCTGGATCTTCTGCTGCATCTGCTGGCGGTTTTCGGTGTAGTCGGCGAGCCGCTCCAGCACCACGTCCAAGTGGCCGGACTGTTCGCCCGCCGACACCGTGGTGCGATAAAGATCGGGAAACACGTGCGGAAAATCGCCCAGGCCGGTGGCCAGGGTATGGCCTTCCATGACCCGCGCGCGCACCGCCAGCAACATGCTCTTGAGGCGCGCCTTCTCGTTCTGCTGGGCGGCGGCCTGCAGGGCCTCTTCCAGCGGCAGGCCGGAACGCACCAGGGTTGCGAGCTGGCGGGTGATCAGCGACAGGTCGGTGGCGCTGATGCCACGCCGCAAACCTCCGCCCTTGCGCCGCGACGCCGACTTGCTCTCGCGCTGGCTGGCTTCCTGCACATCCAGTGGCGTCAGCCCCTGGTCGCGTAACTGCTGGCGTACCTGGCGCGGCGTATCGCCCTCCAGAACGCCTTTCTTTTCCTTGCCGCTGGCATCGAGCGCGACGTATTCGAAAGCCCCCATCGCGTTACCCGGTCAGCCTTCGCGGCTCACGCGCAGCACTTCCTCGACCGAGGTGGCGCCGGCCAGCACCCGCCGCCAGCCATCCTGACGGATACCGGGGGAATGGCGCCGCGCCAGGGCTTCGAGTTCCTGTTCGCCGGCGCCGTCGTGTATGGCGGCGCGCATGTCGTCGTCGAGCTCGATCAGTTCGTAGATGCCGGTGCGCCCGCGGTAACCCAGGTGATTGCATTCACTGCAACCCGTCGGCCGGTACAGGGTGGGCGGGTTTTCGCTGTCCAGCCCCATCAGTTCGCAGTCGGCGGACGAGGCGACATAGGCCTCGCGGCAATCGCTGCACAGCACCCGCACCAGGCGCTGCGCCAGCACGCCGATCAAGCTGGACGACAACAGGAACGGCTCGACGCCCATGTCGCGCAACCGCGTCACCGCGCCCACCGCGCTGTTGGTATGCAGGGTGGAAAACACCAGGTGGCCGGTCAGACTGGCCTGCACCGCGATCTCGGCGGTTTCCAGATCGCGGATCTCGCCCACCATCACCACGTCCGGGTCCTGGCGCAGGATGGCGCGCAGGCCGCGCGCGAAACTCATCTCCACCTTGGTGTTCACCTGGGTCTGGCCGATGCCGTCCAGGTAGTACTCGATGGGATCCTCGACCGTCATGATGTTGCGGCGGTTGTCGTTGAGACGCTCCAGCGCCGCGTACAGGGTGGTGGTCTTGCCGGAACCGGTGGGACCGGTCACCAGCACGATGCCGTGCGGCCGCCGGATCAGGCGATCCATGACGGTCTGCGTCTCATCGGACATGCCCAGGTGCGCCAGGTCGAGGCGCCCCGCCTGCTTGTCGAGCAGGCGCAACACCACGCGCTCGCCGTGGCCGGACGGCAGGGTGGAAACTCGCACGTCCACCGCGCGTCCCGCCACCCGCAGAGAGATACGCCCGTCCTGGGGCAGGCGTTTCTCGGCGATGTCCAGCTTGGCCATGACCTTGATGCGCGACACCAGCAACGGCGCCAGTACGCGCTGCGGTTGCAGCACCTCGCGCAACACGCCGTCGACACGGAAACGCACCACCAGCCGGTTTTCGAACGGTTCGATATGAATGTCGGACGCGTTTTCCTTGATGGCCTCGGTGAGCAGCGCGTTGATAAGGCGAATGATGGGGGCGTCGTCCTCGCTCTCCAGCAGGTCCTCGGTCTCGGGCAGGGCCTGGGCGACGGTAAACAGATCGAGATCCTCGCCCAGGTCCTCCATCATCTGCATGGCTTCATTGGAACCCTGCTCGTAGGAACTGGCCAGCAGGGCGTCGAATTGTTCCTCGCTGATCTCCTGCAAGTGCAGGGGCCGGCCCACCAGCCGCCGCACCTCGATCAGTGCCTGCGGATCGACGCCAGGCCGCAGCATGACAGTGGCGTGGTCGTCGCCGATGTCGGACACCAGCACGCCGTGCCGCTTGGCGAAACCGAAACCCGGGCGCCGCGCGCGACCGGCGCCGCCTTCCGGCGTTGTGTCGGCCACCGGGTTGTCCACCTGCGTATCAACCATCCTGGCCGGAACCCGTCTCCCGGTCTGCCGGCGCCGCTTCACCCGCGGGGGCTTCGAAAGGCGGCGGCAGTTCCATGAACTTGTCGAACTCGGGCAGCCGCGGCATCAGCTCGCCCGGCATCAGCGGCACCTTCTCATCGTGCAACTCGAACTGGCGCGCGCGCAGCAGATTGTACTTGCCCGCGGTGAAACGGTTCGTCGATGTGTCGTCGCGCAGGATGAGCGGCCGGATGAACACCATCAGGTTGCGCTTCTCGCGCTGGGTCCCGGTGGAACGGAACAGCGCGCCGAGCATCGGCAGGTCGCCCAGCAACGGCACCTTCTGTTCGGTTTCGCGCACCCGGTCCTCGATCAGGCCGCCCAGCACCAGTACCTGGCCGTCGCCGATCAGCACGTTGGTCTTGATAGAACGCTTGTCGGTGATGATGTCGGAAGCCTCGGCGCTATTGGAAATGGACGAGATCTCCTGTTCGATGGCCATCATGATGGCATCGCCCTCGTTGATCTGCGGTTTCACCTTGAGGGTGATGCCGACGTCCTCGCGCTGGATGGTCTGGAAGGGGTTCACGGTATTGCCCGCGCTGGAAGCCGCGGTGTTGGTGAACGAGCCGGTCACGAACGGCACGTTCTGGCCGACCACGATCTCCGCTTCCTCGTTGTCCAGGGTGGTGATCGAGGGCGTGGACAGGATATTGGTATCGGTGTCCGCGGCCAGCGCCTGCAGCACCGCGCCCCACTTGAGCTTGCCGCCGTCGGTGACGCTGCCGCCACCCAGGATCAGGCCACTGGAAAGCGCCGGAAGAGTGTTGCTCACGATACCGCTGATAATGGCGGACGCCGGCACGCCAGCATTGTCGAAGTTGGTGCCGCCGGCCGGCGCGCCGCGGCTGCCGACACCGTCGTAGGCCCACTGCACACCCAGTTCGCGCGCCTTCTGCTCGCTCACCTCGGCAATAATGGCGTCCACCAGCACTTGCGACCGGCGGATGTCGAGCTGGCGGATCACGGCTTCCAGCGAACGCATCAGCGCCGGCGGCGCGGTGATCACCAGCGCGTTGGTCGATTCATCGGCCTGGATGTCGAGCTGCTTGTCAATGTTTACCGGCGAAGCGCCCTTGCCCTTGACCTTTTCACCCTGGATCTTGCCGACACCGCGCAGGGTCTCGACCAGGTCGGCCGCCTTGGCGTATTTCAGGTAGATGACCTTGGTGTTGCCACCGCGTTCCAGCGGCGTGTCGAGATGGGAGATGATGGCGCGCAGGCGCAGCCGGCTGGCGCGGTCGCCGCCCAGCAGCACGCTGTTGGTGCGCTCGTCGGCCACCAGCGTCTGGGTGGCGCCAGGCGCGCCCTTGCCAGGCGTCTGCGTACCGCGGCTGATGGCATTCAGCACCCTGACCACCTCGGTGGCGGAGGCATGTTCGAGACGGATCACCTCGATTTCACTGTCGCTGACCTTGTCGATGCGGCGAATGATGCTGACCAGCCGCGACACGTTTTCGGCGCGGTCGGAAATGATCAGCACATTGGTGGTCGGGTACGCGGCCAGGTGTCCCTGCTGCGGCACCAGCGGGCGCAGGATCGGCACCAGTTGCGCCGAGGCCACGTTGTCGACCTGGATCACTCGCGTGACCATTTCGTCGCCATGCCCCGGATCGGTGTCGCTGGCGTTCGGAATGCTGTCCTGCTTGGCGCTCACGTCCGGCACGATCTTGATGACTTCACCACTCGGCACCGCCGCGAAGCCGTGTACCTTGAGTATGGACAGGAACACTTCGTAGACCTCCGCGCTGTCCATGGGACGCGAGGAGATCACCGTGACCTTGCCCTTGACGCGCGGGTCGACGATGAAGTTCTTGCCGGTGACTTCCGCCACCGTGCCGATCAGTGCGTTGATGTCGGCACCCTTCAGGTTGAGGGTGATGGTCTGCGCCATCAGCGGCGCCACCCACAACAGGCATAATGCCCATAGCGCGCCCTGCCACCGGTTTCGTGTTCTTGTTCGCCCGTCCACTGCTGTTTTGCTCCCGCTCACCGCGTCGAAGTCGGTAATGTCAGATTGAGTGTCACTTCCTCGCCACCGCGCAACAGGGTGATGTTCACATTATCACCCTCACCCAGCGCCTGCATGGCCTTCATGCCCTTTGCCGGCGCGTCGATCTTCACGCCATTGATCGAGGTCACGATATCGCCGGGCTTCAGCCCCAGCTCATTGAGCGCGCCGCGCTGCTTGCCCGCCTGCAGGCGGAAACCGATGAAGCGCCCGTTCTTGCGCGCCGGCGTGGCGCGCACGTAATTCAGGAACGAGGACGGGTTGCGCTTGACCTCGTTCCGGTAACGATTGAATGCCGCCGCGGCCCGCGCGTTGCCGGCGCCGTAACCGCGGTTGCCGCGCGCCGCCAAACCGGCGCTGGACTGCCTGCCCTGCATCTTCGGCAGCTTGAGCGTCTCGAAACGCCCGTTTCGATCCAGGATGATGCGGTCCGGGTAGATCTCCGCGAGCTTCGCGCCGCCCGGCAGCGGATCACCAACGGAATAGCTGTCTTCCTTGCCCTTGGGGTCGGCAATGATTGCCCAGCCGTCGGATTTTCCGTCGCTGGCGAACACGCCCTTGAGCGTCAGCCGCAGGCGCGTCTCGGGAGCGTCCAGGGGCGCCGCGCGCTGCACCACCGGCTGTTGCGAGGCTTCCCCGAACAGGTGCCAGCCGGCAAGCTGGCGTTCATCGACCCGGTCCGCGCGCGATTGTGGCGGGGCGGTCACCGGCGGCGGCGCCACCCCGTCTTCCGGCGCGGGCGCGGAAGGCAATAGCTGCCAGGTCAGTCCGGCCAGTTGCCAGGCCAGCCAGAGAACCAGCAAGCCATTGATTATCCTGGGCAATAGCACCCCCTCACCGGCACGGAGCAGGTGCTGAACAGCGTGCTGCGGGAGCGCGTGACTTACCATGGATTTTCCGTTTTTTACCTTAAACAATCCTGAACAATTAACCACGGCCGGGTAGCAGGGAACTTGAACGATAGCAGCTAATTGTCTTGATTTTATCGATATTTATGATTTCAGCCCACTTTTGACCGCGGGACTGTCCCCCGGTTCACTGCTCTGAGCGCTCGTACAGGCGATCAGGACGCGGAACGCCGCCGTCCACCGCGCCGCCCCGACGACCCGCGTCCGTCACCGCCGCGCGACTGCCCGCGGCCGTGCGGCGGCTTGCGCCGGGGCCGCTTGACCGGCGGTTTCGGCTTCACCAGCATCTCGTCGCGCACCGGCTCGACGGGGATACTGTGGCCGATATAGGCCTCGATCTCCGGCAGCGAATAGACATAACGTTCGCAGGCGAAGGTGATGGCGTCACCCTCGGCGCCGAGACGCGCGGTACGGCCAATTCGGTGCACGTAGTCCTCCGCGTCCTGTGGCAGGTCGTAGTTGAACACATGACTGACATCGGGAATATGAAGGCCGCGCGCCGCCACATCGGTCGCCACCAGCACCGCCAGCTCGCCGTCCTGGAAACGCTTGAGCAGGGACTGGCGCTTCTTCTGCGGCACGTCGCCGGACAGGATCGCCGCCTTGTGGTCGTTGCCCTCGAGGTAGCTCCACACCTTCTCGGCGTCGCGCTTGGTGTTGACGAACACGATGGAGCGGGTCGCACCGATGCGGTTCATCAACCCCAGCAACAGCGGAATCTTCTCCTCGTTGGCGGTGTGGTAGAGCACCTGCCGGACCCGCTCCGCGGTAACCTGCTCGGTTTCGACCTTGACCACCTGCGGGTTGTTCATGTGCTCGTAGGCCAGTTCGTTGACGCGCAACGACATGGTGGCGGAAAACAGCAGGCCCAGCCGCTGTTCCGGCGGCGGACAGCGGCGCAACAGGTAGCGCACGTCCTTGATGAAACCCAGGTCGAACATGCGGTCGGCTTCGTCCAGCACCACCACCTGCGCCAGCTTCAGATCGAACACGTGCTGCTTGAAGTAGTCGATGATGCGGCCGGGTGTGCCGATCAGCACATCCACGCCTTCCGAGATATGCTTGCGTTGAACATCGTAATCGGTGCCGCCGTAGGCAATGCCGAGTTGCAGCCCGGTGTGCTTGCCCAGCACCATGGCGTCGCGGTGAATCTGGATGGCAAGTTCGCGCGTCGGCGCCAGTATCAGCGCACGCGCCTGGGTCGGCTTGCGATGCTCCGGCGCCGGGTTGCGCAACAGGTGATTGAAGGTGGCGATCAGGAACGCCGCCGTCTTGCCGGTGCCGGTTTGCGCCTGGCCGGCCACGTCCTGTCCCTTGAGGGTCAGCGGCAGGGTTTTTTCCTGTATCGGGGTGCAGGCCAAAAAGCCCGCGTCCTCAATGCCTTGGGCCAGTGATTCCGGCAAGTCGAAGCTGCTGAAAAGTATTTCGCTCAAGTGATTTTGTGTCATGGACAGAGAGCATAACGAATTTATTCACGTTTATCCCGCATTTGGGCTTGCAATCCAGCGGTTTTTGGGCTGAAATTGGTTTTACTGCATCGCGGACGGCCAGCCGTTGACCCGTAACCGGCTTGACTGACTCACTCCCGCACCGCAGCGAAGTTGTCTGATACAGACCCATTTCAAATTCGACACCCCCGAAATAATCATCAATATTTTGTTTTCGTGGTCAGGAGGCCCAAAGCGTGAGCGATAATATCGTTTATTTAACCGACGAATCCTTTCAAAACGAAGTCCTCGAATCCCCCAAGCCCGTGCTGGTGGACTACTGGGCTGAATGGTGCGGCCCCTGCAAGATGATTGCACCCATCCTGACCGAAATCGCCGACGAATACGAAGGCAAGATCAAGATCGCCAAGCTGAACATCGACGACAACCCGCAGACGCCGCCCAAGTACGGCATCCGCGGCATCCCGACCCTGATGCTGTTCAAGGACGGCAACGTGGAAGCCACCAAGGTCGGCGCGCTGTCCAAATCGCAACTGACAGCCTTTATTGACACGAACCTTTAGGATGCGACCGCCGATCCACGGCGTGTCGCCCGGTAACCGGAGCATGTCACCCGAACGCGGAACCTGAACAATCCCGACGACATTGCCGCAACGGCAATGTGCCGTTAACCGCCGCTGCCTTCTTCTCAGTGGCGCCTTTCCAGCAACCCCAAATGATTAAAAAACGCTTATGAATCTTACCGAACTCAAACAGAAACCCGCTTCCGAACTCATCAAGATCGCCCAGGAGATGGGCATCGAGGGAACGCGCTCGCGCAAACAGGATGTCATCTTCTCCATCCTCAAATCCCACGCCAAGAGCGGCGAGGACATTTTTGGCGACGGGGTGCTGGAGATCCTGCAGGACGGTTTCGGCTTCCTGCGCTCCGCCGACAGTTCCTACCTGGCCGGGCCGGACGACATCTACGTGTCGCCCAGCCAGATCCGGCGCTTCGGCCTGCGCACCGGCGACACCGTGTCCGGCAAGATTCGCCCGCCCAAGGAGGGCGAGCGTTACTTCGCGCTGCTCAAGGTCAACGAGATCAACTACGAGAAGCCCGAGAACGCCAAGGGCAAGGTGCTGTTCGAAAACCTCACGCCGCTGCACCCCAATGAACGCCTGAAGCTGGAACTGGGCAACGGCAGCACCGAGGACATCACCGCGCGCGTCATCGACCTTGCCGCGCCGATCGGCAAGGGCCAGCGCGGCCTGATCGTGTCGCCGCCCAAGGCCGGCAAGACCATGCTGCTGCAAAACATCGCGCAGAGCATCACCAGCAATCACCCCGAGTGCTACCTGATCGTGCTGCTCATTGACGAGCGCCCCGAGGAAGTGACGGAGATGGCGCGCTCGGTGCGCGGCGAAGTGGTGTCGTCCACCTTCGACGAACCCGCCAGCCGCCACGTGCAGGTTGCCGAGATGGTCATCGAGAAAGCCAAGCGACTGGTCGAGCACAAGCGCGACGTGGTGATCCTGCTCGACTCCATCACCCGCCTCGGCCGCGCCTACAACACCGTGGTGCCCTCATCCGGCAAGGTGCTCACCGGCGGTGTCGACGCCAACGCCCTGCACCGCCCGAAGCGTTTCTTCGGCGCCGCGCGCAATATCGAGGAAGGCGGCTCGCTGACCATCATCGCCACCGCGCTGGTGGAAACCGGCTCGCGCATGGACGACGTGATCTACGAGGAGTTCAAGGGCACCGGCAACATGGAAATCCACCTCGACCGCAAGATTGCCGAGAAGCGTGTCTACCCGGCCATCAACATCAACCGCTCCGGCACCCGCCGCGAGGAGTTGCTGACCAAGCCGGACGAGTTGCAGAAGATCTGGATACTGCGCAAGCTGCTGCACCCGATGGACGAACTGGCGGCCATGGAGTTCCTGCTCGACCGCCTCAAGAGCGTCAAGACCAACGACGAGTTCTTCGATTCGATGAAACGCTGACGCCGCGGCCGGGCGGCGCGCTCGTGCCGCCCGGCGGGCGTTCACACAGACAGAACCCCGCCGCGCCTCAGCGGCCCATCCAGCGGTTCTTGAGTTCCACGTAGTGCGCGGCTGAATAGCCCAGAAAATCCTTTTCCCTGTCGCTGAGTTCGCGTAGCCGGCGCGCCGGCGAACCGACATACAGGTAGCCACCTTCCAGCTCCTTGCCCGGCGTGACCAGCGAGCCCGCGCCAACCATGGCGCCGGACTGAATCACCGCGCCGTCGAGCACCACCGAGCCCATGCCGATCAGGCAGCGGTCGCCAACGGTGCAGGCGTGCAACACCACCTTGTGGCCGACCGTCACCTCGTCGCCGATACTCAGCGCCTGGCCGCCGGGCGCGTACTCGCTGTCGTGGGTGACGTGCAGCACCGAGCCGTCCTGAATGTTGGTGCGCGCGCCGATGCGGATGCTGTTGATATCGCCGCGCACCACGCTCATGGGCCAGACGGAACTGTCGGCGCCGACCTCCACGCGTCCGGCCACCAGCGCCTGCTCGTCGACGTAGACGCCCTCGCCCAGCACCGGGGTGTGACCATCGAAACTGCGAACGGACATGCGCGGCACCCTACAGCCAGTAGGCCGTGCCGGTCATGATCTTCGAGGTGGCGCGCATCAGCGCGCGCACCGGCCCGGGCAGATCGGCGCCGCCGGCGGCTTTTGCCATGTCGCCGTGGTGCGCCTCGTCGACTTTCATCTGTTCGATTACCGCGCGGCTCTTGCGGTCGTTGGGCGAGATCCGTTTCAGGTGTTCGTCGAGATGCTCGATGACCTGACGCTCGGTCTCGGCAACGAACCCCAGGCTCCACTTGTCTCCGATCAGGCCGGCGGTGGCGCCGATGGCGAAAGAGCCCGCATACCACAGGGGATTGAGGTAACTCAGGTGCCCGTCCAGCGCATGCACGCGCTTCCCGCACCAGTCGAGGTGGTCGTTCTCCTCGGCGGCCGCACGCTCCATGCGCTCGCGCACCTCGGGCAGCTTCGCGGTCAGGGCCTGTCCCTGGTACAGGGCCTGCGCGGCCACCTCGCCGGAATGGTTGACGCGCATGAGGCGCATCGACTCGGTCTTTTCCGCCTCGCTGAGTTCCGTTCCCTCGACACTGTCGGCCGGGTCTGGCCTTTCGGTGACCAGCGGCTGGCCCGCCAGGGTGCGCAGGGCCTGGTCGAAGTTCATCACCAGGCGGTCGAAGGCAGTGTAGTGTCGTGTACTCATGACGCCAGTGTGGGTGATTTGCGCGCGCGTTTCAACAGGTGCCGATCAGCGTTTCGGCATGTTGCGGCCATAGAAGATTTCCATGATCTCGTGCTCCACCTGGCGGCTGATCCTGCGCCTGTCAGCGGCGCCCAGCGCCTCCACGCCCACCCCGAACAGGTAGTCATCGAGCGTCAGGTTCTTGAGCCGCATCTTGGTGTGGAAGATGTTCTCCTGGTACACATTCACGTCGACCATGTCATAGCGCTCGCGCGTGTCGCGCGACAGGAAATTCTGGATGGAATTGATCTTGTGGTCGATAAAGTGCTTGCGGCCACGCACATCGCGGGTGAACCCGCGCACCCGGTAATCCATGATCACGATATCGGACTCGAAACTGTGGATCAGGTAGTTCAGGGCTTTCAGCGGAGAGATGCGGCCGCAGGTGGACACGTCGATATCCACGCGGAAGGTGCTGATACCGTTGTCCGGGTGGCTTTCCGGGTAAGTGTGTACCGTCACATGACTTTTGTCGAGGTGACCGACCACCGCGTCGGGCAGCGGGCCGGGTGCCTCGGTGTTCTTGACCTCCGGCTCGTGAAGCTGGTCCTCGGCGATCAGCATGGTGACGCTGGCGCCCTGCGGTTCGTAGTTCTGGCGCGCGATATTCAAAATATTGGCGTCGATGATGTTGCAGACATCGGTGAGGATCTGCGTCAGGCGCTCGGCGTTGTAGGCCTCGTGAATATACTGGATGTACTCGCGGCGGTCGGCGCGCGAGCTGGTGTAACAGATATCGTAGATATTGAAGCTGAGGGTCTTGGTGAGGTTGTTGAACCCTTCCAGCCTGATCTTCTTCATGGCACGTCCCGGCATGACAACGTCATCCTAGCGATCCGCAATCGGCGGGTGATAGATCATCTGCACGATGACCTGCTCCGGGCCGACACAATAGAAACTGCGCGCGCCGTCGCGGTGAGTGCGCGGCGTCGACTTCATCTCCACCCCGGCCTCGCCCAGAAAGCGGTACCAGTCGTCCACGTCCTCCGGGGTGCGCAGGATGAAGCCGATGTGATCGAGCAATTGCCCCTGTTCGGCAGGCGCCGCTTCGCTACGGTGCAGGGCGAGGTTGTCGTTGCCGGAGGTGAGATATACATTGTCCGGGTCGGGGCGCCACTCCACCCGCATGCCCAGCAACTCGACGTAGAAGTGTTCGGCCGCGTCAAGGTCGCGCACGTACAGCGCAATGTGGCGCATGCCGCCGGTGGGATTCGGCCGCTCCATTCAGGCCTCCCGGATCTCGTAGTCGTGGGTGATGGTAGCGGTCTTTCCCAGCATGATGGAAGCCGAGCAATACTTCTCCGCCGACAGCGACACCGCGCGCGACACGCGCTTGTCATCCAGCCCCTTGCCGGTGACGATGAAATGCACGTGTATGGCCTTGAACACCTTGGGATCCTCGTCGGTGCGGCTCGCCTCCAGCTCGGCCACGCAGTCCGTCACCGGCTGGCGCGATTTCTTCAGTATATGCACCACGTCGAATGCCGTGCAGCCGCCCATGCCGAGCAACAGCATTTCCATGGGGCGCACCCCCAGGTTGCGTCCGCCATGCTCCGGCGGGCCGTCCATCACGACCGCGTGGCCGCTCCCCGATTCACCGATAAAGGTCGCGTCTTGTACCCATTTGATGCGTGCCTGCATGGCCCGAAACCTCTCACAACACGGAAAACGTGAAGATTATCACAGTTCGAGGCTCCGCCCGGAGCCACGGGGCGGTTCCGGTTCAAGCACGGCACCCTGCCTGCCGAAACAGGGGTACTCGACTTATTCCCGAACAGGACGGCGGCACCACGCGCCAGAAAAGGTACTCACCATGGTCCAGACACTGCTGAAACCTGCCGAAACCTCAACGGTTGACCGTTTTCTCCAACATTGCCACCGGCGCCGCTACCCGGCCAAGAGCGTCATCATCTACGCCGGCGACCAGCCGGACGTGCTGTATTACATCGTCGAAGGCTCGGTGAGTGTGCTGATCGAGGACGAGGACGGCCACGAGATCGTGCTGGCCTACCTCAACCCCGGCGACTTCTTCGGCGAAATGGGCCTGTTCGGAGAAGATAGCGACCGTAGCGCCTGGGTACGCACCAAGACCCAGTGCGAACTGGCGGAAATCAGCTACGCCCGCTACCGCCAGCTCGCCGAGAACGACCCCGGCATCCTGTTCATGCTCGCCGGCCAGATGGCCAGCCGCCTGCGCCACACCAGCCGCAAGGTCAGCGACCTGGCCTTCCTCGACGTTACCGGCCGTGTCGCCCGCACCCTGCTCGACCTGTGCAAGCAACCCGACGCCATGACCCACCCGGATGGCATGCAGATCAAGATCACCCGCCAGGAAATCGGCCGCATCGTCGGCTGCTCGCGGGAAATGGTCGGCCGCGTCCTGAAATCCCTCGAAGAACAGGGCCTCATCACCGCCAAGGGCAAAACCATGGTGGTCTTCGGCGCCCGCTAGCTTTATCGCTTTTTTCGCTCAGAAAAACAGTTCGCGCAACCGGGCGCCGGGATCTTCGGCTTTCATGAAGGCTTCGCCGACGAGGAAGGCGTGGATGCCGGCGGCGTGCATGCGCTGAACATCGTCGCGGGTATGGATGCCGCTTTCGGTGACCAGCAGGCGCTCTGCGGGGAAGCCCTGCATGAGTTGCTCGGTGGTGCCGAGGCGAGTTTCGAAGGTACGCAGGTTGCGATTGTTGACACCGATGAGCGGCGCGGGCGTGGCGAGAGCGCGCTGCATTTCTTCGGCGTCGTGCACTTCCACCAGGGCGTCCATGCCGAGGTCGGTGGCCAGTTGCCAGAGTTCGCCCAGCGCGGTGTCGTCGAGGGCGGCAACGATGAGCAGGATGCAGTCGGCGCCCAGCGCGCGGGCTTCCCAGACCTGGTAGGGGTCGATAACGAAATCCTTGCGCAGCACCGGCAAGGCGCAGGCGGCGCGCGCCTGTTGCAGGTAGGCGTCGGCGCCCTGGAAGAAATCCACGTCGGTCAGCACCGACAGGCAGGTGGCGCCGCCCTGCTGGTAGCTGGCAGCGATGTCGGCGGGCACGAAATGTTCGCGCAACACGCCCTTGCTGGGCGAGGCTTTCTTGATCTCGGCGATGACGGCGGCATCACCTTCGACGGCGCGGCGGCGCAGCGCATCGAGGAAACCGCGCGGGGCGTCGGCCTGCGCGGCCGCCTCCTTCAAGGCATCCAGCGGCTGCCGCGCGCTGCGTTCGGCGATTTCCTCGCGCTTGCGGGCGAGGATCTTCTTGAGGATATCGGGCGTATCGGACATGCGGGCTACCGGGGCGTAAGACTCAGGAACGTAAACGGTTGCTGACGTCGATCAGTTCGGCAAAGGTGCGTTTCGCAGCACCGGAAGCCAGTGCCTCTTGCGCCTTGTCGACGCCCGCCGCCAGCGTGTCGGCGAGGCCGGCGACATAGATCGCCGCGCCCGCGTTCAGCGCCACGATATCGCGCGCCGGACCCGGCTCGTTGTCGAACACGCGGCTGATCAGCGCCAGGCTCTGCTGCGCATCCTCAACCGCCAGCGAGGCAATGTCAGCGGTTTGCATGCCGAACTGTGAAGGCTCGATGCGGTAACAGCTCACCTTGCCTTCCTTCAGTTCCGCGACCTGCGTCGGCGCGCCTATACTGATTTCGTCGAGACCGTCATCGGCGTGCACCACCAGCACATGGCGGCTGCCGAGCTTGCCCAGCACCTGTGCCAGCGGCTCCAGCCAGTCGGCGCCGAACACGCCGAGCACCTGGTTGGGTGCGCCGGCGGGGTTGGTGAGCGGGCCGAGCAGGTTGAACAGCGTGCGCACCCCCATCTCCTTGCGCGGGCCTATGGCGTGCTTCATGGCGCTGTGGTGCTTCGGCGCAAACAGGAAACCGACACCGACGCGCTGTACACACTCGGCGACCTGCTCCGGGCCGAGGTCGAGATTGACGCCGGCGGCCTCCAGCACGTCGGCGCTGCCGCAACTCGAGGACACCGAACGGTTGCCGTGCTTGGCAACCTGCGCGCCGGCGGCGGCGGTGACCATGGCGCTGGCGGTGGAGATATTGAAGGTCGAGGCGCCGTCGCCGCCGGTACCACAGGTATCGACCAGGTGCTCCCCCTCCACCGGCACCGGCGTCGCCAGTTCGCGCATCACCCGCGCCGCGGCGGCGATCTCGTCAACCGTCTCGCCCTTCATGCGCAGGCCGATCAGGAACCCGCCGATCTGCGCGGGCGTGGCCTGCCCGGTCATGATCGCCCGCATGACGTCGTGCATCTCGTCCGCGTTCAGGTTCTGGCGTTCGGTAACGCGGCGAATCGCTTCCTGCATGTCCATGGTTCAGCTCTCCAGAAAGTTCTTCAGCATGTCGTGGCCATGTTCGGTAAGAATCGACTCGGGGTGGAACTGCACGCCCTCGACCGGCAGTTCACGGTGGCGCACACCCATGATCTCGTCGATGTTGCCGTCGGCGTCGCCGGTCCAGGCGGTCACCTCCAGGCAGTCCGGCAGGCTGCCCTTGTCGATCACCAGCGAATGGTAACGGGTGGCCTCCAGCGGATTGGACAGCCCCCGGAACACGCCCTGGTCGCGGTGATGAATCATCGAGGTCTTGCCGTGCATGATCTCGCCGGCGTGCACGATGCGGCCGCCGAAGGCCTGACCGATACTCTGGTGCCCCAGGCACACGCCCAGGATCGGCACCCGCCCGGCGAAGGTCTTGATGGCCTCCACCGACACGCCCGCCTCGTTGGGCGTACACGGCCCCGGCGAAATGACGATTTTCTCCGGCGCCAGCTTTTCGATCCCGGCGACACTGATCTGGTCGTTGCGGTACACGCGCACGTCCGCGCCCAGCTCGCCGAAGTACTGCACCAGGTTGTAGGTGAAGGAGTCGTAGTTGTCGATCATCAACAGCATCAGCTCTCCCCCTTGCAGTGATTTCCGTCCAGCCCGGCCTGCGCCAGCGCCACCGCGCGGAAGATCGCCCGCCCCTTGTTCATGGTTTCGGCCCACTCATTGGCGGGCACCGAGTCGGCGACGATACCGGCGCCGGCCTGGATGTGCAGCACCTCGTCCTTGATCACGGCGGTGCGGATGGCGATGGCGGTGTCCATGTTGCCGGACCAGGACAGGTAGCCCACCGCGCCGGCGTACACGCCGCGCTTGACCGGCTCCAGTTCGTCGATGATCTCCATGGCGCGGATCTTGGGCGCGCCGCTCACCGTGCCGGCCGGGAAGGTGGCGCGCAGGACGTCGATGGCGGAGAGGCCGGGACGAATGCGCCCGATGACGTTGGAAACGATGTGCATAACGTGCGAGTAACGCTCGATAATCATCTTGTCGGTGAGTTCCACGCTGCCGATCCGGCTGACGCGCCCGGCGTCGTTGCGGCCCAGGTCGATCAGCATCAGGTGTTCAGCCAGTTCCTTGGGATCGGCCAGCAGGTCTTCTTCCAGCGCCCGATCCTCGGCCTCGGTGGCGCCGCGCGGCCGGGTGCCGGCGATCGGGCGTACCGTGACCACGTCGTCTTCCAGGCGTACCAGTATCTCCGGCGAGGAACCGACAATATGGAAATCGTCGAGATCGAGGAAGAACATGTACGGCGACGGGTTGAGGCCGCGCAGCGCGCGGTACAGGTCCAGCGGCGGCGCGTGGAACGGGATCGACAGGCGTTGCGACAGCACCACCTGCATGGCGTCGCCCTCGACGATGTATTCCTTGACCCGGCGCACCGCCGCCTCGAAACCTTCGCGGGTGAAGCCCGACTCGAAATCGTCTTCCGACACCTCGCGCGGATGTTCCAGCGCGCCCGGTATGGCCACCGGCTGGCACAGGCGCTCCATCAGCGCGTCGAGGCGTTGCTGGCCGTAGTCCCAGGCCTGCTCGCGGCCGGCGTCGACGTGCACCACCATCATCAGTTTGCCGGCGAGGTTATCGAACACCACCACCTCGTCGGACACCATCAACAGAATGTCCGGCGTATGCAGCGTGTCCTCGTTCACTCCATCCCTGAGACGCGGTTCGATATAGCGCACCGTGTCGTAGCCAAAGTAACCGACCAGGCCACCACCGAAACGCGGCAGACCGTCGAGGTCAGGGGCACGAAAGCGCGCCTGGAAATCCTCGACCCACCGCAGGGGGTCGTCGCTTTCCGCGGTTTCCACCAGTTCACCGTCGGTGCGCACCTCGATGCGCTGCCCGTACACGCGCAGCACGGTGCGGCAGGGCAGGCCGATGATGGAATAGCGCCCCCACTTTTCGCCGCCCTGCACGGACTCGAACAGGTAGGAATACGGCCCGCTGGCGAGCTTCAGGTAGGTGCTTAAGGGGGTGTCGAGGTCGGCCAGCACCTCACGGGTCACCGGGATACGGTTGTATCCCTCGCTGGCCAGTTGTTCGAATTGTTCAGGAGTCATGGTCCTCACCGTTGAGACATTTTGGGTACACGAAAGCAGTTATCGACAGTGGTTCAACGCCACCATCGCTCCTTTCTGCGGTACCTGTGTGTCTCCACGGTGATCATCATGCCGCCTGTTCGAGTTCGCCTTTCAGATGGGCCAGGGTCTCGATCACCACGTCGGGCTCCGCGGTGCGGATGTCGACGCCGTGATTGTAGCCGTACGGCAGGCAGGCAATCTGGAAGCCCGCCGCGCGCGCGGCCTTTACGTCGCTGATCGAGTCACCGACCATCAGCGAGCGCTCGGGACTAACCTTAAAGAATTCCGCCGCATGCAGCAACGGGCCCGGGTGCGGTTTCTTGTGTTCCAGAGTATCACCGCTGACCACAATGCCGAAATAGTCGTAAATCCCGAGATCCTTGAGCAGCGGAATGGTGAACTGCGCCGCCTTGTTGGTCACGCAGCCCAGCGGGTAGCCGGAGGCGCGCAGGAAGTCCAGGCCTTCCTTCACGCCCGGGTACAGCAACGAGCGCTTCGAGGTGTTGTCCGCGTACAGGTCGAGGAAGATCGGGTAGGCCTTCTCGAACTCGGCCTCGTCCGGCTCGCCGTCGAGCTGACCGATGAGGGCGCGGCGCACCAGGCGCTCCACACCGTTGCCGACCCAGTCACGCACCCGGGTCTCGCCCCAGGGCTCGCGGCCAAGCTGTTTCATCATCTCGTCGACACAATAGGCCAGGTCCGGCACGCTGTCGACCAGCGTGCCGTCCACGTCGATGAGAATCATGTCAGGTTTTTTCAGTCCCATGTCTGCGCCAGAGCCTTACTTGGCCGCTTTCGCCAATTCCTCGCGGAAGGCCTTGATCACGGAATCGTAGGTGTTGGGATCGTCGGCATTGGCGGCGCCGAACACGGCGGAACCGGCCACGAAGGTATCTGCGCCGGCCTCGGCAATCTCGCGGATGTTGTCGACCTTCACGCCACCGTCGATCTCCAGGCGAATGTCACGTCCCGAAGCGTCGATAATCTTGCGCGCCTCGCGCAACTTGTCGAGGGTGGCGGGAATGAAGCTTTGACCGCCGAAGCCCGGGTTGACCGACATCAGCAGCACCATGTCGACCTTGTCCAGTACATAGGTCAGGTAATCCAGCGGCGTGGCCGGGTTGAATACCAGGCCCGACTTGCAGCCTTCGTTTTTGATGAGCTGCAGCGTGCGGTCGATATGCTCGCTGGCTTCGGGGTGGAAGGTAATGTAACTGGCGCCGGCCCTGGCAAAGTCGGGGATGATGCGGTCCACCGGCTTCACCATCAGGTGCACGTCGATCTCGGCGGTGACACCGTGCTTGCGCAACGCGTCGCACACCAGCGGACCGATGGTGAGGTTGGGCACATAGTGGTTGTCCATCACGTCAAAGTGCACGATATCGGCCCCGGACTTGAGGACGTTATCGACTTCCTCGCCCAGCCGGGCGAAGTCGGCTGACAAAATAGACGGTGCGATCTTGTAATCTGGCATAATCCGGGCCTCGTTAACTGTGTAAACTGCTGTGAAATCAAGACCGCGCACTTTACCGGAAGCGCGCCATGATTTCAGCCCGGGCGCGCGATTTGCGCCCCAATCCACACCAGCCAGGGGGATACTGTCATGCCACACTCGCTTAAGCTGCTGGACCGGCTGATCTTTTCCGCCGGCACCCGATCCACGCCAACCGAGCCGACATTCTCATGAGTCCACACAGCGTCGCCATTGTCCTGCATATCCTGTCAGCCGTCCTCTGGGTGGGCGGCATGTTCTTCGCGCACCAGATCCTGCGCCCGGTGGCCGTGCAACAGTTCGAGCCCCCCCGGCGCCTGAAATTGTGGGCAGGCGTGTTCAAACGCTTCTTTCCCTGGGTATGGGTGTGCATCACCCTGCTGCCGCTGAGCGGCTACTGGCTGGTGTTCCGGCTGTTCGGGGGCATGAACGCGGTCGGCCTGCACATCCATATCATGCAGGGCCTCGGCTGGCTGATGATCCTGCTCTACCTGCACCTGTATTTCGCGCCTTTCCGGCGTCTGAAGGAAGCGGTGATCACCGAACAGTGGCCGGAAGCCGGCAAACAACTCAACCGCATCCGCCGCATCGTCGGCATCAACCTGCTGCTGGGCGTCCTGGTGATCGCGGTCGCCGCCGGCGGGCGCTTCGCCTGACCCCGCGAACAGCGGGCGCGACTTTCAGCGACTGGCGGCGCGCGCCTTGCGCACGGTGTCGTAGGCCTTGCGGATTTCCTGGCTCTTTTCCGTCGCCAGCCTGATCATCTCCTCGGGCAGGCCTTTCGATACCAGCTTGTCGGGGTGATGCTGGTTCATCAGCCGGCGGTAGGCCTTCTTCACCTCGGCGTCGCTGGCGGATGCGTCGACACCGAGAATTTCGTAGGCCTCCCGCAACACGTCGCGCGGCGACGCATCCGGCGCGCCGCCACCGGCGAAGTGCCGCGCATTGCGCACCATCGCCTCGATATGCCGGAACACCTCCGGCGAAAAGCCCAGCGCCTCGCGCACCCGTTCCAGCACCTGGCGTTCGCCGGCGTGCAGTTCGCCGTCTGCGTAGGCGGCGTGCATCAGGATCTCGACGAACATCTGCATCAGGTTGCGGCGCCGGTGACATTCCTGGCGGAACTGCGCCAGCACCTCGTCAAGCGGAAAGTCGGGCCGCTTGCCCTGGTTGAACAGTTCGATGGCAACCTTGCGGCGCTCGGCGTCGAGATTGAACTGTTGCATGATCTCGCGCGCCATCTGGATTTCGTGCTGCGAAACCCGGCCATCGGCCTTGGCGAGATGGCCCATCACCGAGAACACGGTGGTAAAGAACGCCGTCTGCACGCGCTCCTGGGCGCCGGGCGCGAAGTCGTCGCCGATACTGCCCAGGCCCTTGTCGAAGTTGTGGCCGAAGGCGGCGCCGATCAGCGCGCCCAGCGGCCCGCCCAGCATGAAACCGAACGCGCCGCCCAGCAGTTTGCCCCACCAACTCATGCCTGCTCCCTGTCCGCCTCGCCGCCAGACACGTAGTGCTCGATCGCGGCCACGATCCGGTTGCAGACATCCTGTGCGTCGTCCGGGTCCGTACAATCGCTGTCCGGAAACGCCAGAAGCTCGACGCCCTGCGCCACCGCGGCCGCCTGGTCGAGCCGCCCACAAGCCTCGCCAACCGTGATCAACAGTCCGAGCCGGTGCATTTTTTTCAGCAAATCCCCGGAGATAGCCTCGCCGAACGAAACGACCACATCGGCCCGCCAACAGCGCTCCGCCATGCCTTCCGCATCCAGGCCAGGGTATTCTTCCCAACCGTATTTGGGGATATCCAGCGGCGGAAATTCGACGTCCCGGGGAAGTCTTCCGGCATCGACCACAACAATTTTCAAACTCATTTCGTACCCTCGGAAAGCGTCAATTTTCTTTCGTTGCAAACCTGATTTTATGCGCCTATAAAGCAAGACAGGGCTGCGGAAACCGCGACGCGGCACGACCCGCTTCCATCACCGAAACACGCCCCGCCGCACCTCATCGCCCGCGACTCCGTGGCGCCAAGTATCAGCAGTTTGATCGAGGAGGTAAACCGTTATGACACCCGAGCCTTCACCGAGAATCGGCAATTGGTACAAATCACCGCTTGGCGATGCGTTCGAAGTGGTCGCCAGGGACGACAACGACGAAACGCTGGAACTCCAGTACTACGATGGCACCATCGAGGAACTGGACCGCGAAACCTGGGAATCGATGCGACCCGAACCGGTCGAACCACCGGAGGACTGGAGCGGTTCCATGGACGTCTCCCCGGAAGACGCCGGCAACACGGAACTGTGGCTGGAAACCGAGGACTGGATGATGCAACTCGACCGCATGGATCGCAACTTCATCTGACAACGCGGCAAAGACAACTATACTGGTTTCAGGGGGTCCAACCGTATAACCCGACAATAACCCCATGACGGGTAAGGAGGTACTGGTATGAGACGCAGACTCTATTTCCTGTTGCCCAGTGTAGCGCGTGCCCGCCAGGTGGTGGACGAACTGCTGCTGGAACGGATCGACGCCCAGCATATCCATGTCTTGGCCAACGACGACACTCGCCTCGGTGACCTGCCGCGCGCGGGCCTGTTCCAGCGCAGCGATTTCGTGCACGGCGTCGAAACCGGCCTCGCGGTGGGCGGCGCCACGGGCATTCTGGCAGGCCTTGTGCTGACGGGCCTGGCGCCCGAAGGCATACCGGTCGGCGGCTGGACCGTCCTGGTGCTGGCGCTCGCAGGCGCCGTGATCGGCGCATGGGTATCCGGCATGATTGGCATGGATATTCCCAACAGCCAGCTCAAGGCCTTTGAAAAGGCCGTGGCCGAGGGGCAGATCCTGATGATGGTGGATGTCCCCAAGGACAAGGTCGAGACCATCACCCGCATGATCAAGCGCCACCACCCGGAGGCAGACATGCACGGCGTGGAGCCCACCATTCCGGCCTTCCCCTGATCGATGCCACAACCCTCTCAAAAAGCGCCCCACCGGGCGCTTTTTGCTGTGCGCCGGACCTAAGCCACTGGCCCGGCGGACGAAAAAAGCGGGGTTAATGTTTGTACCGCGACGCCGATAGCATTCATGAAGGCTGTATCACAGCCACCATCACCACGGGAGGTGTACCATGGCGTACATCATGGACATGGCAAGCGGAACGTTTGAAGAACAGCCGGCGCGCCGGAACGAACCCGTTGCGGAACCCGGCCGACAGGACGTGTACCACCCGCAGCCGGCACTGCAAACCGTGCCGCTTGAAGCCCGCCCGGCCGACAACCGCCACCACCTGCCTGCGGCGGCTCTCGAAACCCTGCTGAGCACACTGGAAGACTGACCCGGGTCCGGCGGCCTCAGCCGCCTGTCTCCGGCGCGTCGCGCATCAGGATCTGCCCCTCGTCCACCCGGATCTCGACCGGCTTCAGCCGGTCTCCCGAACAGGGGCCCGCCACACACAAACCATCTTCGATACGGAAGCGCGCATCATGCGTCGCACACTGGATGTACACCCTGTCGAGATCGAGAAAACGGTCCGGCACCCAGTCGAGCGGCCCCCCGGTATGCGGACACTGGTTCAGGTAGGCGTGGATCGCCCCGTCGCGTTGCACCAGGAACAGGTCCACCACCCCTTGTGAAGTCGTCACGCTGAAGCCACGGGAGTCCCTGTCCCGCATGTCAGGAAGATCACAGATTTTCACCCAGCGCGTCATGTGACGACAGCTTAGGCAGTCCGGCGCGCAAACTCAAACTCAGTTTTCGCGCACCACGCGGAAGCCGAGATTGTCCACGCGGCTGGATGCAGCCATGCTGCCGCGACTGCTGCTGCGCAACTGGCTGGACGGCGTGGAATAGGCGCCACCGCGCACCACGCGAGCGCGGCAGCCGTCGACCTCGACGGCGCTTCCGTCCACCGGCGCCTGCTTGTAGTTGGGCACATAACAATCCCGCACCCACTCGCGCACGTTTCCGGCCATGTCGTGGACGCCCCAGGGGCTGGCGGCGAAACTGCCCACCGGCGACGACCTGAGGCCACCATCGGGGCTGCCACAATCAAAGCAGTTGGCCTTGCCCTGCCCGATGCTGTCGCCCCACCAGTAGCGTGTACCGGTGCCGGAGCGCGCCACGAACTCCCACTCCGCCTCCGTCGGCAGGCGGTAGCGGGCGCCGGTCTGCGCCGACAACCAGCCGGCGTAGGCGCGCGCGTCCTCCCAGCTCACGTTGATCACCGGCCGGGAGCCGCGACCCCAGCCCCGGTCATCGGGCAGACTGCGGCCCGTGGCGCGCGCAAAAGCATCGTACTGGTCGAAGGTGACTTCATGGGCGGACATGGCAAAACCGTCCAGACTCACTTCATGCTGCGGACGTTCCTCGAAGCGTTGCGACACGCGGCTGGCGCCCATCAGGAAACGGTCCGCGTTGAAGCGCACCATCTCCGGACCCCGGCCGCCGCTGGCCAGCCGGTCGCGGAAACGGCCGGCCGGTTGTTTTACCATGGTTTCCCCGGCAACCGGCGCCCGAGGTTCGGGAACGGGCGCCGGCTCATCGGCCGGCCGCGGGGCTGTCTCGGCTTGCGAGGCCGGCAGCCGGGCAGACGGCTGCGGCATGCCTCGCATGAAGGGTGCGGCGGCGGGTACGGCGGTGTCCGTTACCGTTTTGCCGTTGCCGGCCCCATCGCCGGACGCGGCCGCCTTCTCGGGTCTGGACGGCGCCACCGGGGATTTCGGCCCGGCCGCCTCCACCGGCGCGGTATGCGGTTCGGGCTTCCGGGCGATGCTCCCGGGCGCCGTTTCAGGCTCGGGCTTCGGCGTGGCTGACTTCGATGCGCCTGCCTTGGGCACGGTGGCTTTTGACGCCTCGACCGGCGCGGCGCCCGCCGACACCGGCAGGGCATCGGCAGCCTGGCCGCCGGTCTTCCAGAAGTACACGCCGCCGGCAGCCATCGCCCCGACCAGCAAACCCGCCGCGAGGCCTTTCAGCAACCCGCCGGAGGCGGCGCGTGGCGATGCCGGCACGACATCGGGCACGGACTCGTCCGACGGCTCCTCCGGCAGCAGGGCCGCCTCCGGCGTGCTGTCCGCGGCAACGGCCTCCGCATGATCGGGCGCGTGCGCCGGGTCCTCGTCGAGCGAGGGGATCGCAGTGTCCTGTATCACCGGCATGGGAATATCCGAGGCGGCGTGTTCCAGTTGCGCCTTCAGTTCCTCGACCTGCGCGCGCAGGGCCGCCGCCTCGGCCTCGGCCTGCGCACGCAGGCGCACCGCCACTTCGACATTCTGCTTGGCCTGTTGCAACGCCTCGTTTTCCGCGTCGTCGTCCGCGCCACCGGCCAGCATGTCATCCAGCCCGCGCCGAACCTCCGACTCCGCGCGCAACTGGTCCAGCTCACGTTGCAGCGAGTCGACGGAGGCCAGCGCGGCATCCCGCTCGCCCTGCGCGGAAGCCAGAACCGCTTCCAGTTCCTCTACGCGGGTCTGCGCCCCGGCGCCCGCCTCCTGGGCCTGTCGGGCCTGCTGCCAGGCCTCGCGCAGTTCCTCCAGTTCCTGCTGGATCACGGTGATGGTTTCCTGGTGGGCGTTGCGCTCGCGTTCGGCGGTTTCCAGCGCCTTGCGCAAGTCCTCCTGGATACCCTGCTCGGTGCGCAGGCGAATTTCCATTTCCTCGTTGGCCGCACGCGTGGCCTCGAGAAGCTGCTGCTCCGCTTCACGGGCGCTCTGCCTTGCCAGTTCGAGCTGGCGCGCAACCTGCTCGGCGCGTTCCTGCGCTTCCTCGTACTGGGCGCTGCGCTCGCCGAGTTTGATCTCCAGGTCGTCACGCAGGCGGGCAGCGTCCGCCAGTTGTTTCTGGAGGGTTTCCAGTTCTTCCGCCAGGCCTTCGGCTGAACCACCGGCGGCCTCCTTCATCTCGCGGTGCAGGCGCCGCACCTCGTCCTCGCGGTCGTGCCGCTCGCGCTCCAGCGCCTCCTCGGACTTGCGCAGCCGCTCCAGCACACGCTGCTGTTCCCGCTTGAGGTTGTCGAGTTCGGTCTGGGCACGCGACATGGCCTCCCGCGCACTGCCGAGGTCGGACTCGAACTCCGCCTCCCGCGCCTGCATCTGCTGTTCGAGATCGCCAAGCTGCTGTTCAAGCTGCTGTTCGCGCTCACCCTTTTCATCCAGCGAGGTCTGCAACGCATCCCGCTCACCCGTCGCTTCCTCCAGCGACTGGCGCAGCGCATCCAGCTCCCGGGCCTGCGCGTCGAGCTGTTCGAGCGCTTCCCCGGCCTGCTGTCGGGCATCGGTCAGCGCCTGCTCTCGCGCATGCAGTTGTTCGGCCAGCGTATCCTTTTCGAGCACGGCCTGTTCGAGCTCCGCGATCCGTGCCTCCAGGGCCTCGCGCTGCTCGCGGAACCCGGCCTCCAGCGCCTCGACCGACGACGCCGATTCAGCTCGCGCCTGTTCCAGCGCCTGCCGATGCGCCTGCCGCTCCTGCTCGAGCTGCTCCAGCACGTCCTGCCTTTCCTGCGCGGCCTGATCGAGAGCGTCCTGCTTTTCCCGCTCAAGCCGTTCAAGGGCCTGTTGTTTTTCACTGTCCGCCCGGTCCAGCGCCTCGCTGTATTCGCGCTTCAATTGTTCAATCTGTTCGAGGGTTTCCTGTTTCTCGCGCGCCAGCGCTTGCACTGCCTCATGCTTTTCCTGTTCAGTGCGCCGCAGGGCTTCGCGGTGCTCGTGCTGCCGGCCTTCCAGCTCCTCGCGCAAGGTTCGCAACTGTTCCTCCAGCACCGCCCGCTCGGCGTCGAACGCCTCCTGCTGTTGCGCGGCCTGCTCACCGGCCTGTTGCTCCACCTCGGCCTGCTGCGTCTCCAGCGCTTCGATACGCGCCAGTAATTCGGTTTCGCGCGCCTCGGCCGCGGCCAGCGAGGTGCTGGCGCTGGCAAGCGCTTCCTCGGCGGTCGCCAGACGCGGCTCCAGCTCCGCGCGGCGCGCCGTCTCCGTTTCCAGTTCCCGGCCGCGCGCCTCAAGTTGTTCCCGCAACACCCGCAACTGCTCGCTGACCTCACCCTGCTGGCTGTCGAGCCGGGCCTTCAGGTCGTTCAGCTCCGTCAGCGCTTTCTCCAGCTTGCGGTTGGCCTCGTCGCGCTCGCCGGCCACGGCACTGGTCCGTTGCCCGAGCTGCTGGTAATCCTCGCGGACACGCTCGAGGTCGTCCTGCAACTGTGTCAGCGCCTTGTCGCGGGCCTTCCCGGCCTCGCGGGCGGACTCCGCAAGTTGCCGCGCCTCCTGTAGCTGCGCGTCCAGCGCGCCACGCTGCGTTTCGGCGTCCTGCAACCTGGCTTCCAGGCCGGCGACACGCTCGCGCAGGGCGTCGGCCTCGTCCCGGTGCTCGCGACCGGCGGCCTCGCTGGCTTCCAGCTGCTCGCGCAATACCGCTATCTCCCGTTGCAGCTCCTGTTCACGCGCGGCAAGTTCTTTCTCCGCGGCCTCGACGGCGGCAGCCGCCGCGCCATCCTGCTCGAAGGGCAGAATTTCGGCGTCGCGCACCAGCTTGTCCTCCTCAGCCGGCGTAACCGCGTCTCCGCTCAGTTCCTCGGTCGGCACCTCGGCGAGGCCCTTGGCCAGCGTGTATACGTCCAGACCATGCTGACTGAGAATGAAGGCTGCCGACGCGCTGCGGCGGCCGGTATCGCAACACACGATGTAACGATGGCCGGCATCGAGGCTGCCAGCCTGCTCGCGCAACGCCGACAGCGGCAGGTTGCGGCTGCCGGGAATGCACTGGTTGGCGTACTCGCCTGGCAGGCGCACGTCGAGCCATTCGGCGCCTTCCTCGACCAGCTTGCAGGCCTGCGCGTAATCGACTTCGTGCACCAGCGGCGTGCGCAACAACTCGTCGAAATCTTCCTTGGACAGGCGCATCAGGGAACCGTCGGTGAGCATGGTCACGGTCGCGTTGCGGCGCGAACCCGACACCAGCGCCTCCTCGCCAAAACAGGCGCCTTCGCCGAGTTCCGCGAGCAGCACGTCCTTGCTGCGCGCGGAAGGTTTGCGGCTCACCGCCATGCGGCCGGACTTGACGATGTAGAAATAATCGCCATCGTCGCCCTGACGCACAATCACGTCACCGGCGCGGGCGTTGACCGGCTGCAGACGCATGAGCAACTGGTGAATATTTGACGGTGGCAACTGGAGGAATGCCTGCGACTGCAACATCCGCGTCATCCAGTCGCCGTCGTCGTCGGCGCCGATCTCCACGACGTCATAGCCAGAGGATTCGTCCCAGGTCAGCAACACGTCGAGCAGGCTGGAATCGATGCGCGCGACGGTCACGCTGCCGGAGGCGCGCGCGGCGATCTGACGTGGCTGCTTGTGAGCCAGCGGGTGCCGCGCGGCGTCGGAACCGCCCACCACGGTGCCGACCACCTCCCGGTTGCCGTCGATCAATTCGACCTTGCCCTCGAGCAGGTAGACGGACTGGTAATCGCGGTCGCCAAGCTTGAATACGTAACGCCCGGAACGAACCGTTTCGATGATGGCCTTGCGGGAAATTTCCTCGAGATGAACGGCTGACAACGCATTGAGCGGGACGAGATCCTTTAACGTCTTCTTGTCCAAGAGTTTTTTTGCCGCTCCCATGGTATGCCTGTGATCCTGCTGCTGGTCGGGTTGCCGGTATCCGGAAAAACGTGGTGTCATGCGCCGCACGCAAGGCATGCCGCGCACCTGACTGGTATCGGCAAACGGGAGCGAAAACTTAGCCGGCGGCGGCATCGGAAAAACATGAATTTGCTAAAGATTTCACACCGATTGCGCCGTCCCCGGAGACTGGTACCATAGCGCGCGTCATGACCGATCCCGTGTTTTCCACTCCCGAGGAAGCCGAGCAGGCTTTCTACGATGCATTCAGCAACGCCGACCTGGGCGCGATGATGGCGGTGTGGGCAAATCGCGGCTTCGTGGAATGCATCCATCCCATGGCGGACCGTGCACAAGGATACGAAGCGGTGGAGGAAAGCTGGCGCGACATATTCGACGGTGGCCTGCGGGTACGCTTCCGTCTGTCCACCGTGCGCCGCACGCAAGACGCGCTGCTGGCGGTTCACGTGCTCTACCAGCACCTCAGCACCCCCGACGACGATGACGACTGGCCGGCGGTCATCGCCACCAACATCTACCAGTTGATCGACGGCAGCTGGCGCATGATTCATCACCATGCCTCACCCTGCCCCGAGGAGGACGATGCAGACGACATCGACGAGCCCGCGCCACCCGGCGCCCGCCTGCATTGAACCACCTCCGCAAACCCCGTCGTTTTCTTTGCATGATGGATGCCACATCCATTTGAGTCTGGAATAGCAGGCACGAAATCAAAAAGGGGTTTCACTTTTTTTTCTTTGTGCTATGGTTGCGCCGTTAGTTCTCTGCCAACAATTTCGAAAGGAGCACATTGAATGGCCGTAAAGAAAAAAGCTGCCAAGAAGACCGCCAAAAAGAAGGTTGCTGCAAAGGCGGTAAAGAAACCTACGACGAAGGCTGAAACGTTCACTTATATCGCAGACAAAACCGGCCTGACAAAGAAAGATGTTGGCGCCGTATTCGAAGCACTCACCGCGCTCATCAAGCGCGACATCAAGCGCAGCGGCCCGGGTGTCTACACCGTCCCCGGTCTGATGAAAATCAAGGTTGTCCGCAAGCCCGCCACCAAGGCACGCAAGGGCGTCAATCCGTTCACCGGCGAACCCATGACCTTCAAGGCCAAGCCGGCCCGCAACGTGGTCAAGGTTCTTCCCCTGAAGGGTCTCAAGGACATGGTGTAACCAGGACACACCTGGTAACACATTGAAAAGGCAGCCGAACGGCTGCCTTTTTTATTGCGCCTCCTGAACCCGGTGGCGCGCGCGGATGAAGTCCCGGTGTGGCACGTAGATCAGGTCCGCGATCTTGCGCACCAGCGCTTCCTCGTAGCGGTCGATGCGGCCGTCGGCGTAGGCCACCTGCCACAGCATCTCCACCACCCGTACTTTCTCTTCCGCGGAGAAATGCGCGTTGATCAGCCGCGTAAACTGGAACAGCGAAACGGAATCCTTCGACTCGCGCTGCGCCAGGCGGGCCAGTTCCCGGGTCTCGTCACGTCCCAGGGCAAAGGTCTGCTGCAGCACCCGCTCCAGCACCTCACGTTCGGCCTCGTTTTCCTCGAAATCCGCGCGCTGCATCTCGAACAACAAGGCCGCGGTCGCGAGTTGCAAAGCATGCTGGTCGTGCCCGCCACCGTCACCGGTGTCGATACGTTCACGGAAAAAATCACGAATGGCGCGCAACATGTTACCGACCCTCGCGCTTTTCCCGGCGCAGCGCAAGCGCGGCGATCAACGCCAGCCACAACAGCAGCGGGTCGGTCGCCGTCTCCGCGCCCAGGGTGCAGCCACCACCGCCACCGCCGCCTCCAGCAATGGAGGCGGGCAGGACCGATGTCGGGTCGGCCGCCCCCGCCAGCGCCGCGCTGGCGTCCAGCAGGCCGGTGCCGCACAGGCTGGTGTTACAACTGGCATCGGGGAAATCGCGCGTTGTAAGGCGCAGGATATCGTGCACCTGGCCCGGTTCCAGTGTGCTGTTGACGGCCCACATCAACGCCGCGACCCCGGAGACCTGGGCGGTGGTAAAGCTGGTGCCCTGGGTGGACGCCAGGATATCGGCGCCCGCGGTGGTGACGCCATCGTTCCACAAGCTAAGGATGTCGTCGGTATCCGCCGGCCCGTCACCGCCGGGCGCCACCAGATCGACCACCGAGCCGACGTTGGTGTAGGATGCGCGGCTGCCGTCGCGCGCCAGCGCCCCCACCACCATGACGTTGGCGCAGTTGGCCGGGCTGTAACTGGCGGCATCCCGACCGTCGTTGCCGGCAGCGACCACCACCAGCGCACCGGCGGCAACGGCGTCGTTGATAGCGTCCTGCTCTTCCCGCGAGCAATTGCCGGCCCCGGCCAGGCTCAGGTTGATGACCCGGGCGGGCGTGGGATTCGCGGGCACCCCGGACACTGGCAGGCCGGCCGCCCAGCGGATCGCGGCAATGATGTCTGACACCTGTCCGCCGCATTTGCCGAGCACACGCAGCGGCAGAATGCGCGAGGCGAAGTTCACCCCGGCTATGTCGCTTCCATTATCGGCTGTGGCCGCCATGATGCCGGTAACCAGCAGACCATGCCAGGAACTGGGTTTGTCGGCGGGCGGGTCGTTGGTCGCCGCATCGCACTCGCCAGCAAGTACCGCGTCACCCGCGTCCACCGGATCGGGATCGCGGCCATCACCATCGTTGGCGGTAAAGACATCCGAAATGAAGTCGTAACCGGGCAGGATACGCGCCGACGCAAGCTCCGCGTGCGGCAGAATACCGGTATCGATGACGGCGATCACCACGTCCGCGGAACCGGTTTCGCGGTCCCAGGCATCCTGCAGGCGAATGCCCGCCGTATCCTCGAACAGGTGCCACTGGCGCGCATACTGAGGGTCGTTGGGCACCAGCGCCGGGTAGAAACGCCGGTCGACCTGTGCCGCCTCGACCGACGGATTCTGCGACAAGGCCGCGACCAGCGCCTCGGCCCGCGCCTGGCTGACCTTTGCAGGCAGACGCACCACCAGCGCGCCGCTGTCGAGGCGGCGCACGAAGGTCAGCGGTGTCCCGTCGGGCAAGGTCAAACCGGCGACGGGATCGGCCGGCGCCGCCGCGATGCGGGGGCCGCCCGTGTCGCGCAAATGAACGATGAGCTGGTCGGTGGCACCCGGCCGCGTCAGGCCATCGGCCTGCGCCGTCTGGGCCGGGACGGCAAACCCCGCGCCCAGTGGCAAAAGCAGCCGCCAGGCGGCGGAAAGGAAACGGGCGGTGCGCCGCAGGCGCGTGAATACCTTTATCAAATCAAAAACCACCTTCTTGTCCGGTTGTTATTGCGCACGCAGCAGGAAACGACTGCCCTGCACGGAAAGCACCGCGCCCTCCGGGGTTATAGCGTCCAGCACGGGGCCTTCCTGTAACCTTTCACCCTCGCGGTACTTTTGCAGGTTGATCAGCACGAAGCGGTCCGCCACGCGCTCGCTGTAGACATGGACGTCGAGCCGAAGTCCATCCTGCAGGCGCTGGAAGATGGCCGCCGGCACCTGTGGCCAGACCGGCAGGCCGGACACGTCCGGCGCGGCCGCCACGGGCGCGGGCCGGTAGGACTCGGGCGGCGGCGGTGTCACTACAGGAGGGGAAACGACGGGCGGCGGCGTAACCCGGGCCGGCGCGGAACGTGGGGCGGGAACCAGGCGCGCCGGCGGTGAAAAGGTGGCGGGTGGCGTGGTGACGGTTGGCGCGGGGGCGCGGATCGCTGGCGCGGGAGGCATGACAGGCGCAACGGACGGCGCAGCTTGCGCGGCGGGAGCGGGCACAGGCCGCGCCGGCTGCGGCTGCGCGTGTGCCACCACCGGCCCGGCGTCATTTCCGCTGTCGGCCTGCCGCGCCGGGGTTATGCGCGGCGCGTCCGCCGACGGCCAGAACAGCACCAGCAGGACTCCGGCATTGACCAGCAGTGCCAGCACGCCGATCAACCCCCAGCGCGACGAACGGCCGGCCACGGGCCTCCCGTGCTCGCTGTCGATGCGCGGAACCTCCCCCAGTTCACGTTGCTGTTCCGCTTTTTTCAGTGCCTCGAGAATATACGACATGACGACCTATGATCCGGCGTCAACCAACAGGCGGGGCACGCCCGCCCGCGGTGACAGGTTGTTCAGGTGAATAATGGTGCGTGCGCCCACCACGCCATCGGCGTCCAGTTCACGGCTGCGCTGGAAGTCCTGCACCAGACGCTTGAGCCCTTCGTCAAACAGCATCGGGTCCGGCGCAATGGAAGCCAGGCCGGTGGCCTGTTTCAGTTTCTCGCGCAGCCACTGCACGTCGCTGCCGCGGTCACCGGGACGCAGCACCGCGCTGCCGCCGGGCGGTGTCTTCCACAACAGGCGGTACTCGCCGAACCAGTGCCGCTCCAGGGTGCCCACGGGCACCTCGACCGGCTGGCCGTCGATCTCCAGCAGGGCGTAACTGCCATGAATGTTGCGCAACAGCACTGGCACGCGGCGACCGCCGGGGCCGACCAGCAATAACACCGCCGGGCGGTCATAGTATTGCAACACGGTGCGGGTGCCGCTGCCCAGCAGGCAGCGCAGCCCGTCCGCCGGCGCGGCGGCGCAGGCCTGGGCATCGTTGATGGCGCCGGACTGGACGCCCCACAGTCCGAACAACCCGGACCAGGCCCAGGCTGCCGCGTCGGGCCCCGCCGCGCCGAGTTGCCGCGAAAGACTTTGCCGGCCCGCCGGCACCTCCGGCGCGGGTTGCGCCGCCACGGTTTCAGTCGCCGGGTGCCCGGCTGTCGATTCGTCCCCCACCACCCCGACGGGAGACGGCGAACCGACCGGCGCCGGCGCGGTGGTTTCCACAACAGCGGCTGCCACCGGCGCAACACTTTCATCCACGGTCTCGCCCCCGCCGCCAGCGACGGGCGGCGCCGGCTCGGCCACTCCGGCTGCCGAAGACGGTGAGTCGGCACCGGTCTCCACCTGCGCCGGCTGCGACACGGGCGCGCGCCAGTAGCCGACGGCGAACGCCCCCATGAACACCAGCGCCACGGCCGCGCCCAGCCAGCGCCAGCCGCGCCGCGACGGCGCCTCCAGTCCTTCTTCCGGCAACACCTCGCGGGCGGCGCGCAGCACGATCGGCGCGTCGATGCGGCGCTTGCCCTCGACATAGGCGCCGAGCATGGCGCGGTCACAGAGCACGTTGATCAGGCGCGGCACACCGCCGGAAAGCTTTTGCACCAGGTCGATGGCCGCGTCGTTAAAGATCTCTTCGCCGGCACCGCACACCTGCAGACGATGGCGGATATAGGCCGCCGTCTCCTGGCGCTGAATAGGCTCCAGGTGATAGCGGGCGGTAACACGTTGCGAAAGCTGGCGCAGGTCGTCGCGCGCCAGCAGCGTGCGCAGTTCGGGCTGCCCGATCAGCACGATCTGCAACAGTTTTTCCCGGGTGGTTTCCAGATTGGTGAGCAGGCGCACCTGTTCCAGGGCGTCGGCGGCAAGATTCTGCGCCTCGTCGATGATCAGCACGGTGCGCCGGCCGCGCGCGTGGGTTTCAAGCAGATGCGCGTTGAGCACGTCGGTAAGCAGCTTGATGCTGGTGGTATCGCGCGCGTAGTCAATGCCCAGCTCGTCGCACAGGCTGGCGAGGAGTTCCATGGCGGTGACACGCGGGTTGAGGATCAGGGCCACGTCGACGTGCTCGGGCACCTGCTCCAGCAGGCAGCGGCAGATAGTTGTCTTGCCGGTGCCCACCTCGCCGGTGAGCTGCACGAAACCGCCGCCCTCGCCCACCCCGTACAACAGGTGCGCCAGCGCCTCGCGATGCTGCTGACTCATATAGAGAAAACGCGGGTCGGGCGCGATGGAAAACGGGCGTTCTGTGAGTCCGAAATACTGTTCGTACATAAGGCTGCTTGTGGCCACCGGGCGTGCGTTCGGCTGATTATGCCCTTTCTGCGCGCCGCCGTCCCCTGCCGGCACCACGGCATGGCCGCACGTCTCGCGCGCACCGGACATCCGGCGCGGTGCCACGGGCGTCGGGAATCCCGACACCCCGGCCCGCTGACAGAAAAACCCGTAATAGACCGGATATCAATGAGTTATGGGAATATTGACCCCGAAAAGCGCTGTGGTACAGTTGGTATTTCTTACACTTTGCCCTCGGACAGCACACCAGGAATGCCGGTCGTTTCCGGCATCCATTGCAAATTCAAGGCATTGCAGAAGATGGCACGTCGCTTGCTCGATTGATAACCAACAACAAAAGCGGTGAAACAATGAACGCGAAAGTCGAAAAACGCATCAATGGCGCGACTGTCAGCGCCAATCCAGTGTTCAAGGGAGGCTACCTGCCGGCCTACTGGTCGTGCAGCATCAACGAGCGGATCATTCCCAAGACCTTCAGTTCCGCCACGGAAGTGTTCCGCTTCGCACGGAAACAACGGCAACACTGATCAATCGCTGGTCGCCGCACCGGGCGCGTGACGTTTCACAATGTCGCGCAGGGTGTTGAGCTGGCCGTGGAAAAAGTGGCCCGCGCCCTCGACGCGCACCAGGCGCGGGTGCAGATCGTGCTGTGCCAGCCAGTCTTCCACCGCCGATAACGGCACGATATCGTCGGCATCTCCCTGGATGAGCAGCCAGTCGACGGAGGCCAGCGACACCCCCTGGCCGGGGAAATAGTTCACCGCCGGCGCCACCGTGACCAGCCATTGCGGCTGCAAATCATGCACCGCGTCCATGGCGATGAAGCCGCCAAAGGAAAAACCCGCCAGCCATAGCGGCAGCCCCGGCCAGCGCCCGCGTGCCCAGGCCGTCACCGCGAGCAGGTCGTCACGCTCACCGCGCCCTTCGTCATAGCGCCCCTCGCTGGCGCCCACGCCCCTGAAATTGAAACGCACGCTGACGGCGCCGGATTCGGTGAAGGTTTTGGCGAGTTGATGAACGATCTTGTTGTTCAGTGTGCCGCCGTGCAGCGGATGCGGATGGCAGATTACCGCCAGCGCGCGCGGCGCCCCCTCCGGTTCACTCACCTGGATCTGCAGGCGGCCGGCGGGGCCGTCGATGAAAGCCGTGTCCGTCACAGGAGAAATAAGGCGCGCTCAGGCGCCAACGGTCGACAAGACCACAGCGGGGTCAGGGACGCTCGCCGGAGTCGCGGCGGCCACGCCCGCGGCGCCGCTCGATGCCCGGCGAGTGCAGGGTGAGATCCAGCGCGTACCAGCCCTCGATGTCCACGGTCTGGCGCTTGCCGCTGATATTCTCCAGCACCACCCGGCGCGGTCCGTCGCCCTGGTGCAACACCACCCGCACCTGCTGCAACTGGCCGATATCGTTGGTGTACCAGTAACCGGGTATGGCCTGGTGCGCGAGCATCTGCCGGCGCAGGAAGTGGTCCTTATCGAGCAGGTTTGTTCGTTTTCGCATGGATACAAACCAATCCTTAACTGAGTTCAACAAGTTACACGGGCAATACCGCCGCAAACCCTGGACGCACCGAGACACGCCCAGGACGACAACATATCTACCGGCGTGGCGCGGTACTCACCACCTACCCGCACTTCGACTCGCCGCAATTGAGGCAGGTGAGACACCCGTCCATCTGAATCGCAGCCTTGGTATTGCACTTGACGCACAACTGGGCGCCGTCCGGGAAGCCACCGGAATCGGCGGGCTGCGCGGACTTGCCAGCCTGCTCGAACTGGGCGCGCTTTTCCGCCAGCAGTTTCTTCTGGTGCTCGTCCAGGCCGTCATCCTTGAGCATGCCGATCATACGCAGATGGCACTCGATGGCATCGCCGATCTCAGCGACCAGCGAGGGCATGTAACGCCCGCCCTTCTTGAAGTAGCCACCGCGCGGGTCAAACACCGAGCGCAGTTCCTCCACCAGGAAGGTCACGTCACCACCCTTGCGGAACACCGCCGACACGATACGGGTCAGCGCGACGATCCACTGGAAGTGATCCATATTCTTGGAGTTGATGAAGATCTCGAACGGACGGCGCAACTCGTGCGGCGTACCCGGATTGAGGATCACGTCGTTAATGGTGATGTACAGGGCGTGCTCGGAGAGTGGCGTCTTCACCTTGTAGGTGGAGCCCAGCAGCATCTCCGGCCGTTCCAGTTTTTCGTGCAGGTGGACGACCTTGTCTTCCTCCCGCGCCGGCTCGGCGGCGGCCGCCTGCTGCTCCGGCTCGTCCTCCTTGAGCACGTCGTAACTGATGATTTTCTGTTCGATCTTTCTAACCATGTGTATCGCTCCTCTGATGCCCTCGCCGCGCCTAGAACTTCCCGTAGTAACCTTCTTTCAAGGCGTCGTACAGGTTGGCGGCGGTGTGCATCTCGCCGTCGTATTCGACTTCCTCGTTGCCCTTTAGCTGGACCACGCTGCCATCTTCCAGCGTGAACTGGTAGGTCGTGTTCTCCAGGTCTTTCTCCTTCACGAGCACGCCCTGGAAGGCTTCCGGATTGAAACGGAAGGTGGTGCAGCCCTTCAAACCCTGCTCGTAGGCGTACAGGTAAATGTCCTTGAACTCGTCGAAGGGGTAGTCGGTGGGCACGTTCGCGGTCTTGGAAATGGAGGAATCGATCCATTTCTGGGCCGCGGCCTGGATGTCCACGTGCTGCTTCGGCGTCACGTCGTCGGCGGAAATGAAATACTCCGGCAGCCGGCTGCCCTCATCGTCGCTGCCCGGCGCGGCCTTGGGGTTCACCAGCGAACGGTAGGCCAGCAATTCGAAGGAAAGGACTTCCACCTTCTCCTTGGTCTTGCGCCCCTCGCGGATCACGTTGCGAAAATAGTGGTGCGCAAAACTCGGCTCGATACCGTTACTGGCGTTGTTGGCCAGCGACAGGGAAATGGTGCCGGTGGGCGCGATCGAGGAATGGTGAGTAAAGCGCGCGCCGGTTTCGGCCAGGCGCTCCACCAGTTCCGGCGCAACTTCACTGACCTGCTGCATGTAACGGCTGTAGCGCGCGTGCAGCAGCTTGCCCTTGATGCGGTCGCCGACCTCGTAACCGTCCAGCTTCATCTCCGGACGCTTGCGCAGCATCTCGGCGGTTACCTCGAACTCCTCTTCCAGGATCGGCGCCGGGCCCTTTTCCTCGGCCAGTTCCAGCGCGGTCTGCCAGCCGGTCAGCGCCAGCTCGCGGCTGACCTTTTCGGTAAAGGCCACCGAGTCCTGCTCGCCGTACTTCATGCGCAGCATGGTGATGGTGGAGCCCAGGCCCAGGAAGCCCATGCCATGACGGCGCTTGCGCAGGATCTCGTCACGCTGCTGCTCCAGCGGCAGGCCATTGATCTCCACCACATTGTCGAGCATGCGCGTAAAGATGGACACCACCTTGCGGAACTCGTCCCAGTCGAAATGCGCGTTCTCGGTGAATGGGTCGCGCACGAACTTGGTGAGGTTGATCGAGCCCAGCAGACAGGAACCGTAGGGGGGCAGCGGCTGCTCGCCACAGGGGTTGGTGGCGCGCACGTTCTCGGCGAACCAGTTGTTGTTCATCTCGTTGACCTTGTCGATGAGAATGAACCCCGGCTCGGCGAAGTCATAGGTGGAGGCCATGATCATGTCCCACAGGCGCCGCGCGCGGATGGTACGGTATACCTTGCAGGCCACCAGTCCGGCCTCGTTGCTGATATAGCCCTCGGTGGTCGGCCACTCGCGCCACACCACCTGGTCGCCGTTGTAGATGTCGATATTGTCGTCCTCGACCTCCTGCTCGTTGAGCGGGAACGCCAGCTTCCAATCGGTGTCGCGGCTGACCGCCTCCATGAACTCCCGGGTGATGAGCAGCGACAGGTTGAACTGGCGCAGGCGGCCGTCCTCGCGCTTGGCGCGCACGAAATCCATCACGTCGGGATGACCGACATCGAAGGTGGCCATCTGCGCGCCACGGCGGCCGCCGGCAGACGATACCGTGAAACACATCTTGTCGTAGATATCCATGAACGACAGCGGACCGGAAGTGTAGGCGCCGGCGCCGGAAACGTATGCGCCCTTCGGGCGCAGGGTGGAGAACTCGTAGCCGATGCCGCAGCCCGCCTTCAACGTCAGTCCGGCCTCGTGCACCCGCTCCAGGATGTTGTTCATGGAATCGTGGATAGTGCCCGACACCGTGCAGTTGATGGTGGAAGTCGCGGGCTTGTGTTCGAGGGCGCCGGCATTGGACGTGATGCGGCCAGCGGGAATGGCGCCGTGGCGGAGCGCCCACAGGAACTGCTCGTACCAGTGCGTCTGTTTCTCGGGCGTCGCCTCGACTTCGGCGAGGGCGCGCGCCACGCGCTGATAGGTATCGTCGATGGTTTCATCGACAGCGACACCATCCTTGCGCTTTAACCGGTACTTCTTGTCCCAGATATCCATCGAGGCATCCTGCAGGGGGATATCGGCAACGCCGGTCGAAACAGACTTCAACTGGACTGATTTCATCGCGATTCCTGGCTCCTTGTATTTGATTTTATTCGTGATTTTCCGGTCTATTGTGCACAGCCCCGAGATATTGGGGCGTGTTGCCGGTAAAACCACAATATGTTGTGTGAACGAGCGCTAAGGTTAGGGCCGGGAACGATGCCTGTCAAGCGACAGGAATGGCCGCCGAGGAATATTTTATTTATTTGAATAACATTGGGTTACAAACATATCCTGCCAACCGGAACGAAATTGCGCGGCGCTCGTGCTGGACAGGTCCGACAAACAGCAAAACACAATATATTGTGTTACTAATATACAGGGGCGCGGGGCACGCCACCGTGGACTTGCAGGGCGATGCGGCGGCCTTCTGCCGCTAGGTCGTCAAGCGCCGATAGATATCCGACACCTTTAACGGCAGCTTGCGCACCTCGTCGATCACCGCGTAGTTCACGGCACCGTACATGTGCGGCAGATAGTCGCGCGCCTCGGTGTCGATCGTGATGCAGAAGGGGTGGATTCCGCTGCGCTTGGCCTCGATCAGGGCCATGCGGGTGTCCTCTATACCGTAGGCGCCGCGGTAGGTGTCGTAGTCGTCGGGCTTGCCATCGGAGAGGGTGATGAGCAGCTTGGTGCGCGCCTCGACCTCATTCAGCAAACCGGTCAGGTGGCGAATCGTAACGCCCATGCGCGTGTAGTCACGGGGCTGGATGCCACTGATGCGCGCGCGCACCTCCTCGCCGTAGGATTCGTCGAAGCGCTTCACGCGGTAGACCTCGCAACGCTTGCGCGTCATGCCGGAGAAGCCGTAGATGGCGTAGCGGTCGCCCAGGGTCTCCAGCGCCTCGCACAGCAACACCACGGCCTCGCGCTCGGCCTCGTTGATCCAGCCCTTGGTCGAGCCACTCATGTCGATCATGAACATGACGGCGATGTTGCGCTCCATCTTGTGCATGCGCGTGAACAGCCGCTCGGTCATCTCGGCGCCGTGCCTGACGTCGGCCAGCGCCTCGACCAGCGCATCGATGTCCACGTCGTCGCCATAGGGCTGTTTCTTGAGCAGCTTGTCCTCGCCGCGCAACGCCTCGAAAGTGCGGCGCAACTCCATGGCCAGGCCGCGATACTTGTTCAGGGTGTCGCTGACGAAACTGTCGTAGCTGGGGTGCACGTCCATCTCGCGCAGCACCGCCCAGTTCTTGCGGTAGTTCTGGCGCTCGTAGTCCCACTCGTTGTACAGGAACGCGCCTTCCTCGTGGTAGGTGCCCTTCCAGACGTCCTCGCTGCCCGCCTGATCGATCTCGCCGGCGTAGTACACACCATCGCCGGCGGCGTGCAGGTAGTCTTCCGGGATTTCGCCAAGGTCCTGGAGAATAGACGCCATGGTGCCCTTGACGTTGTCCGGCACGTCCAGTGGGCGGCCGTCGAGTTCAATCTCGTAGCTGAAGCCGTCCGGCGTATCCTGCGACTCGACCTCGCGCAGCCGAAACGGCGACGACTCCTCGCCCTCATTCGCCTCCGCTTCTTCCTCGCGTTCGTCCTTCCCCTGTTCGCGCGCTTTCTCGACGTCCTGCTGCATTTTCAGCAGGCCAAGGCGGAACGCCTGACGATCGGCCTCGATGCGTGCCTCGCGCACCCGCGCCACGTCCGCCGGACGCAGCACGCCCTGGTAGGGCACGGGCGGCGGCAGGGGCAGATCGATCAGTTCCGGCACAAGGCGCAGGCTGTCCTCCACGGTCGCTTCTTCCGCGCCCAGCCGTTGCCGCGCAGCGGCCCAGCGCGGATCGACATCTTCCGGCGAGGCATCGCGAAAGGCCTGCATGTGCCGGTACACGCCCGGCAACTGGCGCGCGATGCAGGCGTCCAGGCGCAGGGTTTCCAGGGCATGGAAACAGGCCAGCGCACCGGCGTAGTCGGGACAGGCGGACAGCGCCTCGCCGATATCGACACGCCAGGTGCCGTACCAGGTCTGCGCCCACTGGTGCACCACCATGGCCTTGTAGAGCTGGAAGTGAGTATCGCGGTCACCCTCCAGACTGAGCGTGGGAGGCAGAAACAGGGTTTCCGTATCGGTATAACAGTGTTCACCGGCCTCGACTTTCATGCGCCGGCCGTGCAGGCCATGGGCGAAGGCTTCCAGCACGTTCACCACCTCGTCCAGCGCCAGTCCGCTGCGGCGGGCGCGATATTCGCGCGCAAAACTGTCGACATCCCTGAAGGCGGCAACCGCCGGGTGCAGTCCACGGGTATCGTACACGTCCATGCAGGCCAGCAGCCAGGCCTCGACACCGGCCTCGTCCATCAGCCGCAGGGCGCTGGCGGCATGGGAAACGAAATTGAACGCCATGCCGGCGCTGGTGCGCGCCACCATGCCGACGCAGCGCAAAACAAAGTCCTGCTGCGCGCGACTGAACTCCGCCAGCGCACGCGCCGGTTCCTCGGCCGCGCCCAGGGACACCATGTGCACGTCCAGGCGTTCTTCGAGTTGCGCGGCGGTCAGGGGCACATCGCCGGTCTGCAGGAAGTCGGTGTCATCGAACCAGCGCGCCGCCACGCCCGCCGCCAGGCTGCGGCCGTCCGCCGTGCGCACGCCGGGAATGATCGGCTCGATGGTGCAGCCGGGCAGTACTTCCTGGAGCAACTGCCCCAGGCTCTCGGCCTTCCAGGTGATGGCGCCGCCGTCCGTGGACAGCCAGATGCCGAGACAGTGGTCGGTGATCAGGCGCGGCAGGTAGCGCACCAGCCTGGGCAGATCGACCTCGCGGTCCCACAACTGCCCCCTGGGACCATGCCCCAGCGCCGGCGCCGGCAGCACGATCATGTCGAAGCGCTGCTGGCGGCGCAACAGATCCTCGACATAATCCATCACATTTTCCTGGATGTATTCCACGCCCTGAACGCCCGCGGTATCCCGGGCCAGCGCCAGGGTGTCGGCATCGGCGTCGACGTGCACGACACTGGCGCCCCCCGCCAACGCCTGGGCGGTCACATAGCCGCTGCCGCCGAACAGGTTGAGCACGGTCAGGTCGTCGAGGTCGTAACAACCGTCGATGCGCTCACGCACCCAGCGCCCGCAGGACAGGTCGCGGGCGCGCAGGCCGATGCGGCCGCGCGGGTCGAGGCGGCACGGTACCCGTACTCCGCCGACGGTGACCGTCCACTCGCGCGGCAGGCCGCTGCGGGTCGGCTCCCACTGGCCGGCGTGCCCCAGTTCGTCAACGTAGATCCAGTCGGCCTGCCAGCCTTCGTTCGCCGGCTCGCCGACGGCCAGCGGGTCGCGGGTTTCCACCAGGAACTCGCCCCAACGCTCCAGCTTGCGGCCGTTGCCGAAATCGATCAATTCGTAGTCGTCGACGGGCGTATCGACACAGGCCTCGCGGCAGGCGGACTCGGGGATGCGCGGCAGCTCAATCATGGATCAACGAAACCCCGGACAGACCGGCGCCGGCACCAGACACCTCAAAAAACCGATGCGCTCAGTTCGTTGACCGCCGCGAGCATTTCAGCGTCGTCGGTCAACGCCTCGGCAATACTGGCACGGCAGGCCACCACCGGCGACACGCCACTCTGCATCAGCTTGGCCGCATGCACCAGCAGGCGGGTGCTGGCGCCCTCTTCGAGTCCACTGCCCTTCAGGTTGCGGGTCATCTGCGCGAACTTGACCAGTTGCGCCGCGGTGTCGGCGGCGACCCCCGTCTCGTTGGCGATGATCTTCGCTTCCAGTTCCGGCGCCGGGTAGTCGAACTCCAGCGCCACGAAACGCTGGCGGGTGCTTTGCTTGAGATCCTTGAGCACGCTCTGGTAGCCCGGGTTGTAGGAAATGGCCATGCAGAAATCCGCGCTGGCCTCCAGCAACTCGCCGAGTTTCTCCATCGGCAACACGCGCCGGTCGTCGGCCAGCGGGTGGATGACCACGGTGGTGTCCTTGCGCGCCTCCACGATTTCGTCGAGGTAGCAGATACCCCCGGCGCGGACCGCGCGCGCCAGCGGGCCGTCGACCCACACGGTTTCGCCGCCGCTGATCAGAAAACGTCCGACCAGATCGGAGGCCGTCAGGTCGTCGTGGCAGGACACGGTGATCAAGGGCCGCTTCAACCGCCACGCCATGTGCTCCATGAAGCGGGTCTTGCCGCACCCGGTCGGACCCTTGAGCAATACCGGCAACTGGTTGGCGTAGGCCGCCTCGAACACTTCGATCTCGTCGCCGACCGGCTCGTAATAGGGTTCTTCGGTAATGAAATATTCTTCCGGCTTGACGACTTGTGCTGTCACGGGCAGGGATTCTCGCTGTCGGGAACAATAGCCGCACACGGTACCGTTTCCGGCACCCAGCGACAACAAAACCCGCATACAGACAAGGGGGTTTGGGCCGGCATGCCGTTTTTTTGCGGGCGCAAGCGCCGCGAGCACCTCCCCACGGCGCGGCAACGGCGGAGCCCCAACCCGTGAAAGGAAGCCCGACAGACGAAAAACCTTTGGTTTATCATCTAGTTGGCGAGAACCCCTAACCCGCCAGCCGTTCCGACCCGGCTTCTCCCGGGCGCGGTCCGCACGCAATTCTCCTGCAAAAGAAGGGCGATATATATGCCTCTTATTTAATTATCGAAAGATTCGATGCTCTTTATATAAAGATACTCTGGCACCGCCCATGGCGGTGGAGTATCGTTCACCCTCGCTTTTTCGCGCCGGTTCGGGCAGCCCCGGGACCGGGAAAATTCAACCATTTGTCACAGCAACTCTGGACGGAGGAGTATCCATGTCAGAGGTTATCGCAACCAACCAGACGATTCTGGTGGTGGGTGGCGGCATCAGCGGCCAGACCGCCGCGCTGGAAGCCGCCGAATGCGGCAAGCAGGTCATTCTGGTGGAAAAGACCCCATCGCTTGGCGGCCGCGTCAGCCAGCTCTATAAGTATTTCCCCAAACTCTGCCACCCCAAGTGCGGCCTGGAGATCAACCTCCGCCGGATCAAGGCCAACCGCAACGTGCGCGTCATGACGCTCACCGAAGTCACCTCGATCAGCGGTGACGCCGGCAACTACAGCGTCACGCTCAAGACTTCGCCGCGTTACGTCAACGAGAACTGCACCTCCTGCGGCGCCTGCGGCGACGCGGTCGAGGCCGAGTTCGACGACGAATACAACTACGGACTGGGCAAGCGCAAGGGCGCCTACCTGCCGTACAACCAGGCCTACCCGGAACGCTACGTGCTCGACCCGGCCATCGTCGGCACCGAAGACGCCGAGAAGGCGAAGGCTGCGTGCAAATACGACGCCATCGATCTGGACATGGGTGAAGAGGAAACCACCATCACCGTCGGCGCAGTCATCTGGGCCACCGGCTGGAAACCCTATGACGCCGGCAAGATCCAGCCCTACGGCTATGACCGCTTCGCCAACGTCATCACCTCCGTGGAGTTCGAGCGCATGCTGGATCCGCACGGCCCCACCGGCGGCAAGATCCTGCGCCCCTCCGACGGCAAGGAAGCGAAGGACGTTGCCTTCATCCAGTGCGCCGGCTCGCGTGACAAGAACCACCTGAAGCACTGCTCGCGCATCTGCTGCATGGCCAGCCTGAAGCAGACCACCTACCTGCGCGAACAGTTCGGCGACGAGGGCAAGGGCACGGTGTACTACATCGACATCCGCGCCATCGACCGCATCGACGACTTCTACCAGAACATCAAGAACGACCCGAACATGACCTTCATCAAGTCCAAGGTCGCGTCCATCACCGAAGACAAGGAAACCGGCAACCCGGTCCTGCACGGCGTGGACACCGAGGGTTACCACCGTTACAGCAACCCGCACGACCTGGTGGTGCTCGCCATCGGCATGGAGCCCAGCGTTCCGGCCGGCGACTTCCCCATGGAAGTGGTGCTGAACGAGGAAGGTTTCGTGGAACTGGATGAAGCCAACGGCGCATTCTTCGCCGCCGGTTGTTCGTCCGACGCGCTGGACGTGAACCGCGCGGTTCAGAGCGCGACGGCCAGCGCACTGCGGGCCATCCAGGTTGTAAACAAAGTTGCCGGTGCGGAGGGTTAAGCCGTGTCAGATCTGAAAATTGGAGCATACATTTGCAAGGGTTGCGGACTGGGCGAACGCCTGGACTGTGACCAGATCGCCACTGTCGCCCAGCGCGACGGCAAGGCACAGGTGGTGCAGCAGCACGACTTCCTGTGCTCCGCCGAAGGCGTGAAACTGATCCAGAACGACATCGACAACGAGGGCGTCAACCGCGTTGTCATCGGCGCCTGCTCACGCCGCGCCAAGACCGACGCCTTCAACTTCCAGGGTGTCACCATCTCCCGCGCCAACCTGCGCGAGGGCGTCATCTGGATCCGTCCGGACGAGGACGACCTGCGTGAGACCACCCAGGAAATGGCCGAGGACTACGTCCGCATGGCCTGCGCCGAAGCCAAGCACTCCACGCCGCCCGTCTCCGCGCAGGAAAAGGGCTGCGAGGAAGCCGTGCTGGTGGTTGGCGGCGGCATCACCGGCATGACCGCGGCCATCGAGGCCGCCAAGGCCGGCTACCCGGTACACCTGGTCGAGAAGACCGGCGAGCTGGGCGGCTATGTCGCCAGGATGTGGAAGGACGTGCCCCGCCACGCTCCCTACACCGATCCGGTGGACACCTCGGTCGCCGACATGGTTGCCGAGATCGAGGCGTCGGACAACATTACCGTCCACCTCAACTCCACCATCACCCGCACCTCCGGCGCACCCGGCCGTTTCTCCGCCGATATCAGCACCGAGAGCGGTTCGACCGAAACCCTCAACTTCGGCGCCATCGTGCAGGCTTCCGGCGCCACGCCCTACGACGCCAGCCAGCTTCCGGAACTCGGTTACGGCAAGAGCAAGGACGTCGTCGACCGCGTGGAACTGGAACAGCTTGCCATTGCCGCAAACGGCGGGCCCATCAAGCGCCCCTCCGACGGCAAGGAAGTGAAGAAGGTCACCTTTATCCAGTGCGCCGGCCAGCGCAGCGACAAGGAAGGCCACCTGAACTACTGTTCCGGTGACTGCTGCCTGACCTCCATCAAGCAGGCCATGTACTTCAAGGATCAGAACCCGGACATCGAGACCGAGATCCTGTTCGACGACCTGCGCACCCCGGGCGCGCCGGGCGAGGACTTCTACCGCAGCGGCCAGGACAAGATGGTCACCTTCCGCAAGGGCATCGTCAGTGAAGTGGTGGCCGGCAGCAACGGCCCGGTGGTCAAGTTCAAGGACAAGATCCTCGACGAAGACGTGGAAGAGGAAGCCGACCTGGTGGTGCTCGCCACCGGCATGGTGCCCAACTCCGGCGTCGACATCAACGAAGTGCCGCAGAACGAGCCGGGCGAATGGGAAGTCAATGTCGACTCCATCCTCAATCTGAATTACCGTCAGGGCAAGGATGTGCCGCACCTGAAGTACGGCTTCGCCGATTCCCACTTCATTTGTTTCCCCTACGAGACGCGCCGCACCGGTATCTACACCTGTGGTCCGGTACGCCGCCCCATGGACACGCAGCAGGCCATCGAGGACGCCACCGGCTCCGCGCTGAAAGCGATCCAGGCCATCGAGAGCGCCAAGGTCGGCCGCGCCGCCCACCCGCGCTCCGGCGACCTGTCCTATCCGATCTTCCGCAAGGAAGGTTGCACCCAGTGCAAGCGCTGCACGGTGGAATGCCCCTTCGGCGCCATCGACGAGGACGAGCAGCGCTTCCCGGTGTTCAACGAGTCGCGCTGCCGCCGCTGCGGCACCTGCATGGGCGCCTGCCCGGTGCGCGTCATCTCCTTCGAAAACTACTCGGTGGACACCGTCGGCCAGCAGATCAAGAACTGCGAAATTCCGGAAGAGTGGGACGAGAAGCCGCGCATCCTGGTGCTGGCCTGCGAGAACGACGCCTACCCGGCGCTGGACATGGCCGCCCAGCAGGGCAACAGCTACAGCCAGTGGGCCCGCGTGATCCCGGTTCGCTGCCTGGGTTCGGTGAACACCATCTGGATCACCGACGCGCTCAACTCCGGCTACGACGGCGTGGTGCTGATGGGTTGCAAGAAGGGCGACGACTACCAGTGTCACTTCGTCAAGGGTTCCGAAATGGCGTCGGTGCGCATGAGCAAGGTCGATGACACCCTCCAGTCGCTGAGCCTGGAGAAGGAACGTGTGGCAACCTACGAAGTCGCCATCACCGACATCGACCGCGCACCCAAACTGATCAACGACATGGCTGAGACCGTCGAGAAAATCGGCCTGAGCCCGTTCAAGTTCTAGGAGCAGTCATGAGTAACTACAACCAGGAAATGATCGAAAAGTACCGCGGCAACTTCCTCAAGGAAGTGCAGGACAACGTGGAGGAAGGCGACTGGGTGAAAATGTGCATGCAGTGTGGCGTGTGCTCCGGCTCCTGTCCGCTGGGTCCGCACTGGGAACACCCGCCGCAGGAAATCTTCATGATGATCCGCGCAGGCAAGCGTGATGAAGTGTTGCAGTCCAGTTCCATGTGGATGTGCACCTCGTGCTACAACTGCATCGCCCGTTGCCCGCGCGGCCTGCCAATCACCCACATCATGCACGGTCTGGCGACCTACTCGAAGCGCCTCGGACTGGCCCCCAAGAACCAGCCCACCGCCAAGTTCGCCCAACTGTTCTGGGACAACCTGACCAGGACCGGTCGCGTCAACGAACTGAAACTGGGGCTGTCGCTGTACTTCATGAACGGCTTCAGCGAAGGCATCAAGACCGCCCTGAAAATGAAGGACATCGGGCTGGGCATGCTCAAGACCAAGCGCATGACACCGATGGAAATCCTTGGCGGCCACGGCTGCAAAGACAAGAAGGGCTTCCACGCCATGCTGAAGAAAGCGCAGGAAATTGAAGAAGCGCGCATCGGCAAGAGCGGAAGCTGAGGAGAGACATCATGGCCAAGAAATCCTATTCATTCTACCCCGGCTGTTCTTCGCAGAAGGCCGCATCCTCGTCCAACTACCAGGTGTCGGTCGACACCATGTGCAAGGAGCTGGACATTGAACTGAACGAGATCCCGGACTGGAACTGCTGCTCCGCCTCCATCGGCTACGCCGGCGGCGGCGAGCTGCCGCGCCTGGCCCTCTCGGCGCGCAACATGGCGCTCTCCGAGGAAGCCCACCCGGACCAGGACATCGTCGCCACCTGCGCTGCCTGCTGGCTCGCCACCAAGGAAACCCAGGAGCGGCTCAACGACAACGCAGACCTGCTCGCGGAAACCAACACCGCGCTGGCCGAAGCCGGTCTCAAGCTGAAGAACGAAAAGAAAGTCCGCCACATGGTGGAAGTTCTGATCGAGGATATCGGCTACGAGGAACTGGGCAAGCACGTCAAGAAGCCGCTGGAAGGCCTCAAGATCGCCGGCTACGTCGGCTGCCAGACCAACCGGCCCTTCGGCATCGCCGGCGAATCCTTCGAGAACCCCAAGTACCTCGACAAGATGATCGAGACCGTGGGCGCCGAAGCCTGTGACAACTACGAAAAGAAAGTGTCCTGCTGCGGCGGCGCGCTGGCCTTCTCCGAACCGGAAAAGAGCCAGGCCCTGATCAAGGAGATCATTGAATCCGCCTACGACAACGGTGCAGACATGATCGTGACCCCCTGCCCGGTTTGCCAGATGAATACCGAGGTCTACCAGGAGCAGATCAACGCCAAGTACGGCACCAAGTTCAAGATGCCGGTGGTGTACTACAGCACCCTGCTCTCCGTGGCTTATGGCAAGTCCGCCAAGGAAGCCGCTCTGGACGGCCAGGTGATCCGCGCCAAACAACTGGAAGAAATTGCCGGCAAATAGCGTCTGGACAGTGACGGCCTTCGGGTTTGTCGACCTCCTTGACGTAAAGCCCCTCATCCGAGGGGCTTTTTTATTTCCGTGTACGCCCCGCGCCGATCCGATATCATGCCCGCATGACCGACACCCCCAGCCGCCACCCCTACGAACGCCTCACCCCCGACCTGATCCTGAACGCTCTCGACGCGCACGGCTTCCATACCGATGGACGCCTGCTGGCGCTCAACAGCTACGAAAACCGCGTCTACCAGGTCGGCATCGAGGACGCCGACCCGGTCATCGCCAAGTTCTACCGCCCCGAGCGCTGGTCACGAGACGCCATCCTGGAAGAACACCGCTTCGCTCTCGAACTGGCGGAACAGGAAATTCCCGTCGTCGCCCCCCTGACCGACGCCCAGGGCAGCAGCCTGCACGAACACGGCGGCTTCCTGTTCGGTGTCTACCCACGCTGCGGCGGCCGCTGGCCCGACCTGGACACCCGCGAACAACGTGAACAAATGGGACGCTTCCTTGGGCGCCTGCACGCCGTCGGCGCCACCGAGCGCTTCCAGCACCGGGCGCGACTCGACATCGAAACCCTCGGCGATGCCTCGCGCGAATTCATTCTGGAGGCCGGGTTCCTGCCCGACTACCTGCGCAAGGCCTACGACAGCCTCACCACCGACCTGCTGCAAAAGATCCGCAACCTGTTCGCAGTGGTCGGCCCGCCACCCGCCATTCGCCTGCACGGCGACTGCCACAAAAGCAATATCCTGTGGCGCGACAACGGCCCCCACTTCGTCGACCTCGACGACGCCTGCAACGGCCCCGCCATCCAGGACCTGTGGATGCTGCTCTCCGGCGAACGCGAGGAAATGCGCGCGCAGATGCAGGACCTGCTCACCGGTTACCGCATGTTCCGTGATTTCGATGAAAGCACCACACTGCTGATCGAACCCCTGCGCACCCTGCGCATAATGCACTACGCCGCGTGGATCGCACGCCGCTGGCAGGATCCCGCCTTCCCCATCGCATTCCCGTGGTTCGACTCGCCGCGATACTGGGAGGACCACATTCTCAGCCTGAGGGAACAGGCCAGCGCGCTGGATGAACCGGCAATTTTGTAATGAAGCGTATTCATGGATAAACTGGACTTACAAGGCGCGAAGGGTTTGTACAGGAATGTTCGAGGCTGTGACGTAAACGATTATGTTCGACAACCCTCAGACACTTATTGGCGCAGCTTTCATTTTCGTCGGCGTAGTCAGTGGCGTTTTGCTGACAATGAAAGCCCGAAAGGCTTTTGCCAGCACGCGCTGGCCTCACGTTTACGGCGAACTGGAATCCGCCGAACTGAAGCGCGTCGTGCTTCGAGGCCTGGGACCTGACAGGATCGTGGATCATGGAATCGGCTTGACGACCAACTTCCGCTACCGCTATGTCGTCGCCGGGACACCCTACACCAGCACACGCGTCACCTTTTCGGACCGTGTCAACAAGCCGCTCTCCTCCTTGCGCAAGCTACAGGAACGCTACCGCGGCACCCGGCACGTGCTTGTTTACTATAATCCTGACAATCCTGGCGAAAGCGTGCTCCTACCTGGCGCCAGTCTTTTCAATTTCACTCCGATGATCACCAGCGCATTGTTTATTGTTGCGGGGGTCTACGTGATGAATTTATCGATGTGAATCGCTAGCGCCAATCTTGCCCAACGGCATTATCATCCCCTGTTACGCTGTCATCCCGAATTTGTGGGATGCACGAGCGTTCCCCTGTCCGATACCATCTGCGCTCCATGCCTGCCATGCTGGCAAGACGAAAACACGGTTGGGAACGAACGGGGAAACGCCATGCGGGCACATTCTGTCTTTTTACACCAGGCACGGCTGTTGCTCATTGGCCTTGCACTGGGCACCATCACGGTCGCTGCATCCGCGGGGCCAGTAATCACGACTGTCCGACCCAACGCCATATCCCTCGCGGCCGGGAAAACCGTGGCCCTCTCCCTGCGTGGCACCGGTCTCAACACCATCAAAGGAGCCGCTCTCTACCGGGACCGGGCTGGCCGCCAGTTCGTCGGGGCGCTGGGCACACGCTACCAGGGCAGCGCCGTATCGGGCCGTCTGTCGATCAAGCTAAATAAAAATGCCCGCCGCGGCCGTTACTACATTCACCTGACAGATGGTCGAAAGCCGGTCACGCTGCTCCCGGCAACCGCCACAGTCACCGCCTCCACGGCACCCGCGAAAACCACGACAAGGAAACCTGCCACAACCCCAACTGCCTCTGTAGCGCGACGCAGCACGTTCCCCGGCGCTGTCACAGCATCCCGGAAACCTGTTTCGTCGGGCAAAAACGGTACCAGCGGCAAGCAGCCCCGGATTTCCAGCGCGCGGGGTATCCCAGACTCTCCGCTGAAACCGGGCACAACGGTACGAGTAACGCTGATCGGAGCCAATCTGAACGCAATCAACTCCGCGCGCATCACCAGCCGGGGCAAAGCCGCCGGCCACGCGCAACTGGAACGGGCCACAAACCGCACGCATCGGCAGCGGACGCTTAGCTTGCGCCTCAACCGCAAGCTCTCGCCCGGCCCCGTGGAAGTCAGCCTGAAGGCGGGCAATCGCACCGTCCCGCTTCCCCCCAACATGCGCCTGGCCATCGCCAGCCGCAATCCGTCCACCCGACAAGACACCACCACAAGACGCACCGCACCGCCAGCCACGGCGGCACCTCGCACACCTCCCAAAAAGGCACGGACCACAGACAGAAGGTTTGCCACCCCCCCGCCCCTGCAAACCCGGCGCACGCAAACGACCGTCAGCCAGCAGTCTGCGAAATCCGCACATGCCCCGGCGGGCAAGAACACCGGTAAGGGGAACAGCCATGCGGTCACGATGAGCGAGTATATCGCCGCCGCCAACCGGCAAAGGCAGGCACAACAGGCTGACGAGGATGAGTCGGAAAAAAACCCCTATATCGTCAATGGCTTCATTGACCGCGCAAAGATGAATCGCGACAAGGAAACCGTGCTCCGGTTCAACCTGCAACAGACCGGCGTCGACACCGATATCGCCGAGGCCGCGATCAGCAAGGCCAAAGACGACAAGGGGCGCATCAGTGATGGCGTTACCGGCCGCTTCGTTCGCAATGTTACCGGTGTGCTGGCCACCGATGCCTTGCTGGGTGCCGAACCTGACGAGGCGCGAAAAGCAAGTGTCATCGAGAGGATGACCAACGTGCGCCTTGGAGGCTCGGACGAAAAGCTTGTCATGGAAGATCTGATTAACGAGTCAGTGGATCGTGCCGGCATACCATCCACCGGATTGTCTGAGCGGGAAAAGATCAAGGGCAAGGCATCGGCCTCTGAACGTATTCGGCGCGCAGCGGAAGTCGCGCAACTGGGTGGCGACATGACGAACCCCGCAGATTACGAGGCGGCCTCGGATTTCAAACGACGCCTGGCCCAGGCCGGAGATAACCAGCAAAAAATCGACCAGGCTGTCGCCCGCTTCAACCGGGATGTTGCGCGGAATCGGGCCGAAAGAGAAGTTTCCGCCAGCGAGGAATCGCAATCCGGCGATACCGATTTGGGCGACACTGGCAACACTGGCAACACTGGCAACACTGGCAACACTGGCAACACTGGCAACACTGGCAACACTGGCAACACTGGCAACACTGGCAACACCGGCAACACCGGCAACACCGGCAACACCGGCAACACCGGCAACACCGGCAACACCGGCAACACCGGCAACACCGGCAACACCGGCAACACTGGCAACACCAACAGCACCGAGACAAACTCGGGCGCCAATAGTGATTCATCGCCAGCCACCTCGCAGCGAAGCGCCACTTCTGCAACTTCCAACGAAGTCGACAGTCAGCAGCAGGAAACGCTGTCTGACCCTACAGTCCTGTATGAGACGACTGAAAATTACAATGGCGGATCGTCACTCACAACGAGATATTATTCGGACGGCACATATGACGCGGAAATAAGGAACAACAAGACAGGCGAAGTTCTGCTGTCCCAGAGCGGTGTCGTCGACGACCCGGATTCAACAACCTGCGACGGCGAATACTGCGGCGACGGTGAAAGCGGGACGGAAGAAACAGATGGCCGCGAAAGCGGAGAGAAAGAAACAGACAACAGCGAAAGCAGTTGCAAAGAGGGTGAAGACTGTGGCGATCGGGAAGACTCAACCGGCGAACCTGCCGAGGACGATGAAAGCAGCGACGCGGAGGCTGGCGATTCCGGCATGCCTAATCCGCAACGGGATCCCACGGTCAGGATAACGTATGAACAATTCCTGGCCTGGCTGAGGATGTTCCCTTCCGAGGCAAGCCGCATTCAACGGGCCATCGAGCTGCAACGGAGCGGGGGTTTCACCGACCCGGCTGAACGCAACCGGCGGAGCCAGCTCAGTTACGAAGCCTTCATAGCCTACCTGCAACGCAACCCGGGAGAGGCGAGAAAACAACAGGCGCGAATAAACAACCAGCGCGCGGGTGGCCATACGGATCCCACCGACGAAGACGGCTACAACACCGGCAACGGATCCGCGCCGAGCCAGAATGAGCAGAACAGCATCCGTATCAAGGCGGGGGGCGACGTGACGGATCCGGTGCAGGGCGCGGTGCAACGCTTTGGCGGGCAGACCCGCAGCGGCAAAACACCAAGAGGAATAAAGCCCGGCACAATCAAGGGCGGCGGCGGACACTAGACCGTTCAGACAGCAACCGGCGCGGGCCCTTGCCGGCAGGGCAAAGAGCTCCTGGCATGGAAAGCTGAAAGTCCGCGTTCGGACCCATCGCCGCCCGGCGCCGGCATACTGCCGTTCGGCATCGTCGGGCTGGCATGGGTCGTATTCTATACCGGCTGGATCAAACGCCACCCCCTTCCCTGCCTGGTCGCACCGGGAACGGGCTTCGGGCTGCTCATGGTGCCCGGCAGTTACTACGTCCTGCGGCAAACGATAGACGCCGAGGTCTGGGTTCTCGCCCTGATCACCTTCCTGCTGATAAACGACCTGTTGCTGCTCAACCAGTACCCGGATACCGAGGCAGACCGGCCGGCAGGCGGGTAAATGGATTTCAATCGAGTCTGGCCCCATTGAAAAAAGGGACAGTGCATGAAAAAGGGCGACCGAAGCCGCCCTTTTTGCTGCCTGATCGGATTGCCGATCAGCTCACGCGCGCGTCCAGTTCGCCGGACTCGTAGCGTGCAACCATGTCTTCGAGACGGATCGGCTTGATCCTGGAAGCATGGCCGGCGCAACCGAAGGCTTCGTAACGCGCCTTGCAGATGTCCTTCATGGCGGCAGTGGATGCCTTGAGGAACTTGCGCGGGTCAAAGTTGGAGGGGTTGTCGGCCAGGTGTTTGCGGATGGCGCCAGTGGAAGCCATGCGCAGGTCGGTGTCGATGTTGACCTTGCGCACGCCGTGCTTGATGCCTTCGCAGATTTCCTCGACCGGCACGCCGTAGGTTTCACCCATGTCACCGCCGTACTCATTGATGATCTTCAGCCATTCCTGCGGCACGGAGGAGGAACCGTGCATGACCAGGTGAGTGTTGGGCAGGCGCGCATGAATTTCCTTGATGCGGTTGATGGCCAGGATGTCTCCGGTCGGCGGACGGGTGAACTTGTAGGCGCCGTGACTGGTGCCGATGGCGATGGCCAGCGCGTCGACGCCGGTTTCCTTCACGAAGTTGGCAGCTTCTTCCGGGTCGGTAAGAAGCTGGTCCATGGACAGCTTGCCTTCCGCGCCATGGCCGTCTTCCTCACCCATTTCGCCGGTTTCCAGCGAACCCAGACAACCCAGTTCGCCCTCGACGGACACGCCACCGGCGTGCGCCATCTCGACGACCTTGCGGGTCACGTCGACGTTGTACTCGAAGGTCGACGGGGTCTTCATGTCGGCCATCAGGGAACCGTCCATCATCACCGAGGAGAAACCGGACTGGATGGAGCGCAGGCACACCGCCGGCTCGGAACCGTGGTCCTGGTGCATGACGATCGGAATGTGTGGGTACATTTCAATGGCGGCGGAGATCAGATGACGCAGGAAGGGTTCGCCCGCGTAGGAACGCGCGCCGGCGGAACCCTGCATGATCACCGGACTGTCGGTTTCATCGGCAGCCTGCATGATCGCATGCACCTGTTCCATGTTGTTGACGTTGAAAGCGGGCATGCCGAAATCGTTTTCGGCTGCGTAGTCGAGCAGTTGTCTCAGGGATATCAAGGCCATGACGGACTCCTTGGAGTTTTTCAGCTAAGTATGTTGTATGTGTGTCTGCTTGCGGGACGAAGGACTGCGCCTCAGTCGACGTTGGCCACGTGCTCGCCAACGCGAATGATCTTCATGGCGTTGGTGCCACCGTGCACACCCATCAGATCACCCTTGGTGATGATGACGAGGTCGCCGTCGCGCACCGCGCCGCGCCGCATCAGTTCGTCGATCGCCTCGCGATTGACCTGGGCGTGATCGGTGGTCGTGACATCGAAACTGACCGGGTACACGCCGCGATAAAGGGTTACCTTTCTACGTGTTTCGACATGACGCGTCAAGGAGTAGATCGGGATGCCGGAACTGATGCGCGACATCCACAGTGGCGTGGCGCCGGACTCGGTCAGTGCGGCAATAGCCTTTACACCAGTGTGGTTTGCGGTGTACATCGCGGCCTTGGCAATGGCCTCGTCGATGGCCTTGAAGTCCACCGAGGTGCGGCGTTCCACCACGCTGTCCATGCGCTGCGTCTCGGCGCCGCGGCAGATACGGTCCATGGCCTCGATCACCTTGGCGACGTGCTTGCCAGTGGCGGTCTCGGCGGACAGCATCACCGCGTCGGTGCCATCGATGACAGCATTGGCCACATCGAAAACCTCGGCGCGGGTGGGGATAGGGTTCTCGATCATCGACTGCATCATCTGCGTGGCGGTGATCACCACCCGGTCCATGGCACGCGCGATACGGATAATGCGCTTCTGCACGGCGGGCAACTCGGCGTCGCCGATCTCCACGCCCAGGTCTCCACGCGCGATCATGACCACATCGGCGGCCTCGATGATTTCTTCCAGCGCGTCCATAGCCTCGGCGCGTTCGATCTTGGCGACCACGCCGCCATGACCGCCGGCCTTGCGCAACAGTTCGCGCGCCTCGTGGATGTCGTTGGCGTTGCGCGGGAAGGACACGGCGATGTAGTCGGCGCGCATTTCCGCTGCCACCTTGATGTCGGCGCGGTCCTTGTCGGTAATGGCCTGCGCCGACAGGCCGCCGCCCTGGCGGTTGATGCCCTTGTTGTTGGACAGGGTGCCGCCGACCACCACGCGGGTATCGATCTCGGTGCCGCGCACCTCGTTGACCCACAGCACCACGGCACCGTCGTCCAGCAACAGGGTGTCGCCGCGCTGCACGTCCTCGACCAGCGCCTTGTAGGCGATGCCGACGCGCTCCACGGTACCGGCGTCCGGGTCCATGGCGGCGTCGAGGATGAACTGTTCGCCTTCCTTGAGTTCGACCTTGCCTTCCTTGAAGCGGTCGATGCGGATCTTCGGCCCCTGCAGGTCAGCGAACACGCCGACCTGGCGGCCGTGCGCCCGGGCGCGGTTGCGGACCGCCTCGGCGCGCCGCAGGTGTTCCTCCGGAGAGCCGTGCGAGAAATTGACGCGAACGACGTCCACGCCGGCCTGGATCATGTCGTCGAGCACCTTCGGGTCGTCGGTGGACGGCCCGAGGGTGGCGACTATCTTGGTTCTACGCTGCATATTGCGCCATTTTCCCCTTGGGTGAGACGCCGCTATCCACGGGCCCGTTCTTCCAGCATGGCGACTGCCGGCAGGGTCTTGCCTTCCAGGTATTCCAGGAACGCGCCACCGGCGGTAGAGATGTAGGAGATCTTGTCGTAGATGTCGTACTTCTGGATGGCGGCGATGGTGTCGCCGCCACCGGCCAGGCTGAAGCCGCTGGAGTTGGCGATGGCCATGGCCACGGTCCTGGTGCCTTCACCGAACTGGTCGAACTCGAACACACCGACCGGGCCGTTCCAGACAATGGTGCCGGCCTTCTCGATGATGTCGGCCAGTTCCTGCGCGGACCTGGGCCCGACGTCGAAGATCATGTCGTCGTCCTCGACATCGTCGACGTCCTTGAGCACCGCCGGCTCGTTCTCGTCGAACTTCTTGCCGACCACGACATCGACCGGGATCGGAATGTGCGCGCCGCGCTTTTCCATCTTGTCGATGAGCATCCTGGCGGTGTCGACCAGGTCGTCCTCGCACAGCGACTTGCCGACGTTCTTGCCGGTAGCCTTGAGGAAGGTGTTGGCGATACCGCCGCCGACCACCAGCTGATCGACCTTCTCGGACAGCGCTTCGAGCACGGTCAGCTTGGTGGACACCTTGGAACCGCCCACGATGGCGACCATCGGGCGCGCCGGATCGGCCAGCGCCTTGGCGAGGTTCTCCAGCTCGGCGGCCAGCAGCAGGCCCGCGCAGGCGACAGGCGCGAACTTGCCGACGCCGTGGGTGGAGGCCTGGGCGCGGTGCGCGGTACCGAAGGCATCCATCACGAACACGTCGCACAGGGCGGCGTATTTCTTCGCCAGGGTTTCGTCGTCCTTCTTCTCACCGACGTTGAAGCGCACGTTCTCGAGCAGCACCACCTCACCCTCGGCGACATCGAAACCGCCGTCGAGATAGTCCTTGATCAGGCGCACTTCCTTGCCGAGCTTCCCGGACAGGTTGGCGGCGATCGGCGCCATGGAGTTTTCCTCGTCGGGCTTGCCCTCTTCGGGGCGGCCGCGGTGGGACATGACCATGACCCTGGCGCCAGCCTTCACGCAGTGTTCGATGGTGGGCATGGACGCCGCGATACGGGCATCGGAGGTTACCTTGCCGTCCTTGACGGGAACGTTGAGGTCGGCGCGGATCAGTACGCGCTTGCCGGCAAGATCAAGATCGGTCAGCTTGATGAAAGACATTTCGGTACTCCGTTATTTTCAAAAACTTTTGCCAAACGGCCGGTTTGGCAAAAGCCTCTGGGGCTGTTCTCGTAAAGTACAAGGGGCGGGCCATGCACGCGCACGGCCCACCCCGTATACCCGGGGCCGGTTAGTTGGCCGCGACGTGCTGCACGAAGCGCAGCATGTTGCAGGTGTAACCGTACTCGTTGTCGTACCAGGAAACGAGCTTGACGAAAGTGCCGTCCAGCGCGATACCGGCTTCGGAATCGAAGATGGAGGAGTAACCGCAACCGCGGAAGTCGGTGGAGACCACCTTCTCGTCGGTGTAGCCCAGCGTCTTGCTGATGTCACCGGATTCGGAAGCTGCCTTCATGGCCTTGCAGATGTCTTCGTAGCTGGCTTCCTTCTCCAGTTCGCAGGTCAGGTCGACCACGGACACGTCGGAAGTCGGCACACGGAAGGCCATGCCGGTCAGCTTGCCGTTCAGCTCGGGCAGCACCACGCCGACGGCCTTGGCGGCGCCGGTGGAGGACGGGATGATGTTCTCCAGGATACCGCGCCCCCCGCGCCAGTCCTTCATGGACGGACCGTCGACGGTCTTCTGGGTGGCGGTGGCGGCGTGAACGGTGGTCATCAGGCCGCGCTTGATGCCCCAGTTGTCGTTCAGCACCTTGGCGATCGGTGCCAGGCAGTTGGTGGTGCAGGACGCAGCGGAGACAATCTTCTGACCCGCGTAGGTCTCGTGGTTGACGCCGTACACGAACATCGGGGTGCCGTCCTTGGAAGGCGCGCTCTGCACGACCTTCTTGGCACCGGCGTCGATGTGCTTCTGGCAGGTTTCCTCGGTCAGGAAGAAGCCGGTGCACTCAATGACGATATCCACGTCCAGGTCGCCCCACTTGAGGTTGGCCGGATCGCGTTCGGCGGTCAGGCGGATGGTCTTGCCGTTGACGACCAGGTTGTTGCCGTCGACCGCGATGTCGCCGTCGAAATTG
>WGBO01000049.1 GCA_015494295.1 Gammaproteobacteria bacterium | reverse complement strand
AGATTCACGTCGGCGACGAGATCGAGATCGTGGGTATCCGCGAGACCAGCAAGACGGTGTGCACCGGCGTTGAGATGTTCCGCAAGCTGCTGGACGAAGGCGAGGCGGGCGACAACGTGGGCGTGCTGCTGCGCGGCACCAAGCGCGAGGAAGTGGAGCGCGGCCAGGTGCTGTGCGTGCCGGGTTCCATCACCCCGCACACCCGCTTCGAGGCCGAAGTGTACGTGTTGAGCAAGGAAGAGGGTGGTCGTCACACCCCGTTCTTCGCCAACTACCGTCCGCAGTTCTACTTCCGTACCACCGACGTGACCGGTGCGGTGGACCTTCCCGAAGGCGTGGAGATGGTGATGCCGGGCGACAACGTGAAGATGACGGTGAGCCTGATCGCGCCGATCGCGATGGAAGAAGGTCTGCGTTTCGCCATCCGCGAAGGTGGCCGTACCGTCGGCGCCGGCGTGGTCTCCAAGATCATCGAGTAACAGAGTCACGAGCAAGCGTTTTAGGCCAGTAGCTCAATTGGCAGAGCAGCGGTCTCCAAAACCGCAGGTTGGGGGTTCGATTCCCTCCTGGCCTGCCATTAGTCGGGAGACGGAACGGCCTGTGCGCCGCTCCGTTACCAAAGCAGGTATATGAATACAGAAATACAGGCAGGTGGTGCGGATACCGCCAAACTCGCAGTGGCGGTCGCGCTGCTTGTTGGCGCGATCGGCGCGTTCTACTGGTTTGCCGACCAGTCCCTGCTGTTGCGGGTGCTGGGGCTGCTGGCTGTTGCAGTGCTCGCGGTTTTTATCGCGGCGCAGACGGCGGTCGGGCGGCGCATCATCGGGTTCCTCGGTGAGACGCGTACCGAGGTTCGCAAGGTTGTCTGGCCGACCCGCGCGGAAACCACCCAGACCGTCATGGCGGTGATCTTCGTCGTCACTCTGATGGGCCTGTTGTTGTGGATGCTGGACATGTTCCTGCTGTGGGCCATTCGCATTCTGACCGGTCAGGGAGGCTGAACATGGCGAAACGCTGGTATGTGGTACATGCGTACTCCGGGTTTGAGAACCGCGTCAGGCAGTCCCTGCTGGAGCGTATCGAGCGCGCGGGTCTGCAGGACAAGTTTGGCGAGATACTGATCCCCACCGAGGAAGTGGTGGAGATGAAGGAAGGCCAGAAGCGCAAGAGCGAGCGCAAGTTCTTCCCCGGCTATGTGCTGGTGCAGATGGAGATGGATGACGAAACCTGGCACACCGTCAAGGACGTGCCCAAGGTGCTCGGGTTCATCGGCGGCACCACCGACAAGCCGGCGCCCATCAGCGACAAGGAAGCCGAGGCGATTCTGCAGCGAGTGCAGGAAGGTGCCGAGAAGCCGCGTCCAAAGGTTCTGTTCGAGCCCGGCGAGGTGGTTCGGGTCATCGACGGTCCGTTCAACGATTTCAATGGCGTGGTTGAGGAAGTCAACTACGAAAAGAGCAAACTGCGCGTCGCAGTCATGATCTTCGGGCGTTCCACGCCGGTCGACCTGGACTTCGGGCAGGTCGAGAAAGGCTGATTTTTTACCGGGACGGGGTTGGCCCCCGTCTCCTTGCGTTAACCGGGGAGCCGAAAGGCGTTTGCACCCACAGGAGTCATCATGGCCAAGAAAATCGAGGCGTATATCAAGCTGCAAGTGCCAGCCCAGGACGCCAATCCGAGTCCGCCGGTCGGCCCCGCGCTGGGTCAGCACGGCGTCAATATCATGGAGTTCTGCAAGGCGTTCAACGCCAAGACCCAGAACCTCGAGAAGGGTATGCCGGTCCCGGTGGTCATCACCGTGTACAACGACCGCAGCTTCACCTTCATCACCAAGACCCCGCCGGCCGCCGTGCTGCTGAAGAAGGCCGCCGGTATACCCAAGGGTTCCGGTCGCCCCAACACCGAGAAGGTGGGCAAGGTCAGCCGTGAGCAACTGGAAGAAATTGCCAAAGTGAAAGAGCCCGATCTGACCGCGGCCGATATGGACGCCGCCGTGCGCACCATCGCCGGTACCGCGCGCAGCATGGGCCTGGAAACCGAGGGGGTCGAATAATCATGGCCAAGCTCAGCAAGCGCGCAAAAATGATCAACGAGAAAGTGGAGCACGGCAAGCTCTACCCGGTCGAGGAGGCGTTCAGCCTGCTCAGCGAACTGTCGCAGGTGAAGTTCACCGAGTCGGTCGACGTCAGCGTCAACCTCGGCGTCGACCCGCGCAAGTCCGACCAGGTGGTGCGCAGCTCCACGGTTCTGCCCAACGGCACCGGCAAGACGGTGCGTGTCGCGGTCTTCACCCAGGGCGCCAACGCCGAGGCGGCCAGGGAAGCCGGCGCCGACGTGGTCGGCATGGACGACCTCGCCGAGGAGGTGAAGAAGGGCAACATGGATTTCGACGTGGTGATTGCCAGTCCGGACGCCATGCGCGTGGTCGGCCAGCTCGGCCAGATCCTCGGTCCGCGCGGACTGATGCCCAACCCCAAGGTAGGCACCGTGACGCCGGACGTCGCCGCGGCGGTCAAGAACGCCAAGGCGGGCCAGGTGCGGTACCGCACCGACAAGGCCGGCATCATCCATTGTTCGATCGGCAAGGTGGATTTCGCCGTCGACGCCCTGAAGGAAAACCTGCAGGCGTTGCTGGCGGATCTGAACAAGCTGAAACCCGCGTCCGCCAAGGGCGTGTACATGAAGAAGGTTACCGTTTCCACGACCATGGGCCCCGGCCTGCAGGTCGACCAGGCATCCCTGGAACTGTAATCACCGATTTTTGACGCTGCCCGGTCGCACCGGGAAGCCGTCAAAGACCGCAAGTGCCAACAGGCTTGATTGTCGGGTGAAATTCCCGCTGCTTGCGCAGATGGCGTCGCCCCGGCAAGTCTTTTTCTTGTTGAGGCCGCCGCAACCGACATCCGCGCGCCTGCCGGGCCGGGTGTCATCACAGTGGATCGGGCGTGTCTGGCCCGGTCTATGGAGGTAAACAGGTGGCACTAAGTCTTGAACAGAAAAAGGCTGTAGTTTCCGAAGTTGCTGTTGTCGCCAAAGAGGCGCATTCAGCCGTTGCTGCCGAGTACAGTGGTCTTACCGTCGAAGAGATGACCGAACTGCGCGTCAAGGCGCGCCAGGGCGGTGTCTATCTTCGCGTGGTCAAGAACACGCTGGCCAAACGCGCCATTGAAGGTACGGATTTCGAGTGCATGAAGGACGGCCTGGTCGGGCCGCTGCTGCTGGCTTTCTCCCAGGAGGAACCCGGTGCGGCCGCGCGACTGGTGAAGGACTTCGCCAAGGAGCACGAGAAACTCGTACCCAAGCTGGTGGCGTTCGGCGGCGAAATGCTCGCAGCCTCGGACCTGGATCGTCTCGCCAGCATGCCGACCCGTGAACAGGCCATTGCCCTGTTGATGGCGGTCATGAAGGCGCCGACCGAGAAGCTGGTCCGTACCCTCAACGAGGTGCCGGGCAAGCTGGTTCGCACGGTGGCGGCAATTCGCGATCAGAAGCAGTCAGCCTAAATCATTTTTTACAGTTAATTTTGCCTGACACAGGCAAGTATTCAGGAGTTTGCAATTATGGCAGCGTCTCAAGAAGAAATTCTGGAAACCATTTCCAACATGACCGTGATGGAGATCGTCGACCTGATCTCCGCCATGGAAGAAAAGTTCGGCGTGTCGGCCGCGGCCGCCGTGGCAGCCGCACCGGTTGCCGCTGGTGATGCCGGTGGTGCCGCCGAAGAGAAGACCGAGTTCGACGTGGTGATGACCAGCTTCGGTTCCAACAAGGTTTCCGTCATCAAGGCGGTTCGTGGCATCACGGGCCTGGGCCTGAAGGAAGCCAAGGAGCTGGTCGAGAGCGCACCGGCTCCGGTCAAGGAAGGGGCTTCCAAGGAAGAAGCCGAAGAGATCAAGAAGCAGCTCGAAGAAGCCGGCGCCAGCGTCGAGGTCAAGTAAGTACCTCGATGCCCGCAGGGCTGATTCGACAGCTTGCGGTCGGCACCGCGCCGACCGGATCAAGGGGATGGCTGGTAGCGAGTTTTCGCTGCCGGCCTTTTCCCGCTTCTAAGCAGGCGGTTGTTCAAAGGCGTCGTTAGCGACGGTTTTCAACAACTTACTGGAACACCGGGGTCTGATGGCAGGCTCCGGGCATATCGACGAAAGAGGAACACCGATGGCTTATAGCTATACCGAAAAGAAACGCATCCGTAAGGATTTCGGCAAGCGGCAGAGCGTTCTTGACGTTCCCTATCTGCTGGCGACCCAGCTGGATTCCTACCGCGACTTTCTCCAGGCGGACCGGGACCCGGACGAGCGCCTGGATAAGGGGCTTCATGCAGCGTTCTCGTCGGTGTTTCCGATCACCAGCTATGCCGGCACGGCGGCGCTGGATTATGTGAACTACCGGCTCGGCGAGCCGACCTTCGACGTCAAGGAATGCCAGATGCGCGGCATGACCTACGCGGCGCCGCTGCGTGCGCTGGTGCGTCTGATCATCTACGACAAGGAAGGCAGTAACCAGTCCATCAAGGACATCAAGGAGCAGGAAGTCTACATGGGCGAACTGCCCCTGATGACCGAGAACGGCACCTTCGTCATCAATGGCACCGAGCGTGTCATCGTGTCGCAGTTGCACCGTTCGCCAGGCGTGTTCTTCGACCACGACAAGGGCAAGACCCATTCCTCCGGCAAGCTGTTGTTCTCGGCGCGCGTGATTCCCTACCGCGGTTCCTGGCTGGACTTCGAGTTCGACCACAAGGACGCCCTGTTTGTGCGTATCGACCGTCGCCGCAAACTGCCGGCCACGGTGCTGCTGCGCGCGCTCGGCTACGACACCGAGCAGATCCTGGATATCTTCTTCGACACCAATACCTTCCACCTCAAGGGTGACAGCGTGGAACTGGACCTGGTGCCGGAGCGCCTGCGCGGCGAAACCGCCACCTTCGATATCAAGATCGGCGACAAGGTCATTGTCGAGGAAGGCCGCCGCATCACCGCGCGCCACATCCGCGAGCTCGACAAGGCCGGCGTCACCAAGCTGGTCGTGCCGCCGGACTACCTGATCGGCAAGACGCTGGCGCGCACCCTGGTCGACAAGGAGACCGGCGAAGTCATCGCCAACGCCAACGACGAGATCACCGAGGAACTGCTGGAAGCCCTGAACGCGGCCGGCATCGAGGAGATCGAGACGCTGTACACCAACGACCTGGATCGCGGTCCGTACATCTCCAATACGCTGCGCATCGACCCGACCACCAACGCCCTGGAGGCGCAGGTGGAAATCTACCGCATGATGCGCCCGGGCGAGCCGCCGACCAAGGAGGCTGCACAGAACCTGTTCAACAACCTGTTCTTCACCTTCGATCGCTACGATCTCTCGGTGGTCGGCCGCATGAAGTTCAACCGCCGTGTCGGCCGCAAGGGCGATACCGGCGCCGGCATTCTGGTCGACGATGTGTACTTTACGCGCCAGATCGAGGCGGCGCTGAAGCCCAAGAGCGACGACAAGGAGATCGCGCTGGCTGACCTGTCGCCGTGGCCGTGGCTGCAACAGTTGCTGGAGAGCGAGGGTCACGAGGGCGACACCATTGCGTGGGGCAAGCTCAAGGAGATCCTCGCCGATCGCGGCTCCGACATCCTCGATGTGATGAAGACGCTGGTGGATATCTGTAACGGCAACGGCGTGGTCGACGACATCGATCACCTTGGCAACCGTCGCATCCGCTGCGTGGGCGAGATGGCGGAGAACGTGTTCCGCATCGGTCTGGTGCGCGTCGAGCGCGCTGTGCGCGAGCGTCTCAGTGTCGCGGAATCGGAAAGCCTGATGCCGCAGGAACTGATCAACGCCAAGCCGGTGGCTGCCGCGATCAAGGAGTTCTTCGGTTCCAGCCAGCTTTCGCAGTTCATGGACCAGAACAACCCGCTGTCGGAAGTGACTCACAAGCGCCGCGTGTCGGCGCTCGGTCCGGGCGGCCTGACCCGCGAGCGCGCCGGCTTCGAGGTGCGCGACGTGCACCCGACGCACTACGGTCGTGTCTGTCCCATCGAGACGCCGGAAGGGCCGAACATCGGCCTGATCAATTCGCTGGCCGTGTACTCGCGCACCAACGAGTACGGTTTCCTGGAGACGCCCTACCGCAAGGTGGTGGACGGTCTGGTGACCGACGAGGTGCACTACCTGTCGGCTATCGAGGAAGGCGAGTTCGTGATCGCGCAGGCCAACGCCAACACCGACGACAAGGGCCGTCTCACCGACGAGCTGGTGTCCTGCCGCCACAAGAACGAGTTCACGCTGTCCTCACCGGATCGCGTGGACTATATCGACGTGTCGCCGAAGCAGATCGTTTCGGTTGCCGCGGCGCTGATTCCGTTCCTGGAACACGACGACGCCAACCGCGCGTTGATGGGCTCCAACATGCAGCGCCAGGCTGTCCCCACCCTGCGCGCCGAGAAGCCGCTGGTCGGCACAGGTATCGAGCGCACCGTGGCCGTCGACTCGGGCGTTACCGTGGTGTCGCGTCGCGGTGGCGTGGTGGATTCCGTCGACGCCGGCCGCATCGTGGTGCGCGTCAACGATGACGAGACCGAGGCCGGCGAGCCGGGCGTGGACATCTACAACCTGACCAAGTACACCCGCTCCAACCAGAACACCTGCATCAACCAGCGTCCGCTGGTGTCGCCGGGTGACGTGGTGGAGCGTGGCGACGTGCTGGCCGACGGTCCGAGCACCGACCTCGGCGAACTGGCGCTGGGGCAGAACCTGCGTGTCGCCTTCATGCCCTGGAACGGCTACAACTTCGAGGACTCCATCCTTATCTCCGAGCGCGTGGTGCAGGAAGACCGCTTCACCACCATTCATATCGAGGAGCTGACCTGTGTCGCGCGCGACACCAAGCTCGGCCCGGAAGAAATTTCCGGCGATATCCCGAACGTGGGCGAAGGCGCGCTGGGCAAGCTCGACGAGTCCGGCATCGTGTACATCGGCGCCGAGGTCAAGCCGGGCGATATCCTGGTCGGCAAGGTGACGCCCAAGGGCGAAACCCAGCTCACCCCGGAGGAAAAGCTGCTGCGCGCGATTTTCGGCGAGAAGGCCTCCGACGTGAAGGATACCTCGCTGCGCGTTCCGTCCGGCATGGACGGCACCGTGATCGACGTGCAGGTGTTCACACGCGACGGCGTCGAGAAGGATGCCCGCGCGCTGCAGATCGAGGAAGAGCAGATCGCCAGCGTCAAGAAGGATCTGAACGATCAGTTGCGGATCATGGAAGGCGACGTCTACCAGCGTATCGAGAAGCTGCTGGTGGGCAAGACAGCCGCCGGCGGCCCCGCCGGTCTGAAAGCGGGCGCGAGGATCACCAAGTCCTACCTGGATGGCCTGGAGAAGGATAAGTGGTTCGAGGTGCGACTCAAGAACGAGGACGACAACGCACAACTGGAAGCTGCTTCTCAGCAGCTCAGCAGCGTGCGCGAGGAGTTCGACCGCCGCCTGGAAGAGAAACGCAACAAGATCACCGCCGGCGACGACCTGGCGCCGGGCGTGCTGAAGATGGTCAAGGTGTATCTGGCCGTCAAGCGCCGCATCCAGCCGGGTGACAAGATGGCCGGGCGCCACGGAAACAAGGGTGTCATCTCCATGATCGTTCCGGTGGAGGACATGCCCTACGACGAGAACGGCACCCCGGTGGATATCGTGCTCAACCCGCTCGGCGTGCCTTCGCGCATGAACGTCGGCCAGGTGCTGGAAACGCACCTCGGCTGGGCCGCTGCCGGACTGGGCGTGAAGATCGGCGAGATGCTGGACAGGCAGGCGAAGATCCAGGACCTGCGCAAGTACCTCGGCGAGATCTACAACGCCAGCGGCAAGAAGGAAGACCTGGACTCCTTCACCGACGAGGAGATCATCCGTCTGGCCAACAACCTGCGCAAGGGCGTGCCGATGGCGACGCCGGTATTCGACGGCGCCGCCGAGGAAGAGATCAAGCACATGCTGCGGCTGGCCGGCCTGCCGGAAAGCGGGCAGACCACGCTCTACAACGGTCGCACCGGAGAGCCTTTCGAGCGCCCGGTCACCGTGGGTTATATGTACATCCTGAAGCTGAACCACCTTGTCGACGACAAGATGCACGCGCGTTCCACCGGGCCGTACAGTCTGGTCACCCAGCAGCCGCTGGGCGGCAAGGCGCAGTTCGGTGGTCAGCGCTTCGGTGAAATGGAGGTGTGGGCGCTGGAAGCCTACGGTGCCGCCTACACCTTGCAGGAAATGCTGACGGTCAAGTCCGACGACGTGAACGGCCGCACCAAGATGTACAAGAACATCGTCGACGGCAACCACTACATGGAAGCCGGTATGCCCGAGTCCTTCAACGTGCTGGTGAAGGAAATTCGATCGCTGGGTATCAGCCTGGAACTGGAACAGGACTGAGGGAGACAACATGAAAGATTTGCTCAATCTGCTGAAGCCGCAAGGTCACACCGACGACTTCGATGCCATCCGCATCGGCCTGGCGTCCCCGGACCTGATTCGTTCCTGGTCGTACGGCGAGGTCAAGAAGCCGGAAACCATCAACTACCGTACCTTCAAGCCGGAGCGCGACGGCCTGTTCTGCGCCAAGATATTCGGCCCGGTGAAGGACTACGAATGCCTGTGCGGCAAGTACAAGCGCCTCAAGCACCGCGGCGTGGTGTGCGAAAAGTGCGGCGTGGAAGTCACGCTGGCCAAGGTGCGCCGCGAGCGCATGGGCCACATCGAACTTGCCAGCCCGGTGGCGCATATCTGGTTCCTGAAGTCGCTGCCCTCGCGCATCGGCCTGTTGCTGGACATGACGCTGCGCGATATCGAGCGTGTGCTCTACTTCGAGGCTTTCGTGGTCATCGACCCGGGCATGACGACGCTGGAGAAGGGGCAGCTTTTGTCGGAGGAAGCCTACCTCGAAGCCATCGAGGAGAACGGTGACGAATTCGACGCGCGCATGGGCGCGGAAGCCGTGTTCGAGCTGCTGCGCGGCCTGGACCTGCAGAAGGAAATCATCCAGTTGCGCGAGGACATGGGCGCGACCAAGAGTGAAACCAAGCTCAAGCGTCTGGGCAAGCGGTTGAAGCTGGTCGAGTCCTTCATCGAGTCCGGCAACAAGCCGGAGTGGATGGTGATGACGGTGCTGCCGGTGCTGCCGCCGGAACTGCGTCCGCTGGTGCCGCTGGATGGCGGCCGTTTCGCGACCTCCGACCTCAACGACCTGTACCGTCGCGTCATCAACCGCAACAACCGCCTGAAGCGTCTGCTGGAACTGAACGCGCCCGACATCATAGTGCGCAACGAAAAGCGCATGTTGCAGGAGTCCGTCGATGCGCTGCTCGACAACGGCCGTCGCGGCCGCGCCATTACCGGCACCAACAAGCGCCCGCTGAAGTCGCTGGCCGACATGATCAAGGGCAAGCAGGGCCGCTTCCGCCAGAACCTGCTCGGCAAGCGCGTCGACTACTCCGGCCGTTCGGTCATCGTGGTCGGCCCGACCCTGCGTCTGCACCAGTGCGGCCTGCCCAAGCGCATGGCGCTGGAGCTGTTCAAGCCGTTTATCTTCAGCAAGCTGCAACTGCGCGGCCTGGCCACCACCATCAAGGCGGCCAAGAAGCTGGTCGAGCGCGAGGGTGCCGAGGTCTGGGATATCCTCGAAGAGGTCATCCGCGAGCACCCGGTCATGCTCAACCGCGCGCCGACTCTGCATCGCCTGGGTATCCAGGCCTTCGAGCCGACCCTGATCGAGGGCAAGGCCATCCAGTTGCACCCGCTGGTGTGCGCGGCGTTCAACGCCGACTTCGACGGCGACCAGATGGCCGTGCACGTGCCGCTGTCGCTGGAAGCGCAGCTCGAGGCGCGCACCCTGATGATGTCCACCAACAACATCCTGTCGCCGGCCAACGGCGAGCCGATCATCGTGCCCTCGCAGGACGTGGTGCTGGGCCTGTACTACATGACCCGCGAGCGTGTGAACGCCAGGGGCGAGGGCATGGCCTTCGCCGACGTCTCCGAGGTGCATCGCGCCTACCAGGGCGGCTTTGCCGACCTGCACGCCAAGGTGACCGTGCGTCTGAAGGACAGCAACATTACCGACGACGGCGAACTGGAGTTCCGCACCCGCATCGTCGAGACCACCGTGGGGCGCGCGCTGTTGTCGGAGATCCTTCCCGAGGGTATCCCCTTCGAGGCGGTGGACCGCAACATGACCAAGAAGGCGATCTCCAACGTCATCAACCTGTGCTACCGCAATGTTGGCCTGAAGGCCACCGTGGTGTTCGCCGACCAGTTGATGTACACCGGTTTTGCCTACGCGACCCGCGCCGCCGTCTCCTTCGGTATCAACGACATGGTGATCCCGGAAGAAAAGGCCAGGATCCTCGCCGAGGCGGAACAGGAGGTCAAGGAAATCGAGAACCAGTATACCTCCGGCCTGGTGACCAACGGTGAGCGCTACAACAAGGTCGTCGATATCTGGTCGCGCACCAACGACCTGGTCGCCAAGGCGATGATGGAGAAGCTGGGCAAGGAGGAAGTGCTCAACGCCCAGGGAGAGAAGGTCAAGCAGGACTCCTTCAACTCGGTATACATGATGGCCGACTCCGGGGCCCGTGGTTCCGCCGCGCAGATCCGCCAGCTTGCCGGCATGCGCGGCCTGATGGCCAAGCCGGACGGTTCCATCATCGAGACGCCGATCACCGCGAACTTCCGCGAGGGTCTGGACGTGTTGCAGTACTTCATCTCCACTCACGGCGCTCGAAAGGGCCTGGCCGATACCGCGCTCAAGACAGCCAACTCCGGTTACCTGACCCGTCGTCTGGTCGACGTGGCGCAGGACCTGGTGGTGACCGAGGCCGACTGCGGCACCGACGAGGGCATGTTGATGACGCCGCTGGTCGAGGGTGGCGACGTGGTCGAATCGCTGAGCGAGCGCGTGCTCGGCCGCGTCACGGCCGCTGACACCTGCGCGCCCGGCACCGACGAGGTGGTGGTGCCCAAGGGCACCCTCATCGACGAGAAGTGGGTCGAGAAGATCGAGGCCGCCAGCATCGACGAGATCAAGGTGCGTTCCCCGATCGCCTGCAAGGTCCGCTACGGCATCTGTTCCATGTGCTACGGCCGCGACCTGGCGCGCGGACACCTGGTCAACATCGGTGAGTCGATCGGCGTCATCGCGGCGCAGTCCATCGGCGAGCCGGGCACCCAGCTCACCATGCGTACCTTCCACATCGGTGGCGCCGCGAGCCGTGCCGCGACCGTCAACAGCGTCGAGGTCAAGAACAGCGGTTCCGTCAAGTTGCACAACATCAAGACGGTGACCGATCGCAACGGCAACCTGGTGGCGGTGTCCCGTTCCGGTGAAATCGGCGTGGTCGACGAGCACGGGCGTGAGCGCGAGCGTTACAAGGTCCCCTACGGCGCGGTCATCACCGCCGCCGACGGACAGGCTGTCGAAGGCGGGCAGATCATCGCCAACTGGGATCCCCATACCCACCCGATCGTGGTGGAAGTGGCGGGCCGGGTGCGTTTCGTCGACTTCGTCGAGGGCGTGTCGGTGCAGAAGCACACCGACGAGATTACCGGCCTCACCAACCTGGTGGTCACCGATCCCAAGCAGCGCGGCAGCGCCGGCAAGGATCTGCGCCCCATGGTGCGGCTGGTCGACAACGACGGCAACGAGCTGAAGATCCCGGGCACCGATTTCGTGGCGCACTACTTCCTGCCGTCCGGCGCCATCGTGGCGCTGGAGGACGGCGCCGAGGTGCAGGTGGGCGACGTGGTCGCGCGTATCCCGCAGGAATCGTCCAAGACCCGTGACATCACGGGTGGTCTGCCGCGTGTCGCCGACCTGTTCGAGGCCCGCAAGCCCAAGGATCCGGCGATTCTGGCGGAAACCTCCGGTACCGTTGGTTTCGGCAAGGAAACCAAGGGCAAACAGCGGCTTGTCATCGCCGAGCCGGGTGGTGAAACCTACGAGGAACTGATTCCCAAGTGGCGCCACATCTCGGTGTTCGAGGGCGAGCAGGTGACCAAGGGCGAGGTGCTGGCCGACGGCGAGCCCAACCCGCACGATATCCTGCGCCTGCGCGGCACCACGGTGATGGCGGAGTACCTGGTGAAGGAAATCCAGGACGTGTACCGCCTTCAGGGTGTCGGCATCAACGACAAGCACATCGAGGTCATCATCCGCCAGATGCTGCGCAAGGTGGAAATCACCGATCCGGGCGACTCCAGGTTCCTGCGCGGCGAGCAGGCCGACAAGGCCCGCGTGCTGGACGAGAACGAGAAGCTGGAGGCGGAAGGCAAGGAGCCGGCCAAGTGGGCGCCGATGCTGTTGGGCATCACCAAGGCGTCGCTGGCGACCGAATCCTTCGTGTCGGCGGCTTCCTTCCAGGAAACCACCCGCGTGCTCACCGAGGCTTCGGTGCGCGGCCTGCGCGACGAACTGCGCGGACTCAAGGAAAATGTCATCGTCGGCCGCCTGATTCCGGCCGGTACCGGCCTGGCGCACCACCTGGAGCGGCGCCGCCAGCGCAAGGGCATTTCCGTCGAGGACGTCATGGAGCCGCGCCCGGCCGCCGAGCCGTCCGCGGACGACGAGACCACGCAGGTGACGGAAGGTTGACGATTTGATCGTCAGGCGTCCCGGGCGGCGCCTTGCCGCCCGGGTTTGCCGATATTTTGCTTGACACTGTCAGGTGGAATACCTAAAATGCGCCTCCTTCGACAGGCCGGGTTCGCCCGCCCTGTCGTTTATTTTCAGGACTTTATAAAACTTTTCAGCACTCTCCGTGAATTGAGGGTGGAGAACACTTAATGGCCACGATCAACCAACTGGTGCGCAAACCCCGCACCCGTAAACAGGCGAAGAGCAACGTTCCGGCGCTGGAGGCATGTCCCCAGAAGCGCGGTGTCTGCACCCGCGTGTATACCACCACGCCGAAGAAGCCGAACTCCGCGCTGCGCAAGGTCGCCCGTGTTCGCCTGACCAACGGTTATGAGGTTACGACCTACATCGGTGGTGAGGGGCACAATCTTCAGGAGCACTCGGTGGTCCTGATTCGCGGCGGTCGTGTAAAGGATTTGCCGGGCGTGCGTTACCACACGGTGCGCGGCAGCCTCGATACCCAGGGCGTCGAGAGTCGCCGCCAGGGCCGTTCCAAGTACGGCGCCAAGCGACCGAAGTCGTAACGTTCGCCGAGTTAACAGGATTTAGAGACTAAACCATGTCGAGAAGAAGAGCTGCTGAGCGACGGGAGATTCTCCCGGATCCGAAGTTTGGCAACCTGATGTTGGCCAGATTCATCAATATGGTCATGAAGTCGGGCAAGAAATCCGTGGCCGAGCGCATCATCTACGGCGCGCTGGATCAGATCCAGGCGCGTGGCGATGGCGACCCGATCGAGTTGCTCGACAAGGCGCTGGACAATATCCGTCCCTCGGTGGAGGTGAAGTCCCGCCGTGTCGGTGGCGCCACCTACCAGGTGCCGGTCGAAGTGCGGCCCGCGCGTCGTACCACGCTGGCCATGCGCTGGGTGATCGATGCAGCGCGCAAGCGTGGTGAGAAGTCCATGGCGCTGCGCCTGGCCGGTGAATTGATGGACGCCTCGGAAAGCCGTGGCGCCGCAGTCAAGAAGAAGGAAGACACGCATCGCATGGCTGAGGCCAACAAGGCCTTTGCGCACTATCGCTGGTAACGGCGAGCACAAACAGGACTGACGGCAGTGGCGCGCGAGACACCAATCAGTCGTTATCGCAATATCGGCATCATGGCCCATATCGATGCCGGCAAGACGACAACGACGGAGCGCGTCCTGTATTACACCGGCATCTCGCACAAGATCGGCGAGGTGCACGACGGCGCTGCCACCATGGACTGGATGGAGCAGGAGCAGGAGCGGGGCATTACCATCACCTCCGCGGCCACCACCTGTTTCTGGCAGGGCATGGACAAGCAGTACGAGCAGCACCGTATCAACATTATTGATACGCCGGGCCACGTCGACTTCACCATCGAGGTCGAGCGTTCGCTGCGCGTCCTGGACGGCGCGGTTGCCGTGTTCTGCGCGGTCGGCGGCGTCGAGCCGCAGTCCGAGACGGTATGGCGCCAGGCCACCAAGTACGGTGTGCCGCGCATGGCCTTCGTCAACAAGATGGACCGGGCCGGCGCGGATTTCCTGCGCGTGGTCAGCCAGATCCGGGAGCGCCTGGGCGCCAACCCGGTGCCGGTGCAGATCCCGGTCGGCGCGGAAGAGAATTTTGAAGGCGTGGTCGACCTGATCCGCATGAAGGCCATCTACTGGAACGAGGCCGACATGGGGGCGACCTACGAGTTGCGTGACATCCCGGACGAGATCCAGGATGTCTGTCTCGAGTGGCGCGAGCACATGGTCGAGGCCGCGGCCGAGGCCAACGACGAATTGATGGAGAAGTATCTCGACAGCGGCGACCTGTCCGCCGACGAGATACGCGCCGGCCTTCGCCAGCGCACGCTGGCCAACGAGGTGGTGCCGGCGTTGTGCGGCTCGGCCTTCAAGAACAAGGGCGTGCAGGCGATGCTGGACGCCGTCATCGATTACATGCCGTCGCCCGTCGACGTGCCGCCGATCGTCGGCCATCTCGATGACGAAGCCGGCACCGAGGAAGTGCGCGAGGCCTCGGATGACGCGCCGTTCGCGGCACTGGCGTTCAAGATCGCCACCGACCCCTTCGTGGGGACGCTGACGTTTTTCCGGGTGTATTCCGGTGTGCTGAAATCCGGCGACACCGTCTACAACCCGGTCAAGCGCAAGAAGGAGCGGGTGGGACGCATCGTGCAGATGCACGCCAACTCGCGCGAAGAGATCAAGGAAGTCCGCGCCGGCGACATCGCGGCGGCTGTCGGGCTCAAGGACGTTACCACGGGTGACACCCTGTGCGACGTCAATAACGTGATTACGCTGGAGCGCATGGAGTTCCCGGAGCCGGTCATCTCGGTTGCGGTCGAGCCGCGCACCAAGAGCGACCAGGAAAAGATGGGTGTGGCGCTGAGCAAGCTCGCGCAGGAAGACCCTTCCTTCCGGGTGCGATCCGACGAAGAGTCGGGGCAGACCATCATCTCCGGGATGGGTGAGCTGCATCTCGACATCATCGTCGATCGCATGAAGCGGGAGTTCGGGGTCGACGCCAACGTCGGTGCGCCGCAGGTTGCCTACCGCGAGACCATCCGCAAGGTGGTCGAGAAGGCGGAAGGCAAGTTCGTGCGTCAGTCCGGCGGCCGGGGGCAGTACGGCCACGTGGTGCTGAAGCTGGAGCCGCTGCCCTCGGGCGAGGGCTACGAGTTCGTCGACCAGATCGTCGGTGGTGTGATTCCCCGCGAATACATCGGCGCGGTCGACAAGGGCATCCAGGAACAGATGGAGAGCGGCGTGATCGCCGGTTATCCGGTGGTCGATGTCAGGGCCACCCTGTACGACGGTTCGTACCACGACGTGGATTCGTCCGAGATGGCGTTCAAGATCGCCGGCTCGATGGCCTTCCGGGAAGGCGCGATGGCGGGCGATCCGGTGTTGCTCGAACCGATCATGAAAATTGAAGTCGTCACCCCGGAAGAGAACATGGGTGACGTGATGGGCGACCTGAATCGCCGGCGCGGCCAGGTGCAGGGCATGGAAGACAGCCCTGCCGGCAAGGTGATCCGCGCCGAGGTTCCGCTGGCGGAGATGTTCGGTTATGCCACCGATCTGCGTTCCGCCACCCAGGGTCGCGCGACGTATTCGATGGAGTTCGCCAGGTACGCCGAGGCCCCGGCCAGCGTCGTGGAAACGGTCATCAAGAAGGCATCTTAAACAATCAGGCACTAACAAAACCGGAAGAGGGTAGCAGTCGTGTCCAAGGAAAAATTTGAACGTACGAAGCCGCATGTCAATGTGGGAACGATTGGTCATGTCGACCATGGCAAGACGACGCTGACCGCGGCGCTGACCAAGGTGGGCGCGGAAAAGCAGGGCGGCGAATTCAAGGCCTACGATCAGATTGACAATGCGCCGGAAGAGCGCGCCCGTGGCATCACCATCGCCACCGCGCACGTCGAGTACGAAACCGACGGACGCCACTACGCGCACGTGGACTGCCCCGGACACGCCGACTACGTCAAGAACATGATCACCGGCGCGGCGCAGATGGACGGCGCCATCCTGGTGGTGAGCGCGGCCGACGGCCCCATGCCGCAGACCCGCGAGCACATCCTGCTGGCGCGCCGGTGATCATGTTCTTGACGTAGTCGGCGTGTCCGGGGCAGTCCACGTGCGCGT
>WGBO01000048.1 GCA_015494295.1 Gammaproteobacteria bacterium | reverse complement strand
TTCCGAAAGAACCATAAATCATGACAATCGACGCCAGACCGATCCGACCCGCCATAACGATCCTGCTGTTCCTGTGTCTGTTCCGGGTATTCGGCGCGGTCGCCGCACCCGCCGAACACGACGCGGCCACGCGTGCGTACCAGGTACAGCCCGGAGACATACTGCACATCTCCGTGTGGAAGGAAGAGGACCTTACGCGGGATGTGGTAGTGCGCCCCGACGGCCGCATCACCTTCCCACTCATCGGCGAAATCACCGCGGCGGGCGTCAGCGTGGACGAACTGACAGGCACGATTTCGGAAAGGCTGGCGAAATATATTCCGGATCCCGTGGTTACCGTATCGGCCAAGGAACTGGCTGGCAACCTGGTCTATGTCATCGGCAAGGTCAACCGCCCCGGGGTGTTCCCGATGATTCGCAATGTGGACGTCATGCAGGCGCTCAGCATGGCCGGTGGAACGAGCACCTACGCCGCACTGAACGACATCAGGATCCTGCGGCGTGAAAACGGTGTTCTGCACGCGATTCCCTTCCGCTACGCCGACGTCGAGAAAGGCAGGAACCTCGAGCAGAACATTCTGTTGAGAGCCGGCGATGTCGTCGTGGTACCCTGAACACCGATCAGTGCGCAACACCCTTATCAATCCGCGCCTTTACCTCGTACTGCTGGGGATAGCCAGCCCGGTGCCCGCGAGCGCCGCGGAATGGCAGGTTCAGCCGACCGCACGATTGAGCGTTGGATACAACGACAATCTCCGGCTCGCCACCGGCAACAAAATCTCGACCGCCGAAGTCAGTTTCAGCCCTTCGGCAACCTTCCGGGTATTGACCCCAAGCTCTGGCGCATCGGGGCAGATCGGCTTTGACTTTCGTCGTTTCGACGAGGACAGCAAGCTCAGCGAAGACAATCTGAAGCTGCAGGTCGACACCTTCCGCCAGACGGAACGAAGCCGGTTCGGCCTCAATCTCGGCGCGGTTCGCGACAGCACCCTGGACACACAACTCGAGGAAACCGGTATCGCATTCGATCGCATCCAGCGAGAGAAAATCGCCATTTCCCCTGGCTGGAATCATTCCCTTGATGAACGAACCAGCCTCAGCGCCAGCTATAGCTACAGCGACGTCCAGTACGAAAACACTGGCCAGGCCGGGTTCTTCGACTATACACAGCAATCGACGCAACTTTCCCTGACGCGCGTACTGACACCGCGTACAAGCGCGTCCCTAACGCTCACCGGTAGCCGGTCCAGTAACGACAACGAAGTCGAGTCTGAAAACCTCAATGCGCAGGCCGGCCTTTCGTATGCAATCAACGAAACCCTCTCAGCCTCGCTGGCTGCGGGCGCACGGCGCACCAGTGTCGATATCACCCGCGACACTTTCATCTTTATCCGCTCCGGCAACAACGTCATAGGCATCATACCATCTACCGACAAACAGAGCAGCAGCGATACCGGACTCACGCTAAGCGCAGGCGTAAAAAAATCCTTCCTGCGTGGCGATATGCTGCTGTCCGCTTCACGCGATGTAAGCAATGACATCAACGGCCAACCGTTCGAAGTCACACGGCTGACCTCGGTATCCAGCTACCGACTCAACGAAACCCTTTCCTTTCGGTTGAGCCTGGACTTCTTCAACAGCCAGAGCACCAACCCCATTGGCACAGCACTGGACCGGAAGTTCTACCGCGCGCAGCCGGAGATAAACTGGACCCTGGATCGGGAATGGAGCCTGTCTGCATACTACGCATACCGCTTGCAGGCTTTTAACGACATCAGCGACGATGCGGTACAAAACACCATCTATCTTACACTTGCCTACAACTGGCCGCGCCTGTCCCGCTCGCGCTAGAACCCTCACTTCGCGAACAATGCCGCGAGGGTTCCTGCCTCCACCTCGACCGAGTGGCGTTCCAGCACACGCTTCCTCCCCAACTCGACCTGGCTCGCCAACTCATCCAGCGGAACCTGCAGAAATCGTTCCACCGTGTCGACGACAGCCTGAACCGACCCCGGCTTGAACAAATAGCCTCCTTCACCCTCCCGAACGAGTTCCGGAATCCCCGCCACCCATGTTGTAAGTACCGGCCGCCGCAGTGCCAGCGCCTCCATAATGACAACCGGCAAACCTTCCGCGAAGCTGGGCAGTATCATTCCTCTGGCGGAAACGAGCTCTTCTCTCACCTGCTCGCTGCTGATCCAGCCCGTGATTCTGACGCGATGCGAAAGCCCGAAACGATCAATCAATTGCTCAAGTTCAACACGCAACTCCCCGTCACCGGCCAGAACCAGCTCAAATTCAGTTCCCCTCTGCATCAATTTGTACGCGGCTTCCAGCAACAGCAACTGGCCTTTCTGCTCACACAGCCGTCCGACACAAACCAGGCGAGGAATGGATGGCAGGGGCACCGGCTCAATATCGTAGAAAGCCTCTTCCAGTCCGCAATGTATCTCGTGAATTTTCGACCAGTGCGCATGATCCACCCAGCGACACAGTTGGCTTTTCCCAAAGGAACTGACAACCGCAACGAATGCCGCTCGCCTTACTTTCTCGGCCAGGCCGATAAATGTGGGCCTGTCGAACTCCTGCGGCCCGTGCACGGTGAAACTGTACTTCGGACCGCCAAGTTCATGGACCAGCATCGCCACCTCCGCGGAATTGGTCCCGAAGTGAGCATGTATATGCGATGAGCCGAAGCGCCTTGTCCAGACAAGCATCCTGCAGGCCTCGAGCAGATACACCATATGTACCGGCAGCGGTCTTTCTGCGTGTCTCGACATTTTCACTGCCAGCATCAGCGAACGCAAAAACCGTGCGGGTGATCGCAGCGCGATTCGAACCGCCGCAAGCAACAAGGGAGCGACGCCTCCGGCCAGCAGATACATGGTACGCGCCTGTTCGGACACATCCTCCCGGTCTGCGAGTGGCGCATCCCAGCCACGCACGGCAATTCGCTGGACCTCTACTCCTTGTCTCTCCAGCGCCAGTATTTCGCGCCGAACGAATGCATGGCTGACCTTGGGGTACTGGTTGACGAAATAGCTTACCCGCAACCCCATTAGTCTCGCCCCGTCTTCACCCATTTTTTCTGTCTCTTGAAAACATAGGCAACATAAATCGGAACCTTGCCGACAATATATAGCGGGATCAGAAGAATCGCCCGGGTCGACAGGATATCCCGCCCCCATCCCCACCATGCCGCGAGAATCGCCATGGCGAAACTGCCGACAGTCAACACCGATACCTCCAGCGGGGCTGAAACGCCGGCGACCAGAAACGCCACGATACTCAGGACAAATACAAATGCGACGAGGATTGCGAGCAACGCCACCGGGGGAACAAACAAATCCAGCGCGAGTGCACACAGTGCCGGCGAACGCTTTCGAATGGCGGCCCGGAACAACGCCGGTGCCATCTTCAGTATCACGCCAAGATGGCCATGTTCCCAACGCGTCCTCTGCTTATGTGCCTCGCCGCCATCCTCGGGAAACCGGCTGGTGAGGCGCGCATCCGGGCAAAAACGCGCACCATGTCCCGATATCGCAAGATCCACGCCCAACTTCATGTCTTCAACGATATGGCCGTTGGCCAGATCCGCGTCCCTTATGACAGGCCAGGCAAATGCCATACCGGTCCCCATCAATTGACAGGGAAATCCCAGGCGATGGTAACCGAGCGGCCTTACCTGGTTCTTCAGACGCCATGCAAACTCCGCGATCGATTGCTTCAGACTGCCCGGGCGCCCTGTTCTCATCAGATACAGCGCCTGTACCGGCTGCCCGGTCTCGAGACAGCATCGGGACAATCGGTCGATGGCACCGGGCTCGACCCGGCAATCCGCGTCTATCACAATCACGACTTCCGGAGGAATTGAACTGGCTTCCAGGTGCCTGACACCAAAGTCGAGCGCGTAACCCTTACCCCTGCGCTCCAGGTCCGTACGTTCTATAACCTCTGCACCATGACCTCGTGCAATTTCAGCGGTATCGTCATCGCAGTTGTCTGCCACAACGAGTAGCCTGTCCCTGCTTTCAAGCTGCGGGACAATGCCTGCCAGTGTTTCGGCGATTACCCTTTCCTCATTGTGTGCCGGCATCAATACGGCGACAGAGGGTCGGCGCCCCGCCCCACACGCAGGTGACCTACCGGGCAAACATGCCAGTGCCACCTGCACGAATATAACCAGCACCGGCACAAGCGCCATCAGCGCCAGCAGCAGCAGTGCGTACTCGGCGAGCGCTGTTGCTGACGTCAAGCTTCACTCCAGGGCAATGGAGAAACGGGGGAGAAACGGGAGCGGGTCATGTACACGTCCGCCGCGGTGCCCGCGTTTTGCAGAGCGAGAGCGACCTCGGTAACGTGCAAGGAGAACCGTGGCGAAAGGCGGGACAAGCGCCCTTCGGCAATCGCCAGCGCCAGCTCGGCCACTCCGGCAGCAAAATCCATACGATTTCCGCCGGTATCCGCCAAACGTTTTCCAGGAGCACCCCGAAGCTTGTAAACGGATCGAAAGGGCGAAAGAAAGGTTTTTCTCCGGATGGTGTGAAGCTTCCGGAGCTTGACCGGCGCGTCATTGAACCAGCAATCGTCGACTTCAAGAACGCCCCCGTCACCGATCACCCGGATCGAATGATCGTTCGGCGCAACAATGGTCGTGGTCAACCTGGCCACCACGCCATTCTCGAATTTCAGCAGCCCGACGGACATATCTGGCGTATCCGGCGGGTTCAACACCTGTCCGGGCACCTTGTCCGGAATCAGGCAATCGGAATATGCGGTTACGCTTCGCACCGGCCCGAATATCGCCATAAGCCATGCCAGGTAGTAACCGGCGTGTTCCATGGTACATCCGACCTCGAATTCATCCTTGTAGGGCCATGGCGCACCACTACGACTGCGCCATTTGTCGTACCGCATGCGATGCACCATGCCATCGTCCAGTTCCGCGTATACCAGCCTGACATTTCCAACAACCTGGTCACGCACAGCCCTCCACAGTGTCTGGGCCGTGTTCCCCAGGATGCTACAGGGAGCGGACGATATCTGTAACCCTCTGTCCTCGGCAAGCGCCACGAGATCCTCGGCCTCCTGGTAGCGCATCGCCAGGGGCTTTTCACTGTAGACATTGAGCCCCGCCTCCAGACAGCGCCTGGAAACCTCGTAATGGGAACGGGGGTCGGTCAGATTGAGCACGATACTGACTTTCTCGTCCTCGAGTAGCTCCTCCATGCTGCCATAGGCATGCAGATCATAAAAGGACACAAACTGCTCCAGACGCGCCGTGTCTATATCATAAACACCTGCGATTTTTATCCAGGGATAAGCCCTGAGAGTCACCATGTAATAGTCGACGACAAAGCCGCAACCGACAATGGCGACATAAACTTCACCCGAATAGCTCATGTCACTGCCCCGGCGTCTGTAAAGAAAGCCGCGAGCTTGTCCAGCTCATGATCAAGATTGAACTCCCCAACCACCTTCTCCCGGCCACGCGCAGCAAGATCGCGTCTGAGCGAATAGTCATCCAGAAGCCGTGAAATCGCCGCCGCAAGCGACACCGCGTCAGAAGGAGGAACCATAAGTCCACTTTTTTCCGGCTCTACCAATTCCACGATTCCGCCCACGTAAGTCGCAATAACCGGTACACCGCACGCCATGGCCTCCATGAGGGAAACCGGGACACCTTCCGCAAAGCTTGGAAGAATGAAGATATCACTGCCACGCAGGTACTCCCTGACTTCGTTCTGGTCCCGGAAGCCCGCAAATTCCACGCGATTGTCTATGCCCAGTTCTCTGGACAGGGCCTCAAGGCGCTGACGATCCTCTCCGTCACCGACCAGTACGAGCTGAAAATCATAGCCATCCTTGGCCAGCGTGCGCAGACTCTCGAACAGCACCGGAATCCCTTTCTCGACCGCGAGACGCCCGGTGTATAACAACTTGCGTGCAACCGGGCGCACTTCGCTGAATGCATAGGCATCCGGCGCTATGCCACAATGAACGATCCGGAACCGCGCCCAGTCCCTTTCGTCAGTGAACAACATCATCTGACTCTTGCAAAAATGACTGATGCAGGCGATAAAGCGGGATCGCGCCGCCTTTTCGCGCAGCGCCCAGTGCAGCGGGTCGAAGAAAATATGTGGTCCGTGGATCGTTATGCTGTAGCCAATGCCAGACAACTCGCTGGCGAGCATGGTAACCGTCCCACTGGTGTCGCCGAGGTGATTGTGTATATGCGAGACCCCGTGCTTTTCCAGTCGCAAAGCCAGCATGACCGCTTCCTGGAAATAGAACATCTGGTATATATGCCCACGAACACCCGGGCGCGATGTTCTCCAGGCCAATTGGAGCGCTTTCAGATAGCGCCCGGGACGGAACGCGACCATACGGATATTGTCGAGCAACAGCGCGAACGGATTTACCGGAAGCAGATAGTCGGTGCGCCGCTTCTCTTCGACAACATCCGGACCCACGTCATGATCGCTGCCCGTACGGCGCACTGAATATGTTAAAACGTCAATCCCGCGGTCCCGCAGACCTTTGACTTCTCGCTGGATGAAGGTGTCCGTGGCACGAGGATAAGTGTTGGTAAAATAAGCTATGCGCACTGCAATCTCAATTTTTACACTCGCTCAAGTAATGCGCCCTGTCAGTCGAACTCGGCGCCTGGCGCCCAGTGCAGCAACCTTCTTGCCTTTGCGTTGGAAAACCGGAACGGTTTCAGGCGCGCGGCAAACCCCTGTGCACGCAGGGCCTCGGGGATATCACGCCCCTTCCCCAGCAGTCTCAGCACCGCCCTCGCCACGAGGCTCAATATTGCCAGCACACGCCAGTGTATGTATACACCAGCACCCGGGATCAATCCGCGCCGACGTAGGGCATCTATATAATCTTTCTGGCCCGGCCGGGAATCGTCCACCGCATGCACAATCTCTCCGTTGATGTTACTGTTTTCAACCGCCAGGAGCATCAGATCAACAAGGCGGTCGACATGGATGACAGGCACTTCCCCGTCATGTGAAGCCAGCAACCTGAATGGCCCCTTGATTATCCCGGCGTGAGCGTCGATCATCCTCTCCCCATCATAAACCAGCCCGGGGCGCAGGATGACGCATTGCCGCCCCGGCTGCCGTGAAAAACCGAGGAAAAACTGCTCCTGCTCCGCCTTGACCACGGCGTAGTTCCCCATGTGGGCGGCATTCCCGGCCACGGGAACGGTTTCATCGATCATGGAACCGGAGGGCATGGCGTGGTAGTCGAGTACCGACAGACTGCTAACACCAATAAGCCGATGGATGCCAGCCATCTCCATTGCTCTCAGCAGGCGGCCGGTGCCTTGCAATGTAGGTGACTCCGCAGCCCTGCCACTCTCGCTCATCTTCGCGGCCAGATGAACAACAACGGAAATGTCACGACCGACAAGCATGTCTTCTGGCATCTCGCAAAGATCGCAGCATAACCACTCCAGACGTTTATCGGCAGTCGACGGCATCTCCGAACGTGACATGGCCACAACCTCGTAACCCCGTCGCAATGCCTCTTCGACGAGATACGTGCCGATGAAACCTCGCGCACCGGTTACCAGCAGCTTCATCATCTAGACGGTGCTCACAGTCATGGTCATGTATGGAAACCCACCGAAACCTTATCGCATGTCAAGCTGCCGCCGGAAATACCCGATCGTTTCCCTGAGACCATCCTTGAGTGGCACACGGGGTTCCCAGCCAAGCGCCTCCTTCGCCAGCGAAATATCCGGGCACCGTTGGCGCGGATCGTCCTGTGGCAAGGGGCGATATACGATACGGGAACGAGTCCCGCAAAGAGATATGATATTTTCCGCCAGCTCCGCAATGGAATACTCGCCCGGATTCCCCAGATTCACTGGCCCGGTACAGGACTTGTCCGTCTCCATCATTGCGATAAAACCGTCAATCATGTCGTCGACATAACAAAACGAACGCGTCTGACTCCCGTCCCCGTATATCGTGATGTCTTCGCCTTTCAGCGCCTGAACAATGAAGTTGCTGACCACACGCCCGTCATTCTCTGCCATTCTCGGGCCATAGGTATTAAAAATTCTGACGACCTTTATCTCCAGATCGTGCTGCTTGTGGTAATCAAAGAACAGCGTCTCTGCGCAACGCTTTCCCTCGTCGTAACAGGCCCGCGGGCCAATCGGATTGACCCGCCCCCAGTAACTTTCGACCTGGGGATGCACCTCCGGGTCGCCATAGACCTCCGACGTCGACGCCTGCATGATTTTTGCCCGCGTTCGCTTTGCAAGGCCAAGCACGTTGATGGCGCCATGCACGCTGGTCTTCGTTGTCTGCACCGGATCGAACTGGTAATGTATCGGCGATGCCGGGCACGCCAGGTTATAGATCTGGTCAGTTTCTATATTCAGCGGATAAGTGACGTCGTGCCGTAATGCCTCGAAGTTCGGGTTATCGAGCAACTGCCGTATATTCGCACGCAAGCCGGTAAAATAATTGTCGACGCACAGGACTTCGTGCCCCAGAGCGACGAGCTTGTCGCACAGATGCGATCCGAGAAACCCCGCACCACCGGTTACCGTTATATGCTCAGACATCCCCCCATACCCCTTTTTTGACTATCAAACAGTTAAACACATCGAAACCTCATTCCAGGTCAGACCCGGCCAACAAAAAATCACCCCACATCAATCCCGATCCGTCTTGACCCAGCGTTTCTCCCGGTGTGTGAAAAACGCGCGATACATCGGCAGTTTCCAGGCCAGGTAGGCAGGAATAGCCGCTAGCGCAGACACGGTTCGCGCCATACCCGCAAACCGGAACCAGGACATGACGATAAATAAAATAAACGCCGCCATAACCGCTGCCAGAAACGTCAGTGGCGCTCCGGCACCATAGAGCCCGTAGTATACCAGCGCCACCAGCATTGCCAGCACCCACATCAGGCCCAGGAAAGCGAGCGGAGGAACCAGCAACTCAAGCGCGATTGCGACCCGCGCCAGATCGAGCCGCAGCAACCCTCCCAGCAACAAGAAAGGCGCAGTTCGAAAAGCAAGATACAGGTGCCCATGTTCCCAGCGGCGCCGCTGCCCGAGCGCGCTTTCGGTTCGTCCTGGCAAGCGTCCGTCGATGCCCGCCTCCGGCACAAACGAGGCAGGATAACCCCGCACGAGAAGATCGACGGCCAGCTGGTAATCTTCGGCAATCGAGCCGTCTCCATGCGGAACATCCCGAAGCAGCCGGAAGGGGTATGCAGAGCCACTCCCGTTCAGCAAACAGGGCAGACCCAGAACATGAAGACCCAATGGACGCACGTGATTCTTCAACATTGCCGCCAGGCTGGAGATACCCGACAGCCCGACGTCGCCGCTGGCAGGCGCAAAGCGATATACGCCCATAACGGGACGACGCAACCCCCACGCTGACAGCACGAGAGCATTCAGGGTGCCGGGTTCCACAATACAGTCAGCATCGATAATAACAACCACGTCTGGCGGATTCTCGTCGAGCGCCCGCATACCGGCTTTCAGCGCATCAGGTTTCCCTCCACTTCCCTCGTCGTTGACTTCGACAACCTCGGCGCCACACTGCCTCGCGATATCGGCGGTTGCGTCGGTGCAATTATGCGCAATACATACGATCCGGGCCTTCACTGGAAGGTCATCCTTCAACGATGCAAGGCACTGGCGTATGACGCCTTCTTCGTTGTGAGCCGGAACAAGCACAACAGCCGAGGGCAGCCCCTCCGGGTCGCGCACTTTTCCGCTCCTCTTCCCCCGATAGAACAACGCTGCCAACGTCTCGAAAATGACGACGAACATCGGCACCGCAACAATGACCGCAAGCCCCCAGGCTATCAATCCGACAACTGTCTCCATACGTCCCCCTCGCAGGCTCCCCAGAACCCGGTTCCGTTACTTGTATTCTATTAGTGTAGTCGTTCTGCTCACCAGGCGATTGCGCCAGTAAACGATCTGGCCCATCATTTCCGGAAATTTCCCCAGAACCAGAAAGGTCGCACGCCGGAAGTTTTCGCTCATCGATCTCGGACCAGAAAGCGTCAATCGCATAACCTGCATGGGGTAGACAGCGAGCACGCTTGCGCCCCAGCTCCCGAACAGGTACACCAGCAGCACAGCCAGCATCGGGATGGCGCCCCCCCAGAACCACGCCCGCCGGTATTCCCTGACCCAGTGCTGTTCGGGTGATTTACCGTGCAACGCAACGCCCTCCGCATAAGCATACCCCCCCCGAACGCTACGCCTCCACCACTGGCCGAAGCGCATCATAGCTGCATCGTGCCACGCCATTTCAGCGTCGAGCCGCCAGATCCTGCATCCATTCTGACGGAGACGGACGCACAACTCCGGCTCTTCCCCCGCTATAAGATCCGGGCGATATCCACCCGCTTTTCTGAAGTCGTCGACCCTCACCATGGCAATCCCGCCACAGGCGCGGGACTCACCTGGCGGTGCATCCCATTCCATGTCGCACAGCATGTTATACACGGAACGTTCCGGATAACGCTCGCGAAGCCGCCCGCAAACCATTGCGACCCCAGAATGAGTTTCCATAAACTGCCTTGCATGCTCCAGCCACCCGGGACGCAGCTCACAGTCTCCGTCGACAAACTGCACAAAGCGAAGATCTGGCCAGCGATTGAGCAAACGCTCAAAGCCTTCGTTTCGGGCCCGGGCCGCCGTGAACGGTATGCTCATGTCGAGTTCCAGCACATCGTGTCCCAGCCGCCGAGCGAGTTCCACCGAGCCATCGGTCGACCCCGAGTCGACGTACACGACCGGCACGTCCGCATTATCGACAGACTGCAGGCAGATCCGCAGGCGATCACCCTCGTTACGGCCAATCACTACAACGCCGACATCCATGGTTATATCCCGGACCGCGCGTTCATGGCGTTCCCCGTAACCAGAGCCCTGATGTCACCCCAGACAAGGTCATATGCAAACCACCGGGGATCCTGCTCTGCCCGTTCCGCCCCGCGCACTGGCAACAGGCGACGCAACAGGAAAATCGACCTGCCAACCAGCCACAATGTGTCGGCAAGCAACAGACCCGGCACACCATAATGCTTGACGAAGAACCTGCGCCTTGAATCGTACCAGTAACGCGCTCGCCGGCGCGCCGCCTTGCGGATACCCGTGGCGGCACCTTCAAGATGCATGACTCGCGACTGCGGAACGTGCCAGATCTCCCAGCCATGCCGCGCCGCCCGGGCGCAAAAATCGACCTCCTCGAAATAAAGGAAAAATCCCTCGTCCAGCAAACCAACCTGCTCGAACAAGGCACAGCGGATAATCATGCTGGCGCCGGAAACCCAGTCGCAGCGATGCACTTCGAACGAAGGCGGCTCGGAGACGACGTGTCTGCGCAGAACCCGGCTGACCACCCCCACCCTGGCGGCGGTATCGAGTTCGCTGATCGGCGAGTGCAGCCGGTGGGCGGAACATTCGGGAATCCCGTCCCGGTTCTCCAGCAAGCTGCCCGCAATACCTGCGCGTGGATTACCATCCATAAATTCAACAAGAGCAGCAATCGCACCTGGGCGCACCAGGGTATCCGGATTCAGCAGCATGATGTAATCGTTTTCCACGGCAGATTCCAGCGCAACCCGTATCCCGGCATTGTTACCGTATGCAAACCCGCCATTAGTCGACTGGGGCAAAACGGTCACCCATTGCTGCCACTGCTCGGCCTGTATCGCGGACTCGAGACGTTCGACCGAGCCATCGCATGAATGATTGTCCACGACCAGAACACCGCCACCGCTCAACGCCTCGCGCTCGCCGACGAGGGACCGCAGGCAATCGACCACGAGATCCGCGGTACGATAGTTGACGATAACCACCCAGGTTCTGCTCATACGCCAGTTCTCACCATATATCCGGGAACATTACGCCGCCCCCGGCGCCAGATCCGGCCACCAGTCAAGCACCAGGCTGCCAGCACACACCTTCTCGATGGTCCTCAAGTCGCTTTCGGGCATGGACTCCCGCCATGAGGACGCGATATCCCGGGAACTCGCCCCCGACTCTTGAACGCGGCGCCTGACGTCATCGCCATAATCCAGGCCACAAAAACTGTATACCGCCTCCGCCACGCCGTCCGGGTGGTCGGCCATGTCCTCGAACAGCACCAGGTGATAACGAGGGCTACCCCGACCCGCCAAATGCACGAGCTCAGTCGAATAACGCCAGAACCACATCTCGCTTTCACAGACGCTCATCGCGTCGATATCACCAAAGCGCTCACCCCATTCCGTATCATGGCGGGCTATGGAAACAAGCCTGCGCCGGTTGTCCTCTGCTACCTGCTCAAGGCCAGCCTTCCCCAGATAGCGGTTCTTCCATGAATTTATCATGCCAGCCGGATGCCGGACGATATGTATGACACCCGCGTCAGGACGATTACCGAGCACCCACGAAACCAACGCGGGAGACTGGTTGATCTTGAAAACCGTCAAGGCCTGCGCAAGCCTGCGCCTGTCGAACACCAGCGGCCATACAGGCCATTCCTCTTTTCCCCGGGCACCCGCAAGAGAAGCCAACGCCATGCGGAGACGGCTGCTGCCGTGCAGGCGGCACAGGCCAAGCTGGCGCACATATTTTCGCAGGAAAATCTTTTTATTTTCGATAGCATGATCCCTGTTACCCAGGGACGTTGCGCTTAGCTCGACAGTCCTATCCCACAGATCGGGCAGATCGGGATTCAGCAGCCAGCCGGGCCAGAAGCGCGCAAATGCGGACCCGCACAGTGCATTGGGCTCGTTACGACAATAGGTGCTGTCGCTGAAGTCGAGGACATCCAGCAGCCAGTTGGTGCCTGACCGCCCGTGCCCGCTTATTATGACGTAGTCCATATTCTTCATATCCGAAAAGACAGGGCCACGACCCTACCGGAGGTGCTCATCGTCGATGCGATCCATGGCCAGGCGTAAACGCTTTTGCCATGACTCCAGGCCCGCGCGCCGCGCAATCAGTTCCCGCGCAAAAAGGGAAAAACCGTATTTCCGCACCCGGTGTGCAAACACACCGAGCCTGGAATGCAAACGGAGCGCGGCACGCTCGAACGCGCCCGGACGCACTGGCGGAAACGAACTCAGCTCATAGCCACGTGCGCGCAATCGGTCGCCGATCCGCGCCTCCAGCCTCTGGATATCGCGCCGCCTCATACGCGCCTTCCACTGATAATTCAACGAAGTATCTGGCAAGCCGTAGGAACTGTTTTCCACGTAGTCAAACATGCGCTCACTGTACGGCACACCGATAAACTCACATATGCGCCGCAGCTCTTTCTCAGTCTGACCGATAAGTTCCTCGTACCTGACCTCGATCCAGTCCTCACTGGACAGATGTGAGCGGAGCCTGCTCCATTCTTCTTCCGCCGATATCCACCAGTCAGCGGCAACGTAAACATTACCCGCCCAGCCCATGCCAACCACCGATCTCGCAACGTCCCTTCCATCGCGGTACAGATAGATATAGCGCGCATTCGGCCAGACTCGCCTGATCTTTTCAAAATCGAAATGAATGGTTGCGCCGACTTTTTTCTTCCCGTCCCGGCTACGTTTCTGTTCCAGAAAATCGTTGAGCAATGAAGCGAAATCCAGGCTCTCGTCAATCCTGAACTCGCTATGCCTGAAAACACGGTCATGCTCGAGGAACACGCGGTATTCCCGCACGTCCGGAAACTCGCCATTATCACCGATCCGGGTTACCAGGAACTCCGACTCAAGATTGAACGCGATGTCAGGATGCTGATCCAGCATGAGGCGCAGCAAGGTGGTTCCCGAGCGCTCCGACCCAACAAGAAAAACCGGCTCTCCACCTTTCATCTACACACCTTGATGACCATTGACCAACTAGTCCCTACGTCCCCTCCTCCGCCAGATGCAATACGCCTCCAATATAAAACCGGACATACATACCATCTGTCAGCACACCCCTTAGGGCGGGGATGATATAACACACGCACCGAAACATCCTTCATAAGTGCGCAAAACAGCCATACATGCCCGCCCTTTCCGATTACCTGCATCTGGGCGGCCGCCAACCAAAAAACAAAAGAACCATTAATGCTCACTCCGAATTCCTCTATAGAATGTCCGCCCCCCATCAAGCCACAACTCTGGACAATCAGACGATTTCCAGTGATTGTATTTGAATATTGTACGGTTTTTCTTCATCTATACGCCAACGCCACCCGAAAACAACTTGCCTGCGTAGTATGCGAGAATGAACATCGGAATGGGCGCAAATTCGTCCAGCCAATGCGCCAGACCGTGTTTCGCCTTGTACATCCATGCGAATGGCCATGCCGCGAAATAGCTGAAGACGATGGCGTACAAGGCGCCTTCCATACCAAACTGTGAATAGGCAATCGGCATACACACGTACAACACGACGAGCCTCACCAGATTGGACACAACGAGAATACGCGTGTTGGCTTTTGCCAGACAAAGGAACTCGACCACGGCATAGCGGGCTCCAACCAGCGTCAGCGCTCGCACACTCAACATCTCTCCCGCCTCATGGTACCGAACGTCGTACAGTATCCCGACAATTGAAGGAGCAGCGGAGAACAGAAAACCCGCAACAGCAAACAATCCCGCATCAGCGATAAACTGGATACGCCGGTATACGCCAGGGATATTTTCCGGGCGGGTATTGACAACCTCGCTAAAGGCAGGGAAAAGGACACGAGCAATAATCGACGAATACAGCATCATAACGGCATTACTCAGCAGATACGCAACCGAATACACGCCCATCAGGCCTGCGCTCAACATACCGCCGAGAATCAGTCGATCGCCATTCATCCACAGAAAACCAAGAATGGATGCCAGAAAGATCCACTTCCCGAAGTGGAATATCTCCCTGAAGACATCTCGATCCCATTGCCATCGGGATGGAGGGCCTTCCAGCCAGACATGACTCAACAAACAACGCAGCGCCGCGGCCACCACCGCTCCCGCCACCAGCGCCCACAAACTCCTGTACAACCACGCGGACAGCAACATCACAACCAACGCCACAAGCTGGCTGAACAACTCGAGCTGGGTGACACGCTTTAGTAAAACACGCCGCCTCGCCAGGGCAATACGGGTGCTCTCAAAGCCCTGGAAAATAGCGGTAGAGGAGAACACGACCAGCACCCACGGCAACATCGGGTCGGCATAAACCGAATTTTCGGGTATCCAGCCCGCGCCAACCATGGCAGGAATAGCCAGGGACAGAAACACAATAAATACCGTTATCACCCCGCCACGAAGGATCTGGACAACCCAGGCCGTATTCAGGAAAAGTGGATCGTCCCCTCGCCTGTTCTGGATGATACTTTGATTGATCCCGAAGTCCGATAACAGGACAAGGCCAGTCATCAACACATATACGACAGACATCAAGCCAAATGCTTCGGGAAACAACAAACGCGTTAATACGAGATTCCCGCCCAGGCGCATGACCTGGGAAGCAACGAATCCCGTTATCGTCCAGCCGCCGGCGCGAACAACCTTTTGACGCAGACTCATGCCCCGACAGACCTCATCTGACGCCCATCCGGGCCGCGAAAAAAACCGGAGGCAGAAGGCTCAAGGCGACACACCATCGAACAGGTACAACAACACCGACGCGGCAGGCAACTGCGCTTCGACATGACCGGAAAAGCCTGCCAGGGGTATGCCCCTGCCCGTGGAATCCTTCCCACCCTCCAGAATCGCCTTCAGATCCTCTTCGCTCGAAAACCTGTACATTGTCGCTTTTTTTGCTGAATGAAATGGCAAGTCCACCCGAATCCGGGTCGCATCTGCGACCTTTGCGTCCGGATATCCATCAATCCGCCGCGAAACCACAAACACGGCATAGCGGCTGCCTTTCCGCGTCGCATACGCGGCCAGGAGGGGAGCATCCCGCCTGGCATTCCGCCGGGCATATCCAGGCAGATCGGCTCGAGGCACACTTACGGCATCGACGCGCAACATGTCGCCTGTTGCAAATCGGTTGAATATCGCCAGAAAGTTCCACGCCGGAAACGCATCCCCGCCGTCGTACCAGTTCCTGTGCGAGCTCCATCGAACGCCACGCCCGAAAGCGTAAAACCCCTGCAAATCGAAACCTCGTTCAGCCCTGGCCAGAAATGCATCCAGCGTGGCCACGCCCGCCGGAAAACTCTTCATGATGGTTTCCTGGCGTTTTGCCTCATCCCGGGTAACCTTCATGCCATTCAAGCCATTCATAACATAGCCGGGGCCCGCCTCATAAACACCGAGACGCAGATCCCGATCGCCGTGACGTCGCAAGAATCGCCGCAGCCGCCGCCCGTAGTCTTCAGCAACCGGTTCTGCCGACTGACTGGTTTGTGAAAGCACCCTGTAATACGCGCCGGCCCCCACATCAGGAACCCCC
>WGBO01000047.1 GCA_015494295.1 Gammaproteobacteria bacterium | reverse complement strand
TGCCGAGAAGAAATGGAGACGATTACGCGGTTTCGATTACCTGGCGAAAGTGGTAACCGGAATCGAATTCAAAGACGGTGTCGAGGTGACAACGGATAATCAGGCCGCCGCTTGATTCAACCGGCTAAACACCAGATTTGACAATAACTCGCGAACGGTGGATCGCCACCCGTTCACCGCACAGGTGCGCCGGGACGCTGTAGCGGTTGCCGTGTTAGCGCAAAAGAAAGGTGCTTTTCAACAGCCTGTTAAAATAGACATAGATATGGAACTGTAGTAACAACGTTCGGTTTAATCCAAGGAGCACCGCCGATTGAATGTGCGAACGATTTTTGACACCACCCTCTATGCGTATCCGCGGCGGGTGTTTACCGAACTGCCACGGGCCGATAGTATCGAAGCTATTGAGGCCCTGCTGCCCTGTACATGACAAAGCCCCGGCGACATCCTTGTCACCGGGGCTTTACGGGATCCGGTCTGATAACGTCCTGTCATCAACCACACAACGTTCCCTGTCAGGCAGAATCTACACCGTGATGGCATGTCGTTGCAAATCGAGCGGTGCAAGGACGTAGTTTATCTAAGCGCGTACCGTGCAGTCCAGGACGCCGTGGCCAGGTACTATGGCAGTGGCGGCCTATAACTCCTTGAAATCCCCGAAATATTGCAGACATGTGGCAAAAATGTTACACTCCCGCGCTTCATTCGTCTTTCTACCGTCAGGAGGAGTCATCAGTGAGCAAGGATCTGATGTTCTATTGCATTCCCCAGCAGGCCTACATGCGTACGGAAAATTGCATGAACCTGCGCAAACGCCCTGCCGGTAAGGCGCCCGCCGGTGCTCAGCCGATGTTGCGCGCCTGTGAAAAGTGCACCATGTATCCGCTGGTCGACAAGAAAAAGGTGCCCACCGTTTCGCTCGGTGACTATCTCGGCGGCAACAAGCCCAAGATCGCGAACCTCCAGGCCGCGGCCAACAAGAAGATCATCCAGGCCGGTTTGCCCAAGTAACCGGTTTTCGTTCGGGCCACCTGGGGCGGCTCGAACGCTCTGTTTTTCCTGTACGACTTGCGCCGGTTTCAGGCTGGCCTTATCCGCCGGCTTGAGAAACAATGTCGGTATGAATCCTTACTATGGCGTGCGGCGTCTTGGTCCCTATCTCGGTGTGATCCAGGTGATCGACGTCGGCGAGGCGTGCGCCTATTCCACCAATGGCCGCAGTTGGCGGATTCGCCAGCAGACGGCTTCCGGCCGGTTCCGCTGGGGGGTGCCGCAACGTCCCGTTGCCGGCGACGACCCGGTGCGTAACTGCAACGCCGCGCAACTGGTCGAGGCGCTGGAAAACCATCCGCCGGTGCCGTTTCCGCTACGCGACCGTTTCGAACTCTGGCTGCTGGATAACGACACGCGCCTGCCGCTGGCACTGCTGGCGACGCGCTACCGTGAAAGCGAGATGGCCGAGGTACGCGATCCCCACTGGCACGCGTTTCCGACCACGGCAACGGATTTCGTTTCGGTGACGCTGGAACGCAAGACGCCGCCGGGCAGCTACCGTCGCTCGCACCGTGACCAGCTCGAAAGCCTGGTGAACATGGCGTCGCGGCCGCTGCCCGCGGCGCAATGGTTCGAGCGCCGCGCGGACGGTAGCGGCGAGGGCAGGGAGGGATTGCGGCTGGCACAGGGTGAGCCGGGGCGGGTGCTGGATCAGGGTGATTTCCCGGAACTGCTGGTCAGCGAGGCGTGGGACGACGAGGTTTCGCATGGCCTGATCGCCGACTACCATGACTGGTGCGCAGCGTCGCTGCTGGCGCACCAGAACCTGCGGCAGACCACGCGCGCGCGGCTGGAACGCGCTGCCTGCCGGCGGCCAGCCGGTCTGTTGGACAGTTACCCCCTGATTCCGGAAATACTCGACGACGAGGCCATGCGCGTGGCGCTGGTCAGCGCGAGGTTGATGGATGCCGGCTGATGTCAGGCGCGCGAAGGCGCAGCGGTCTGTTCGCCCGGCGCGCCCACTGTGGCGTGTCCTTGCGCTGTCCAGCCTGTTGCTCGGCTTCAGCGCACAGGCCGCGACCCTGCGCGTTGCGGTGGCGGCCAATTTCGCCGGCACCCTCAAAGCGCTGGCGCCATTGTTTGAACAGGCCAGCGGACACCGTCTGCAGGCGGTGTCCGGTTCGACCGGCAAGCACTACGCACAGATCCGTAACGGCGCGCCCTTTGACGTGTTTCTGGCCGCGGACGCCCGCCGGCCCGCCTTGCTGGAAGCAGCGGGCGTGGGCGTACCGGGAACGCGCGCAGCCTACGCGCTCGGGCGGCTGGTGTTGTGGAGTCCGTCACCGGGCCGGGTCGATTCTGGCGGGCAGGTTCTTGTGCGGGGGGCCTTCAGGCGTCTGGCCCTGGCCAACCCGCGGCTGGCGCCATACGGGCGCGCCGCGCAGGAGGTGTTGCAGGCGCTGGGCCGGTGGGAGGTGTTGCAGCCAAGGCTGGTACGGGGCGAAAACGTCGCCCAGGCGTTCCAGTTCGTGTCCACCGGCAACGCGGAACTCGGTTTCGTGGCCTGGTCGCAACTGCGGCGTGCGGATCGGTCACCGCAGGGTTCCTGGTGGCTGGTGCCGCCCGGCCTGTACCGGCCCATCGAACAGCAGGCCCTCCAGCTTCGTGACGCGGACAGCGCTGGCGCGTTCATGCGCTTTCTGCGCGCGCCGGCCGCGCGCGCCGTCATCGCGGAACACGGCTACGCCCTGCCGGACAGGAAAGAGTAGCCCGCATGTTTGGCGCCGACGACCTCTCCGCCCTGCTGGTGACGCTGAAACTCGCCGCCTTGTCCACCACCATTCTGTTGCTGCTGGGCACACCGCTGGCCTGGTGGCTGGCTTCCACGCGCAGCCGTGTAAAGATCGTTGTCGACGCGGTAGTCGCGTTGCCGCTGATCCTGCCGCCGACCGTCATGGGCTTCTACCTGCTGATCGCACTGGGACCGGACGGGCCGCTCGGGCGGTTGACACAGGCGCTGGGCGGGGCTTCGCCGGCGTTTACCTTCACCGGCCTGGTGATCGGGTCGGTGGTGTACTCCCTGCCGTTCGTGGTGCAGCCGTTGCAGGACGCTTTCGCGGCGATCGGCAGGCGGCCGCTGGAAGTGGCGGCAACGCTGCGCGCCTCGCCGCTCGATCGCTTTCTTACCGTGAGCCTGCCGCTGGCGCGCCATGGGTACCTGACGGCGCTGGTGCTGGGATTTGCCCACACCGTCGGTGAGTTCGGCGTGGTGCTGATGATCGGCGGCAGCATTCCCGGCGAGACACGGGTGTTGTCCATCGCTATCTACGATCACGTGGAGGCGCTGGAGTACGGCCAGGCACACCTCTTGTCTGGCGTGCTGCTGGCCTTGTCGTTCCTGATGCTGCTGGTGCTATATGGCCTGAAGCGCCGTTACCGGGTGGCGCGCGCATGAGCTTGCGGATTCGTTACCGCCTGCGGCGTGGCGCATTCCGCCTCGACGTCGCGTTCGAGGCGCCGATGCGCGGTATCACCGCTCTCTTCGGTCCGTCAGGCTGCGGTAAGACGACGCTGTTGCGCGCCATCGCCGGCCTGGAAGTGGCGGATGACGGTTACCTGGCGCTGGGTGGCGAGGTGTGGGAGGACGGCGCGCGCTATCTGCCGGCGCACCGGCGCAGCGTCGGTTACGTGTTTCAGGAAGCCAGCCTGTTTCCGCACCTCGACGTGCGCCGCAACCTGCTGTACGGCTACCGCCGGATCGCGCCCGGCCGCCGCCGTATCGATTTCGAGCAGGCGGTGTCGCTGATGGATCTGGGCGACCTGTTGGCACGCGACCCCCTGCAACTGTCGGGCGGCGAGCGCCAGCGCGTGGCGATCGCGCGCGCCCTGCTGACCAGCCCCGCGTTGCTGCTGATGGACGAACCGCTGGCCGCCCTGGACGCCGGGCGCAAGGAGGAACTGCTGCCGTTTTTCGAGCGTCTGCACGAACGCCTGTCCTTGCCCGTCCTCTATGTCAGTCATGCCAGCGACGAGGTTGCGCGGCTGGCGGACCATCTGGTGTTGATGGACGCGGGGCGCGTGTCGGCCAGCGGCCCGGCGCGTGAATTGCTGACGCGTTTCGATCTGCCACTGGCGCACCGCCAGGACGCCTCGTCGATCATCGAGGCGACGGTGCGGGGCTATGACCCGGAGTGGCGGCTGGCGACGCTGGCGTTCGATGGCGGCAGTTTCGTCATTTGTCAGGAAGGGCTGGCGCCGGGCCGGCGCGTGCGCTTGCATATCCTGGCGCGCGACGTCAGCCTGACGCTGCGGCACCAGCACGACACCAGTATCCTGAACATCCTGCCGGCGCGTGTCGAGGAGGTGTCGGAAGAGGGTGCCGCGCAGGTCATGGTGCGGCTTGCCGTGGGCGAGGCGCGGCTGCTGGCGCGCCTGACCCGGAAATCCGCGGCCCGGCTCGCGCTGCAGGCGGGCAAGCCGGTGTTCGCCCAGGTCAAGAGCGTCGCCCTGCTGGGCTAGGGTTCCGAGCGTGCGGGGGCGGGCACCAGCCACAGGCCGGCCAGCGCCACGAAGGCGCCCAGCGCGGCGATCAGCCACAGCACCGACATCCCGTTGGCGAGCAGCAGCGAATAGAGTCCCACGTTCGCCAACATGGCGAGGTTCTGGAAAAAGTTCTGCACCGCCACCGCGTGACCGCTGCCGACACTGTGATGGCCCTCGTCCTGCAGGGTCGCGTTTACCGGTACCACGAACAGGCCGCCGCTGACACCGATGGCGAACAGCGCCAGACGCGCGGCCCAGGGCTCGCTCACCTGGCTGAAGGCCAGGATCAGCAGGCCCATCAGCAACACCACCAGCCGCGCGCGGCGGACTTGCGCGAGGGGGATCAGGCGCGGCGCCAGGGCGGAGCCGGCAATTACGCCGATGGCGAGGAACAGGGTGAGGTTGGCGATGTCGCTGGCGGAGCGGCTGGCCAGCACCAGCGGTGCCCAGGCCACCAGCGCGACGCGCAGCAGGGCAGCGCTGCCCCAGAACAGGCTGCCGCCGAACAGCGCAAAGCGGGCGCGCGGTTTGCGCCACAGCTCGCGGTTGACGCGCGCGAACTCTGTGAGCGCGCCGGACAGCAGGGCGCCGCGCGCGGCCAGTGGCGGAATCAACAGGGTAGCGGCCAGCGACAGGCCGTACAGGCCGGCGATGAACACCAGCGCATTGCCGATGGAGCGGTCGGCCACCGCGGCGCCGGCCACGGTGCCGAGCACGATGGCGGCAATGGTGCTGGCCTCGATCCAGGCGTTGGCGCTCACCAGGGTTTCGCTGTCGACCATTTCCGGCAGGATGCCGTACTTGGCGGGGCTGTACAGCGCCGCGCCCAGGCCCACCAGTGCATAGGCCAGCAGCGGTTCCACCTGCGCGAGCAGCAGGGCCACGCCGGCCAGTTTGACCAGGGTGGCGGCGACCAGCACCCGTGGCTTGGGGTAACGGTCGGCGAGCGGGCCGGCCCAGGGCGCGAGCAACACGAAGGCGAGCAGGAAGGAGACCTGCAGGGCCGGCACATACCAGTTGCCGGCCACACCGGCCTGCAGCACCAGAGCGACCAGCGTGAACAGGATGGCGTTGTCGGCGAAGGCGGACAGGAACTGCGCCGCCAGCAGCGCGGGCAGTCCGCGGTTCATGCGCGCTGTATCCGCATCAGTCCGGCCAGTTCAGCAGGTGTGCGTCGAGTTCGTCCGGGTGGACATATTCCTCCGACACCACCTTGCCGCTGATGGTGATGCTGGCCCGGCGCACGCTGGCGGGATCGCCGCTGACCAGCGGGTGCCAGTCGAACAGCGGCTTGCCCTCGGCCAGCAGACGGTAGGCGCAGGTGTCGGGCAGCCAGGCCTCGCTGCGCGCGACCTCCGGGGTGACCTTGATGCAGTCCGGCACCAGCCGCGAGCGTTCCGCGTAGCAGGTGCAGTTGCAGGCGTCGTCGTCGTGGTAGCGGCACACCACGTTGGTGTAGTGGGTCTCGCCGGTATCCACGTCCTCGAGCTTGAGCAGGCAGCAGCGCCCGCAGCCGTCGCACAGGGCTTCCCACTGTGCCTCGCTCATCGCCTCCAGGGGCGTGGTTTTCCAGAAGTCGTTGTCAGACATATCGCGCCGGGTTACAGGGTGACGTAGATATCGTAGCGCGTTTTCTTGCTCTCGACAGACGCCGATGGCCGGATGGTGCCTATCGGATCGGCACGGCGTGGCCGCTTGACCACCACGCGCCGCCGCGCCACCGCCAGCGCGCTATCCAGCAGCGCGCCGGAGTCACGGTCCTCGCCCGCCAGTTGTTGTACCGCGCGCATCTCTTTCTTGACCAGCACGCTGGATTTTCCCGGCGGGTACATGGGGTCCAGGTACACGGTATCGGGCGCCTGAGCGGGGTCCAGGCGCGCGAGTTCGCGCGTGGAGTCCGCGCAGCGCAGTTGCATGCGCGACTGCACCCAGTCGCCGATGTCGGCGTCCAGCGCGGCGCGTTGCAGGCCCTCGTCGAGCAGGGCCGCCAGCACCGGCGAGCGTTCGCACAGGGTTACCCGGCAGCCGAGGCTGGCGAGCACGAAGGCGTCGCGGCCAAGGCCCGCGGTGGCGTCCCAGACGACGGGATCGAAGCCGGGCTTGAGGCCCACGGCGCGGGCCAGCGCCTGGCCGCGCCCTCCGCCGAAGCGCAGCCGGTGGCCGAGTGCACCGCCGACGAAATCCACCCGCACCACGCCCGCGCGCGGCTGACCGGCGGGCACCAGCCGCAGCCCGTCGGCGTCGAGGTGCAGGTACCAGCCGTCGGCCGGGGCGCGTTTCAGGCGCGGCAGGCCGTAATGGCGGCACAGCGCCTGGGCACGGTTGTCGAGGGCCGGGACGGTACAGAACAGGCCGGTGTCGGCTGCGGCTTCGGGCATGGCGCTAGTGTACCGCAAGCCGCCATGGCGGGATCCCCGGGGAGATGCCCGGGGGTCGCGAGCCTAGTGGGCTTCGTACACGAACGGCTTGCGCTCCGCCCAGTAGGTCTTGTCGGGGTGCTCGGCGCTCAGTTTGGCCGCCTTGTCGCGGGCCTCGCCGAAGGTCATTTCCTCGTCCAGGAACTTGCCCGCCTCGAACGCTTTCTTCGAGCGCCAGGCGACGATGAAGCCGGGTTCGTCGGCGGGATGCGGATCGATACCTGTGGACATGCGAGCCTCCTTCATGAACAGTTGTGACAGGTAGCCGCAAGATGGGATCGCATGGCGCCGTCATCAAGGCCCCAAATCCCCTCACATCATCGGGATTTCAGGCGCCGTCGAAGCGGGCGCGGCGGGGTGGCGGCTTTGCTAGAATGGGCCGATGGATGTTTCCTATATTATCGACCCGCTGAACGACGCCCAGCGCGAGGCGGTCACCGCGCCGCCCGAACCCCTGCTGGTGCTGGCGGGCGCCGGCAGCGGCAAGACCCGTGTGCTGGTGCATCGCATCGCGTGGCTGGTGCAGGTGGAGAATATCTCGCCCTACGGCATCCTCGCGGTGACCTTTACCAACAAGGCCGCCGCCGAGATGCGCACCCGTATTGAAAAGCTCATCGGCGTGCCGACGCGCGGCATGTGGGTGGGTACCTTTCACGGCCTGGCCCATCGCCTGCTGCGCCTGCACTGGCAGGACGCCGGCCTGCCGCAGACGTTCCAGGTACTGGATTCCGACGACCAGTACCGCATCGTCCGGCGCGTGCTCAAGGCGCTGGAACTGGACGAGACGCGTTGGCCGCCGCGCCAGTCGCAGTGGTTCATCAATGCGCGCAAGGACGAGGGTATCCGCCCGCAGCATATCGAGCACAAGGGTGACCCGCACCTGCGCCAGCAGATTGCCATCTACCAGGCCTACGAAGCGCTTTGCCAGCGTTCCGGGCTGGTGGACTTTGCCGAACTGCTGCTGCGCGCGCACGAGTTGTGGCTGAAACAGCCGCAACTTTTGCAGCACTACCAGGAGCGTTTCCGGCATATTCTGGTCGACGAGTTCCAGGACACCAATACCATCCAGTACGCGTGGCTGCGGGTGCTGGCCGGCAAGCAGGGCAACATCACCATCGTTGGCGACGACGACCAGTCCATCTACGGCTGGCGCGGCGCGAAAATCGAGAACCTGCAACGCTTCGGCAAGGATTTCCCCGGCGCGCGCACCCTGCGCCTGGAACAGAACTACCGTTCCACCGGTGCGATCCTGAAAGCGGCCAATGCCCTCATCGCCCACAACGACGGCCGCTTCGGCAAGAACCTGTGGACCGCCGGCGAGGACGGCGACCTCATCCAGTTGTACAGCGCCATCAACGAGCAGGACGAGGCGCGCTTCGTCGTCGAGCACATCCAGTCGCTGGTCACCGACGGCCTGGCGCGCAGTGACATTGCCATTCTTTACCGCTCCAACGCGCAATCGCGCGTGTTCGAGGAAAAATTGCTGCAGGCCGGCATTCCCTACCGTGTCTACGGGGGGCTGCGCTTCTTCGAACGCCAGGAGATCAAGGACGCGCTCGGTTACCTGCGCCTGTGCGAGAACCGCGAGAGCGACGCCGCCTTCGACCGTATCGTCAACCAGCCGCCGCGCGGCATCGGCGAGCGCACCCTCGACGTGGTGCGCGAAAAGGCGAAGCGCGAACAACGCTCCTTGTGGTCGGCGGCGCGCGCGGTGCTGGATGGCGGCGAACTCAACGCGCGGGCGCGCAATGCCCTGTCGGCCTTCCTGGAACTCATCGAAAAGTTCGCGCGCGACATCGAGGGCCTGGAACTGGGCGAGCAGGTCGAGCACGTGGTGGAATGCAGCGGCCTCAAGGAACACTACGCGAAGGAGAAGGGCGAGAAGGGACAGGCGCGCATCGAAAACCTCGGCGAACTGGTCAACGCCGCGCGCGAATACGCCTGGGACGAAATCGAGGAAGACGATCTCGACCCGCTGTCCTCCTTTCTCTCGCACGCGGCGCTGGAGGCCGGCGAGGGTCAGGCGCAGGGCTGGGAGGACTGCGTGCAGTTGATGACGCTGCACTCCGCCAAGGGTCTGGAGTTCGACACGGTGTTCCTGTGCGGGCTGGAGGAAGGCCTGTTTCCGCACCAGCGTTCGGTTGAGGAACCCGGACGCCTGGAGGAGGAACGCCGCCTGTGCTACGTCGGCATCACCCGCGCGCGGCGGCGCCTGTATATCACCCATGCCGAACAGCGGCGCTTGTTCGGTAACGAATCCTACAGCGTACCCTCGCGTTTCATTCACGAGATTCCCTCCGGGTTGCTAGAGGAGCTGAGGCCGCGCGTGCAGGTCAGCCGTCCCTGCGGTGGTGGTACGGTGACGAGTGCTTTTGCCGACGAGGCGCCGGCGGGGCTCAAGCTCGGCCAGCGCGTGCAGCACGCGAAGTTCGGCGACGGCGTGGTGCTCAACTACGAGGGGCAGGGCGCGCACGCACGCGTGCAGGTCAATTTCGAGCAGGCGGGCGCCAAGTGGCTGGTGGTGGCCTACGCCAATCTGCAGATGGTATAGGGCCTAGTCGGCGCGGCTGGCGGCCTGCAGGCGGGTGGGCGGCAGGCGGGTGATGTTCATCAGCGCCTCGCGCGGCTTGCCGATGTAGTTGCCCTGGGCGTAGTCCACGCCATAGTTCCGCAACAGTTCCAGGGTGGTGGAGTTCTCCACGTACTCGGCGATGGTCTGCTTGCCGAGCGCGTGTGCGACCTGGTTCATGGACTGCACCATGGCCTGGTCGATGTGGCTGTCGGCCATGCCCTGCACGAAGGATCCGTCGATCTTCAGCTTGTCCACCGGCAGGTGCTTGAGGTAGGCGAACGAGGAGAAGCCGGCGCCGAAGTCATCGAGCGCGAACTGGCAGCCCATGTCTTTCAGTGCGCTGATGAACTTCTCTGCCTCCGACAGCTTGGCGATGGCCGCGGTTTCGGTGATCTCGAAACACACCCGCGAGGGGTCGAGGCTGGCGTTGTCCAGCAGGTCCTTGATCATTGGCAGCAGCAGCGCGTCCTCGAAGGCCTTGCCCGACAGGTTGATGGAAAAACGCACCGCCTCGCCCTGCTGGTGCAGGCGCGACAACTGGGTGAGGGCGCGGTTGACAATCCAGCGGTCGACGCTGTGGATCAGGCCGAAGCGTTCCGCCGCCGGCATGAAGCCGCCGGGCAGGATGATCTCGCCGTCGTCGCAGACCATGCGCACCAGCACCTCGTAGTCCTGCACCTGGTCGTCGTTGAGCGCCATGATCGGCTGGTAGACGAGCTGGAACTTGTCCTCGTCGAGCATTTCGCGCACCCGCGAGGCCCAGCCCATGTCGGCGGCCATGCCGTCCTTGTTGCTGTCGCTGGGGTCGTAGAGCTTGATGCGGTTGCGGCCCTGGGCCTTGGCCATGTTGCAGGCGATATCGGCGTGCGACAGGGCTTCCTCCGCGCTTTCCACGTGCGCGTCGATCAGCGCCGCGCCGATACTGCAACTGATGTTGAAACTCTTGCCGTCCTCGATGAAGTTGAAGGACTCGAACAGCAGGCGGAAATGCTCCGCGGCGGAGATCACGTCGGCGGCGCGGATATCGTAGAGCAGCAGGGTGAACTCGTCGCCGCCGAAACGCGCCAGCAGATCGCCCTCGCGGACGTGCTTGAGCAGCAACTGGGTGATCTCCACCAGCAGCCGGTCGCCGGCGGCGTGGCCCAGCGTGTCGTTGATATACTTGAACTGGTCCAGGTCGATATAGAACAGCGCGCAACTGCTGTCCGGGCTGCGCGACACGCGCGCCACCGTGCGTTCCAGTTCCTGCTGGAAGTAATGGCGGTTGAACAGTCGCGTCAGGGAGTCGTGTTCGGCCTGGTAGGTGAGCTGTTCGTGGAAGGCTTTCTGGTCGGTGATGTCGCGCGCGGTACCGCTGATCTGCAGGATGTCGCCGTTCTCGTCACGGTGCGCCTTGGCGTTGAAGCTCAGGTGGCGGCGGTTGCCGTCCTTGTCGAGGTGTACCGTCTCGTACTGGTACAGGTCGTTGCCGGCCAGCAGTTCGCCGAACGCCTTCTGGTCCGCCTCGCCGTTGTCGGGCGCGCAGAACTCGGCGATGTTGCGCCCCACCATGTGTTCCGGTTCCAGCCCGTAGATCACCCGCGAGGAGGAATTCAGGTAACTCCAGCGGCCGTCGGTGTCCACGCTCCACACCAGGTCGTGAGCGGTTTCCACCAGCGCACGGTAACGCGCCTCTGCGGCCAGCAGTTCGCTTTCCGCGGCCTTGCGCTGGCTGATGTCGGCGACCAGGCAGGTGAACATGCGCCGCCCACTGATTTCCATTTCCGAGATGCGCAGCGACACCGGGATGCGCGAGCCGTTGCGGTGCACGCCCTGCACGTCGCGTTCCTCGCTGTGCGGGCTGATGCTCTGGCGCACCTGGAACTCGTCCGGCAGCAGGGTTGCCAGGTGGCGGCCGCGTATTTCCTGCGCAAGGTAGCCGAACAGGCGTTCGGCGGCCGGGTTGAAAGTATCGATCTGGCCGCGCTCGTCGACCACGATGATGCCTTCCGCCGCCGTGTCGACGATGGCGCGCATGTGGGTTTCCTGGTCGCCGAGGCGCTGGAACACCCGCCCCAGGGTTTGTGTCAGGTGGCCTATCTCGTCGGTGGAGGCCGGTCGCAGGCGCGCCAGCACTTCGTGCGTGGAGGCGCCGCTGCGGCTGAACAGTTCCTGGAAGGGACGCAGCGCCTGCTGCATGCTGCGGATCGACAACAGGCTGATGATGACGGTGATCAGCGCCAGCAGGGCGAAGGTAGTCAGGTAGCCGGTTTCGAGCTGGCCGGTGGTCAGCCAGTGGTAGTCGACCAGCAGCGCGTAGGACAGCAGCGGCACCAGGCCGACCAGCAACAGGGTACGCGACTTGAGACTGACGTGAATGCGGTCGAGGCTGAGCTGCGACACCAGCTTGCCGAGCTGGTGCAGGCCGAACAGGTAGGCGGGCACGCCGGTAAGCGTGGCGGTCATCGCCTGCAGCACCGAGAAATTGATAAAGCTGTACAGGTTGCCGGCGTGCACGCCGCCGTCCAGGCGCCAGAACACCAGCAGCGGCGTGGCGACCGTGTAGGCCGCGATCAGCATCCAGAAGTCGCGGCTGTAACGCTGCAACTGGCGGTGCAGGTGCGACGGCGCGTTGCCGCCTTCCGGGTGTTGCAGGGTCCAGTGGGTGAGCGGGGTGATCAGGCGCTGGAGCTGGAACAGGGAGAAGAAGATGAACAGGACGGCGAACACGGGTACCACGCCGTCGGCCAGCAGGTGTTGCAATTGCCAGGTATCGATGACACCAAACAGCGTCGCGCTGCCGAAACCAGCGACCGGTACAAGCAAAAATCCCAGAAACAGCAATATCGAAAAGCGGGCGCTTATGCGCTCGGGTGCGTCCAGCATACGTTCCCTCGGAGTACAGCCGGTTGGCTGGTGACCGTAAGTCTGATGCCTTACCCGCGAAATTTCCTTATATTGCAGGGTACTACATGTGCTTTTATAGAAATTGGTCAGCATAATGGCATAACCAACGAAATTTGCAAGGTTTAGTTTAAACCTGCCCTTCGTCCGGCGAGGTCGTACAATAGCTGCCATCCCGACACCGGGCCGGTGTGAAAACCCTGCGAGGACACGATGAAAAGAAGACACTTCCTGCGACACCTGGGCGGCGGCGCCGTCATCGCCGGCGCCACGCTGGCCAGCGGCTGCAAGGAGGCGCCCGGCGTGGATTGCGGCAGCGCCGCCGGGCCGTCTTTCAAACCGCTCAAGTGGAAGATGGTGACCACCTGGCCGAAGAATTTCCCGGGCCTGGGTACCGGCGCCAACACGCTAGCGCGCCTCATCACCGAAATGAGCGGCGGCCGCATCGAGGTCAAGGTGTACGGCGCGCGGGAACTGGTACCGGCGTTCGAGGTGTTCGACGCGGTGTCGCAGGGCACTGCCGAACTCGGCCACGGCTCGGCCTACTACTGGAAGGGCAAGAGCGAGGGCGCGCAGTTCTTCTCCACGGTGCCGTTCGGGCTGACCGCCGACGAAATGAACGCCTGGCTGTATCACGGCGGCGGCATGGAGTTGTGGCGCGAAACCTACGAGCCGTTCGGGCTGGTGCCGCTGGCGGCCGGCAACACGGGTGTACAGATGGCGGGCTGGTTCAACCGCGAGATCAATACGCTGGACGACCTCAAGGGCCTGAAGATGCGTATCCCCGGCCTTGGCGGAGAGGTGCTGGCGCGCGCCGGCGGCACGCCGGTGAGCCTGCCCGGCGGCGAGCTGTTCACCTCCCTGCAGTCAGGCGCCATCGACGCCACGGAATGGGTCGGCCCCTACAACGACCTGGCCTTTGGCCTCTACAAGGCCGCGAAATACTACTACTACCCCGGCTGGCACGAACCCGGCACCACCCTGGAAGCCATCGTCAACCGCAAGGCATTCGAGGCCCTGCCCGCCGACCTGCAGCGGATCGTGGAAAGCGCCGCGCGGGTGGCCAACCAGGAGATCCTCACCGAGTACGTGGCGCGCAACAACCAGGCCCTGCAGACCCTGGTGGACGAGCACAAGGTGGACGTGCGCAAGCTGCCGGACGACGTGCTGCGCCGCTTGCGCGATCTGTCCCACGAAGTGGTGGCGGAGATCGCCGACAAGGACGAACTGTCGCGGCGCACCTACGCCTCATTCCAGGCGTTCCGCGAGCAGGTGATGTCGTGGAGTTCGATTTCGGAGCAGGCCTACCTGAACGCCCGCAGCATGTAGCTCAGGCGGCGGGTGGCGCCACGTTCATCACCGTCCAGTACAGCTCCAGTTCCTGGATGACGGAGAAGAAGGCCTGGGTGTCGACCGGTTTGCGGATGTAGCTGTTAGCGCCGAGCTGGTAGCTGTCGACGATGTCGCGCTGTTCGTCCGAAGTGGTGAGCACCACCACGGGGGCGGTGCGGGTGCGTTCCTCGGCGCGCAGCCGCTTCAACACGTCCAGTCCGTTCACGCGTGGCATGTTCAGGTCGAGCAGCGTGACCGTGGGCAGTGGGTTGGGGTTGCCCTTGTCGTCCTCGCCGAGCAGGTAGTCCAGCGCTTCCTGGCCGTCGCGTTTCACCAGGATTCGGTTAGTTAACCGACTTTTCCTGAACGCGCGAAGGGTCAGTTCGATGTCGTCGGGGTTGTCATCGACGAGCAGAATGATTCCGGTATTGTTTGAATGACTCACGGCGCCTCCCGTCCTGTTTCGCCCGCCGTGTCTGCCACCTTACGCCGGGTTGGTCCCATTAGACGCCTCCCTGCACGTCTTTTTCCACCGGGGGACCGGATTAATGGACGAAAGTCTAACCGCTGTACACCTGTGTGGGCAACCAGGTGGCCAGTGCCGGCCATGCCGCCAGCAGCGCCAGCATCAACAACTGTATGGCAATGAAGGGCATGACGCCGCGGTAGATGTCGGCGGTGGCGACTTTGGCCGGCGCCACGCCACGCAGGTAGAACAGCGCGAAGCCGAACGGCGGGGTGAGGAAGGAGGTCTGCAGGTTGATCGCGATCATCACGCCCAGCCATACCGGGTCCAGGCCCATGGCCAGCAGCACCGGCCCGACAATGGGCACCACCACGAAGGTGATCTCGATGAAATCCAGCACGAAACCGAGCAGGAACATCACCAGCATTACCGCCAGCATCGCGCCCAGCACTCCGCCGGGCAGTTGCGTGAGCCAGTCCTCGATCAGTATGTCGCCGCCAAAGCCCCGGAACACCAGTGAAAAAACCGAGGCCCCGATGAGAATCAGGAACACCATGCTGGACACCTTGAGGGTGCTCCTGACGACCTCGCGCAGCACCGCCATGGTCAACTGGCCGCGCGCGGCGGCCAGCAGCATGGCGCCCACGGCGCCCACCGACGCCGCCTCGGTGGGCGTGGCGAGGCCGCCGAGAATGGAACCCAGCACCGCCAGGATCAGCAGCAGCGGCGGCAGCAGGGCGCGCAGCGTGGTGGTCAGGGTGACCGACGGGCTGTCGGCGTCGCGGGTGGCGGGCATGGCTGCCGGCCGCCACCAGGCCACGCCGGCAAGGTACAGCAGGTACAGGGCCACCAGTAACAGCCCCGGCAGCAGTGCACCGGCGAACAGGTCGCCGACCGATACCGTCCTGGGCGAAAAGATGCCCTGGTCGAGCTGCGCCTGCTGGTAGGCCGAGGACAGCACGTCGCCGAGCAGTACCAGCACGATGGACGGCGGGATGATCTGACCGAGGGTGCCGGAGGCGCAAATCGCGCCGGTGGCCACGCGCGGGTCATAGCCGCGCCGCAGCATGGTGGGCAGCGACAGCAGGCCCATGGTGACCACGGTGGCGCCGACGATGCCGGTGCTGGCCGCCAGCAGCATGCCCACCAGCATCACTGAAAAACCGAGCCCGCCGCGCAGGGTGCCGAACAGGCCGGACATGGATTCCAGCAGATCCTCGGCGATGCGCGAGCGCTCCAGCATCACCCCCATGAACACGAACAGCGGCACTGCCATCAGCGTCGGGTTGATCATGATGCCGTACACGCGGTTGGGCAGGGCGTGCAGGTACACCGGGTCGAAACTGCCGGCCCATTCGCCCACGAAGGCGAACACCAGCGCGGTGCCGGCCAGCGTGAACGCCACCGGGTAGCCGATCAGCAGGCACAGGAACACCGTGCCGAACATCCACAGGGCGATGGCGCCTTCAGCCATGTTCGCGCCCCGTTTGCGCCAGTTCTCCGGCGCGGCGCAGCAACTGGCTGAGGCCCTGTATCGCGAGCAGCAGGGAAGCGACAGGAATCAGGGTTTTCAGCAGATACACGTAAGGCAGCCCGCCGGCTTCCGGCGAGCCTTCGCGCACCCGCCAGGCCGCTTCCACGTAGTCGAGGCTGATCCACAGCAGGAAGGCGCAGGTCGGCAGCAGGAACGCCAGGATGCCGAACAGGTCGGCGATCGCTTGCCCCCGCGCGCCAAAATGCCGGTACAGCACGTCCACGCGCACGTGGCCGTCGAGTTTCAGGGTCCAGGCCGCGCCCAGCATGAACAGCGCGGCGTGCAGGTACAGGGCGGCTTCCTGCAGGGCGATGGAGCCGGTGTCGAACTGGTAGCGCAGCAGCACCACCAGAAAGGTCACCAGCACCAGGCCCAGAGCCAGCCAGGCGCTGGCGCGGCCGATGGCGGTGCTGATCCGGTCGAGCCGGTCGGAAAGGGCGAGCAGGGTTGCGGGCGACATGGGCGCGGATTATACCGGTCCCGACGCGCGCGCGGGCAAGTCCGGGCGGATGGCCGCTACCAGCGGAACAGCACCCAGCTCGGGATCAGCAGGTCCGGCTCGATCTCGCTCTGGCGGCTGTCCAGGGAGCCGTCGCCGTCGGTGTCCACCAGGTAATAGGGCGGCGCGTCACTGGGCGTGACCTTGATCATGTAGAGCTGGCCGTTGATACGGTATTCCTCGATGGTCTTGTCGTCGCGCTGGATGATGTTGACCTCGGGCTCGATCTGTTCCTGTTCGCTGGCGCTGGGTGGGGCGGGCGGCGCGGTGTCCGGCACTGTGTCGTCGACGGCGTGCGCCGCGGCGGAGAGCAGCAGGGCGAGGGGAAGGAGGTTCCTGGCGGCGTTGGGCATGATGGCGTCCTTGAAATACGGTGGCTCGCGCGTGGCGCTGACGACGCCATTTTCCAGCACTGTGGCCGGGAATGCTACCATCTGCGCAAGATTCAAACGGGACACCACAGACCATGAGCACCGAACAACAGCCGCCTTTCGTGATGGTGGACGGCTCCTCCTACCTGTACCGCGCCTTCCACGCCCTGCCGCCCCTGACCACTTCGAAGGGACAGGACACCGGCGCCGTCTACGGCGTGGTCAACATGTTGCGCAAACTGCTCGACACCTACCACCCGCGGCGCGTGGCGGTGGTGTTCGACGCCCGCGGCAAGACCTTCCGCGACGAGCTGTTCGAGGCCTACAAGGCCAACCGCCCGTCGATGCCGCCGGAACTCGCCTCGCAGATCGAGCCGCTGCTGGAGATCGTGCGCGCCATGGGCTTGCCGTTGTTGCAGGTGCCGGGCGTGGAGGCCGACGACGTCATCGGCACCCTGGCGCGGCGCGCCACCGCCGCCGGCTGGCACACGGTGATTTCCACCGGCGACAAGGATCTTGCGCAACTGGTCAACCCGCAGGTGACGCTCATCAACACCATGAACGACACGGTGCTGGACGAACAGGGCGTGGTGGAAAAGTTCGGCGTGCGGCCGGACCAGATCATCGACTACCTGGCGCTGGTGGGCGATGCCAGCGACAACATTCCCGGCGTGCCCAAGGTGGGTCCCAAGACCGCCGCCAAATGGCTGGCGCGGTACGGTTCGGTCGACAACCTGGTCGCTCACGCCGACGAGATCAAGGGCAAGGTCGGCGAAAGCCTGCGCGCGTCGCTCGATCAGCTCGAACTTTCGAAGCAGCTCGCCACCATTCGCTGCGACCTGGCGCTGGATATCGACCTGGACGAGCTGTCGGTGGGCGAACCCGATACCGAACGCTTGCGGGAACTGTTCTCTGAACTGGAGTTTCGTACCTGGTTGCGGCAACTGGATGGCAACGACGGGCCGGGCGGTTCGGGGAACGGCGCCGAAGCGGCGGACGGCGACGACGCCGATATCGACTATCAGACCATCCTCACCCGGGCCGAACTGGACCTGTGGCTTGAGCGCCTGCGCGCGGCGGAACTGATCGCCTTCGACACCGAGACCACCAGCCTCGACTACATGCAGGCCGAGGTGGTCGGCGTGTCGTTCGCGGTGGAGCCGGGGCAGGCCGCCTACCTGCCGGTCGGCCACGATTACCCGGGCGCGCCCGCGCAACTGGATCGCGACAGCGTGTTCCGCCAGCTCGGGCCGCTGCTCGCCGACCCGGCGCGGCCCAAGGTCGGCCACCACCTGAAATACGACCGCAACGTGCTCGCCAACCACGGCGTGGCCCTCGAAGGAATCGTCTACGACACCATGCTGGAGTCCTACGTGCTGGACAGCACGGCCAGCCGCCACGATCTGGATTCGTTGTCGCGCAAGTACCTTGGGCGCAGCAACATCTCCTTCGAGGACGTGGCGGGCAAGGGCGCGAAACAGCTTGCCTTCAACCAGGTGCCGCTCGACACCGCCGCTCCCTACGCGGCCGAGGACGCCGACATGACCCTGCGCCTGCACCGGACCCTGTGGCCGCGGCTGGAGGCGGAGCCGCGGCTGCGCGAACTGTACGAGACGCTGGAGTGCCCGCTGATCCCGGTGCTGAGCGACATCGAACGCACCGGCGTCAAGGTGGACGTCGAGATGTTGCGCCGCCAGAGCGGCGAACTCGCCGAACGCATGCAGCAGGTCGAGGCCGAGGCGCACGCGCTGGCCGGGGAACCCTTCAATCTGGGTTCGCCCAAGCAGATCCAGGCCATCCTGTTCGACAAGCAGCAACTGCCGGTACTGGCCAAGACGCCCAAGGGCGCGCCGTCCACGGCCGAGCCGGTGCTGCAGGAACTGGCGCTGGACTACCCGCTGCCGAAACTGATTCTGGAATACCGCTCGCTGAGCAAGCTGAAGTCCACTTACACCGACAAACTGCCGGAGCAGGTCAATCCGCGCACCGGGCGCGTGCATACGTCCTACCATCAGGCGGTGGCGGCCACCGGGCGGCTGTCCTCCTCGGATCCCAACCTGCAGAATATTCCGGTGCGCACGGCGGAGGGGCGGCGCATCCGCCAGGCGTTCATCGCCGAGCCCGGGAGCCTGGTGCTGGCCGCCGACTATTCGCAGATCGAACTGCGCATCATGGCGCACCTGTCCGGCGACGCGGGCCTGGTCGAGGCTTTCGCGAAGGGCGAGGATATTCACCGCGCCACCGCCGCCGAGGTGTTCGGGGTGGCGCCGGAGGCGGTCAGCGGCGACCAGCGCCGTTCCGCAAAGGCCATCAACTTCGGCCTGATCTACGGCATGTCCGCGTTCGGACTGGCAAAGCAACTGGGTATCGATCGTGGCGAGGCACAGCGTTACGTGGACCGGTACTTCGAGCGCTACCCGGGCGTGAAAGCGTATATGGAAGCCACCCGCGAGCAGGCCCGGGAGCAGGGCTACGTGGAAACCCTGTTCGGCCGCCGCCTGTACCTGCCGGAAATTCGCGCGCGCAATGCCCAGCGCCGGCAGGCCGCCGAACGCACCGCCATCAATGCGCCGATGCAGGGTACCGCCGCCGACATCATCAAAAAAGCCATGTTGTCGGTGCACGAATGGATTAAAGCGGAGGCTAGTAACGTCAAGATGGTTATGCAGGTACACGACGAACTCGTGTTCGAAGTGCCGGAAGCGGACATCCCGGCCGCCCGGCTGGAAATCTGCCGGCGCATGGAGGAGGCCGCGACCCTGTCGGTGCCGCTGAAGGTGGACGCGGGGGTCGGCAGCAACTGGGACGAGGCGCACTAGACCCTTGTCCACAGTATGCGCCGGGTTTTGCGGGCCGCATCCGCAAGACCCGATCAATATTTTTTATTGGCCGTTGGTTCACTACACATGCGGGTATGAGTTGTTCTATAGTTAGGGCATTGAGCGGTAAAATCTTGGTGTTATGGAAGGGGGCTTGATCACGCTGTATCAATCTTGAACAACCAATGATGTAGTCCAACGACTGGAGCGTTGTTGGCGTTACGCTCCCCGTTCGATCAAGAGAACGGGAATTCCTCCAACCCGGTTTCCCCAAGCCGGGTATTCTTAACCCCGGTGCTTCCCCCCTTGCACTCCGGGGTTTTTTTTGGCCATTTCCCGGGTTAGTTGGCTAACCAGTTATCGAGAACGGCGCGGGCTTCGTCGACGCCGGTTTTCTTTAGAGAGGAGAACAGTTGCACGCTGGCGCCGGGGTGGAAGTCCGCCAGCCGCTTGCGCACCGCCAGCAGGCTGTTGCCGGCCGGGCCGCGCTTGAGCTTGTCGGCCTTGGTCAGCAGCACGTGCACCGGCAGGTCGACGTCGGCGCACCACAGCAGCATCTGCTGATCATAATCGGTGAGAGGGTGGCGGCAGTCCATGAGCATGACCAGGCCACGCAGCGACTGCCGGGTCTGCAGGTAGTCCACCATGCTGCGCTGCCACTTGTTTTTCATGGCCTGAGGGACCTTGGCGTAGCCGTAGCCCGGCAGGTCGACCAGGCGCTGGCCGCTGGCCAGGGCGAAGAAGTTGATCTGCTGGGTACGCCCCGGCGTCTTGCTGGTGCGGGCCAGCGCTTTCTGTCCGGTGAGCGCGTTCAGCGCGCTGGATTTGCCGGCGTTGGAGCGCCCCGCGAAGGCAACCTCGGCGCCCTCGTCGTCGGGGGCCAGGGAAGCATCGGGAACACTGGTGAGGAAACGTGCGCTGCGGTAGTCGAGGGCCATGGCGCTATTGTCGCATACCTCCGCCAGCCGCGAGAACGGGCGTGCCGGCTCAAGATTTCGTTAGCCGCGAAAACCCCGGTTTTGATCGCGAGGAACCTGTTTTTGTATTTAAATACAAGGGATTGAGGCTGCGGCGACCCGCCGGGTGGAGATTGCCGCCCGGCCATTTCATGTTGACCCCAAAGGGTCCCGCTGGTATACAGTTGGGCTCTTTTTTGGGTGGTGTTTCTTGGAGAATGTAACGACATGAACAAGTGGCTTGTTTTAGCAGCAACAATCTCTCTGGCGGCCGGCACGGCGCCCGCCATGGCGGCAGGCGATGCCGCTGCAGGCAAGACGAAGTCCGCGACCTGCGCCGGTTGTCACGGGATGGACGGCAAGAGCGTCAATCCGGAGTGGCCGAACCTGGCCGGGCAGCACCCCAAGTACATCGAAAAGCAGCTGAAGGACTTCAAGGCCGGCACCGATCGTAACAATGCCACCATGGCCGGCATGGTCGCGGCGCTGAGCGAAACCGACATGGCCGATCTCGCCGCCTACTTCTCCAGCCTGCCGCGCAAGGCCGGTACCGCGGCCGCCGACGAGGATACCCTCAAGCTCGGCGAGAAGATCTACCGGGGCGGCAATCCGGCCACCGGTGTGGCGGCCTGCATCGGCTGTCATGGTCCGACCGGCGCCGGCAACCCGGAGGCGAACTTCCCGGCCCTGGGCGGTCAGCACGCCAAGTATGTCGAGAACCAGCTCAAGGCGTTCAAGGCCGGCCAGCGCAAGAACGACGCCGGCAAGATGATGCGCAGCATCGCGTCGAAGATGAGCGACGAGGAAATCAAGGCCGTCGCGGCTTACGTGCAGGGTCTGCACTAGGCCAGCTTCCCGCGGGTAAACGAAAGGGCGGCCACCGGGCCGCCCTTTTTATTGGTAGAATGTGCGTCGCATGAAGTCTTCCGCTCAGCGCAGCAGCCCGCGCCGGCGCTCCACCCCGGTCGCGCTGGAATTCCTGGGTTCCATGAACCTCGCCATCACGCTGCTGGTGGCCATTGCCATTGCATCCGTGGTCGGCACGGTGTTGCAGCAGAACCAGCCCTACCAGGACTACCTTATCAAGTTCGGGCCCTTCTGGTTCGAGGTGTTCGATACGCTGGGCTTGTACGACGTCTACGGTGCGAGCTGGTTTCTCGCCATACTCGCGTTCCTGGTGTTGTCCACCAGCGTGTGCATCTGGCGCAACACGCCGAACATGCTGCGCGAGATGCGCCAGTTCCACCTCAACGTGCGCTACAATTCCCTGCGCGCCTTTCACCACAAGCGCGAGTGGGAGGCGGGCGCCGAACCGCAGGCCCTGCAGCAGGCGCTGGCCGGCTGGCTGCAGGGCCTGGGTTATCGCACCCGCGCCCGCCAGGACGGCGGGCACTACATTCTGGCCGCGGTGCGCGGGCGTTACAGCAAGCTCGGTTATTTTTTCACCCACGCGGCCATCGTGGTGATTTGCGTGGGCGCGCTGTTCGACAGCGGCCTGCCCCTGATGTTGCGCGAGGCCAGCGGCCAGTTGAAACCCGAGACGCGCGACATTCCAGCCTCCGAGGTGCCGGCCATCAGTCGCCTGCCGCTCAGCAACCCGAGCTTTCGCGGCTCGGTGCGGATACCGGAAGGCAGTTCGGCCAATATCGTGTTCCTGCAACTGCGCGACGGTTACCTGGTCCAGCCACTGCCATTTTCAGTGGAGGTGAAGGATTTCCGCATCGAGCACTACGCGACCGGGCAGCCCAGGTCCTTCGAGAGCGACCTGGTCATCCACGACCCCGGCCTCGATGCGCCGGTGACGCGCACCATCGCCGTAAATCACCCCTGGATCTACAAGGGCTACGCCATCTACCAGGCCAGCTTCAGCGACGGTGGCACCGGGCTCACGCTGGACGCCTGGCCGCTGCGCGCCGCGGATATCCAGCCGCTGCGACTGACCGGCAAGGTGCGGGCGAGCCAGCCCATCGACACCCCTGACGGGCCGATGACGCTGGAGTTCACCGATTTCCGCATGTTCAACATCAACCCGGTGGTGGATGAAGAGGGCAGGGAACAGCAGAAGAACTTCGGTCCCAATTTCACCTTCCGCCTGCGCGACGCCGCCGGCCAGGCGCACGAGTACGAAACCTATATGCTGCCGGTCGAGTTCGAGGGGCGCCGGTTCATGCTCAGCGGCGTGCGGACGTCGCAGGCCGAGCCGTTCCGCTACCTGCATATCCCCATCGACGAGGCAGGCGGCATCGAACGCTTCATGCGCTTCCACGCCATGCTGTTCGACGACCGGCGGGTGCTGGAGATCGCGCGCCGCGCCACCGACCAGAGTTTCGGGCAACTCGACGAGCCGGTGGCGGTCGGGCAGGCGCAGGTGGTGCAGTCGATGCTGGGCCTGGTGAAGCAGTTTCGCGGCGGGGGGTTCGACGCCATTGCCGACATGGTCGGCCAGCGGGTGCCGGAAGGCCGGCGCGACGAGGTGCTGAACGCCTATTTCAAGGTTCTGCAGACGATTCTGGGCGAACTCTACGTGGAACTCCTGCGCGCCGAGGGTGTCGATCTGTCACAGGGCATGCGCGAGCAGGACGCGCGGTTTTTCGACGAGTCACTGACCGCCGCCGCGGCGTTGGGGGCGTACGGGTCGCCGTTTTTCTTCCAGTTGCGCGATTTCGATTTCGTGCAGGCATCCGGCCTGCAGATTGCACGCGCGCCCGGCAAGAATGTGGTGTATCTTGGCTTCGCGCTGCTGTGCATCGGCGTGTTCTTGATGTTTTACGTGCCGAACCGCAAGCTGTGGTTCTGGATCGAGCGTCGTGGCGAAAGCAGTCACATCCTGGGGGCGGGCACCGGTCATCGCCACCAGCGGGATTTTGAACGCGAATTTGAAACCCTGTGCGCGCAACTCGACGCGCGCTGGAAAACCGTAACGAGGTAAGCGGGATGTCCGTTACCCAACAGGAACTGTTGCAGGGGCTGGAAAACCCCTCTTTCTGGAAACAGCGCAGTCTGGCCGACTGGCTGTGGGCGTTGCTGGTGACGGTGGGCGGGGGCTATGCCTGGTCGCGCTACCACACGCTGATGGACGACTACGAAACCGCCATCCTGGCGGGCTCGACGCTGGCGCTGGCGGTGTTCGGCTGGCTGTGGCGGGCGGTGCGTCCGCTGACGCTGGCGGTGGCCGGCCTGAGCCTGTTCGCCATCGGCCTGTACGGGACGTCGCTGCGGGCCGCCGATGACAGTTTCTTCCTGAAGTTCCTGCTTTCCAGCCAGTCGGCCATCATGTGGATGAGCGCCTTGTTCGTGATGGCGACGGTGGCGTATTTCATCGCCCTGGCCGCGCGCTCGGACTACGCCGGCAAGGTGGCCAGTGCGCTGACCTGGTCGGCGGTGGTGATGGGCTTCACCGGCATGATGGTGCGCTGGCGCGAGTCCTACCTGATGGGCGCCGACATCGGCCACATCCCGGTGAGCAATCTCTACGAGGTGTTCATCCTGTTCTGCCTCATTACGGCGCTCATCTACCTGTTTTACGAGGGGCGTTACCGCACCCGCGCCATGGGCGGCTTCGTGCTGCTGGTGATTTCCGCCGCGGTGGCGTTCCTGCTCTGGTACGCCTTTACCCGCGACGCGCACCATATCCAGCCGCTGGTACCCGCCTTGCAGAGTTACTGGATGAAGATCCACGTGCCGGCCAATTTCGTCGGCTATGGCGCGTTCGCGCTGGCCGCCATGGTGGGCGTCGCCTGGCTGGTGCGCAAGCGCGCCGACCGGGTGGCGCCGCAGGGCTTCGTCGCCACCCGCCTGCCGCCCGCGGAGATGCTCGACGATGTCATGTACAAGGCTATCGCGCTGGGCTTCGCCTTCTTTACGGTGGCCACCATCCTCGGCGCGCTGTGGGCGGCCGAGGCCTGGGGTGGGTACTGGTCCTGGGATCCGAAAGAGACCTGGGCGCTGATCGTGTGGCTGAACTACGCCGCCTGGTTGCACATGCGCCTGACCCGCGGCTGGCGCGGCGCGCCGCTGGCCTGGTGGGCGATCATCGGGTTGTTTGTCACACTGTTTGCATTCCTTGGCGTTAATATGTTCCTGTCGGGGTTGCATTCCTACGGTGAACTTTGAGAGCTGGAGAACAAGATGAAAAAACTGTTTGCGTTGCTGGTCCTGATGCTGTTCGCGCTGCCGGGTTTCGCGGCCTGGGAAGAGGGTGTCCATTACCAGAAGCTGCCGGCGCCCCAGCCCACCGACAGCGAAGGTCGTATCGAGGTGCGCGAGCTGTTCTGGTACGCCTGCCCGCACTGTTACCACCTGGAGCCGTTGCTGGACGAATGGTTGAAGAAGAAACCCGACGACGTGGCCTTCGTGCGCATGCCGGCGGTACTGGGGCCGAACTGGGCGCTGCTGGCGCGCGCCTACTACACCGCCGAGTTGCTGGGCGTGCTCGACAAGGTGCACGGCAAGATCTTCGAACGCATCCACAAGGACCGCAAGCGCATTCGCACGGCGGACGACGTCAAGGCCATCTTCGTCGCCCAGGGCGTGGATGCGAAGGAATTCGACAACGCCTTCAGTTCCTTCGCCGTGGTGACACGCACCAACCGCTCCAGGCGGGTGCGTGACATGTATGGCATCAGCGGTGTGCCCACGCTGATCGTCAACGGCAAGTACCGCACCAACGCCACCATGGCGGGCGGCAATCCCCAGATGCTGGAAGTGGTCGACTACCTCGTCGAACAGGAGCGCAAGGCGGCTGGAAAATAAGCCGCCAGTGGGTGTTCGCCTCTCCCGTGGCGCGGGCTGCCCTTCCACAGGACCGCTGACATGAATGCTGCACAGCTTTTCGTCAAATGCCTGGAGAACGAAGGCGTCGAGTACATCTTCGGCGTGCCGGGCGAGGAAAACCTGGACATCATGGATGCGTTGCTCGATTCCAGCATCCGTTTCATCACCACGCGGCACGAGCAGGGCGCGGCTTTCATGGCGGACGTGTATGGCCGTCTCACCGGCCGCGCCGGCGTGTGCCTGTCGACGCTGGGGCCGGGCGCCACCAACCTGGTCACGGGCGTCGCCGATGCCAACATGGACCATGCGCCGGTGGTGGCCATCGCCGGGCAGGCGGGCACCAACCGCCTGCACAAGGAATCGCACCAGGTACTGGACCTGGAGAACATGTTCCGGCCCATCACCAAGTACACCTCGCGGGTGCTTGCGCCCGAGGTGATTCCGGAAGTGGTGCGCAAGGCGTTCAAGGTGGCCCAGTCGGAGAAGACAGGCGCCACCTTCATCGAGTTTCCCGAGGACATCGCCAAAATGCCCGCGGTGTCGAAACCGCTGCCGGTCAATTCGCCGTTCCCGCCCGAGCCGCCGCAACAGCAGGTGGAACGCGCCGCGGTGCTGATCTCGAAGGCGCGCAACCCGATGATCCTGGCCGGCAACGGCGTGGTGCGCGCCGGCGCCTGGAAGCACCTGGCGGATTTTGCCGAGCAGTTGAACATCCCGGTGGCCAACACCTTTATGGCCAAGGGCGTTACACCCTTTCGCAACCGCACCACCCTGGCCAGTGCCGGTTTGCAGGCCAACGACTACATCAGTTGCGGTTTCAGTCGCGCCGACGTGATCATCTGCGTTGGCTACGACCTGGTCGAGTACCATCCCTATTTGTGGCACCCGACGCGTGATCGCACCATCATCCACATCGACCGCACCCAGGCCGAGGTGGACGAACACTACAATGTCACCGTGGGTGTGCTGGGCGACATCAAGCACAGCCTGATGCGCATCGCCTCGCTGGCCACACCGCACCAGGGACACCTGATGCGGCCGCTGCGCGAGGCGCTGATCGAGGAAATGAACCGCCACCGCGACGACACCGGTTTTCCGATCAAGCCGCAGAAGATCATCTGGGACCTGCGCACGGTGCTGGAACTCGACGACATCGTGGTCTGCGACGTGGGCGCCCACAAGATGTGGATGGCGCGCATGTTCCGCTGCGAAGAGCCCAATACCTGCATCATTTCCAACGGCTTTGCCAGCATGGGGATCGCGGTGCCGGGCGCCATCGCCGCCAAGATGGTCTCGCCCGACCGCGCCGTGGTGGCTGTCACCGGGGACGCCGGTTTCCTGATGAATTCGCAGGAGATCGAAACCGCGCTGCGTCTCGACGTGCCGATCGTCATCCTGATCTGGAACGACAGCGGTTATGGCCTGATCGAATGGAAACAGATGCACCAGTTCCAGCGTCCCTCGCACGTCAGCTTCAACAATCCGGATTTCGTCAGGTACGCGGAATCCTTCGGCGCCAAGGGCTACCGGGTGGAGGCACCGGAGCAATTGCAGGATATACTCAAGGAAGCGCTGGCGCAGCCGACGCTGAGTATTATCGACTGTCCCGTCGACTACAGCGAGAACCTGAAACTGACCGAGCAACTGGGCAACCTGGTGTGCCCGATCTGATACCGATATGCCGCGCAGCGCCCATGCCAAGCAGTTGCACCACGCCCCCCGGCGCACCTTGCGCCTGCTCAGTTACAACATCCAGATCGGCATCCATACCCGCCGTTACCGGCACTACCTGACGCACAGCTGGAAGCACGTGCTGCACCACCCGCAGCGTTTCGACAACCTCGACCGCATCGCCGCGCTGATGAGCGCTTACGACATCGTCGGCGTGCAGGAGGCCGACGCCGGCAGCGCGCGCAGCGGTTACGTGAACATCACCGAGTACCTGGCGCACAAGGGCGGCTTCCCCTACTGGGACGACCAGACCAACCGCCGCATCGGCCGCTTCGCCCGTCACAGCCTTGGCGTGCTGAGCCGCTACAGGCCCAGCGGCATTACCGAACACCGCCTGCCGGGGCGTATTCCCGGGCGTGGCGCCATGGCGGTGCGCTTCGGCGACGGCGAGGAGTCGCTGGTGATCCTGATCGTGCACCTGGCGCTCAGCCAGCGCGGACGCATGAGCCAGCTCGACTACCTTGGCGACCTGATCAACGAATACCGGCACGTGGTGCTGATGGGCGACATGAACTGCCGCTCGGAGAGCCCGGAGATCGAACACCTGATCGACAAGACGCTGATGACCGAGCCTTTGCACGGTATGAACACCTTCCCGAGCTGGCGCCCGAAGCGTAACATCGACCACATCCTGGTGACGCCTACCGTGGAGGTGGAGCGTGCCGAAGTGCTCGATTACCCGCTTTCCGATCATCTGCCGGTGAGCATGGAAATCGTGCTTCCCGACACCGTCAAGCTCAACGGCTAGCCGCATGGAACAGGAAAAACTCCAGCAGGAACTCGAACAGTGGAAACGCAAGTACCTCGATTACCTGGAGGAGAGTGAACGGCGCGAGAAACAGTGGAAAGACAACGACGAGTTGCTGCGCAAGACCATTTCGCGGCTGACGCTGGCCGCGGACGGACTCGACGACACGCTCGACCGGCAGTTGCGCGACCTGCGCGACGCCATTCGTGACCACAGCAGCACGGCGCAGTTGCGCACCCGCATCGACGAAATGTCGAAAACCCTGGTGCGGCTGGACAGCGCGGCGCCGGCGGAGCGGAATGCGGGCGAGAGCCAGGAAGCGGCGCCCGACACAGAGGAGAAGGCTCCGGGCGGGTTCTTCAAGCGCCTGTTCCGTTCGCCGGAGAAAGCGTCGGGTCCAGCGGGGGCGACCGTGGCCGATCCCGCCTCGAACGAAACGGTGCGCGACATCCTGGTCAGGTTGCTGGAACGCCTGACCCTGCCCGATGAGTTCTTGCCGCGAGTGGACCGCATCCGTGCGCACATCCTCGACATGGACGAGGACAGCGAATGGGACAGCGTGATCGGCGAGATCGCCGACCTGGTGCAGGCGATACGCGCACAGTCGATGAAGGAAAAGCAGGGTATCGAGGACTTTCTCAAGCAGCTCGGTGAACGCCTGCGGGAAGTGGACCGCCAGTTGTCGAGCAGCGAGAGTTATTACGACGACACACGCGAGGCGGGCGAGCAGTTCGACAGCCGGGTCAAGCAGGAACTGGACGGCATCGGCCACAGCGTGCGCGACGCCACCGACCTCGGGCAACTGAAGGACGTGGTTCGCACGCGTCTCGACACCATCCTCGACCAGTTGTCGCAGCACCGCGAAAGCGAACAGCAGCGCTACGAGCAGGCCAAGCAGGAGATCGCGGCCATGGGGCGGCGCATGAAGGAGCTGGAGTTCGAGACCGAGGCCTTGCGCTCGCGCATCGACGACGAGCGCGCGCAGGCCAAGACCGATGCGCTGACCGGCATTCCCAACCGCCTTGCCTGGGAAGAACGCCTGGCCCAGGAAGTGGCGCGCTGGAAACGTTTCGGCACACCGCTGGTACTGGTGGTCTGGGACGTCGACCATTTCAAGGACATCAATGACCGCTTCGGGCACAAGGCGGGCGACAAGGTGTTGCGCACCATCGCGCACGTGCTGGCCGACAATGTGCGCGAAACCGACTTCGTCGCGCGTTACGGCGGCGAGGAGTTCGCCCAGTTGATGACCGGCTCCACGCTGCAGGAATGCCTGCAGGTGGTGGAGAAGCTGCGTGCGGCCATCGAGGCCACGGGCTTCCATTTCCGCGAGCAGCGGGTGACCATCACGGCCTCCTGCGGGCTGACCGAGTACCGCGACGGCGACACGCCGGATCGCTGTTTCGAGCGCGCCGACAAGGCGTTGTACCGCGCCAAGGATGCCGGCCGCAACCGTTGCGTCAGCGACTGATTTTCAATTCCGACGGAGACAGATCATGTGCAGGATATGTTGGGTGCTGGTGTTTGCCCTGGGGACGGTCAGCGCGGGACTGGCGTGGAAATTCGTGCTCCAGGGTGAGGTGGCCGAGGGCAGTGATGGCCGTACTTCCATCCTCCTGGAACCGGCGGAGCGCGATCTGGTACTGGCGGAGATGCGTACCTTCCTGGAGAGCGTGCAGCAGGTCGCCGATGGCGTCGCGCGCAAGGACATGGAACAGGTGGTGAAAGCGGCGCGCCGGTCGGGCATCAGCGCACAGGGCGCGGTGCCGGGCCCGCTGATCGGCAAGCTGCCGCTGGGCTTCAAGAAGCTCGGCTTCGACACCCATTCGAAGTTCGACCAGCTCGCGCTCGACGCGGAATCCATGGAAGACCCGGACATGGCGCTGTCACAGCTCGCCACGTTGATGCAGAACTGCGTGTCCTGCCACGCCGCGTTCCGTTTCGACACCGCGCCGGGCGCGCCCTGAACGGCGGCGGGCCGGCGCCCGCCTGCGGCCGCGCCTAGGGGCAACTCTCCAGTTCGGCCTCGTCAGCGATGCCGTCGGCGGTTGCCAGCGGCGTGTTGCTGTCCTGTATCTTGACGATACAGCCGGCCTGCAGGCCGGCGTAGAACTGCGCTTCCGAGATGACTAGTTCGCTGCCTCCGGTTTCGTCCAGGAACACGGTGGTGCCGTTGACCGTGTCGAAGGGCACGCCGAGCAGGGTCACGCCGGCGTTGCTCACGAAGCTGTCCACCGGCGCCTCGATGATGGCGTCGTCCAGCGCGCTGCGGCGCACTTCGGAGGCGACCACCGGTGCCGCCGGGTTGTCACCGAGGAAGCCGCGCACTTCCAGGAAGTCGCCGGCCTGCACGGCGCCCAGCGTGATCATGCCGCCCGCCATGGTGTCTTCCATCTGCGTCTGGTTGTTCAGTTGCACGGTCACGGTGCCATTGGCGAACTGCAGCGTGACCGTGTTTGCCACGGTATCCCGGGACGCCACCTCGGCTTCCAGCTTGATGTCGTTGCCGCGCGCTTCCACCTTGGTCGCGACCAACGTGGAACCGCTGATGGTGCCCTCGACCTCGACCTTCACGCCGTTCGCCAGTTGCAGGTTGAGCGGTTCGAGCACGGCGCTGCCGGCATCGACCGCCTGCCCGTCGACACGGAAATTGCCGGCGTCGACGAAGTGGGTGATCAGGCCCTCGATGCTGACTTCGTCGCCGTCGCCGCCGATACGGGCGTCTTCCTGCTCGATGCGGTCGGCGTCGATGGCGCTGGCGCCGGTGAGCGTGCCGCGGATTTCGACCAGGTCGCCGCTGCGCACCGTGCCGCCGGGCACGTCCGAAAGGTCGACGCCGGCGGCCAGCGTGGCGGTGATACCGTTTACCGTGACCGTGTCACCCGCCGCGGACGCACCAGCGGCCGGCGTGGTCGCCGTTACTGTCCCGTGCAGTTCCACGCTGGTGGCGCCGAGCACGAGTCCGCCCTTGTAGCGCAGATAGGTGGCGTGCAGCACCCCGTTGTTGTCGAAGAAGCCACTGACCTCGACCACATCGTTGTCGGTCAATGTCGAGAAGTCGCGCGCGCCACTGAACGTGGTGGCGGCCGAGTCGATGAGCACCGGGATGTTGAATATGGTGAAGGACCGCGTCACGTCCGCCGGGCCCAGGTTCGCCGTCGAGGGCGTGATGCCGCTGATCGGCCCGTCCACGTCGTCGTCGTAGACGATCTGCGTGGCGTTGCCGGTGGCGCCGTTCACCGAGCCGGTGACCTTGACCACCATGCCCAGTTCAAGGTTGCCCTGGCAGGCGCCGGAGCTGTCGTTGCCGTCGATGATGCAGGTGGCGGTATCGACGTCGAAGAACTCGATGCCATTGACGAAGATGCTGCCGAAGGCGGTGACGGTGCCGCTGGCGATCTGGCCGGTGCCGCCGATGCCAGCGGTGGTGGTGCCGCCGCCCGATCCGCCGCCGCAGCCGGCCAGCGTCGCGGCCAACAGGATCGACACGGTTCCCATGAATTTATGAAAAGCACTCATTACGGCTTCTCCCTGTTCGAGTCCGGTTCGTGGTAATAGATGCCGACGCTCACGTAGCGTCCGTCGTCGGCCTGCTCCTCGCTGACCTCGTGTTCCGCCAGCCAGGCGTCGAAATCCTCCAGCAGCATCTGCGACTTCTGCGCCGCCATGGCGCGGAAGGCGTCGAGCGCCGCGGGGTCGACGAGGTGATTGGAAACCTTGCGCTGGAACCACAGCCGGTCCGGCGGCGAGGTCAGGTTGTGATCGATGGTGGCGATCAGCTCCGCGCTGTCCTTGCCCAGGATCACCAGCTTCTCGGTCGGGTCGTTGCCTGGCAGGTAGGCGCGCCGCACCAGCTTAACGTTGCCGTCGCGCCGCACCACGCTGCCGGCGGTTTCCAGCACCGCGAGCATCGACCGGGTGGTCATGTCGCCGCTGTACTTCTTCACCAGTTCGGCAAAACTGTGTTCGCCGTCCTCGATGGGCAGCTCGGCCGGTTCGCCGACCGCGTCCTGGAAACGCGGGTCGTTGACCCAGCCGGAGATGACGCGCACGGCGCGGTTGTACTTTTGTTCGCTGCCGCCGGCATCGGTGTCTTGCAGTTCGTGCAGGCGCCTGGTTTCCTTGCGGGTCAGGCCGGTCAGCGCCGATACCCGGGAGATGGTCTGCTTCTTCCCTTCCGGCGCAAAGTCCTCGAAGGCCACGTCCACGTAGGTTTTCTTCGCAAGCTCGGCGAAGCTGCCGTAGGCGATACCGTTACGGATGAGAATTCTGACCAGCGGCCTGAGCAGTGTCAGGATGGCGCGGGACAGAGTGGCCTGAAGATTCTCTGTCATACTGGGACTATATTCCCAAATCGGAGAATGTCAAGGATTCGACGCTTTGTGCAGACGCTGGATCTCCAGGGTTTTGTGTCGTTTCGCGGCCTGTCATCGGATCCTGCATTTGTCCATGGCGCCCGGTGAAAGTACTATTTATAGTTGTTTTTATTAAATAATACAGCCAGCTCTTGTTTTATTGTCAGCATCAATTCCGGCGTATCCAGCGTCACTGGCGCCACCACGGCGCTTGCTGTAGATTATTGGAAACTCTAAATATAGAGAGCACTTTAATCATGAGTGAGCTGAAAGCCCGCAAGGCCGCACGCACCCGTCTGGCCCTGGCGCGTGCGTTGTCGTCGGCACTGACCGAGGAACGCCTTGCCGATATCCGCATCAAGACATTGTGCCACGAGGCGGAGGTGTCAGAGGCCACCTTTTTCAATTATTTCGGCCGCAAGGACGACCTGATGGCCTACCTGGCCCACCTGTGGCTGCTGGAAGTCGGCTGGCATGTCACACAGGCCGCCCGCGAAGCGCGGGGCCTGACGGTGATCGAGCGCCTGTTCGCGCAGGTCGCGGGGACCTGCGAACGCAAGCCCGGGGTGTTCCGCGAATTGCTGGTGTGGATTGCGCGCGGTGGCAGCCTGGATCCTGCCATCGGCCTTGGCGGCATCGAGAAGTCGCTGGCGTTCCCCGACCTGGAGGGCGTCGCCGACATCCCGGTGAAGGGGCTCGATGCCTGGCTGCTGGCGCACCTGGAAGCGGCCATCGGCGACGGCGAACT
>WGBO01000046.1 GCA_015494295.1 Gammaproteobacteria bacterium | reverse complement strand
GCTCCATGCCTTCCTCCGGCGCCGAGGAGCGGCGCGCGGCACGCTTGCCACCGTCGTCGTGGCTGCGCGGAGCGCGCTCCGGTTTCGCCTGTAACAGGAACGGGGTTTCGCCCTGCGCCAGTTTGGCCAGCGCGGCGGCAATCTCCGTGGCCGGCACATTGTGTTCCTGCTGGTACTGTTCGACCAGCTGCTGGAACAGGCCCAGATCCTCGTTGGCGAGCGTGTCGGTGATGCGTTGCTTGAACCTGGCGATGCGGTTGTCGTTGATGAGTTCGGTGGAGGGCAGCTCCATGATCTCGATCTTCTTGCGCGTCGCCTTCTCGATGGCGTGCAGCAGGCGTTTCTCGCGTGGTGCCACGAACAGGATGGCGTCGCCGTTGCGGCCGGCGCGACCGGTTCGGCCGATACGGTGCACATAGGCCTCGGTGTCGTAGGGGATGTCGTAGTTGACCACGTGGCTGATACGTTCCACGTCGAGGCCGCGCGCGGCCACGTCGGTGGCGACCAGTATGTCGAGCTTGCCCTTCTTCAGGTGGTCGATGGTGCGTTCACGCAGCTTCTGCGCAATGTCGCCGTTCAGCGCCGCCGAGGCGAATCCGCGTGCTTCCAGTTTCTCGGCCAGTTCCACGGTCGCGGTTTTGGTGCGCACGAACACAATCATGGCGTCGAAGGTTTCGGCCTCGAGAATGCGGGTCAGGGCATCCAGTTTGTGCACGCCGCTGACCGGCCAGTAGCGCTGGCGGATGGTCTCGGCGGTGGTGGTCTTGACCTTGATGGTGACGGTCGCGGGGTCGTTCAGGTGGCGCGTGGCTATGCGCCGGATCTGTTGCGGCATGGTCGCGGAAAACAGCGCGATCTGGCGTTTGTCCGGCGTCTGTTCCAGGATCCATTCCACGTCATCGACAAAACCCATGCGCAGCATTTCGTCGGCCTCGTCGAGCACCAGCGCGCTCAGTTGGTCGAGCTTGAGGGTGCCGCGGCGCATGTGGTCCATGACCCGGCCGGGCGTGCCGACCACGACGTGAACGCCGCGTTCCAGGGCGCGGATCTGGCCGCGGTAGTCCTGGCCTCCGTAGATGGGCAGGACGTGGAAGCCCTTGATGTGCGAGGCGTATTTCTGGAACGCCTCGGCGACCTGGATGGCCAGTTCGCGGGTGGGCGCCAGCACCAGCACCTGCGGCGCCTTCTGTTTCGTGGTGAGGCGGGACAGCAGCGGCAGCGCGAAGGCGGCGGTCTTGCCGGTGCCGGTCTGGGCCTGACCGAGCACGTCGCGGCCCTCCAGCAACAGGGGAATGGTCTGGGCCTGGATCGGGGAAGGGGCCTCGTAGCCCACCTCGTCCAGCGCCTTGAGAATGGGCTTGCTCAACGCCATCTGCTTGAAGGCGGTTACCGTATCGGTCGTCATCTGTTTGTATTACCTGGGGAAAATTGAAAAAACGCGGATTGCCGGGGGCTTGCCGAAGAGTCCTGACTGCCGCCTCGGTCTGCGTCACAGACAGAACATTAGCAGAGGGACGGCTAGTGTAACCGCTTATCCGCGCCGAGGCACGGTTTATTTGTGGCCGCCCGTCTAGCGCGGGGTTTCCCAGGCCATGGGATAGAGGAGGTCGAGCACCTGGTTGAAGGCGGCGGCGTTCTTGCCTATGCCGTCGATGATCTGCTCGGCGCCGATGTGGGTGAGCAGCAGCGCATCGGGCTGGATGGTCTGCAGGGCGTTCTCGGTAATGGACTCGGAGTTGAGATCCGAGTCGAGCAGGGCCCCGTAGGGGTCGTAGAAGGGGGAGCCCAGCGGGTCCTTGCTCTCCTGGGCGGCGTGCGTCACCTTGTCGGCAATATGCACGATGGCGGCTTCCAGGTGGGCGTCGTCGGCCTGGTCCGGCGCGTGGTGGTAGCGCACCGAGGCGCACAGATTTTCGGGCATGTTCCAGTGTTGCAGCAGGGCGGCGCCGACCTCGGCGTGACTGAAGCCAACGAGGTCTTCCTCCAGTTCACAGATGTCGCGTTTCGACTGCAGGCGCAGGGATTCGGCCTGTGCGGTTTCGTCGGGCAGTTTCATCAGCATCAGCAGGCGTCCGACGTCGTGCAGCAGGCCGGCGGTGAACAGGCGTTCGCTGTGCAGCACGTTGCAGCATTGCGCCAGGTTGCGCGCCAGCAGGCCGGTGTAGACGCTGTGCTGCCAGAAGTTGGCCATGTCGATCAGGTTGGCGGGAATGCGCGAGAATACCTCGGCGGCGGAGGCAGCCAGTGTCAGGTTGCGCAACTCGCGCATGCCGATCATGTTGACCGCGCGCGACACCGTGTCGATCTTGCGCGGCAGGCTGAAGTAGGCGCTGTTGACCAGCTTCAGCAGGCGCGTGGTGAGGGCCGTGTCCTTGCTGACAACCTCGGCAATGTCTTCGGCGGTGGTATGCGACGAATCGGCCAGCGCCTGTACCTGCATGCACACTTCGGGCAGGGAAACCAGACGAACATTGCGGGTTACCAGGTCTTGCGGTGTCACGGAAAGTCCTCTGAAATCAAATTAATACTGCCTTCTTTGACGGCTTGGCGCGGGATAGCTTTAACGCTGCCCCGGGCCAGCCTTCGTGGTAAAATGGCGGTTCCGGAATTAATAATGAATTGAGGCAGTTATCTTGGAAGCAACAGGTTGTTCCGCAAGTGAACCGTATGCGTTGAGAGTGCTTGGCGACATGATGGAACCGGAGTTCAAGGACGGCTGCATCATTATCGTCGATCCGGAAGGGTTGGTGAAGGACGGCTGCTACGTGGTGGCCAAGCACGAGGACGAGTATTATTTTCGCCAGTTGCGCATCGAGGGCGACCGCTATTTCCTCAAGTGCGTGAACGAGGGCTACGACGAAGTGATCGAGATCCCCGGTCTCGACGCCATCGAAGGCGTCATCTCACAGCGCGCCGGCACCCGCCGCAAGGACCACAAACACTACCTTTAATAAAATTTACTTGCTCATCTGGTCGGGGCGCAGGACGGGGGTGAAGTAGGCGATGGCGGCATCTTCGGAGACGAGGTTGCCGTGGATGTCGACCATGTCCTGGTCGTCGTCGCTCCAGCCGCGCATGCCGGTCTTGAGGGATTTGACGTTCTTGTAGCCCATTTGCTGCATGACGCGGGCGGCCAGTACGCTGCGCTTGCCGGAGCGGCAGATGACGATGATTTCGCGCTCGCGGGCTTCGACCAGTTCCGGGACGGTTTCCTCGTAGTCGTATTCGCAGGCGGTTTCGAGAATGCCGCGCGGGACGTTGATGGCGCCGTTGATGTGCATGGCCTCGAATTCATAGGGTTCGCGCACGTCCAGCAGCAGTGCATCGGTTTGTTGTTCGATGGCGTCGGCCAGGTCCCAGGGAAAGATTTCCTCGACGCTTTCCAGCGCTTCGTCGATGAGTTGCTCGAAGGTTTTCATGGTATGCGGTGTTCCGTGTGGTCTAGTCGATGTGTTCGCGGTTGGCACGCATGCCCTGTTCGACGGCGATAACGGCGGCCTCGACGCGCGAGTGCACCCCGAGTTTTCTCAGGATGGCCTTGACGTGCAGCTTGACGGTGCCGTCGGAAATGCCCAGGTTGCGGGCGATGACCTTGTTGCTCTGGCCCTCGGCCAGCAGACTGAGGATTTCACTTTCGCGCGGGGTCAGTTCGTCGAACGGCGAGGTTTCGTTGGGCAGGGTGCCGTCGCCTTGCACGACCTTGGCGAGAACGGGAGCGAGGTCGGGCGCCACCACCGTTTTGCCGCCGACGATGTCCCGTAGCGCCATCACCAGCTGGTCGGGTTCCATGTCCTTGAGCAGGTAGCCCTGGGCGCCGTTGCGCAGCGATTCGACCAGGTCGCGTTCGTCGGTGCTGGTGGTGAGCATCACCACCGGGTTGCTGAAGCCGGATTCGCGCAACTTGCGTAATACGCCGATGCCGTCGATGTCGGGCATGCGCATGTCCAACAGCACCACGTCGGGCTTGAGTTCCCCGGCGCGTTGCAGGCCTTCGCGCCCGTCGCCGATGGAGGCGATTACCTCGATGTTGCGGTGTGCCAGCAGGCCTTCGAGACCGACGCGGAACAGGGTGTGGTCGTCGATCAGGAGAACGCGGAGACTGCTCATAGTTCGTTTGCCTGCCGTTTCGGGAATTCGACTGTCACGGTATTGGCGTCGTCAGCCGGGGGCGTGTCCTCGATGACGCGCGGGAAGGTGAGCGTGACGCGGGTCCCTTCGCCGCTTTCACTCTCGATTTTCAGCTTGCCGTGCAGCCGCGCCGCGCGTTCGGCGAGTATCTTCAGGCCCAGGTGTTCGCCGGGGCCACCTTCGATGACCTTGTCCCGGATGCCGATGCCGTCGTCCTCGATCATGATCAGGTAGTCCTGGTCGGGGGTGGCGCGCATCAGCACGCGCACGGCGTTGGCCTGACTGTGCTTGCGGATATTGGCGAGCGCTTCCTGGATGATGCGTAGCACCTGTATCTCGACTTCCGCCGGCAGCTTGGTGTCGTTCCATTCCAGTTGCAGGAAGGCACTGATTTGTGAGTTGCGGCGGAAGCGCTCCACGGCCTGCTCGACGGCGGGCACCAGGCCGCGCTTGTCGATGGGGGCGCGGAAGTGGGCGATCAGCTCGCGCAGTTCGGTATAGGCCTCGTCGAGGCTGTTCTCGATACGTTCCAGCTCCTGCCAGAGCGCGGATTCCTCGCCACTATGCAGGGTTTCGTCGAGCACGCGCACCTGGAACTTGAGACTGGCCAGGCTCTGCGCCAGCGAGTCGTGCAGTTCGTTGGCCAGCCGCGTGCGTTCTTCCATGATTGACAGCAGGTTGGCTTCCTCGTCGAGGCGCGATTTTTCGATGGCCATGCCAAGGTGGTGGCCGACGCTGGTCAGCAGGTCTTTCATGTCCTCGCGTTCGACCAGGCCGTGTTGTTCGGTAAACAGGTTGTAGACGCCCAGCACCTTGCCGCGGTAGCGCAACGGCACCGCGATCATCTCCACGCGGTCGCTGTCGAAGAAGGGACGGCCGGCGAACTGGCCGCAGCCCTTGAGGTCGTCGAGCGCGTAGACCTCGCCGTGCTGCGCGGCCTGGCCGCACAGGCAGCGGTCGATGCTGATGAGTTTTTCCTGCTTGACCACTTCCGGGTCCAGGCCGCTGCTGGCGATGAGCTGCATTTCGCCGTCGGCGGTGAGCATGCGCACGGTGCCGGCGCGTGCGTCGACGACGTCCTTGAGGGTGTGCAGGAACCGGGTCAGCAGGTCTTCAAGGTCGTTGGCGGCGTTGATGTTGGCGGCGATGTCGTAGAGTATTTCCAGCGAGTGGGTTTTCTGCTGGATGCGCCGGGTCTGCTGTTCGACTTCCGACTGCAGGTCATTGGACAGGGATTCCAGGCGTTCGGCGAGGGCGTTGATGTCCTGGTACAGCTTGCTGAAATCGGGCTGGTCGGATTTTGGCAGGCGCGCGCTGAGCTGGCCGTTGTGCATCTGGTTGACCCAGTGGCGCAGTTCGGTGAGCGGTGCCACCAGGTCGCGGCGTGCCACGTGAAAAGTAAAGGCGAGCAGGGCGATGCCGCCCACCAGCAGCACGCTGTTGGCCAGGTGCAGCCAGTTCGACTGCTCCGCGTGCATGAAATCCCAGATGTTCATCAGGCCCAGGATCAGCAGGGTGATGCCGAGCGCCGACAGGGCGGCGAGGAACTGGCGGGTGGTCGGCCATTCCGGCAGCGGCAGCCGCCTCCGCAGGGCCTTGCGGTCGGGGTTGATCATGGTCTCGTCCTCGCGTGGAGAGACATTATAGCGCGTGCGCCGCTCATCGGGACCGATGTCTATTCGCCTTCCTGTTGTGCCGGGTCGTTGGGGTTGATGAAGATGATCTCCTTGCTGCCCTCGATTTCCACGTAGTCGATGATGGTGCCGTTGAGCATGTCCATGCTGGAGGGCGCCACCACGATGTCGATGCCCTCGGACTGGAAGCGGTGGTCGTCGGTGCGGTTGATGTCGTCGAAGCCCAGCGCGTAGTGGAAACTGCCGTCGGGGCGGCGGGTGACGGCGACGCGCAGGGGCATGTCGGCCATGTTGCCCTTTGTCGCGGATTCGCGGATGTGTTCGGCTGCCTCGGGAGTCAAGCTGATCATGTCAATTACCCTTGATGTCTGTGAAAGTCTTCAGTTTGCATTGTGCCGTGTTTTGCAGGCCTGGATAAAGTGTAAAAAGCGTTCAGTCCATCGGTTTTTCGAGGTGCTGCGCTGGTGGGTGTAGCAGGCCAGCAGGTTCCCGCGGCGGTAGCCGTCGTGTTCGCCGTCGATGCCGGTTCCACGCAATACCCGGTATTCCCAGCATTCGGGAGCATCGAGGTTTTCCAGCGCGGAATAGTGGAATTCGTGGGCGGCGATTTCCCGTGGCGCGTCATCGTTCCTCGGCCACAGTGGCGCGCCGGTCTCTGCCAGGCGAACGTAGCCGCGTCCCTGGGGACGTGCGTGCATGACGGTGTCGCCGGGTATGGCGCCCACCATTTCGCAGCGCTTGCCTTTCCAGCTCAGGGTGCGCGACAGGTACATCAGGCCGCCGCATTCGGCGTATACCGGCAGGCCGGCGTCGATGGCGTCGCGGATGGCCCCCCGCAACGGGCGGTTGGCTTCCAGTTCGGCCATGCAGCTTTCCGGGAATCCACCGCCGATGAACAGGCCGTCGATGTCCGGCAGCGCGGTGTCGCGCAGGGTGTCGATGAACACCAGTTCCGCGCCGGCGTCGCGCATGGCGTTGAGGTCCGCCGGGTAGTAGAAGCCAAAGGCCTCGTCGCGGGCGATGCCGAGTTTCAGGGGCGCGTCCAGCGGGGCGATGGCGAGCGGCGCGCTTGCGGGCGCCGGGGGCAGGGCCTGGGCGGAAGCGATTGTGGTCAGGCGGTCGAGGTCAACCTGGGCTTCGATGGCCTTGCCGATGGCGCTGACGTGCCGTTCCGCGGCCTCTTCCTCGTTGCTCGGGATCAGGCCGAGGTGGCGCTCGAGGATCTCCATGTCGCCGTGACGGGCGACAGCGCCCAGTACTGGCACGTCGGTGTAGTGTTCGATCACGGCGCGCAGCTTGGATTCGTGGCGGCTGCCGCCGAGCTGGTTGAGGATGACGCCGGCAATGCGGATGTCAGGGTCGAAGGCCTGGTAGCCAAGGATCAGCGGCGCGATGCCACGGGTCATGCCGCGCGCGTCGAGCACCAGCACCACCGGGGCGCCGACCAGCTTGGCGAGCGCGGCGTTGCTGTTGCTGCCGTCGAGGTCCAGGCCGTCGTAAAGGCCCTTGTTGCCCTCGATGATGTTGATGTCGGCCGAGCGTCCGAACCAGGCCACGGTATCGCGGATTTCCTCGCGCGCCATGGTGTAGAAATCGAGGTTATGGCAGTCGCGGCCGGCGGCGCGGCCCAGCCACATGGGGTCGATGTAGTCGGGACCTTTCTTGAACGGCTGAACCTTGAGGCCGCGCGCGCGAAGGGCGGCACACAGGCCGATGCTGATAGTGGTCTTGCCCGAGGACTTGTGGGCGGCCGATATCAGGATCTGGGACATGGCGGTCTCGTTTCAGCGCACAAAGCAAAAAAGCCGACAGGCGCGGCTGTCGGCTTTTTTGCGAACCGCGGAAAAGCGGTGGGTTCAGTCAGCTTTCGCCGCATGCGGATCCACGACGGAATCTTCCAGCGACGTCGGCAGGAACTTCAGCACCCGCACGGCGATGGTTACCATGATCAGCGATAGCGCGACACCGCCGACACCAAGGGAGATTTCCCAGATGCTCGGGCTGTACTCGTTGATCTGGCCCTCGAAGAAGCCGCCGCTCACGATTTCATGACCCGGGAACAGAACCAGCGGGTAGGCCTGGCCGCCGATCAGCAGTACGTAGAGCTGTGCGAAGCCGCCGATGATCACCAGCGCGGCCGCCGTGGCGATGGCCGGACGCGACTTGCCAATGGTCGGGTGGTAAATCATGGCCAGCGGCAACAGGGTGCCGAGCAGGATCTGCACGATCCAGAACAGCTTGGTGTAGATGCCGCCATCCATCAGGATGAAGCGCTCCACGCCGTGATGCTCGGTGGCGTACAGGTTTGTCAGGTGGTAGACGACCACGAAGTAGAACACCGAGGCGATGAACACGCCCAGCAGGTTCTTGAGACGGAACAGCACGGCGTCGCCCAGCGGACGCCCGGTCCAGGCGTAGCCGGCCATCAGCACCAGGATGAACACGGCAAGGCCGTAGGCGAAGGACATGATGACGAACATCGGCGCCAGCAGGGCCGCGTCATAGGCCTGGCGGGCCACCAGGAAGCCGAAGATGGAACCGGTACCGGTGGTCAGGATCAGGCGCCAGATGAAAGCGAAGAAGCCTGCCACGGGGTAGTACTTGTTCATCTTGCGTTCCATCATGAACCACAGGTACACAGCGGTGATGGCGATGAATCCGTTGTAGAGGATGATGTTCCACGCAAAAATCGACTTGAAGTTGTAGTAGGTCATGGCGACGATCAGGCGGTCGGGGTGACCGAGATCCAGCACCAGAATCATCAGGCCACCGATGAGCAGGGCGATGGCGAGCAGGGCGGACAGGCGCCCGAGCGGCTTGTACAGGGATTTGCCAAATACGGTGCCGATGGAGGCCACGTTGAGCGCGCCGGAAGCGGCGACGATCAGGAAGATGGCAAAGACGTGCGGCATGCCCCAGACGATCTGGTTGTTCATGCCGGTAACGTAGTGCCCCTCGTGTTCCATATACAGAACCGAGCCCAGGGCGAGCCCGATGAGCGCGCCCAGTCCGCCGAGCAGAATCCAGAAGCCGGTACTCTTGCCTTCAGTTTCGCGATAGTTCAGCACTTGTTTCATGGGTAAGTCGCCAGTTCCGTAGGTGTCAGATGCCGCGGTAGCGGACGCCGGTGTTCAGGCCCAGGTCGGCGCGAATTTCCTTGCCGCCGTGTTTCTTCAGTTCCTGGGAGATCTCGCTGTTCTCGTCGTAGAGGTCGCCGAAGACCATGGCCTTGTGGGTTTCCGCGTTGCAGGCTTCCACGCAGGCCGGGGTGCCATCCTCGTCGACGCGATGCACGCACATGGTGCAGGATTCCACGGTACCCTTGCCGCGCGGGGCCCAGGGACGCTGATCCTTGAGATCCTCGTGGATGAAGCTGCGCGCCTTGTACGGGCAGGCCATCATGCAGTAGCGGCAGCCGATGCAGATGTGCTTGTCGACCAGCACGATGCCGTCAGCGCGCTTGAATGAGGCGCCGGTCGGACACACGTCCACGCAGGGCGGGGTTTCGCAATGCTGGCACATCAGGGGCAGGGTGGTCACGTGCTGCGTGGCCTTGTCCCGGATGGTGACCTTGCGGATCCAGTGTGCTTTCTGGTCGGGGCGCGAGCGGTCCTCGCTGGGATCGGCCGAGCCCCAGCCGTTCTCTTCCTCGCAGGCGGTCACGCAGGCATTGCAACCGTTACCGCACTTGTTGGCGTCGATCAGGATGCCCCAGCGATTTTCGCTGCTGACCGGCTGGTCGGCGGGCTTGGCCTGTGCCGGCGTGGTCAGGAAAACACCCGGTGCGATGGCTGCCGCACCGGCCGCGCCGCCGGCCCTGGTGACGAACTGGCGGCGGGAAGGATCGATAGGCTTGCTGGTATCGCTCATTGAGCTCATTCCTCGGTAGTCAGCAACGGCAGCGTTTCACTGGCCAGTTTGCCGGCAAACGGTTTGTCATAAGGATGCGGGGCCAGCCCGGACTGCTGCGTGCGCAGCCGCGAAGCGCGGACCGGCACGTCGGAGTGGCACTGGAAGCAGTCGATCTTCACGGATGCATAGGTGTGGCAGGTCGCGCAGAAGTGACGCTCGTCCTCCACCCGCACGTACTCGCCGTTGTCATCCTTGATGGCATGACAGTTGATGCACTCCTCCAGGGAGAACTGGCGGGTACGAATGCCCTTGTGCATGGTCTCGTCGCGCTGGTGAAGGATGTACTCCATGTGGTTGCGGCGCATCTCTTCCTCGGGCGCGACGCAGCCGGTCTCTTCGCTGTAGCGCTGCGCCGGCTCGGTGATGACCAGTTCCGAGAAGGGCAGAGGCTCGTGTTCTTCCTCTTCGTCCTCGTCTGCCGTTGCCGCCAGGGGCAGCAACAGCAGGGTGCCGATCATCAGCGCGAACAGACGCTGCAGCAGTTTGGCTTGGCTCATTGTGCCTGACTCCGCTTATTCACCCAGGGCCATGTCGATGTAGCCGGTCGGGCATACATCGGAGCAGATGTGGCAGCCGACGCAACGCGCGTAGTCGGTTGCAACGTAGCGGCCGATGGTGTGCTCGTCCTTCTTGACGCGGTAGACCGCGTCCTGCGGGCAGTAGATGACGCAGTTGTCACACTCGAAGCACATTCCGCAGCTCATGCAACGCTGCGCCTCGGCGATGGCGGTCTCATCGTCGTAGCCCTTGGTGCGTTCCTCGAAGTGGTTCAGCACGTGTTCGGCATCCGGCACGTCTTCCTCGCGCAGGTGACGCGGGGTGTACTCGAAGTGGCCCAGGAACAGCTTGTCGGAAGTGATGACCTCGTTCTTGGAACGGTCCTCGAAGTTGTGGATGGCGAACTTCGCCTCACTGGTGCCTCGGGTCTCGCCCACGGTGTAGGGTTCCGGCGCCAGGCCGGCTTCCTTCATCTTGTCCAGCAGGTTGAAGTGGTGTTTGTCGACCTTGGGACGCTTCTTGAATTCCGCGTGCTTCAGGTACAGGTCGATGGACTCGGCGGCGATGGAAGCCTGACCGATGGCGGTGGTCAGCAGGTGCGGACGCACGATGTCGCCGGCGACGAAGTGACCGGGCTTGTTCGGTACCTGGTAGAACTTGTCGGCATCCATCAGGTTGCGCTCGTTGGCGAAATCTTCCAGGCCGGCCATGTCGCCGCCCTGGCCGATGGCGGCCACGATGAGGTCGGTCTCGACGATGTATTCCTTGCCGCCTTCCACCTTGACCGGGCCATTGTTTTCCCACTTGCAGTCGACCAGCTTCAGCGCGGTGGCGCGACCTTCGTCGTTGCGGATGATCTCGACCGGCATCACTTCGTTCATCAGCACCACGCCTTCACGGATGGCGTCGTTGACTTCGTGCTCGGCAGCGGTCATCTGGTCGCGCGGGAACAGCGCAGTGAGGGTGACATTTTCGCAGGGCACGCGGTCGGCGGGATCAACGTCGCCGTGCTTGATCTTGCCGCTCACGGCATCTTCCGGGTTCTCGGTATAGTTCTTCAGGGTGCCAATACGACGCGACACGGACACCACGTCGATGGAGGTGTCGCCACCACCGACGCAGATCACGCGGTTGGCGGTGTACTTCATGTCACCCTTGTTGAACTGCTCCAGGAACTCGACGGCGCTGACGCAGTTGGGGGTTTCGTCCCAGCCTTCCAGCGGCAGCGGACGGCCGACCTTGCAGCCCAGCGCCCACAGGATGGCGTCGTATTCCTTCTCCAGTTCCTCGACGGACACGTCGCGGCCGACACGGGTGTTGCCGCGGAACTCGATGTCGCCCATCTCGGTGATGCGCTCGATTTCGCGGTCCAGTTCGGCGCGCGGAATACGGTAGTTGGGGATACCGTAGCGCATCATGCCGCCCAGCTCTTCGTGATCGTCGAAGATGGTGGAGGCGATGCCGCGGCGGCGCAGCTGATAGGCCGCGGCCATGCCGGCGGGGCCACCACCGATGATGGCGACCTTCTTGCCGGTCAGCTCGGGCGTGGCCTCGAACTTGAAGCCGCCCTTGAAGGCTTCGTCGCCGATGTACTGCTCGACGGCGTTGATGCCGACGAAGTCCTCGACGTCGTTACGGTTGCAGCCGTCCTGGCACGGAGCCGGGCAGACGCGGCCCATTACGCCGGGGAAGGGGTTGGCGTCGGTGGAACGGCGGAAAGCGTATTCCTGCATGCTGACGCCTTCCGGCGGGGTTTCCAGACCGCGGACGATGTCCAGCCAGCCGCGGATGTCCTCGCCGGACGGGCAGCTACCCTGGCACGGCGGGGTACGGTGAACGTAGGTCGGACACTTGTGGGAATGATCGCCTTCAAAGATGGCCTCGTTCCAGCTGTCCCATTTGTTGTCGCCGTCTTCAAACTTGCGAAACGTTAATTTCTTGTCGTCGCGAGAAGTAGCCATGCCTGTTCTCCTGTTATCTGAACCCGTTCCGGGTTCAATGTTGCAATACGAAATAATGGTTGTTCGGTACGGTTATGCCGTTTCGGTATCGCCTTCTTCCCCGGCGGTACCGTCGAGTTCCGCTTCCTGCTCGGAACCCTTTAGTACGATAGCGTTGCTGACCAGCTGGTGGACGCTGACGATCTGGTCCATGCGGAACCCGAAATAAGGCAGTGTCTTGGCAAACTGGCTCTTGCAGATGGCGCAAATCGCCGCGAGGTTGGTAACCCCGTGTTCCTCGGTGACTTGCCTGAGCGCCTGCATGCGTGGCATGGCGCCCTTGACACGAATCTCCATCAGGTCGTCGGTCAGCAGACCGCCGCCGCCGCCACAGCAGAAGGTGGCGTCATGGATGGTGTCGTCGTTCATGTCGTGGAAGTTGTTGCAGACCGCCTTGATGACTTCGCGCGGAATCACGAACTGGCCACCCTCGAAACCACCCATGCCGGCGCCGCGTGCGACGTTGCAGGAGTCGTGGAAGGTGAGGGTCATGTGGTCGTTTTCTTCCTTGTTCAGGCGCAGCTTGTTCTCCTTGATCAGGTCGTAGGTGAACTCGCAGATGTGCTGCGGGATCGGGTAGTTCTGATCGAGGAAGTCGAACGGACCCGCCAGGGTGTTCAGGAAACTGTAGGCGACACGCCAGGCGTGGCCGCACTCGCCGAACACAATGCGCTTGACGCCCAGGTCGAGGGCGGCCTTGCGGATGCGCAGGGCCAGCTTGCGCATGTTCTCGTAACTGCCGATGAACATGCCGAAGTTGGCGGCTTCGCTGGCCTCGGAACTCAGCGTCCAGGATACGCCGGCCTCGTGGAAGACCTTGGCGTAGCCCATCAGGCCATCGACGTGGGGCTCGGCGAAGAAGTCCGCGGAAGGCGTGACCAGCAGGATGTCCGCGCCTTTCTCGTCCAGCGGCAGGCGTACCTTGACGCCGGTGTCGTCCTCGATGTCTTCTTCCAGGCCTTCCAGGGTGTCGGCCAGCGCCGGCTGGGGCAGGCCGAGGTTGTTGCCGATCTTGAATACCTTGCCGATGATCTCGTTGCAGTATTTCTGGCCCTTGCCGACCACGTTCATGATTTCACGCGCGGCCATGGAGATCTCGGCGGTATCGATGCCGTAGGGGCAGAAGACCGAGCAGCGGCGGCACTGCGAGCACTGGTGGAAATAGCTGTACCAGTCGTCCAGCACTTCCTCGGTCAGGTCGATGGCGCCGACCAGCTTGGGGAAGTATTTGCCGGCGAAGGTAAAGTAGCGGCGGTACACCTTGCGCAGCAGTTCCTGGCGGCCTACCGGCATGTTGTTGGCGTCGGTGGTGCCCAGGTAATAGTGGCACTTGTCGGTGCAGGCGCCGCAGTGCACGCAGATGTCCAGGAACACTTTCAGCGAACGGTACTTGCCGAGCAGGTCGCCCATCTTCTCGATGGCGACCTCCTTCCAGTTGTCGACGAGTTCCTCGGGATAACCGAGGTCGGTCTGGTGAGCGCCCTTGGCGACGAACGGGGCGAGATGGTTCGTCACGCCCTTCTGCGGCTCGGGGACTTCCAGGTATTCTTTCAGTTCAGGTACGTCAAAATCAGCCACGCTTTGTATCCTCCGGTCCGGTTACCGCTCGCCCGCTTCCAGTGCCTTCGCCCAGTCGGCGATGTGACGTTCCTCGCGGGAACTGTCGGTCTGGTTACGGGTCGGGCTGAAGAAGATGCCCGGCGCATGTAGAAGTTTGCTGATCGGGAAAACGATCATCAGTGTCGCGACGAGGCCAAGGTGAACCAGCAGCAGCGGATCGTTCGGCAGGGGCTGGGGCGAGAAGTGCATCAATCCCAGGAAGAACGCCTTGACCGAGATGATATCGGTATGCACGAGGAAGCTCATGCCGATACCGCTCATGGCGATGCCAACCAGCAGCGCCAGCATCAGGTGGTCGGACGGCGTAGAGATATAACGGACGCGGGCGACCAGGAAACGGCGAGCCCACAGACCGAGCAGGCCGGCGAGCATCGCAAAGGCAGCGTACTTGCCGAAGGGTTGCACCCAGTTCACCCAGAACCAGACGGGTTCGGTGAAGTAACGCAGATGGCGCAGCAGCACCAGCAGCATGCCGAAGTGGAACAGAATGCCGAACAGCCAGATCCATTTGTTGGAACGGAACAGGCTTTCGAAGAACGCCACTTCGCGGAATATACGGAACACGACACCTGTCTCCGTGCGCGGAGCAGGCATGGTGGGAATCTTTAGAGGAGCGGGAGTCTGCGCATAGGTTTTGATGCGCAGTACGAGACCGACTACCAGGAACACAGTCGCAAAGTAGAAGAGTCCGACATACAGGGCCGAAACTAAGGACACGCTCACTCTCCTTCGTCAGGGAAACTTATAAAACGTGGGGGAGACAATCTCCCCCACGATCACGACGTCGTCAGCCGGGGCTCAGACGCAACCGGTCGGCTTGGGCAGACCGGCGTACTTGCAAGCCTGCTTGGCAGGACCGTAGGGGAACAGTTCGTACAGGTACTTGCTGTTGCCCTTTTCCTTGCCCAGCTTCTTGCCGATAGCCTTGGTCAGCACGCGGACGGCCGGGGCGATCTGGTACTCTTCGTAGTACTCGCGGAGGAAGTTGATGACCTCCCAGTGGGCGTCGGTCAGCTCGGTGCCGTCTTCCTTCGCCATGATGGTGGCGACTTCAGGTTCCCACTGATTCAGGTCGGCAAGGTAACCTTCTTCATCGACTTCCAGGGATTTGCCATTTACTTCAATTGCCATGATAGTTCTCCTCGTTTGCAGCCGTGTGCAAATCGTTTCAGTTTATAACCAGGACTGTACCTTGTCGTACTCCGTGACAAGGTCTACAAACCCGCCGTAATCGACGACTTCCAGACCGTCGATCACTTGCTTTTCGGACATGCCGCGGGCGGCGATGTCCGGACCAAGAACGTAGATCTTGAGATCGCCCAGGGCGGCGCGGACCTTCTCGGCCACGACCGTGCCTTCGAATGCCGCGTAGACAGCATCCTCGATCAGCAGGACACCGGAGCCCTTGACCGCGTGGCGCAGGGCAGTGTCGAGGGTGCGGCGCTCGAAGGGCGATTTGTTAACCGTGTGTAGCATTGGCATAGTGATTCTCTCCGTCTTAGAAGCTCAGGATGACTTCCTGCTCTTCCATCAGTTCAGCCAGCTGATTCCTGTCAACGACCTGAACGGGTACGACCAGGTCATCGGCGGTCAGGCCGCGAGATTCCAGCGACTCCTTTTCCACATACAGCTTCTCGACGTCGTAACCCTCGAGGGCACGATAGGTCGGAGAGAAGTTCTTCACGCCGATCGCTTCGGTGTTCTGACCCTTCTTGATCTGATAGACGCCGTCATCCATGAACACGAGCGATACATCCTGTTCAAAGGCTGCGGCAATCAGTACGACTTCCAGCGACTCCAGGGCATAAATTGTGCCGTAGGGGGCGCGACGGTTGACATACATGAACTTCCGGACCGGTCCGTCAAGTTCGTCGTCTTCCCATGGTTCTGACATAACTCTGTTTCCTCAATTAGTCGCCGAAGATAACCAGGCGGTCTGACTGAATACCCGCCTCGATGAGCTGGCCCAGGCCGGAGATGCGGAAACCTTCCGCAATGTTGTCTCCGTCCTTGCCCTGGCGCTTGGCCTCGTTCTCGTCGAGGATGCCGCGGCGCTGGGCCGCGGCAATGCAGATGACCAGATCCAGATCGTTTTCCTTGGCGAGCTTGGTCCACTCTTCGGTGATGTTACGGTCGTCCTGCGGGGGAACCGCAAAGCGCGTGCCGTTGTTCACACCGTCGTGGTAGAAGAACACGCGGAAGATCTCGTGCCCCTTTGCCAGCGCCGCCTTGGTGAACTGGATGGCCGAATCAGCGGACTGGTGCTGATACGGGCCTTCGTTGACCAGAATTGATAACTTCATTCATCTACTCCCTGTCAAAGACCGTTTTAGAAACGGATATGGGTAGATGCGTTGAGGCTGGCACGGGCGCCACGCCAGTTATCAACGTGGAACTTGGTGAACGGCAGACCGGTCACTTCGAAGAAGCGAGGCCAGCCGATACGCTCGATCCAGTCGTTGATGCGCTCCCAGTCCTTCGCACCGGCCTTGTATTCCTTGAGAATACGCTTGACGATGGCCGTCGCTTCGGGCCAGCGCGGCGGGTTGTTCGGAATACCGGACGCGACCAGCTTCTGGAAGGTCGGCTTGCCGCGGGCGTTGGAGTGGTTGCCACCGACCCAGATGGAGAGCTTGGAAT
>WGBO01000045.1 GCA_015494295.1 Gammaproteobacteria bacterium | reverse complement strand
CGCAGGTTGGCCTGCTCGTCCAGCCAGGGCAAGGTGCAGCGCGCGCCGGGGAAGGGTTCCTCGATGCCGAGCTGGTGCGCGCGCCGGTTGGCGACGAAGCGGAACTGCTCGATGTGGTCTTCCGCGTTGTAGCCGAGGATCGCGTCGCGGAGAATGTAGCGGGCATAGCCGGCCTCAGCCGCTTCCGATTCGTCCCACATTTCGCGGATCGCCTTCGGGTCGGGCATGACGTGGTTTTCCACGATGATCTGTTTCACCGTGCGGATGCCGAAGCCGCAGTGCATCACCTCGTCGCGCATGATGTACTGCAACTGCTCCGCGGTTCCTTTCATCAGGCCGCGGCGCTGCAGCGCAAAGATCGGACTGAAACCGTTGTAGAACCAGCAGCCCTCGAATACCGCGCCGAAGAACATGTATGCCAGTACGAAATTCTCCAGTTCGTCGCGGTCTTTCAGGTCGATATCGGCGCGCAGCACCGACTCCAGCCGGCGGTTGGCAATCTGGATCTTCGCATTGATCTCCGGCACCACGCGGTAGCGATTGTAGATCTCGCCCTGATCCAGGCCTATGGTCTCGATACAGTGCTGGTAGGTCCAGGTATGCAGGGCTTCCTCGTACACCTGCCGCGCCTGATAGATCTGCAACTCCGGCGCGCTCATCTTCTCCATCACCGCCAGCCCGATATTGCGCATCGCCAGAATGTCCGACGTCGTCAGGTACGACAACACATTCTCGTACACATGACGTTCCTGCGGCGTCAGCGTGTGATGGTAATCGTGCACGTCCTGCGCCATGTTGATGTCCAGCGGCGTCCAGTGATTCTTGTTCGCGTTCAGGAAATATTTCCACGCCCAGGGATACTTGAACGGCGCAAGCTGGTTGATGTCCGTCTCGCCATTCACCACCCGCTTGTCCTCCGCGCGTACCGGCGCCACCCCGGCCACCACCGGCGCCCCGGACACAGGCTGGCGCGCGACCCGTTCGAGATTCTCCAGCGTGGCTTCGTTCAGGACCGGGTCCGGTGTTTCCGCGTTCGTCACAGGCAGTGCCTCGACGGCGGACTGGAGTGCAGATTCCCCGGTGTTGTTCTTTTCAGGTTCATCCCAGTTCAGCATGTTGTCTCCTTTGTGCCGGTTCATCGTTTTCGCGTAATGCCGGCATCATGAATTGTTCACAAAAGTATTTGTTTGCCCCATAACCCAGGGAGCGCCGTTGCCCCCCCCGGCCTTCCCGGCGAATCGGCGCAGCCGAGCATCGCAGGCCTGTTGCGATCAAGCGAGCCTTGTTTGAGCCGTTCGCCGCGCGAACGGCGAGTTTGGCGAGCGCGCAACAGGTCGAGAAGCGCAGGGTACCCGCGCCAGCGGGCAAGCCGTCTGAGCCGGGAAGGCCGGGGGGCAACGGCGCGACCTGTACCAAGCACCACTCGCCATCACTGACAAGCCTCACAATCCGGGTCCAGAATGGAGCACACCTTCGGCGCCTCATCACCGGAAGGCGCCACTTCCTCCTCCCGCACCGCCGTCTTCTCCACATGCGTCGCGCCCAGCGTGCGCAGGTAATAGGTCGTTTTCAGGCCTCGTTTCCATGCCAGCTTGTACAGCGCATCCAGTTTTGGCCCGCTCGCTTCCGCCAGGTACAGGTTCAGCGACTGCCCCTGGTCGATCCACTTCTGCCGGCGGCTCGCCGCCTCCACCAGCCAGCGGGAATCGAACTCGAAGGCGGTGGCGTACTTGCGCTTGAGCGCGTCCGGCACCCGGTCGATGGGCGCCAGGCAACCGTCGTAGTACTTGAGATCGTTGACCATCACCTCGTCCCACAGGCCGTGCGCCTTCAGGTCGCGCACCAGGTACGGGTTGACCACTGTGAACTCGCCCGAGAGGTTCGATTTGACATACAGGTTCTGGTAGGTCGGCTCGATCGACTGCGACACCCCGCAGATATTGGAAATGGTGGCGGTGGGCGCAATCGCCATGGTGTTGGAATTGCGCATGCCGACAGTGCGTACACGCTCGCGCAGCGTGTCCCAGTCCAGGGTACGGGACCGATCCACCTCCAGGTTGCCGCCGCGGCCCTGTTCCAGCAGTTCCAGCGAATCGATGGGCAGGATGCCACGGCTCCACAGGGAACCCTCGAAACTGGAATAGCGGCCGCGTTCTTCCGCCAGGTCCGTGGACGCCTTGATGGCGAACCAGCTAACCGCTTCCATGGAACGGTCCGCGAACTCGATGGCCTGCTCCGAGGCGTAGGGGATGTCCTGTTTGTACAGGGCGTCGTGGAAGCCCATGATGCCCAGCCCCACCGGCCGGTGGCGCAGGTTGGACTTGCGCGCCTGCGGCACCGAGTAGTAGTTGTAGTCGATGACATTGTCGAGCATGCGCATGGCGGTGCCGATGGTGCGTTCCAGCTTCGCCATGTCCAGGCCGTTGGCGTCGACGTGCGCAGCCAGGTTGACTGAACCCAGGTTGCACACCGCGATTTCGTGGTCGTTGGTGTGCAGGGTGATCTCGGTGCACAGGTTGGAGGAATGCACCACGCCCACGTGCTGGTTGGTGTAGCGCAGGTTGCAGGGGTCCTTGAAGGTCATCCAGGGGTGGCCGGTCTCGAACAGCATGCCGAGCATCTTTCGCCACAGTTCCACCGCGCGCACGCGCCGCGAGATACCGAGCTCGCCGCGTTCCGCGCGCGCCTCGTAGTCGAGGTATTTCTCACGGAAGGCCTGGCCGGTCAGGTCGTGCAGTTCGGGCACTTCCTCGGGCGAGAACAGCGTCCAGTGGCCGTCTTCCATCACCCGCTCCATGAACAGGTCCGGTACCCAGTTGGCGCTGTTCATGTCGTGGGTGCGGCGGCGCTCGTCGCCGGTGTTCTTGCGCAGTTCCAGGAACTCCTCGATGTCGACATGCCAGGTCTCCAGGTAGGCGCACACCGCGCCCTTGCGTTTGCCGCCGTTGTGCGCCAGTGCTGTCGTTGTCATGTAGGAGGGATCGCCATCTACTTTCAGATCGTGGACGAAATGCTCAGGCTGAATCTCGCACACGCTGCGTATACGGGTGAATATCCAGTTTTTCCATAACAGCCAGTTCTGTTTGTGGATGGGCTCGCAGCCGACCCGTTCGGCGATGACGGGGACAGCCGGAATCCGCAGGTCGCAGCTCTTGCAAGTACCCTTGAAGTGGATGATTGTGCCGTCAGCGCGTTGCCCCTGGTGGTCTTGCTCACGCTCCCGGTACTGACCGGCGCTGGGCACGCCAATGCGTAACAACTGGTAGCGCAGACCTTCCACCAACGGTCGTGATGTATTGCTGAAGTAAATTTCCTTGCCGCGACTGATGCCTCCATCTGTCTCAATCAGACCCTGTATCAGCGCCAGTGTCTGATTGTGCGGAAGGTGTGCGTACTTCCGGTGGATGCGCTTCTGTCCGGCCTTGTTGTAGAGTGCGTCGCGGCTGAAGATAAATCCGGGTTTGTCGCCGCGGACGAGGCGCCCGGTGGTGGCGTCGCGCGCCACGCCAAAGCCGGCGGACCAGCCGATTTGCAGATAGTTCGGTCGCGCGTTCTTGACCCAGTAATGAATGCCCCTGGCTTCAAGATAACTGCACACAAAGTCAAGGTGCGCGTCTTTCTCCGGGTTCCCGGATACTCCCCATTCGAGGCCGTTTTTGGCGCAATGCCCATCGCCAAGAAGAATGCCGTAGAGGCGCGCATCGTCTTCCTCGAAGCCCGGTAGTGGGATGATTTCCTGCGGAATGACCTGGGCAACATAGTCGCCCTGCTGCAGTTTGCCGGCATCAACCCATTGCGGTGCGACTTTCCCCTTGTTCAGCCAGTCGATACTCCGCTGAATGGATTGTTCCAGGGGGATGCCGGAGATAGCCCACAGCGGGTGCGCGTCAGTGACACGCAAGGGTTCAATAGTGTGCTTGATGTCGACTGCCACCATGGGACCTTCCTGGCGATAGCGCATGTGCTCAAGAACTTCCCGGTATGTACCCTGTTGGCCCAGTACCAGATCACCCGGGTGCACGTCACGGATCGCCTTGATGCCGTCGGCAGTATGCAGCAGCGTGTCGCCGGAAAAACACTGGTTGACCGCCACCGCCGTATCGTTGGCCACCTTCAGGAACGGCACCACGCCCTGGCTCTTTCCGTTGGTGCCCTTGATGTGCGCGCCCAGGCCGCGCACCCGTGTCCAGTCGTTGCCCAGGCCGCCGGCGAACTTGGACAGCAGGGCGTTGTCGCGGATGGCGCTGTAGATGCCGTCCAGTTCGTCGGGGATGGTGGTCAGGTAGCAGGACGACAGTTGCGGGCGCAGGGTGCCGGCGTTGAACAGGGTTGGCGTGGAACTCATGAAGGCAAAGCTCGACAGCAGGTCGTAGAACTCGATGGCGCGCGCTTCGCGGTCGATTTCATTGATGGCCAGGCCCATTGCCACGCGCATGAAGAAGGCCTGCGGCAGTTCGAAGCGCACGCCTTCGGCGCTGTGGATGAAGTAGCGGTCATAGAGTGTTTGCAGGCCCAGGTAGGCGAACTGCCGGTCGCGCCCGGCGTTCAGAGCGGCGCCCAGCTTGTCGAGATCGTACAGCGTCAGTTCACGGTCCAGCAGTTCCAGTTCGGCGGCGCGGCGGATATAGGCGCAGAAGTAGGCGGGGTAGTTTTCCGCCATGGCCGCCTGACTGTCGTGGGCGAGATCCAGCTCCAGGAACTGCATGGCCTCGCTGCGCATGTTGTTCAGCAGCAGGCGCGCGGCGACCTGTGAATAGTTCGGTTCGCTGTCGATCAGGGTGCGCGCGCTCATTACCAGCGCGGCGCCAAGATCCTTTTCGGTGATGCCGTCGAACAGGCTGCGCAGGCTGGTTTCCACCAGGCGGTCGGCGTCGACGTCTTCCAGTCCCTCGCAGGCCTCGGCGATCTGGCGGCGCAGCGCCGCGGTGTCGAGCGGACGTCTTTCGCCGTCCGCGCTCACCACGTGCAGCGGCGGTGTGTCCTCGACCGGCGCCTGTTCCTGGCGCTCGGCGCGGCGCGCGGCCTGTTGTTCGCGGTACAGCACGTAAGCGCGCGCGACCTTGTGTTCGCCGCTGCGCATCAGCTCCAGCTCCACCTGGTCCTGGATGTCCTCGATGTGCACCACGCCGCCGTCCGGCGAGCGCCGGAACAGGGCCTCGCACACGCCGCGGCTCAGGCGTTCGACGGTTTCGTGGATGCGCCGCGAGGCGGCGGCCTGGCTGCCTTCCACGGCCAGGAAGGCCTTGGTCAGCGCCACGCTGATCTTGGACGCGTCGAAGCGGGTGATCTTGCCGTTGCGGCGGATGACCTTGTAGCGCTCGTCGGGGCTGGCGACCCGGTCCTCCGGCAGTGCGCTGCCGGTGGCGACCGGGGTGGGGATGGCTGGCGTGTCGGCCTGGATTTCTGTGTGCATCTGCGCTCCTCGTCCTTTTTTGTGTGGTGACCGGGACGGCGCAGACGGAGTGGGGAACGGGCAGGACGGCGGGGCAGCCGCAACAGGGTTCTCCACCCGGTGGTCTTGACGCGAGACCCGGGTTGGGGAATCCGTGTGGATTCCCGGGCTCCCAGGTATTCGGACTCGGGGGCAGGGTCCGCATCGGACCACCTACGGCCACGGCTTCCCGCCCTGTCGGGCAGTGCCTGGCGCCGGGCGCCTGTGGCTTTCGCTCCCCCATACCGCTGCGCGACAGTCCCGGATTCTCACCGGGTTCCCTGTTGCAGCAGGCACTACATGTTGTGCCTGTGCTGGAGCCTGGGTACAAGATAGCGGATAAGTTCGGGTCTGGCAAGGGAGTGCCGCACGGCGGCGTTGTAATCGCGCCCGCTGATCCCCATTACTGGCGCTAGAGAGAACCGTATGAGATGCAGGAGGTGAAAAACATGAGCAGACTGGCTTACCTGGGACGGGGACTGGATCGCGCCTGGGAATCGCTGGCCGAGGGCTGGCAGCAGTTGCGTCAGCGCGCCTCGCGGGCGATTACGCGCTTCCAGCCATTCCGCAAGGACAGTGACGAGATCGGCAGTGCGGAAGACGAACTGATGCACCGCGCGCTGCGCTGGGGCGTGGTGGCCGCCGAGGTGGAGGAGCGCGACGACGAGATCATCGTGCGGCTCGAGGTGCCCGGCCTGGAACCGGATGACTTCGACATCAATGTCATCCAGGACCTGCTGGTGGTGCGCGGCGAGAAGCGCATGGAGCGTGAGCAGAAGCGTGGCAAGTATCACGTGATGGAATGCGCCTACGGCAGTTTCGAGCGCACCATTCCGTTGCCGCGCGCGGTCGAGGCATCGGGTGTGAAGGCCCGTTACCGGCGCGGTGTGCTCAGTGTGCGTCTGCCGATTGCCGAGTCCGCGCGGGTGCGGCGTATCGAAGTGAAGGGATAAGAGTCTCGCCGCCGTTACCGGCGGCGTGCCTGGCGCCTGGAGTGTCTGCCACGCCAACGTTTTCCGGGGCGCCGACATCATCCGCCGGCGCCGGGCCTGAAGCGGTCGCTCAGCCGATCAGGCAGTCGACCGCGGCGTTGATGGCTTGCAGGCGCTCCTTGTCGCCACCGCGGTCGGGGTGGTGTTCCATCGCCAGCTTGCGCCAGGTTCGCTTGATGGTGGCGTCGTCGACGGGGTCGGCCAGCCCCAGTTCCGCCAGCGCCTGCTCGCGGTTATCGATGCCGCCGAGCTTCTTCCAGAAGGAGGCCAGCAGTTCCGCCACGTCCGTCTCGCTGGTGCCGTCGAGGTTGTTCCAGTCCAGATAATAGGCGCGCAGCGGGTCGGGCACGGCCAGCGCGTCGTCGCCTGCCGCCCAGGGCATGATGCGGATACACAGGGCGCTGATCCGCAACAGCCCGCGTCGATTCGCCGCCAGGCGGTCGCGCAGCCTGTAGAGGGCGTGGAACAGCAGAAAGTGGGCGCGGAACAGCTCGTGGGGCTCGGCCGGCGGCGGGGGCAGGAATTCAAGGAAGCCACGGTCCTTCAGTGCGCGGATCAGCGCGTACTCGGCGATGCCGTCGGGGTGGGCCTGCAGTTCCTGCTCGATGGCGGCGAAGAACACCCCGGGCAGTCGTGAATCGGTTTCATTCATGCGCCTATGGTAGTCCAGACGGTGGCGTGCCGACAGCCTCCGCCGGCGGGCGCGTGTTGCAACGCGTGCAGCGGCTGAAGGATTGAGTTTCCGGTACAGCTCCCGGCGCTCGAATACCGGGTAGACGCTGATCCGGTCCCCATCCGCGACGATGTGGGAGAAGTCCACCGACTCGCCGTTGACCAGGATCAGGTCGATCTCGGGGTGGGGGACGCCGAAGGATTCGATCATGTCCTTGATCGAGGCACGGCGATCGAAGTCGTGGCGGAACTCCACCTTGCGCCGCCCGGGCGGCAGAAAGTCGTTGAGTTCCTCGTAGAAGCGGAAGCAGGCCGTGGCCATGACCGTGCCCGCCGCTCAGCGTGGCGCGCGGCTGGCGGCGTCGCGCGCCAGCGCCAGAAAGGCCTGGATATAGGCCGCCGGCCGGTCGATGACGCGCAAGGCGGCATACAGGGTGCCGAACATGCCGTCCCGGCCCAGAGCGCGCACCGACAGGCGCCGCTGCCGCACCGGTTCGCGAACCACCCAGTCCGGCAGCACCGCCACGCCGCGCTGTCCGGCCACCAGTTGCAGGATGATGGCGGTCAGTTCGGTCTGACGCACCTCGGCGGGTTCCACGCCGGCCGGTTGCAGGAAGCGGTTGAACACGTCCAGCCGCCGGCGTTCGACCGGGTAGGTGATCAGCGTCTGGTTGGCGAGGTCTTCGGGGTCGGCGTATTCGCGGGCGGTGAGGGGATGGTTGCGGGCCAGCACCAGCAGTGCCTGGTAGTCGAACAGCGGTTCGAACACCAGATCCTTGTGCGCCACCGGGTCGGAACTGATCACCAGATCCACGCCGCCGTTCTGCAAGGCCGGGATGGGGTCAAAACTCACGCCCAGGCGGATATCCACTTCCACTTCCGGCCAGTCCTCGCGGTAACGGTCCAGTACCGGCAGCAGCCATTCGAAACAGGCGTGGCATTCGATGGCAATGTGCAGGCGCCCGCTTTCGCCGCGCGCCGCGCTTTTCAGTTCCGCCTCGGTCTGCTCCACGCCGGGCAGCACCCGCCGCGCCAGTTCCAGCAGCTTGCGCCCGGCCGGGGTGAGTTTCAGCGGCTTGCTGGAACGCAGGAACAGTGGCATCTCATAGTAGCGTTCCAGGGCCTTGATCTGGTGCGAAAGCGCCGACTGGGTGAGGTGCAGGCGTTCGGCCGCGCGCGCCAGGCTCCCGGTTTCCTCGATGGCGACAAAGCTGCGCAGGTGGCGGAGTTCAAGAAACATAATGAATTTAATTCATGATAATAAGTAAAAATATGAAATTGAAACAACACGCCAAGCTTACCATACTGCCGCGCAATCGAATAACACGTGCAAAAGGGCAACGACATGACGACGACACACAACCTGGGTTTTCCGCGCATTGGCGCTCAACGCGAACTGAAGCGCGCCGTCGAGGCCTACTGGAAGGGCGACATCGACCGCGAGCGGCTTGAAGCCACCGGCAAGGCGCTGCGGGAACGTCACTGGACGTTGCAGGCAAAGGCCGGGCTGGACCTGTTGCCGGTGGGCGATTTCAGTTGGTACGACCAGGTGCTGGACATGTCCTGCCTGCTGGGCGCGGTGCCGCCGCGTTTCGCCCACCCGGGTGGCGAGGTCGACCTCGATACCCTGTTCCGCATGGCGCGTGGCCGCGCCCCGTCCGGCGCGCCGGCCCCGGCCTGCGAAATGACCAAGTGGTTCGACACCAACTATCACTACCTGGTGCCGGAGTTCCACGCCGGGCAGCGTTTCTCGCTGTCGTCCAGCCAACTGTTCGAACAGGTGGAGGAAGCGCAGGCACTGGGCCACCGCATCAAGCCGGTGATCCTGGGCCCGCTCAGTTACCTGTGGCTGGGCAAGTGCAAGGGGGGCGAATTCAACCGGCTGGACCTGCTCGACGAGCTGCTGCCGGTGTACGGGGAAATTCTGGCGCGCCTGCACGGACAGGGCGTCGAATGGGTGCAGGTCGACGAGCCGATCCTGGTACTTGACCTGCCGCAGGTCTGGAAGGATGCCTTCGAGGCGGTTTACAGCCGCTGGCAGTCCGGTGGCGTCAAGCGCCTGCTGGCGACTTACTTCGGCGCGCTCGGTGACAACCTCGGGTTGGCGTGCCGGTTGCCGGTGGATGGCCTGCATATCGACGCGGTGCGCGCGCCCGGGCAACTGGAGGCGGTGATCGACCGCCTGCCGGCCTACAAGGTGCTGTCGGTGGGCGTGGTGGACGGCCGCAACATCTGGCGCACCGACCTGTCGCGGGCGCTGGATACGCTGGAACCGTTGCGCGAACGTCTTGGCGAACGCCTGTGGCTGGCGCCGTCCTGCTCGCTGTTGCACGTGCCGGTCGACCTCGACGGGGAAACGGCACTGGCGCCGGAGCTGCGGGCCTGGCTGGCCTTTGCCAGCCAGAAGCTCGATGAGATCACCTTGCTCGGCCGCGCGCTGGCCGCCGGCCGCGAGGCGGTGGGCGAGGCGCTGGCCGCCTGCGACGCGGCCCTGGCCTCGCGCCGCGCCTCCGGCGATATACACCGCGACGCGGTGCGGGCGCGCCTCGCCGCGGTCGACGGCTCGCAGGCGCAACGCACGCGGCCCTACGCCGAACGCGCGCCGCTGCAGCGCGCCTGGCTGAAGCTGCCCCTGTATCCGACCACCACCATCGGTTCCTTCCCGCAGACCGCCGACATCCGCGCCGCGCGCCGCGACTTTCGCAACGGCGAGCTCGACGAGGCCGGGTACCGCGCGCGCATGCAGGCGGAGATCGCCGACGCGGTGCGGCGCCAGGAAGCGCTGGGCCTGGACGTGCTGGTGCACGGCGAGCCGGAGCGCAACGACATGGTGGAGTATTTCGGCGAACGACTGGACGGCTTCGCCTTTACCGCCAATGGCTGGGTACAGTCCTACGGTTCGCGCTGCGTCAAGCCGCCGATCATCTACGGTGACGTGCAGCGCCCGGCGCCGATGACCGTGGACTGGATCCGTTACGCGCAATCCTGCACCGCGCGCCCGATGAAAGGCATGCTTACCGGCCCGGTGACCATCCTCAACTGGTCCTTCGTGCGCGACGATCAGCCGCGCGCGGAGACCTGCGCGCAGATCGCGCTGGCCTTGCGCGACGAGGTGCTGGACCTGGAGCGCGCCGGCATCCGTGTCATCCAGATCGACGAGGCCGCGTTGCGCGAGGGTCTGCCGTTGCGCCGCGGCGAGTGGCAGGCCTATCTGGACTGGGCGGTGCATGCTTTCCGCCTCACGGCCTCGGGCGTCGCCGACGATACGCAGATCCACACCCACATGTGCTACTCGGAATTCAACGACATCATCGAGGCCATCGCCGCCATGGACGCCGACGTCATCACCATCGAGACGTCGCGTTCCGACATGGAGTTGCTGGACGTGTTCGAGAATTTCGAGTACCCGAACGAGATCGGCCCCGGCGTCTATGACATCCATTCACCCAATGTGCCGAGCGTCGAGGAAATGGTTGCGTTGATGGAGAAGGCCGCGCAACGCATTCCCGCCGCGCGCCTTTGGGTCAACCCGGACTGCGGGCTCAAGACCCGGGGTTGGCCGGAGGTGGAGGCGGCGCTGGCCAACATGGTGGAGGCGGCGCGTATCCTGCGCGAACGGGCGTTGCCGGTGGCGGGTACGGGCTAGCCGCCGGCTGTGTCCTTGACAGCCCCGCTTCCCTGCTGCATATAGGGTATTCCGCCCGGGGCAGGGGACCGGACGGACGTTCCCCATTATCCCCGGGAGGAGAGCCCAATGGTAACGAGAACGCGCAGCAGGTCGATTTTCCGCTACGTGCTGGTGTTGGCCACGCTGTTTGCCGGCCCGGCGCTGGCCGACAGCCGTTTCAGCGATGTCGTCGTGTTCGGCGACAGTCTGTCCGACCCCGGCAACGCCTTCGTGCTTACCGGCCAGGTCAGTGTCCCGCCCTATGCGCTGGTTCCGGCGGCACCCTACGCAATTGGCGGCCACCATTTCAGTAATGGCAAGACCTGGGCGGAACGTTTCAGCCACGAAATGGACGTCCGGTCCGGTCCGGCATTCCTCAACCCGGCGGTGTTCTCCAACTATGCCGTGGGCGGCGCGCGGGCGCGGGCGCAGGGTCCGGTCGACCTCGCGGCGCAGGTGTCGCTGTACCTCGGCAACCGGGGCGGGTTTGCCGATCCCGATGCCCTGTACGTGGTGTTTTTCGGGGGCAACGACGTGCGCGACGCGCTGGAGGCGCTGGCCGTCGATCCCACCGGCGCCGGCAGCGAGGCCATTCTGGCCGGGGCGGTGACGGCGCTGGCCGACAATATCGCCGCGCTGGCGACGTCCGGCGCCCGCCACGTGCTGGTGTTCAACGCACCGGACCTTTCCCTGGTGCCGGCGGTGCGCCTGCAGGGTCCGGTAGTGCAGGGTGCGGCCCTGTTCCTGTCCAGCGGCTTCAACCAGGGGCTTGCCGGCGCCCTCGATGCGCTCGGTTTCATGTTCCCCGATCTGGACCTGGTGCGTTTCGACCTGTTCGGTTTTCTTCAGCAGGTCGTCGCGCAGCCACAGGATTTCGGTTTTTACAACGTGACCGACTCCTGCATTACGCCCGGCGTGCTCGTTGGGGCGGTGTGCCGTTCGCCCGACCGCTACCTGTTCTGGGACGGCATTCATCCGACCCGGCAGGCGCACAAGCTGATCGCCAGGGCGACGGAGGCCTTGTACGGGGACGACGATGATGAAGCGGAAGCGGAGGATGACGACGCGCACGACGATGCTTCGTCTCGTGACGAACACCGCGCCAAGTCCCGGAACAGGCGCCGGGACTGAGACCGCGCGGGGCTAGAAGTCCGCGCGGTAGCCCAGGTTGAAGTAGAACGAGGAACTGTCGCGGGTATCGTTGGGCAGTTCCTCGGTCGACCATTCCCCGCCGAACTCGGTTTCGAAGCGGTAGCGCCTGCGCCAGCGGTAGTCGATGCGCATGGAGGGCGCCGCGATCCACTGCGTGGAGTTGCTGCCGATATTGTCGCGGTAGTCGATGCGCATGCGCGGGTTGAACCGCCAGACGGTGCGGAAGGGGAAACGGCTGTTCAGCGACAGCGAGGCCGTGTGGTTGCTGGTGGTGTCGGCGTAGCGCAGGCCGAACACCGTCACGTCGCCTGACACCAGCAGATTGCTTCCGATCCACTGCAGGTTGCCGAAAAATTCGGTGTCGCTGCCCGCTACGGCGTCGACACCCCCGGACGCATTCGTGCCCTCGATTTTTGAAACGGTGAGGTCGCCGCTCAGCTGAAGTTTTTCCGACAAGGGCCGGGAGGCGCCCAGGGTGGCGCTGGTGGCGCGGCCGGTGCGGTCTTCCGCCAGGCTGCGTATCTCGCTTTCGCTGAACAGCTTGCCGAGCGCGTCGAGATCGGACACGGCCTGTCCCTGCAATGCGTTCCCGGTGGTCAGTATGGGACTGTTGCGGTAGTCGATATTGGCGTTGATCACGGTATGGTCCGCCAGCGTCCAGGTGCCGAGGAGGATCAGCGTGTTGAGCGAGTCGTAGGAAACGTCGTAGTCGACAAAGCCCAGCAGGGAACGCTGCGGGTCGAAATAACGCGCCTCGCCACCCACGGCGCGCCGGTCAAGCAGCCCGTCATTCTGTTGCTCGATGTAGAACAGGTTGAAGTCCCAGGCGTTGGCGAAAGTGCCCAGGTCGGTGCTTACACCGTACAGCAGGCGCCCGGTGTCCGGGTTGTCACGCGAGGAAAGCACCGGAAAACCCGCCACCGCGTTGAGCAGTACGCGCTCGGCGGGCCGGTAGCCGGCCAGCAGTCCGTCGAAGCGCCCGAGCACGCCGCCGGTATTGCGTGACTGGCGGCCGATACGCGCCGACAGCCGGTGTCCACGGTCGCTGATGTCCGCGTACAGGCTGCTCACGCTGCTCTGGTCGCCGGAACCGTCGGCAAGAAAGTCGTGAAGATAGCTGCCGGTGAAACGCGTCAGGATGTCCTGATTTCCGCCGCGGCGGCGCGCGGTCACGTCGAGGTCCGTGCTCAGGGACGACTGGGTGATGAGCTGCCCGGCGGCATCGGTGGTGCTTTCGTCGCGGCGGTAGAACTGGGAGACGCTGCCATAGCGTTCCCAGGCGCTGTCGCCGCGGGCGCGCCGCCGTCCGGGCGCGGCCTTGGGCGGCGCCTGCCTGGCCGTAGTGATGCCGGCCAGCCGCTGGGCCACGCGGCGCGCGCCTTCGCCTTCCGGGTACAGGGCCAGGTAGCGCCGGTATTCGCGCACGGCATGGGCGATCTGGCCCTTGCGCTCGCGCGCCACGCCGAGGAATTCCAGCGCGTCGCGTCGGTAAGGGTTGTCGGGATAGCGCAATACCTTGGTATACAGCTGTATGGCGTGGCCGATGTCGTTGTTCGCCATCGCCTGGCGCGCCTGTTCCATCAGTTCGGCGATCTTTTCGTCCGGTACCCGCGGCAGGGTCGGGATGATGTCCGGGCGCGCCCGGCGATCAGCCGTTTCCGGCTTGCCGGCCTGTTGCCGGGCCGCGCGTATCTCGCGTGCGCTGGCGTAGTCTATCCAGGCGCCGGGATAGCGGCGGCGTATTTTCTTCAGGGCGGTTTTCGCCCGCCTGCGGGTGGCGAAAAAGCCCGCCCGCAGCCGTGTCCATACGCGACCGTCGATGGGGAACTGCGCGGTATAGAGCAGGATGCCGGGACCCAGCCCCAGGGATTCCGCCGGCGGGCGGTCGAGATCGCCGAGCGACGACGCCAGGTTGATGACATAGTGCTCCGTATAGTTGATGTCCGGTTCGAGGGCCGAGGCTTCGCCGGGGCGGAGTTTCTTCGCGGGTCGTCCTGGCGCCTTGAGAATGTTGCGCGTGGTGGTGACTTCCACCCGCAGGTGGCGATGGTCGCTGCCCGGGTAGACACGGTATTCCACCTTGCGCGAGAAGCGCAGGGTGAGCGTGCCGCGTTCCGCATCCAGGGGCTCGTAACGGGCCTCGATCAGAGGCACCAGGCTGTCGCGGTTCGCGGTCACGGTCTGGTGTTCGTTGGCGAAGGTCTGGCGCGAAAACACGTTGCCACTGACGGCGCGCAGCTGGATCTGCAGTTCGTCACCACGGTGCTCCGGCGCGTGGGTGACGTACTGGAGCGGGACGGTGAACTCGATGCGCACCGTGGCCGGGTTGCGGCGGTCGTCGACGGCGATGCTGTCGACCACGCCGGCTGCCAGCAGGCGCCCCGTCGACAGCAGCACGAGAACGAACAGGGACAGACGGGTGATGTTCATGTGCGGCATGGCGATTCGTGTCAGGGTTCGATGATGATTTTCAGGCGCCGGTAGTCGGGCAATGGCACGACGCGGTAACGGGTTTCGTCGTCGAAGTACACGGTGATCCAGGGACCTTCGGACGCATCGCCCTCGTACACGACTTCATCGATGCCGGCCTCGCCGGCGCGGGGCGGCGTGACGGCCTCGCGACCGCCGAGCGCGGAACGGTCGATTTCAGCGACCTGCGCGGGCCTCAGCCAGATTCGCAGTTCGCGGCCGCTGCCGGTTGGAAAATGCATGCGGTAGGCGAACACGAAGGAAAGCGTGATCTCCAGTTCCAGGCGATCGCCATTGTTGTCGATCCGAACCTTTTCCAGAATCCGGTCCCTGACCGGCGCAGCGGTGGCGGCCAGTCCGATGGCGACCAGCGCCGCCAGGACCAGGAAGAATGCCCCCGTCGCTGGAAGCCTGCCGGAGGGTGTATCGTGCCGGTTCAATCGAAACCTCCGTCGCTGACGCGGTGCTCGCCGTTACGGCGTTTGACGACGGTGCTCATGCTGCTGTCGCTGTACACGTGGCAACTGCCGGAACAGTCGCGCAACTCGCTCACCGTGTACCTGGTATCCGGGTTCTTGTGCCTGGTGTGCGGGCCGGGTTTGAAGTTGCGGGCGTGGCAGCCGGCGCAATCCGGCTGGTAGGCCGGTGTGGGCCAGGTTACCGTCTGTGCGTTGCCGCGGTGACACGAGGTACAGACAAGTCTGGCGCGGTGGTCGCCAGGGTAGTTGGGCGAACTGTGCCGGAATACGATGGGGGTCCAGCGCGTGTTGCTGTGGCAACGGTCGCATTGCAGGCTGGTCACGAAGTGCTTGCCGGGCTTGCCGGTCGCGGTGCTGCCGTTGTGGCAGCCCGAACAGGAGCCGGAAACGGTATTGTGATCGAAGCTGGCCGGGGTCCAGGCCCGTGTCGAATGGCAGGTGTCGCACTGGGCGCTGGTCCGCAGGTGGTTCGAGGGCTTGCCGGTCGCGGTGGCGCCGTTGTGGCAGCGGTTGCAACTGCCCGGCGCCACTGCGTTGTGGTCGAATACCGCCGGCGTCCAGGCGTTGGTGGTATGGCAGTCGTCGCAAGTGTTGCCGGAGGCGATATGCGAGGCGGACTTTCCGCGCGCCGTGCTGCCGTTGTGGCAGTTGATGCAGGCCCCCAGCACGTCGGCGTGGTCGACGCGGATGACCGGCAGCCATGTCGACGGACGGTGGCAATCCTCGCACAGGTTGTTGGTGCTGATGTGGCGCGCAGACTTTCCGGTCGCGGTCGAGCCGTTGTGGCAACTCGCGCAGTTGGCGGTGACGTTGGCGTGGTCGACGCGCGCACCGGACCAGCTGCGCGTGTTGTGACAATCCTCGCAGCGGTTGCCGGAACGGATGTGGTTCGCGGGTTTTCCTGTGGCAATGCTGTTGTTGTGGCAGCTCGAACAACTGCCGGTCACCGATGCGTGGTCGACCCGAAGCACGGGCGTCCAGCCGCTGGAGCGGTGGCAGTCCTCGCAACGGTTGCCACTGCGGATGTGGCGGCTGTGCTTGCCGGCGGCGACACGCCCGTTGTGGCAACTGGCGCAGTTGGCGGTGACGTTGCGGTGATCGAAGACGGCGCCGCCCCAGCCGTTGGTGCTGTGGCAGTCGTCGCAGTTGTTGCCGGCGGTCACGTGGTTCAGCGGCTTGCTGCTGGCGGTCGATCCGTTATGACAGGAGATGCAGCTGCCCATGACGGCGATGTGATCCACGCGCGGTACCTGTTTCCAGCTGCCGGTGGTATGACAGTCCGCGCAGTCGCCGGTGGTGCGGATGTGGCCCGTCGGCAGCCGTTCGCCTTCCAGGCGGGAAGCTTCGCCATGGCAGGCTGAACAGCGTTTTGGCGTGCCGGTGAAGATGCCGCGTGTGTGGCAGGCATCGCAGTCGGCGCTGGCGTGGGCGCCGTCGAGTGGAAAGCCGGTGCTGAAATGATCGAAATTGCTGTTGCGGGCGTGGCCCGCGGTACTGAACAGCAGGATGGCCGACAGCAGCGCCGCCACGGCCAGGACGCGGATCCAGATGCGGCGCCGCCGTTCTCGCGTGTCGGGGCTTGCCGGCTGGTAACTGAGAAAGGGATGATCAGTTGATGTGTACATCGCTGAAGCGCTCCGTGGTGTGGCAGCGGGCGCAGTCGCGCCCGAAGCGGCCCTGGTGAATGTCGTCGTTGCGGTGGCAGGACTGGCAGTCCGACGGCGTGTCCGGCCGGTCCGTCACCGGGCTGGCATGGCAGTCAGCGCAGCGCAGGTCCGCGTGCGCGCCGTCGAGGCGGAAATCGGTCTGCCGGTCGTGGTCAAACTGCCAGGCCGTCCAGGCGTTGGGGTTGTGGCAGCGGTCGCAGGCCGGGCCGAGCGTGCCGCGGTGATCGTCGTCCTCGCGGTGGCACTGGACGCAGCGCAGCGGTGCGTCGCGGAAAGTGGCGGTGCTGTGGCATTCCTCGCAGGTCACCGTGGCGTGCAGGCCCAGAAGCGGGAAACGGGTCAGGTCGTGATCGAAGACCACGCGTGCGCGCCAGTCGTCGGTTCGGTGGCAACGCGCGCAGTCCCTTCCTTCCTGTTCCCCGTGCGCGTCGTCGTCCAGGTGGCAACTCACACAGTCGGTGGACAGGTTTTCCTGGTCCAGCCGCCCCTGGTGGCAGGCGCCGCAGGCCAGCTTGCGATGGCGGCCGGTGAGCGCGAAGTCGGTTTGTTTCGCGTGATCGAAACACGTTTGCGACCAGCCCTGTTCTGAATGGCAGCTTTCGCAGCGGCGGCCATAGTCGCCGTTGTGGGCGTCGTCGTTGCGGTGGCAGGACAGGCAATCGCCGCCGGGCTTGTGTTCCTGCACCGGGGCGTGGTGGCAGGATTCGCAACGCGCCTTGCGGTGCTTGCCGCGCAGCGGAAAATCGGTTTCCCGGTCGTGGTCGAAGTCGGACTGGTCCCAGCGCTTTTCGTTGTGACAGCTTTCGCATTTTGCGCCGTTGGCGCCCGCGTGGACGTCGTTGATGGCATGGCAGGCGACACAGCGGTCCGGCGTGCCCTCGTAGCGCTCGTTGGCGTGGCAGCCCGAGCAGCGGACCTTGCGGTGTGTGCCATGCAACGGGAAGTCGGTGTCCTCGTGGTCGAAGCGGAAACGGTCCCAGCGTTCCGCGGTGTGGCAGTTGTCGCAGGTCTTGCCGAGGTTGCCGCGGTGCGGGTCCCTGTTCCCGTGACAGTCGTTACAGGCGGTGGGCGCTTTCGCCCACGGTTTGCCTTTTTCGTGACAGGCCGCGCAGGGCGCCTGGCGGTGAGCGCCTTCCAGCCCGAAGTCGGTGCGCGCGTGGTCGAAGTCGATGGGGTCAAGCTGGACGATGTCGGCATCCCGGCCCAGGTGTTCGCTGTGGCAGTCCTTGCAGGCGCGGGTGGCGATATCCGGCAGCCCGCCGTGGAAGCCTTGCCCGGATTCTACATCGGCCGCTATCGCTTCGTGACAGTCCAGGCACAGGCGGCTTTGCGTGCCTTTTCGGAACCGCAGATGACATTTTGAACACTCGGATTCGAATCGGGCGTGGCCCTGGATGACCTTGCCCGGCATCAGTAGCGTTTCGATATCGGCCGCGGCCACGAGGCGGGGCGACATCGCTGTCAGGCCATATAGGAAACACATCGTGATAGCTCTCCAGACACTCATCCGTCCGCGAATCCGCTAGTACATGTGCACTGCCATGACGTGTACGATCCCCGAGATAAGCAGCATCAGGAACAGGGGGAAGTGCAGTACATGCCAGAGCGAGAACAGTCGTTCGTAGAAATGAAAGTCGGCCAGCTTGCGCACGCTTTCCAGCTGGGCGCCAATGTGGCGGAGCAGGCTTCGGCGCTGTTCGCCGGACAGCGAAGCAGGACAGCGCATCCACAGTTGCAGGTATAGCGTCCAGGTTCCGAATCCCAGTGTCAGTGCTTTCCACAGACTGTCGAGCACGCCGCGTGGGCGGCAGGCGGCGCGTGCCTCGAAGGCTGCTATCCGTTCCTGTATGGCAGGGAAGTCCTCGAGTCTCCGCGCCAGCGATTCTCCGAGTAGACGGACGTGGCGGCCGAGTTCTTCCAGCGTGGCCTTGCGCCCGTACAGGCCGTGGTGGATGCGGGTGTAGAAGTAGCGGCCGACCAGGCCGCTGCCGGCGACCAGCAGCATGCAGAACAGGGCGATATTGCTGTTCAGCGAACCGAGTCCGAAACCGCTGTGAAAGAGAATACACACCGGGCCGGCGAGGCCGAACACCATATGGGTGCGGAACCAGACACGCACCGGCCCCCAGTTGCGCATGAAGCGTGCGTGCTTGCGCAAGGGGTAAAGCAGCAGCAGCAACATGAGCGTGCCCCCGATGATGCCGAGCGCATAACCGGCGCCGGATTCCGCTGTCAGGGGCTGTTCCAGCCGGTGGCGCCAGCCCCAGGCCACCAGCACCAGCAGTGCAAGGTAGCCAAAGCCGAACAGCAGGCCACGCACGCGCAGCCTGTACAGATCGACGAGGGAACGGCGTTGTTCGGGGGCGTTTTCGAGCGCCCCGGCGGTCGGTGCGAGTTCAACTGCCATGGTGTCGAGGACGCGTGGTCCACCTCCCGGTTGTCTGTCCTGTCAATGGATTCTCGGTGTTGTTCATGTCTGGCGGCTATCGAGCACGTCACAAAAAATGGGAAATATCCCCCAAAGAGCAATAAGCGTGCCGCCCCGGGTTTTCGTACAGGTTGCCGTTTTATGCGCCTTGCAAGGGAAATAAAGGCGGGTGTAGGCAGGTTGCGATGTTTGCAGATCGGCGAAACTGCCCTTGTCGGGCGGGCTTGTCGGTTTGCGGCGACACTTCGTGGTGTACGCCGTATCAGGTGTTTGCCGCCGGTTTTGTCGCGCGGGCCGGCATGCCCTGTCGGGGCTTGCCGACAGTTTTTGCGCCTCGGGCCGCGTTGCGGCGCGTCCGGCGCCTGTTTTCAGGGGCTGGCACGCGGCGTGCAATGGTGTGGGCGGATTTGTGCACACGTTCACAAGCCTGAAAAGACGGCATGCCCGTACCGTCAGGATTGCTGTACGTTGCGCCGATGAGACCAGGGTGAATCACGATGGAAGGAAGACATGCAGGCGGCACTCCTGAACGCGACATTCGTCTATTATCTGTTTCCCTTGCTTATGATCCTCGGCTGGTATCTGCGCGGCAGGCAGGCGCGGCACGCGCGCAGTCTCGCCATACTGGAGGAAAACCGCCGCGCCGGCCTGACCGAACCGGCATCCCTGCATCCAGTCGTCGATCCCTTGCGGTGCATGGGTTGCGGCTCCTGCGCCAGCGCCTGCCCCGAAGGCGACGTGCTCGGACTGGTGCGGGGTCGTGCGGAGTTGATCAACGCGACGCATTGTATCGGTCATGGCGCCTGCAAGGAGGCCTGCCCCTTCGACGCCATTACACTGGTGTTCGGCACGGAAAAACGTGGCATCGACATCCCGGTCGTCAATCCTGACTTCCAGACCAATATGCCGGGGATTTTCATTGCCGGTGAACTCGGCGGCATGGGCCTGATCCGCAACGCCGTGGAGCAGGGGCGTCAGGCCATTGCCAGTATCGCGGCATACTGCGAACCACGGCGTGGCGACGATCGCCTGGACGTGGTGATCGTTGGCGCGGGGCCGGCCGGCTTTGCCGCCTCGCTCGGCGCCATGGAACGCAAGCTGCGTTATCTGACCATCGAACAGGAATCCCTCGGTGGCACCGTCAGCCATTTTCCACGCGGCAAGCTGGTCATGACCGCGCCGGTGGTTCTTCCGCTGGTGGGCAAGGTCGGCTTTACCGAAACCAGCAAGGAAACGCTGATGGCGTTCTGGGAGAAGGTGGCGCGCGACACCGGCGTGGAAATCCGGTACGGCGAACGCCTCGAAGACATCGTGCCGGAAGGCGATGCCTACCGCGTGCGGACGACCGCCGGCGAATACCTTGCCAGCACGGTGTTGCTGGCCATCGGGCGTCGCGGAACACCGCGCAAGCTCGGGGTGGAAGGCGAGGATCTGCCGAAAGTCGTGTACCGGCTGATCGACGCGGAACAGTACGCCGGCCAGCATGTGCTGGTGGTGGGCGGCGGCGACAGCGCGCTGGAAGCGGCCGGCAGTATTGCCGAGCAGCCCGGCAGCACCGTTACCCTGTCCTACCGCTCGGCTGCGTTTTCGCGTGCGAAGGAGAAGAACCGGCAGCGTGTCGAGGCGCTGGAAAAGGAAGGGCGTCTGCGGGTGATATTCAATTCCACGGTGCGGTCGATCTCGGAAACGGCGGTGGTGCTCGACCGGGAGGGCGAGCAGATTGAGTTGCGCAACGAGGCCATCATCATATCGGCCGGCGGCATCCTGCCAACCCCCTTCCTGAAGAAGATCGGCATACAGGTGGAGACGCATCATGGCAAGGCATAGGGTATTACTGGCGGCACTTGTGGTATTGCTTGCCCTTGGCGGTCCGCGACCGGTTTTCGCCGACGACTGGGCGGACGCCCTGCTGGCGATTCGCACACGTGACTATCCGCAGGCGTACCGGCTGCTGAAACGGCTGGGCAACGCGGGCGACGCCGAGGCCTGTTACCGGCTGGCGGCCATGTACCGCGCCGGCACCGGCACCGTGCAGGATGACGGCAAGGCCGTGTACTGGCTGCGCAAGGCCGCCGGGCAGGGGCACGCGAAAGCCAGTTACAACCTGGGCGTGATGTACGAGAACGGGCGGGGCGTGGCACGCGACCCGGATGCCGCCATGCGCTGGTACCGGCTGGCGGCCGAACAGGGACATGCCGCCGCCCGGCGTCGTATCGGCGCGGCAGGGACGGCCGGTGACAGTCGATCTGCCTGGCAGGGAAAGGCGGACCCTGCGCAGTTGCATCGGGCGGTGGTCAAGGGGGATCTGGAGCGGGTACGCGAGCTGCTCGATCGCGGTGTGCCGGTGGATACCCCGGATCGTGGTGGTGGTACCGCGCTGGGGCGTGCCGCGGCACTGGGCCATGCGGCCATCGTGCGCTTGTTGCTGGAACGGGGCGCCGGCGTGGATCGCAGTGACGGCAGGGGGCGTACGCCGTTACAGAGTGCCGTGGTTGCCGGGCACGGGGTCGCGGCGAAGTTGCTGCTGGCGGCCGGCGCCCGTATCGACCGGCGCGACGCGGGTGGTAACACGGCGCTGATGATGGCGGCACGGGCGGGTGAGCGCGATATGGTGGAGTGGCTGCTGGCGGGGGGCGCGCGCACCGACCTGCGAAACCGCGACGGTCGTGGCGCGCTGGACATGGCGCGCAGCGCAGGCTACCGGGCCATCGAGGCCATGTTGGTGAAGGCCGGTGCGCACGCGAGTGTCCGCGATGCCGGCCGCGAGGCGGCGCGTCGCAAGCAATTGGCGCAGGTTGCGCAACAGCGCGGAAAGAATGACATGCCGCTGCTGGTCGAGGCCGCCTGGCGTGGACAGGTGGATGTGCTCACCGCCTTGTTGAAACAGGGCGTGGATGTCGATAACCGGGACCGCGAAGGTTACACCGCGCTGGCGCGCGCGGCCTGGGCCGGGCACGAGGTCGCGGTGCAAAGGCTGGTTGCCGCGGGCGCCCGGGTCGATGCCGCGACCGTCGACGGGGATACGCCGCTGGCGCTTGCCGCTGCCGCGGGCCACGAGCGTATTGTGCGCCAGTTGCTGATGGCCGGCGCGGGGCATGACGATCCCGGCGTCGCTGCGCTGGCATTGTCGCGCGCCATGAAGTCGGGTCATCGCGCCATCGTAACCCTGCTGATACAGCATGGTGTGGAGCCAGACGCTGTCGCCGACGAGCACCCCCTGCACTGGGCGGCGCGCCAAGGCGATATCGAACTGGCGCGGCAACTGGTGGAAAGTGGCGCCTGTCTGGCCTGCACGGATGAAAGCGGCCGCAGTCCCCTCTGGTACGCCGCTGACCGTGGCGACGCAGACATGGTGCAACTGTTGGCGTCGCCGGGGAACAGTGCCGTCGATGCGCCGGGCAAGGACGGTTATACCCCCTTGCAACGCGCCGCCCTCAACGGCCACGAGCAGGCGCTTGTCCGCCTGATCGAGGCGGGCGCCGACTGGAAACGGCCAGCCCCCGCCGGCAACACGGCATTGATGCTGGCGGCCGGGCGGGGACACCTCGCCATCGTGACGCGCTTGCTGGCCCTGGGAGCCGACCCCGATCGTCGCAACGTGGCGGGCAACACCGCCCTGATGCTGGCCGCCTCCGCTGGCCACCGGAAGGTGGCGGAACGCCTGGTGGAGCGGGGCGCGAATCCCGCGCTTCGCAATGCCAGGCGGCATCGGGCCATCGATCTGGCGCGCGCCGGCGGTTTCGACACGCTGGCGGGCTGGCTGCAGTCACGTGACCGGGCGGGGTTCTGGTAATCCGGCGAACAAAACCGCCGCGCGCGGAAAACCGGCGCACGGCGGCTGGCTGGATTGATGACCTGAGTTCCGGTATCAGGTATCGGGCGGCGGCATGGGCAGGCCGGCGAGCTTGCAGACCTCGTGTACCGGGTCTTTCGGGAACAGTTTGTAGATGTGCTTCTCGTAGGCCTTCTGGTCGTGGAAGCGTTCACCCTTGCGCCCCAGTGTGCGGATTACGGTGTGCATGGTCGGGCTGCTGAGATTTTCCTTGTAGTAGTCGCGGAAGTACCAGATCAGTTCCCAGTGGTCGACGTAGAGTTCCACGCCGTCGCGTTTCGCGAGTTCAAGGGAGATCTCTTCGTCCCAGTCGTCCAGGTTGCACAGAAAGCCCTGCTCGTTACATTCAATGGTTTTTTGTTTTACCTCGAGGTTCATGTCTTCGCTCCCGTAGTCTGGCCGGGCTTGCGTCGTGGTGCCGCGCGCCGGTCGGTGTTATGAACGTCGGGCCGTGGCCAACGGCTCCACGGCTTACTCAAGGTATAGCAGAAAGCGCGGACTTTGCCCGATTGCCGGGTTTTTTGCAGGGGTATGGCGCGGCTTACAAGGGGGTTCCGTTATTGCGGTGCCAGCACTCGATGCCGTCCCAGGCCTCGCGCGCGGTTTCCGCATACCAGAAAAGTTCGCGATCCTCGATATCGATGACGCCTTCCTCCACCATGTAGTCGATGTCCAGTACCCGGCGCCAGTACTGCTCGCCGATCAGTACCACTGGCACCGGTTCGATCTTGCGCGTCTGGATCAGGGTCAGGGTCTCGAACAGCTCGTCGAAGGTGCCGAATCCGCCCGGCAAGGCCACCAGCGCTTTCGCGCGCAGCAGGAAGTGCATCTTGCGCAATGCAAAGTAATGGAAGTGGAAGCAGAGTTCCGGGGTGATGTAGGGGTTGGGATACTGCTCGTGCGGCAGCTTGATGTTCAGGCCGATGGTCTTGGCGCCGGCGTCGTGCGCGCCACGGTTGGCGGCTTCCATGATGCCGGGGCCGCCACCGGTCATGACCACCAGCCCGGGATCGCTGGCGCCGCCGGCGGCGTCGGCCACCAGCCGGCCGAACTCTCTGGCCACGTTGTAGTAGCGGCTTTTTTCCTCGATGCGTTCGGCGATGGCGAGTTTCGTCTTCAGGCCCTGGTCGCCGGGATTGTCGGCGACAGCCTCGCGCAACTGTTCCACCTTGCGTTGCGCGGCGACGGGTTCGACGATGCGGGTGCTGCCGAACACCACGATGGTGTGCTGGATGCCATGCTCCCGGAGCAGCAGTTCCGGTTTCAGGAAATCCAGTTGCAGGCGGATGCCGCGCAGGTCGTCGCGCTGCAGGAAGTCCAGGTCGCGGTCGGCCGGAATATAACTGGGGCTGTTCATGATCGCCGCCACCTTGTCCGGCGCGTCGGGGTCCTCGTCGCAGGACTTGGGGTGGCACCAGGGCAGGGGCTCCTGGCGCCGGCGCGGGTCGGGAGGGAGAGGGATGGGAGTCTTCTTCGATTCGTCGCTCATGCGCCCATACGGCTCCTGGTGATTCGGCTCAGTCCATACACTGCACCAAAGCGGTATTTGTTACAATGCACGGATGACGATTTTTGAAACCTCACTGGAAACCTTCGACGACGATGTGCTGGCCGCGTCGGATCACACCCCGGTGCTGGTCGATTTCTGGGCCGACTGGTGTGCACCCTGCCGCGTGATCGCGCCGGTGCTGGAACGCGTGCTGGCGGAGCGGCAGGGCGCGCTGCGGCTGGCCAAGCTGGAAGTCGACGAAGGCGAGAACATGAAGCTGGCCGGTCACTACCGGGTGCGTGGTTTCCCGACCCTCATCCTGTTCCATCGCCGCGAGGAACTGGCGCGTTTCAGCGGCGCCCGTCCGGCAAACTGGATACACCGTTTCCTGGAAGAACACCTGGAAATCGACGCCTGAAGGCGCGGCCCGTCGCTGCATGAATATGCTAGAGTGGCGCGCCTCAATAACAACACGGGAAGGACAGGATGAAGATCACTATCATCAGCGGCAGCCACCGCCAGAACTCGCAGAGCGAGAAGGTCGGGCGTTTCATCGAACGCACCCTGAGGGAGAACGCCCTGTGCGACGAGACCTGGCTGTTCTCTCTCAAGGGAAACCCGCTCCCCCTGTGGGACGAAGGCATCTGGGACGGTGACCCCGAGTGGCAGCAACGGCTGGCGCCGATTTCCGCGCAACTGGCGGAAAGCGACGGCTTCGTGGTGATTTCACCGGAATGGCATGGCCAGGTGCCGTCAGGGCTGAAGAATTTCTTCCTGATGTGGGGCAAGGGCGAACTGGCGCACAAGCCGGCGCTCATCGTCACCGTCTCCTCGGCGGATGGCGGCGCCTACCCGGTGGCGGAACTGCGCATGAGCAGTTACAAGAACAACCGCCTCTGCTATATCCCCGAGCAGGTCATCGTGCGCAACGTCGAGACGGTGCTCAATGACGATCCCGCGCAGAACAATGCCGATGCCGACCGCTACTTCCGTGAACGTATCGCCTGGTCGCTCGGCATCCTGCGCGAATACGCCCTGGCCCTGCGCGGCGTCCGCGACAGCGGGGTCGCCACCCTCGACACTTTCAAGAACGGCATGTAAGCCCTCCCGAAAAAAATCCCGCCGTAGCGGGATAACAAGAGGAGTCACTCGGAAAAATCGTTCAGGCGTCGGCGGCGATGCACACCTGGTTGCGGCCGTTCTTCTTGGCCCGGTACAGGGCCTGGTCAGCGCGCGAGAACAAGGAGATCGGCGTATCGTTCGCTTTCAGTTCGCTGACGCCTATGCTGACGGTCACGTCGAGTTCGGCGCCGGAGCAATTGCAGGCATTTTCCGCGATATAGCCGCGAATGCGTTCGGCCAGCAGGCGGGCGCCGGCGAGATCGGTGTCGCGCATCAGGACCACGAATTCTTCGCCGCCATAACGGAACAGCAGGTCGCCGTCGCGCTTGCAGGTGCTGACCATGTTGGCGATCGCCTTCAGGGCGCAGTCGCCGACGATGTGTCCGTAGCGGTCATTGATGTTTTTGAAATGGTCTATGTCGAGCACCAGCAGCGACAGGGCGGCATCCTTGCGCTGAGCGTGGCTGAGTTCGCGCTGCAGCATCTCGTCGAGCGCGGCGCGGTTGCAGATGCCGGTCAGCGGGTCCTTTTGCGCAAGCTGCAGGGCATCCTCGTACAGCAGGCCGTTCCGCAGCGGGTAGAGCAGGCTGCACAGCAGTTGCTCCAGCGCCTCGATCTCGCTGTCGGTGAATTTCTGGTTGCGCCGGAAGGTCAGGGTGCCGAGCGGCTCGTCACCGATGTTCAGGTGATAGGCACAGGAATGGCGTGCCTGCCGGCCCAGTTTGAGATCCAGGCCGATATCGTCGTTCCGGTAGCTGAGGCCCTGGTGCACGACCAGGGCGCCGACCTCGGCGCTGAAGATTTCGATCAGACGCGAGGGGTCGAGCGTGGTCTGGAGACTTTGGGTAATCTCCAGTGCCTTCTTGGCGGTGAGTTCCTGGAGCACGCTGCGATCACCCGCCTTGAACGGGCTCTTATGAAAGTCTGCGGTCTGTGGCAGTGGCTTGTTCATGCGAATGTCCAGTGGTTCAGTGCGTGCCTGCCTTAATGCGATTTTCGTGCCACAATTGCAACGATAAGTGAAATATTAATAAAAACATAATAATAGAAGCCATTTCGATTTTGCTTCAGCGTCTTTCGTCAATTTTCCGACACATGTTTTGCCGCCCGCTTGCCGCCTGCCGGCGCCAGATTTCCGTCTTTTTGCCGCTTGCAACCGAACCTGTCACTGACCACTATGTAACCGGCCGCGAGGCGCGGCCGGACGGTAAGGAGTAACAGAGATGAAGCCCGGAATTCTGATTGCGCTGGTCCTGATGCTGGCGCCACTGGCCGGTCACGCCGAAGAACAGGCGACCGGCTACGAAAACCCCGGTTACCACGAGAAACCGGCCTGGTTCAAAACGTCTTTCCTGGATATCCGCGAAGACATTGCCGAAGCCGCCGCTGCCGGCAAGCGGGTGATGCTGTATTTCTACCAGGACGGCTGTCCCTATTGCGCGAAGTTGCTGGAGGTCAATTTCGCCCAGCGCGAGATTGCCGAGAAGACGCAGAAGTATTTCGACGTGATCGCCATCAATATGTGGGGCGCGCTGGAAGTCACCGACCTGCAGGGCCGGACCACCACGGAGAAGGGTTTTGCCGCTGATCTGAAGGTCATGTTCACGCCGACGCTGTTGTTTCTCGACGAACAGGGCAAGGTGGTCCTGAGGCTGAACGGCTACTACCCGCCGCACAGGTTCAGTGCGGTGCTGGACTATGTCGGTCAGCACAAGGAAAAGGAAATCAGTTTCCGTGAGTTCTGGAAGGCGCGCGCGCCGCAGGCGGCCAGCGGCAAGCTGCACCACTCACCGGACTGGATCCAGCCTCCCTACGCACTGGACAGGCGCGACTCGGGCAAGCCCTTGCTGGTCTTTTTCGAACAGAAGGACTGCGCAGCCTGTGACGAACTGCACGAGGATATTCTGGCTCGCGAGGAAAGCCGGCGGCTGCTGTCCGGCTTCGACGTGGCGCTGTTCGACATGTGGGCGAAGACACCGCTGACCATGCCGGACGGCAAGCCCACCACGGCCCGCGAGTGGGCGAAGGCGCTCAATGTCCAGTACGTGCCGACCATGGTGATGTTCGACGCCTCGGGCAAGGAGGTGTTCCGTACCGAGGCCTACCTGCGGACATTTCACGTGCAGTCGGCCATGGACTACGTGCTCTCCGGGGCCTACCTGAAACAGCCGAACTTCCAGCGTTACCTGCAGGCGCGCGCCGACGCCCTGGAGGCGCAGGGCAAGCACGTGGATCTGATGGACTAGGCCGGCAAGGCGTTCAACCTTCCAGGCTGAACGCCTTGCCGGTCACGCCCCGGCTGTCGCCGCCGAGCAGGTACAGCAGCGGCTCGACGACCTGACCGGGTTCGCGGCTCTTGCCCGGCATCTCGCCGGGGTAGGCGATGGTGCGCATGGCCGTTGCGACCGCGCCGGGGTCATAGCTGTTGAAACGCACATGGGTGTTGCTCTCCATTTCGTCGGCGAACACCTGCATCATGTTTTCGATCCCCGCCTTGCTTACCCCGTAGGCGCCCCAGTAAGCCTTGCCGTGGCGGCCGACCTTGTCGCTGACGAATACCACCGAGGCGTCGTCGCTTTTCATCAGCAGTTCAAGGCAGGCGCGCGTCATCAGGAACGGTGCGTTCAGGTTGATCTGCATGATCTTGTACCAGAGTTCCGCCTCGAAATGGGCCATCGGCACCAGTGCGCCAAGCATGGCGGCATTGTGCAGCAGGCCATCGAGCCGGCCGAATTCCCGTTCGATGGTGTCGGCAAGGTCCTGGTAGTCCTTTTCGGTGGCGCCTTCCAGGTTCATGGGATAGATCGCCGGTTGTGCGCCGCCCGCCGACTCGATGTCGTCGTAGACCTGTTCCAGGCCGCGCACAATCTTGTCCAGCAGGATGACGGTGGCGCCGGCGGCGGCGCAGCGCCTGGCGGCGGCGGCGCCGATGCCGGTGGCGGCGCCCGTGATCAGAATGACGCGTCCGTCCAGCAGTCCGTCCCGCGCGTGCCAGTTGTCGGGTATGTTCATGTCGTGGGTTTCCGTTACTTCATGGATTCAAGGATGGATGTTGCACAGTGTACACCGCTGCGCACGGCGCCTTCGAGGGTGGCGGGCAGCCCGGTGTCGGTATAGTCGCCGGCCAGCCACAGTCCCTCGACCGGGGTGCGGTTGCCGGGGCGGACGGCGTCCACGCCGGCACGGCTGGAGAAGGTGGCGCGCTTGTCGCGCACCAGCAGTTGCGCCGTCGGCGCCGGCCAGGCCGGAAAGGTTTCCGCCAGTTCGCCGATGATGCGCGCGGTGAGGGTTTCCCGGTCCAGCCTGTCGTGTTTGCCGCGCGCACTGATGACCACGCTGATCAGTCCGGGCTGGCCACATACGCGGCGGTCGAACACCCACTGGGCCAGTCCGTCCTCGATACCGATCATCGGCTGCGGCAGGCACACCGAGGCGGGGTATTGCAGGTACAGGGTGGTGATCGGTTCGTTACCGAGCTGCTCGAGCTTGCCGCACAGCTGTTTCAGTGGCCGGTGGTGGGACATCAGCCGGCGCGCCATCACGTGGGGGGTGGCGAGCACGATATGGCTGGCCGCCCGCTCTGCATGGCCGCTGATCACCGCCAGGTTACCGCGGCGGTCGAGTTTCAGGCCCGTCACCCTTTCACCGAGCCGCACTTGTGCGCCGTGTCTCTCCAGCCAGGCGGCCGCCGGCACCGGCAGCAGGTTACCGAGTTCCACCTGGCTGAACAGCAGGTCGCTGTGGCGGTTCATGGTGAGAAAGGTGTCGCGCAACACGCGCAGGAAGATGCGTGCCGAGGCCTCGGCGATCGGTGTGTTGAGGGTGGCGAGGCACAGGGGCTCCCACAGGCGGCGAATCATGTCCGGCGTCTGGCGCTCGCTGTGCAACAGGGCCTGCACGCTGATGTCCCCGTCGGCGGGCAGGCGCAGGGTTTTCAGGTGGCGGCCGAAGCGCAGCGCCTGCAGGCGGTCGCGCAGTCCGGGGCCGCGCGCCAGCAGGATGGCCGCCAGCAGGTGCAGCGGGGCGGGCAGGCGCGGCGCGTGAAAATGCAGGCTGGCGCGTCCCTTGCGGAAAGTGCTCAGCGACAGGGGGTCGCGGCGCAGCACCTTGTCGATGTCGATGCCCAGTTCCAGTAACAGCGACAGCAGCGACTGGTAGGCGCCGATCATCAGGTGCTGGCCGTTGTCAGCCACACCGTCGCCGAAGCGGATGCTGCGCGCGCGGCCGCCGAGCTGGCGCGCGGATTCCAGCAACAGTACCGGAACCTTGTTGCGGGTCAGGTGCACGGCGGCGGCAAGGCCGGCCCAGCCGCCGCCGACCACGATGGCCGGCGCGGGCGTTGTTGCCGCTTCAGGCACGCGCGGCCTGCTTCAGGTAGTGGCGCTGCCAGCGGCGTTCGCGGCGCGCGGTGCGCCAGGCGATCCACAGTTTGCGCAGTGGCGTCAGGCGCACCCGGTGTTCCATCACCCGGAAGCCGTCGGATTCGATTTCGTCGAGCAGGGTGCGGTAGATCCCGGCCATGATCAGGCCGCTGCGCTGCGCCTCCCGATCGATGTCGGGCAGGTAGTCGAGTGCGCGCCGGTAATAGTCGCGCGCGCGCTGCGCCTGGTGACGGCACAGGCCGCGCATCCCCTCGCCGGGTTCCAGCCTCAGCAGGTCGTGGGGATTGACGCGGTGCTCGAACAGTTCGTCCAGCGGCAGGTAGATGCGGCCGCGTTCGGCGTCCTCGCGCACGTCGCGCAGGATGTTGGTGAGCTGGAAGGCGGTGCCCAGCGTTTCCGCGTATTTCAGGGTGTGGCGGTCGCGGTAACCGAAGATTTCCGCCGACAGCAGGCCAACCACGCCGGCGACCCGGTGGCAGTACAGTGCCAGGTCTGAAAAACTTTCGTAACGCGTGCGTTCCAGGTCCATCTCCATGCCGTCGATGATTTCCTGGAAGTATTCCCGGGGCAGGTTGCGCTCATGAACCGGGTTCAATAGCGCGGTGGTGACCGGGTGGGTGGGTTCGCCGTCGAAACAGCGATCCAGTTCCGCCCGCCACCAGTCCAGCTTGGTCCGCGCCACGCCGACGTCCGAACATTCGTCCACCACGTCGTCCACCTCGCGGCAGAAGGCATACAGGGCGGTGATCGCCTGACGCTGGTCGGGGGGCAGGAACAGGAAGCTGTAATAGAAGCTGGAGCCGCTGGCGGCGGCCTTGTCCTGACAGTATCGGTCGGGCGACATGAGGTCCGGGTTTCAGAAAACGGGCCTGAATTCTACCCGGTTTGCGGGGCCGGCGAAACGTGCCGGTTCAGCGTCGGGAAAAGCCCTGCCAGAACGCCGAGAACAGGATACCGAGACGTTCGCGCCGGTCCAGGCGCGGGCGTTCGAAGACGTCCTCGCGGGCGTGAAGTTTCTCCAGCACCCGCGCGCCGCCGAGCACGATGGCGCGCAGCTCCAGGCCAAACCGGCCGCCCACGTCCATGCCCAGCCGGCTGCCGGCGCCGAGCAGTCGGCTGGCGCGCTGGATCTGGAAGCGCAGCAGTTCCTTCAGTTCAAAGCAGTTGCGCCGTTCGCGAAGGGTGTCCTCGTCCACCGCGAAGCGCTGCATGTCATCCTGCGGCAGGTAGATACGGCCGTTTTCCCTGTAGTCCTGGTCGATGTCCTGAAGAAAGTTGACCAACTGAAGCGCGCTGCAAATGGCGTCGGACCGGGCCAGCTTGCGCGCATCGGCCTGGCGGTTCAGGTGCAGCAGCAGGCGCCCGACCGGGTTGGCGGAACGGCGGCAGTAGTCCATCAGTTCGCCGAAATTCGCGTAGCGGGTTTTGCTCACATCCTGGCGGAAAGCGCTGAGCAGATCGTGAAACAGGCCGGTCGGCAAGGCGTGGCGGCGGATGCTGTCAGCCAGCGCCAGGTAGATCGGGTCGTCGGGTGTTTCACCCTCTTCGATGGCGCGCAGTGCCGCGCCCATGTCGTCGAGCCGGCGCAGGCGGCTCTCGGCGCTGTCGTTGCCTTCGTCGGCGATATCGTCGGCGCGGCGCGCGAAGGCATAGATGGCGGCCACGGGGTCGCGCTGCCAGCGTGGCAGCAAAAAAGACGCGACCGGGAAGTTTTCATAGTGCGTGCGCGCGACTTGCCGGCAGGTGCGGTAGGCCTGTCGCACCCCCGCGGTCTGGCGGGCCGCAACGGCGGCGGGGATGTCAGTCGGCATCGGGTTCTGTTGCGTCTTTCCGGGGGGGCAGAGGGGGCGGCTCCTTCCCGCCCTCGTCACCATTGTCGTTGTCACGGACCTCGCGTGGCATGCGGTCCACCGGCTGCGGTTCGACCATTTCCTTGCGGGCGCGCAGGCCCATGTCGCTGAAGCGGCGCGCGCTGGGCAGGATGCGGCTGTCGAAGGATCCCACCGCCTTGTTGTAGTGCTCGACACTGCGCCCCAGGGTGCTGCCGAGTTTTTCCAGGTGCCCGGCAAAGGTGGTCAGGCGTTCGTACAGTTCCTCGCCCACCTTGCGGATCTTTTCCGCGTTCTCGGCCAGCGTTTCCTGGCGCCAGCCGTAGGCTATGGCCCGCAACAGGGCCACCAGGCTGGAGGGCGTCGCCAGTACCACGCGGTCGGCAAGGGCGTCTTCCAGAAGGTCCGGGTCCAGCTCCAGCGCCGCCGACAGGAACTGGTCACCGGGAATGAACAGCACCACGAAATCGAGCGTCGAGGAGAGGTTCTGCCAATAAGCCTTGCTGGCCAGCTCGCGCACGCGGGCGCGCACGTTGCGGGCGTGGCGTTGCAGTTCCTGGGCGCGTTGCGCGTCGTTTTCCGCTTCCACCGCGCACAGGTAGGCGTCCATCGGCGCCTTGGCGTCGACCACGATCTGGCGGCCGCCAGGCATGCGCACCACCATGTCCGGCCGCTGCTTGCCCTGTTCGGTATCGATGCTGTGCTGTTGCTCGAAGTCGCAGTGTTCGACCATCCCGGCCAGTTCCGCCAGTCGCTTGAGCGTCAACTCGCCCCACTGGCCGCGCACTTCGGGACGTTTCAGCGCCTTCACCAGGTTGCGCGTTTCCGCCTGCAACTGGTCGTGCGCCGACTTCATGAATTCCAGGTGCTGATTGAGCGCGCCGAAACTCTTCTGGCGCTCTTCCTCCATCTTGCGGATCTGCTGGTCGGTCTTTTCCAGGGTTTCGCGGATCGGGCGGACGAGATTCTCGACGGCCTTTTCGCGCTTCTCGAACTCGTTGCTGGACTGCTCGTGCAGGGCCTTGAAGCGTGTCTCCGCCAGCTTCAGGAATTCGCTGCTGCTGGATTTCATGATGTCGCCGGCCAGGGCCTTGAACGAGTCCTCGAGCTGGCGGCGCGCGGCTTCGAAGGCTTCCAGCTTTTCCTGCGAGGCCTGTCGCTCGCTGTCGATGCGGGCCTGCAGGCGCGCGTTGTCCTCGCGCAGCCGGCCGATGGTGCGTTGCGCGCGGGCGTTGGCCAGCAGCCAGCCAAGTCCGCCCGCCAGCAGGCTGCCCACGATGACGACGATCCAGGAATTTTCCATGCGCGCATGATACCCAATCCGCCGGAGCCGTGCTGACGGACGTGGCGCCGGTTGTCACATTTCCGTAACCGTTCCGTCACTCGCCTGTCATACAACCGCCATAAAGTGCGCCTGTCGTTCAACAGTCAACCGACAAAACATTGTCAATCAGGAGAATCACATGCGCATGAACGCTCTTCATCAGGGCATACTGACAGCACTCGGCGTCTGCATTGCCATCCCGGCCCATGCCGCCGGCGTTACCGTCTACAAGGACGGCGAGAAATTCGTGAAGGTGGGCGGCCGTATCCAGGTCCAGTACCACCAGGTCGATCCGGACAACGGCAGCACCACCGACGAACTGTTCCTGCGCCGTTTCCGCCCCTACATCAAGGGCAGCATCCACAAGGACTGGGAAGGCAAGTTCCAGTTTGACTTCGGCAAGGCTTCCGGCGACAACGAAGTCGCCGTCAAGGATGCCTACATGGAGTACAAGGGCTTCGACGGAGCCAAGATCCTGATCGGTAACGTCAAGACCGCGTTCTCGCGCGAATTCCTGACCTCCTCCAAGAAGCAACAACTGGTGGAACGCACCTTCGTGGGCGATCACAACTACGGCGCGCCTGACCGCAGCCTGGGCCTGCACTTCAAGGGTTCGGCCGGAGACAATCTGACCTGGGGTGCGACCCTGGCCCAGGCGAACATCGACCCCGACGCCAGCAAGATAGACTTCGATACCCCCGTCAACAAGAACGCCGATTTCAACGAAGGCTGGATCTATGCCGCCCGTGCAGACTTCCATCCCTTCGGCAAGCTGGGCATGTCCCAGGGCGATTTCAAGGGTGATACCAAAGCAACGATCGGTGTCGCGGCTTTCCGCTGGTCCGGTGACGGCGATGTGGAAACCTATACCGCCAATGGTGTCTCCACCAGCGCCACCAAGGCCGACGTGGACGAAGTGACCGGTTTCGAAGTCAGTGCTGCCTTCCGCGCCTCGGGCTTTTCGGTGGACGCGCAGTACAACAAGATCAGCGCCGATACCGTCGACAACAACTTCACCGGCGGCGTATACAAGAAGGGCTCCACCGATCTCGACCAGTGGGCCGTCGAAGGCGGTTACATGGTCATGCCGGGCCAGTTCGAACTGGTGGCGGGTTACCAGTCCCAGGACGCCGACAACTACGATACCGAGTGGACCCGCACCTCCATCGGCGCCAACTGGTACCTGCACAAGCATGACATCAAGGTGCAGACTACCTACCGCATGAACTCGGATCGCAAGGGCGTGAAGGGTAACGACGAAGACGAACTGTTCGTACAGGCACAGTACGTGTTCTGAAGACCCGGCGCTGTCGGGACGCGGACACATCCGTGGACTCCTCCCGCGCCCCGGCACGCCGGTTCGCAATACCATCCCCGCCCCGGCGGGGATTTTTGTTTCTCTCGTTCGGGCCGGGTATCCCTGTCCGGCTCACGTATTATTCCGTGCGGAGGGCGGCGACGGGGTCGAGGCGGGCCGCGTTGCGCGCGGGCAGGACGCCGGCGGCGATGCCGATGAGGATGGCGAGTGTTTCGGCGAGAATGGCGTACAGCCAGGGAGTGTGCACGGGAAGCTCGGGCAGGGCGACGCGCAGCAGGCCGGCGATGCCGACGCCCAGCGCCAGGCCAGCCACGCCGCCGGCAGCGGCCAGTACCACGGCTTCGCCCAGGAACAGTGACAGGACCTGGCCGCGACGCGCGCCGAGCGCGCGCAGCAGGCCGATTTCACCGCGGCGTTCGTTTACCGAGATGGTCATGATGGTGATGATGCCGATCGCCCCCACCAGCAGGGAGATGCTGCCGATGGCGCCGACGGCGAAGGTGAGGATGTTGAGGATCGAACCCAGCACCTCCAGCATCTGCGCCTGGGTGGTGATGGTGAAATCCTCACGGCCGTGACGCGCCACCAGCGTGCGGCGGATGCCCTGGACCACCCTGTCGACGTCGACGCCGGGCGGGTACAGCAGGTCGATCTCGAACAGGGAATTGCGATTGAACAGTTCCAGCGCGCGCGCGGCGGGGATGTAGACGGTGTCGTCAAGGTCGAAACCCAGCACCGTGCCCTTGGGTTCCATGACACCGATGACGCGGTAGCGGTTACCGCCGACGCGGATGCGCTGGCCGAGGGGGTTGGCGTCGCGGAACAGTTCACGCCGCAGCTTGCTGCCCAGCACCGCGTAGGGACGGGGCGCCGTGGGGTCGTCGGCGGGCAGGAAACGGCCGGACTGGACGCGCATGCTGAACGCGGCGGGCATTTCCGCGCCAGCCCCGTAGATGGTCGTGCGCCGCCGCCGGCCACGGGCCTCGACTTCCGCGTTGCCCTGCACGAAGGGCACCACGGCCTCGGCGAACGGCAGGCGCCGCAGTGCCAGCGCATCCTCGATGGTGAGCGGACGTTCGGTGCCGAACACGCCCACGGTGGCGCCGTGGGTAGTGGTCCTTCCAGGGTTGATGGCAACGATATTGGTACCGAACTGGGTGAATTCGGACAGTATGAAACGGTGCACGCCTTCGCCGATGGAGGTGAGCAACACCACGGCGGCGATGCCGACGGCGATGCCGAGCAGGGTCAGGAAGCTGCGCAGGCGGTGGGCGGTCAGGGCGCTGCCGGTCAGGCCGAGGAAGTCGCGGTAACGCACGGCTTCACCTGCCGGAGAGCGCCAGCACAGGGTCCAGGCGCGCCGCGCGCCGCGCCGGCAGCAGGCTGAACAGCAGGCCGGTCAGTACCGAGACCAGCAGCGCCGCCAGTGTCGCCCAGGCCGGGGTGTGGGCGGGAAACGCCGGGAACAGTTGCCGGATGAGCAGGCTGCCGGCCATCCCCAGTGCCAGACCCGCGCTGGCGCCGAGCAGCGACAGCAACAGCGCCTCGCTGACGAACAGCGCCAGGATCTGGCGCGGGGCCGCGCCCAGCGCCTTGAGCAGGCCGATCTCGGCGGTGCGCTGGGAAACCGCCACCAGCATCACGTTCATGATCAGGATGCCGGCCACGAACAGGCTGATGGCGGCGATGCCGCCGACGGCGTAGGTGAGGGCGCCGAAAATGCGGTCGAAGGTGGCCAGCACCGCGTCCTGGGTGATGACGGTAATGTCTTCCTCGCCCTGGTGACGGTGACGGATGGTGTCGATGATGAACTGCCTGACCGGCTCGATCGCCTCGCGGCTGCGTGCTTCCACCAGGATGCGGAACAGCGACGGCGTGTTGAACAGTTGCTGCGCGGAGGCGACCGGGATCATCACGGTCTCCTGCACGTCCACGCCAATGGAACGTCCCTCGGAACCCAGTATGCCGATGACCCGGAAACGCCGCTCGCCGAGCCGCAGCCATGCGCCGAGCGCGGGTCTGGGGCCGAACAGTTCATCGCGGATCTTGCCGCCGATCACGCACACCGGGCTGGCCATGTCGATATCGATGTCAGGCAGAAAACGTCCGCGCGCCAGGGTCCAGCGACGCAGCGCCAGCAGCTCGTGACTGGTGCCGATTACCGTGACCTCGCGCTGGCGGCGACCGTAGGCGGCATCCGCGGCGCCGAGCGTCATGGGGGCGATGCGGCGCACCCGGTAGCTGCGGGTCAATGCCATGGCGTCGTCCAGGGTCAGGTCGCGCGGGGTCTCGCCCATCAGGGTGCCGGGGGTGGCGCCGCCGGTTTCCGCCCGGCCGGGTATCACGATCAGCAGATTGGTGCCCAGCGAGGAGAACTGGTCGGCCACGTAGCGGCGTGCGCCCTCGCCCAGCGCGGTGAGCACGATGACGGCGGCCACGCCGATGGCCATGGCGAGCAGCATCAGCAGGGTGCGCGTCGGGTAGCCGCGCAGGGCGCCCCAGGCAAAACGGCCGACGTCGGGGCTACGCATGCCGGTCGCCGTCCGGGTGGTGGTCGGTTTCGATACGCCCGTCGAGCATGTGCAGGCGCCGCCGCGCGCGTCCACCGATGTCGCTGTCGTGGGTGACGACGACCAGGGTGATGCCGTGCCGGTTGAGCGATTCGAGAATGTCGATGACGTCGCGGCCGGATTTGCGGTCCAGGTTGCCGGTGGGTTCGTCGGCGAGCAGGACGCGCGGTTCGTTGACGGTGGCGCGCGCGATGGCGACGCGCTGACGTTGCCCGCCGGACAACTGGTCGGGTTTGTGGTGCGCGCGTTCCAACAGGTTCATGGCCTCCAGCGCGCGGCGCACGCGTGGCTCGCGCTGTTCGCGCGGCACGCCGGCCAGTATCAGCGGCAGCTCGATGTTCTGTGCCGCCGTCAGGCGCGGCACCAGGTGAAAGGCCTGGAACACGAAGCCGATACGCCGGTTGCGCACTTCCGCCTGCGCCACGTCGTCGAGCGTGGTGACATCCTGGCCGTCCAGCAGGTAGCGCCCGCGCGTGGCGCGGTCCAGCAGGCCGATCAGGTTCAGCAGGGTGGACTTGCCTGATCCGGACGGCCCCATGATGGACACGTACTCGCCGGCCCGGATGGTCAGGTTGATATCGTCCAGTGCGTGCACGGTCTGTTCGCCGACGCGAAAATCCCGGTGTACGCCCTGCAGTTCAATCATTGCCATTGGCGACGGACTCGATCCGTGCCAGCGCGCCGTCCTCGACGCCGTCCCGGTCGACGGATATCACCACCTTGTCGCCCACCTCGACGCCGGAGCGGACTTCCGTGTAGCTCCAGTTGGACAGGCCAATGTCGATGAGGCGTTCGTGCAGCCGGCCGTCGTCGCCGAGCGCCAGTACACGTCCGCCCTCGAGGATGGCCTCCGTGGGCAGGCGCGGCACATTCTCGTGCCGCGACAGGATGATCTCGATGTCGGCGCTGTAGCCCGGCAGCATGTCGCGGCTGTCTGACGGGTCGAGGAACTCGGCCTCGACATCGACGACCCGCGCCTGCTTTTCGCGGTCGAGCACGTAGGGCGCCACGCGCCGAACGCGGGCGGCGAAGGTTCGGCCCGGGAAGGCGTCCAGGGAGATTCGCGCGTTCATGCCCGCGCGCACGGCGGGAGCGTCGACCTCGTCGACCGGCGCGGACACATACAGGCAGCCGGTGTCCATCAGGTCGATGGCGGGTGGCGTGGCGACTCCGACGGGGGAGGGCGTGACGAACTCACCCACTTCACCGTTGACCTCCGCCACCGTGCCGGCGAAGGGCGCGCGCAGGCGGCTGCGATCGAGCAGCGCACGCGCCACCGCCAGTTGCGCGCGGCTGACATCGACGCTGGCGCGCGCGGCGTCGCAGGCCGCCGCCAGCGCCCGCGCCTCGCCATCGGCCTTGTCGGCGGCTTCCTCGGTGGCCAGCCCCTGTTTGCGCAGGGTCAGCAGGCGCCGCGCTTCGCGCGCCGCCACGTCCGAGCGGACACAGGCCTGGCGCGCGCTGGCGGCGGCCGCGCGCGCCTGGCTGTCGGCCAGGGACACGCGCGAGCGCAGGTCGTCGTTCCACAGTTCCAGCAACAGTTCGCCGGCTTCCACCTGCTGGCCTGCCCTCACCGGCAGGCGCGCGATCTGCCCTCCAACGGCGGGGGATATGCCGGCGCGCCGGCAGGCCTTCACGGTGCCGGCGCGGGTGTTCGCCGTGGTGTCCTCGACCACGCCGCGTGTCACGGTGGCGACGATTACGTCCACCGGTTGCGGCCGCGTCAGGTGGACGAACAGGGCCGCGACCGGCAGCGCGGCGAGCACGAACCAGGCGAACAGTTTCAGGCGCCGTGACATGACAATGAGCATACGCTGCGGGACATGGTTTCACGATACACCAAATACCGGTCGTGGTGGGACCGCCGCGCCGGTTGACCGCCGCGACTGTCGCGGGGCACACTGCATGACATGGAGCTTCGTGCGGAAACATTCTTCAAGGCGCTGGCCGATCCCACCCGCCTGCGCAGCCTGGTCCTGCTCGCGCAGGAACGCGAACTGTGCGTGTGCGAACTGGCGCGCGCGCTGGATATCGTGCAGCCCAAGATCTCCCGTCACCTTGCCCAGTTGCGGGAGGCGGGCGTCGTATCCACACGCCGCGAGGGACAGTGGATCTATTACCGCCTCAACAGCGCGTTGCCGGCGTGGGCCCTGCAGGTGCTGCGGGCCACGGCCAGGGGTGTCGCAGGACAGGCTCCCTTCGTGCACGACCGCGAATCGCTCGACAGCATGCCCGACCGTCCGGGCGCCTCCTGCTGCGTCTGAAACCTCTACTTTTTTACTGACATGTTCGGGCTACAATATATTTGTTTGACCATATATACGGGTACCAGTATATTTCGTTGACTTCGTTGACGGGTAAAACACCGGGGTGGACGGGGCGAATGACAGCGATACGGACAGCAATCAACGGTTTCGGACGCATGGCCCGGATCGCCCTGCGCAAGCTCGTGGTGGCCGCGCCGGTGACGGAACTGGCGCGGTGGGTGGCGGCCGGTCTGTGAGCACGGTGCTGCGCAATTACTTGCTGATCACGGCGTCCTACTGGGCGTTCACGGTGACCGACGGCGCGATCCGCATGCTGGTGGTGCTGTATTTTCACCGCCTGGGCTACACGCCGCTGGATATCGCTTTCCTGTTCCTGTTCTATGAGGTGTTCGGCATTGTCACTAACCTGCTGGGCGGCTGGTTGGCTTCGCGCATCGGGCTCAACGTTACCCTGCACCTGGGCATGGCGATGCAGGTGGCGGCACTGCTGATGCTGACGGTGCCCGATGCGCGGCTCACTGTGCCTTGGGTGATGGCGGCGCAGGCCTTGTCGGGCATTGCCAAGGATCTCAGCAAGATGAGCGCCAAGGCCGGTGTCAGGCTGATGTTGCCGGCGGACGCCGGCGGCCGGTTGTTCCGCTGGGTGGCGGTGCTCACCGGTTCCAAGAACGCGCTGAAAGGCTTCGGTTTTTTTCTCGGTGGCTGGCTGCTGGCGGTGGCGGGTTTTCGTCAGGCCCTGCTGATGCTGGCTGGCGCGCTGGCGCTGGCACTGGCGTTCAGCCTTGCATTGTTGCCACGCGGAATGGGGCGCAGTCCGGCAAAGACAGGGTTCAGTCGCCTGTTCTCGCGCAGCGGACGTATCAATCGCCTGGCGGCGGCACGGTTCTTCCTGTTCGGCGCGCGCGACGTCTGGTTTGTGGTCGGGCTGCCGGTGTATCTCGCCGCGCAGCTTGACTGGAGCGCTGCCAGGGTTGGCGCCTTGCTGGCTGCCTGGATTATCGGCTACGGGGTGATACAGGGGCTGGCGCCCAAATTGTTGCGCCATCACCCGGACGCGCGAACTGCGCGCCGACTGGTAGGCGTTCTGTTACTGGTGCCGACAGGCATGGCACTGTCACTCGGGGCAGGACTGGCGCCGGTGTCCACGCTGCTGGTCGGGCTGGCCTCGTTCGCACTGGTATTTGCGCTCAATTCGGCGGTGCATTCCTTTCTGGTGCTGGAGTGGTCGGCGCACGAGGAGGCGGCGGTCAATGTGGGCTTCTATTACATGGCCAACGCCGGCGGGCGCCTGACTGGAACGGTGCTGTCGGGCTGGGCCTACCAGCAGTGGGGGCTGATTGGCTGCCTGTGGTGGTCGGCGGCCTTCCTGCTGGTTGCCGGCTGGCTCACCGGGCGTCTTTCCAGGGCGGAGCCGGCCACGGCGCCGGTCTAGCGGCGCCGCGCCAGCCAGGCCGCGGCCACCAGGCCGGCTACCGCCCCGTACAGGTGAGCCTCGGTGATCACTTCGCCGCCGATCCAGGCGCTGCTGCCGGGTACCGAGCCTGCCAGTCTTTCCCAGGCGAGCTTGAACAGCAGGGCGATGAGCAGCAGCCAGGCGCCGCGTTCCCCACGCCGCAGGCTGATCAGCGCGCCGCCGGCGAACAGGCCGTGCAGCGCGCCCGACAGTCCGACATACCATTGCAGCCCGGGAGAGAAGGCGAGCAGGCCGAGGCCGGTGCCGAGGAACGCGGCGGCGTGGATCCACAGCCACTCGGACAGGCGCAGGGTGCGTGCGAACAGCAGCGAGATGAGCGCCAGCGCCGCCAGGTTGAGCCACAGGTGCGTCCAGCCGAGATGTACCAGTTGTCCGCTCAGCAGGCGCCACCATTCACCATCCAGAATGGCGTCGCGCTGGTAACGCAGCGCGCGGCCGGCGCCGGCCGCCTGCAGCGCCAGGGAGGCCGCACCGATGGCGGAAGGGAGCGCGATGCAGGCGTAAAGCGCGCGGTCGCCGCGCCGGTGCTTGTTGTCCATGGTCGCAGCATAGCCCTTCCGCCCCTCCGCATTCCAGTCGATATGCGGGCCAGGCGGCGATTTGCAGGGCCGGAAAAATTCCCATGAGAATCGTCGGTAAGGGTTGCGGCCGGAATACCGTAGTATCGCCCCCCGGAACCAGACGGGAGCTGACATGAACGAGAAAAACACCCCAGCGAACATCCTCTACAGTTTTCGCCGTTGCCCCTACGCGATGCGCGCCCGCATGGCCCTGAAACAGGCCGGTCTGCCGGTGGAACTGCGCGAGGTGGACCTCAACGCAGTGCCGGCGGAGTTGTCGGCGGCCTCATCGAAGAATACCGTGCCGGTGCTGGTGACGCCGGAGGGCGAGGTGATCGACGAAAGCTGGGATATCGTGTTGTGGGCGCTGCGCCGCAATGACCCGGACAACTGGCTGGGCGAGGACGAGTGCCATGTGATTCCCGCCGACCAGTTGCTGGAAATCAACGACTTCTCGTTCAAGGAAGACCTGGACCGGTACAAGTACTTCGAGCGTCACCCGGAACACCCGCAGGAGTATTACCGCGCGCGTGGCGAGGAGTTCCTGGAAGAACTGGAAGAGGTGCTGGTGGAGACGCCATACCTGCTCGGTGAACGCCCGACGCTGGCCGACATCGGCGTGTTTCCCTTCATCCGCCAGTTCGCGATGGTGGATCGTGACTGGTTCGACCGGGCACCGTACCCGCGCTTGCGCGCCTGGCTGGACCACTGGCTGGAATCGGAACTGTTCCGCGCGGTCATGCACAAGCACCCGGTATGGAAGCCGGGCGACGCGCCGGTCTACCTGTAGGAGGGCGGCTCCCGCCGTTTCGGCAGCAGCGGGATGTGCCGGTGCTTGAACAGCGGGATCAGCGCCATGCCGGCAATAAAGCCGCCGATATGGGCGCCGAAGGCCACGCCTCCGCCCTCGCCGCTGCTGCCGGCGGAACTGATCAACTGCATCACGAACCAGAATCCCAGCACCAACCCGGCGGGGATGTAGACAGTGTGCAGGTAGAAGCCGAAGGGGATGCCCACCAGCACCCGCGCATGCGGGTAGAGCAGCAGGTAGGCGCCGAGCACCCCCGAGATGGCGCCGCTGGCGCCGATCATGGGAATGGTGGAGTCCGGGTTGGGCAACGCCTGGGCCAGTACCGCGAACACTCCGCACAGCAGGTAGAAGACGATGAAGCGGCCGTGCCCCATGGCGTCCTCGATATTGTTGCCGAAGATCCACAGATACAGCATGTTGCCGATCAGGTGCATCCAGCCCCCGTGCAGGAACATGGAGGTGAAAATCGTCATCCATTCCGGCACCAGGCTGAGTTCCGGCAGCAGTTCCTTGCCGCCGAACACCACCGCGGGGATCATGCCCAGGCTGTAGACCGCCAGTTCCACGCGGTTGCCCAGTGACAGTTGCCAGAAGAACACCAGCACGCAGATGACGATGAGGCTGATGGTGACCCAGGGGGTGATTTGTGTGGGATTGTCGTCGTGAAGGGGTATCACGGTGGCGTTTTCCTGTTATCCGGTTCCCCGGCGCGGCGCCGCGCCGGCGAGGTAGTCCAGTATGTCGGCGGGTTTTTCGATCAGCGCGTCGGCGCCCCAGCGCGCCGGCTGGTCGTGTTCCATGAGGTAGCCGAACAGCGCCACCAGGGTTCGCATGCCGGCATTGCGGCCGGCCTCGATGTCGCGCTCGGCATCGCCCACGTACAGCGCCTCGGCGGGGCTGCAGCCTGCCAGCCGGCAGGCATGCAGCAGGGGGGCCGGGTGCGGCTTGCGTTCCGGCAGGGTGTCGCCCGACACCACGCAGGCGGCGCGCGCAGACAGTTGCAGCGCATCGAGCAGGGGGTCGGTCAGCCAGCCGGGCTTGTTGGTGACGATCCCCCAGCGGATGCCGCGCTGTTCCAGGCTGTCCAGCACCTCGTCCATGCCGGGAAACAGGCGCGTTTCCACCGCAATGTTGGCCTGGTACAGGTCCAGCAGTTGCTTGCGCAGCGGCTTGAAATCGGGGTGCTGCGGGTCCAGCCCGAAACCGAGTTCGATGAGCGCCTTGCCGCCGTGCGACACCACCGGGCGGATGCGCTCATAGGGCAGCGGCTCGCGGCCGTTGAGTTGCAGCGTGGCGTTGAGGGCGGCGGCCAGGTCGGGTGCGGTGTCGAGCAGGGTGCCGTCCAGATCGAACAGCACGGTGCTGGCGGATGCGAGCATGTTCAGTCTGGTTTCCGGAACCAGGCGAGGTAGTTGACGCCGACGTCGTCGCCGAGCCGGTACTCGCAGCTCAGGGGGTTGTAGGACATGCCGGTCAGTTCGCGCAGTTCCAGGTCCGCCTGGCGGGCCCAGCGTTCCATTTCCGAGGGACGGATGAACTTGCGGTAGTCATGGGTGCCGCGCGGCAACATGCGCAGCACGTATTCGGCGCCGACGATAGCCATCACGTAGGCGCGCGGGTTTCGGTTGATGGTCGAGAAGAACACGTTGCCGCCGGGCCTGACCAGGGTGGCGCAGGCCTGGATTACCGAGGCGGGGTCGGGGACGTGTTCCAGCATCTCCAGGCAGGTCACGGTGTCGAAGGCGCCCGGGTGCCGGCTCGCCATCTCCTCCGCGGTGATGCGTTGATAGTCGACCTCCACGCCGGATTCGTGCTGGTGCAGGCGTGCCACCGTGAGCGGCGCCTCGCCCATGTCGATGCCGGTGACGCGGGCGCCGCGCAACGCCATGCCCTCGGACAGCAAGCCGCCGCCACAGCCGACATCGATGACCGTGCTGCCGGACAGCGGAGCGCGTTCGTCGATGTAGTCGATGCGCAGCGGGTTGATGTCGTGCAGCGGCTTGAACTCGCTGTCGGGATCCCACCAGCGCGAGGCGAGTGCCTCGAACTTGTGGATTTCGGCGGCGTCGACATTGGGGCTGGTGTCGTTCATGGTGTGCAAGATACCGGAATCAGCGGCCGGCTTCACCTGCCGCGATGCGGGTCTGCCAGCCGCGCACCCGGCCCAGCAGTTCGTCGATGTCGAGATGGGTGAGCTGGCGCTCGCGCAACAGCGGCCGGCCCGCCACCCACACGTGGCTGATTTGTTCGCGGCCGGCGCTGTACACGATCTGCGAAACCGGATCGTAGACCGGCTGGCATTCCGGCGTATTGAGGTCGACAGCGGCGATGTCCGCCCACTTGCCGGGCTCCAGCGAACCGGTGTGCCCGGCCAGGCCCAGCGCCCTGGCGCCGTTGATGGTGGCCATGCGCAGCAACTGTCGGGCCGGCAGGGCGCTGGCGTCGCCGGCCACGGCCTTGCCCAGCAGGGCCGCGCTGCGCATTTCGCCCGGCATGTCCAGGTCGTTGTTGCTGGCCGCCCCGTCGGTGCCGAGCGCCACGTTGACGCCGGCGTCTATCAGTTTCTGAACCGGGCAGAAACCGCTGGCGAGTTTCAGGTTGGATTCGGGGCAGTGCACCACGCTGGCGCCGCTTTCGGCGAGTTGCGCGATCTCCGGCTCCTCGAGTTGGGTCATGTGCACCGCCGTCAGCGCCGGCGACAGCAGGCCGAGATCCGCGAGCCGCGCCAGCGGCCGCCTGCCATCCTTGCGCAGCGCCTCGTCCACTTCGCCCGCTGTTTCGTGCAGGTGCATGTGAATGCGTACATCGAGTTCGTCGGCCAGCATCTGCGCCTTGCGCAATACATCGTCCGAGACGCTGTATGGCGCGTGTGGCGCGAACGCCTGGCTCACCAGCGGGTGGTGCATGTATTCATCGCGCAGCGCCAGGCCCTTGGCGAAATACTCGTCCGGGCCTTCGGCGTAGCGGGTCGGGAAATCGATCAGGATCATGCCGGTGCAGGCGCGCATGAAACAGCCAGCCGCCACCCGGGCGGTGACTTCGGGAAAGAAATACATGTCGTTGAAACAGGTCGTGCCGCCGCGCAGCATTTCGGCGATGGCGAGTTGCGTGCCGTCGTGCACGAACTGTTCGTTGACCCATTGCTGTTCCGCCGGCCAGATGTGCTGTTGCAGCCATTCCATCAGCGGCAGGTCGTCGGCAACACCGCGCAACAGCGACATGGCCGCGTGGGTGTGGGCGTTGACCAGCCCCGGTATCAGCGCGCTTTCGCCCAGCTCGACGGTCGTCCTTGCCTGCAGCGACGAACGCGCTTCCTGGGTTGGCAATATCGCGGTAATGCGGTCTTCATCGACGGCCAGGCTATGGTAGTCCAGCACCGGGTCCCCGGCCGACACCGGAATGATCCAGCGGGCATGGATCAGCAATTCGGTCTGTCGCATTTATTTCGCTTGTCCCGGTTCCAAAGCCCGCAGTATAACCTCTCCCCCCCGAAAAGGGGGCGGAGGCATTTTTCAGTCGGCTTTGTGGAGGTGGATGTCCTGTTGGGGGTAGGGGATGCTGATGCCTTCGGCGTCGAAGGCGAGTTTGACCTTTTCCAGCAGGTCGGCGCGCACGGCCCAGTAGTCGCCGCTTTTGACCCAGGGGCGCACGTTGAAGTTGACGCTGCTGTCGGCGAGTTCGGCCATTGCGACTGCCGGTTCGGGCTCGGCGAGGATGCGCTCGTCGTTTTTCATGATGTCGTTGATGATCTGCTTGGCCCTGGCGATGTCATCGTCGTAGCCGATGCCGAATACCAGGTCGACGCGGCGGGTGGCGCGCGCCGAGTAGTTGGTGATGGTGCCGCCGTAGATCTGGCTGTTGGGGATGATGATCTCGCGGTTGTCGCCGGTGCGCAGGATGGTGGCGAAGATGCGTACTTCCTCGACGGTGCCGGAGACGCCGGCGGCCTCGATGAAGTCGCCAACCTTGAAAGGCCGGAACAGGATGATCATCACACCCGAGGAGAAGTTGGCCAGAGAGTCCTTGAGGGCCAGGCCGACGGCCAGGCCGGCGGCGCCGAAGATGGCCAGCAGCGAGGTGGTTTCGATGCCGAGCTGATCGAGCGAGGCCATCACCACCACCAGCAGCAACACGGTGTAGACCAGGTTGCCGACGAAGTTGACCAGCATGCCGTCCAGCTTCGACTTCGTCATCAGTTTGCGGGTCAGGCCGGTCAGCCACTGCGCGACCCAGCGGCCAATGACGAAGATTGCGACGGCGATAGCGATCTGGATGGCCCAGGGGATGAGCAGCGTCTGTACCAGGTCGGGGTTGCCCAGCTCGGCGATATCGATCGATTCCATGTTGAACTCCTCGGCTTCGGGCAAGCAGGTCAGGCGGGCTTACCATTTATTTTTGTAGGGAGTGTCCAGTAAAGTGCCAAACCGGCCGGAATGCAAGCCGTACCAGTCTGTACAATTGTCCATGGCGGTTGCCGCCGGACTTCGAGGAACCCGAACAGCATGCCTGAATTCGACACCATACGCGCCGTGCGCTGGAGCGACGGCGAACTGCACCTGCTCGACCAGCGGCGCCTGCCGCAGACCGAAACCTGGTTGCGGCTGGATCGCTGCGACACGGTGGCGCGGGCCATTACCGAAATGGTGGTGCGCGGGGCCCCGGCCATCGGCGTAACCGCGGCCTACGGCGCGGTACTGGCCGCGCGCCAGCGCTACGCCGGGTCGGCGTCCGGCTGGCGGGAAGGGTTCGCGGACGACATGCGGATGCTCGCGCGCGCGCGGCCGACAGCCGTCAATCTGGCCTGGGCGGTGGAACGCATGGAACGCGCCGCGGCCGCTGTTTCGGGCGACCCGGAGCCGGTGCTGCTGGCCGAGGCGGTGCGCATTCATGACGAGGACATCGCCGCCAACCGCGCCATGGGCGCGCTGGGCGCGGCCTGTATCGAACCGGGCAGCGGCGTGCTTACGCACTGTAATACCGGTTCGCTGGCCACCGGCGGCTATGGCACGGCGCTGGGGGTGATACGCAGCGCCTGGTCGGCGGGCAGGCTGTCCGCCGTGTACGCCGATGAAACGCGCCCCTGGCTGCAGGGGGCGCGCCTGACCGCCTGGGAACTGGTCCGGGACGCCATTCCCGTCACCCTGCTGGTGGACGGCGCGGCAGCCTGGCTGATGCAGCAGGGTCGCGTGCAGTGGGTGATCGTGGGTTCGGACCGCATCGCCGCCAACGGCGACGTGGCCAACAAGATCGGCACCTACGCGGCGGCGGTCGCGGCGCGCCACCATGGGGTGAAGTTCATGGTGGTGGCGCCATCCTCGACGGTGGACATGGATACCGCCAGCGGCGCGGACATCCCCATCGAGGCGCGCGCCGCGGACGAGGTGCTGCTGGCGGGTGGGCAGCGCGTGGCGGCGGCCGGCGCCGAGGCCTGGAACCCGGCTTTCGATGTCACGCCGGCGGAACTGGTGGACGTCATCGTGACCGAACGCGGCGTGGTGGAGCGCCCCGACCGTGCCCGCATGGCGGCGATGATGGGGGGCTGAGCCGGTCGCTCGCGGCGGTTTCGCCCTGTCGTCCGGAGGCTTCCCGTGGTCTCCCGGAGTTCCCGCTCGCCAAAGGCGGGAATTTGACGCCCTTGCCCTGAGACGCTCTCACAGCCGTTCTGAGGCCGGATTGCGCGGATGCAGTGGTGGGGCAGGGTGTGGTAAGATCGACGTTTTAGCCGCTTCGGGGCGTTGCCAGACCGCCCGGATGCGCCTCGCAATCACATAAAACGGAGCCGGCCGCCCGGCCGGTTCACGGGTTGAGATTCATGTCCGAATTTGCCAAAGAAGTGCTTCCGGTCAATCTGGAAGACGAGATGCGGCAGTCGTATCTCGACTATGCCATGAGCGTCATTGTCGGGCGCGCCCTGCCGGACGTGCGCGACGGCCTGAAGCCGGTGCACCGCCGCGTGCTCTACGCGATGAGCGTGCTCGGCAACGACTGGAACAAGCCCTACAAGAAATCGGCGCGCGTGGTCGGCGACGTTATCGGTAAATATCACCCGCACGGCGACACCGCCGTCTACGACACCATCGTGCGCATGGCGCAGCCGTTCTCGCTGCGCTACATGCTGATCGACGGCCAGGGCAACTTCGGTTCGGTGGACGGCGATTCGCCGGCCGCCATGCGTTACACCGAAGTGCGCATGTCGAAGATCGCGCACGAACTGCTGGCCGACCTCGACAAGGAAACCGTCGACTTCGTTCCCAACTACGACGAATCCGAGCACGAGCCCTCGGTCCTGCCGACGCGCATTCCCAACCTGCTGGTCAACGGTTCCGCCGGCATCGCGGTGGGCATGGCGACCAATATCCCGCCGCACAATCTCACCGAGGTGGTCAACGCCTGTATCGCGCTGATCGACAATCCGGACCTCAGCATCAAGGAACTGATGGAGATCATTCCGGGCCCGGATTTCCCCACCGCCGCCATCATCAACGGTGTGCGCGGTATTCACGAGGCCTACCACACCGGTCGTGGCCGGGTGCATATCCGCGCGCGCAGCCACGTCGAGGGCGAGGAGGGCAGCAAGCAGTCGATCGTGGTCACCGAGCTGCCCTACCAGGTGAACAAGGCGCGCCTGCTGGAGAAGATCGCCGAACTGGTCAAGGACAAGAAGATCGAGGGCATTTCCAACCTGCGCGACGAATCGGACAAGGAAGGCATGCGCATGGTCATCGAGCTGAAGCGTGGCGAGGTGGCCGAGGTGGTGCTCAACAACCTTTACCAGCAGACCCAGATGCAGACCGTGTTCGGCATCAACATGGTCGCGCTGGTCGATGGTCAGCCGCGCCTGCTGAACCTCAAGCAGATTCTCGAAGCCTTCATCCGCCACCGCCGCGACGTGGTTACCCGGCGCACCGTGTTCGAGTTGCGCAAGGCGCGCGAACGGGCGCACGTGTTGGAAGGCCTGGCGGTGGCGCTGGCCAACATCGACGAAGTCATCGCGCTGATCAAGTCGTCCAGCAGCCGCGCCGAGGCGCGTGCCGAGCTGGTGCGCCGCGAGTGGACGCCTGGCATGGTCGGCGACCTGCTGGCGCGCGCCGGCGCCACCGCCTCGCGGCCGGACGGCCTGGCGGAGGAGTTCGGTTTCCACGGCGACCTGTACCGCCTGTCCGAGACCCAGGCCCAGGCCATCCTCGACCTGCGGCTGCACCAGCTCACCGGGCTGGAGCAGGACAAGATCGTCGATGAATACAAGGAATTGATCGAGCGCATCGACGACCTGCTCGACATTCTCAACAACCCCGACCGCCTGATGCAGGTGATCCGCGAGGAGTTGCAGACTGTCCTCGAGGCCTACGGCGACGAGCGCCGCACCGAGATCCTCACCGACCATCTCGACCTGACGCTGGAAGATCTGATCACCGAGGAAGACGTGGTGGTGACCCTGTCGCACCACGGTTACGCCAAGTCGCAGCCATTGTCAGACTATCGCGCGCAGCGGCGCGGCGGCCGCGGCAAGGCGGCGACCCGGGTCAAGGAAGAGGACTTCATCGACAAGCTGTTCGTGGCCAGCACTCACGACACCATCCTGTGCTTCAGCAGCCGCGGCAAGGCCTACTGGCTCAAGGTGTACCAGTTGCCGCAGGCCGGGCGCACCGCGCGCGGCAAGCCCATCGTCAACCTGCTGCCGCTGGAGTCCGGTGAACGCATCAACGCGGTGTTGCCGGTGCGCGAGTTCCCCGAGGACCGTTTCGTGTTCATGGTGACCGCGCAGGGCACGGTGAAGAAAACCCCGCTATCCGATTTCTCGCGTCCGCGCAGCAACGGCATCATCGCCGTCGACCTGCGGGAGGACGACTACCTGGTGAACGTAGCCCTCACCGACGGCGGCAACGACGTGATGTTGTTCAGCAACGTCGGCAAGGCCATCCGTTTCCACGAAACCGACGTACGGCCCATGGGCCGTACCGCCTGCGGCGTGCGCGGCATCCGCCTGGGGCCGGAGCAGCGGGTGATCGCGCTGATCATCGTCAGCGAGGGCACGGTGCTGACCGCCACCGAGCACGGCTACGGCAAGCGCACCCCGGTATCCGAGTACCCGGTGCACGGTCGCGGCGGTCAGGGCGTCATCTCCATCCAGGTGACCGGGCGCAACGGCCAGGTGGTCGGCGCCGCGCTGGTTCAGGACGATGACGAGTTCATGCTGATCAGTAATAGCGGCACGCTGGTGCGCACCCGCGTCGCCGAGGTGTCGGTGATGGGCCGCAACACGCAGGGCGTGCGTCTGATCAAGCTGCACGAGGGCGAGACGCTGGTCGGGATCGAGCCGATCGCCGACGTCGGCGCCGACGACGAGGACAATGGCGCCTCGGACGGCGACGACGCCTGAACCATTTTTTCCGGAATCAAGCAGGAGTCAACGAGCATGTCGAAGGTCTACAACTTCAGTGCCGGTCCCGCGGTGTTACCCGCCGAAGTGCTGGAGCGCGCGCGCGATGAACTGATCGACTGGAACGGCAGTCACATGTCGGTCATGGAGATGAGCCACCGCGGCAAGGAATTCATGTCCATCGCGGAACAGGCCGAGGCCGACCTGCGCGAACTGATGAAGATCCCCGACAACTACAAGGTGCTGTTCCTGCAGGGCGGCGCGTCCAGCCAGTTCGCCATGGTGCCGATCAACCTGCTGCGCGGCAAGCGCAAGGCCGACTACATCTGGACCGGCGCCTGGGGCAAGAAGGCCATCGCCGAGGGCAAGCGTTACTGCGAGGTCAACGTCGCGGCCAGTTCCGAGGGCGACAACTTCACCACCATTCCCGATCCTTCGGGCTGGGCGCTGGACAAGGATGCCGCCTACGTCCACTACACGCCCAATGAAACCATCGGTGGCGTGGAGTTCCACTGGATCCCCGATGTTGGCGACGTGCCGCTGGTGGCGGACATGTCCTCCACCATCCTGTCGCGGCCGATTGACGTCAGCCGCTATGGCGTGATCTACGCCGGCGCGCAGAAGAACATCGGCCCGGCGGGCCTGACCGTGGTGATCGTGCGCGACGACCTGATCGGGCAACCGGTCGAGGGCCAGCCGGTCATGTTCGACTACGCCATTCACGCCGCCAACGGTTCCATGTACAACACCCCGCCGACCTATGGCTGGTACCTGGCGGGCCTGGTATTCCAGTGGCTGAAGGACAAGGGCGGCCTGGAAGCCATTTCCATGGTCAACCACCGCAAGGCCAGCGCCCTGTACAAGGCGATCGACGACTCGGACTTCTACAGCAACCCGGTCGACCCGGACTGCCGCTCGTGGATGAACGTGCCCTTCACCCTGGCCGACCCGGAACTCGACGCGACCTTCCTGGCCGAGGCGAAGGACGCCGGGCTGGTCACGCTCAAGGGCCACCGCTCGGTGGGCGGCATGCGCGCCAGCATCTACAATGCCATGCCGGAAGAGGGCGTGGCCGCGCTGATCGACTTCATGGGCGACTTCGAGAAGCGCCACGGTTAACCGCACAGCCTGGACGACGACACATGTACAAGATTCTCACCCTGAACAACATTTCCGTTGCCGGCCTGGAACGGCTGCCGCGCGACAAGTACGAGGTCGCTTCCGAGATCCAGCGCCCGGACGCCATCCTGTTGCGCTCCTTCAACATGCACAACTGGCCGATCCCGGATTCAGTGAAGGCCATCGGCCGCGCCGGCGCCGGTGTCAACAACATTCCCGTCGAGGAGATGAGCAAGCGCGGCGTGCCGGTATTCAACGCCCCCGGCGCCAACGCCAACGCGGTCAAGGAACTGGTCATCGCCGGCATGTTGATCGCGGCGCGCAACCTGTGCCAGGCGTGGGAATTCGCGCGCGGACTGGAAGGCGACGACGCCGCGATCAGCAAGCAGGTGGAGGCAGGCAAGAAGAACTTCGCCGGCTTCGAACTGCCGGGCCGCACCCTGGGCGTCATCGGCCTGGGCGCCATCGGTGTGCAGGTGGCCAACGCGGCGCACGCGCTGGGCATGAAGGTCATCGGCTACGACCCGGAGATTACCGTGCAGAGCGCCTGGCAGATGTCCTCCGACGTGGAACAGGCCGCCGGTGTCGACGATCTGCTGGCGCGCAGCGATTTCGTGACCTTCCACGTGCCGCTGGTGGACGCCACGAAACACATGATAAACGAGGAACGGTTGCGCCTGATGCGCGACAACGTGGTTCTGCTCAACTTTGCACGCAACGGCATCATCGACGACGAGGCGGTGGTCAGGGCGCTGGACGCGGGCAAGGTGTACGCCTACGTGTGCGATTTCCCCAGCAACCTGCTCAAGGACCACCCGCGCGTGGTCACCCTGCCGCACCTGGGCGCTTCCACCCGCGAGGCCGAGGAGAATTGCGCCATCATGGTCGCCGACCAGGTTCGTGACTACCTGGAGAACGGCAACGTGCGCAACTCGGTGAACTTCCCCAAGCTGTACATGAAGCGCGGCGGCGAGTACCGGCTGGCGGTGGTCAACGCCAACGTGCCCAACATGCTGGGCCAGATTTCCACCGCGCTGGCCGACGCCGGCCTGAACATCGTCGACATGATCAATAAGTCGCGCGGTGAGCTGGCCTACACGCTGGTCGACGTGGAAAACGAAATCGGCCAGGAATGCCTGGACAGGATCGCCGCCACCGAGGGCGTGCTGTCGGTGCGGGTGTTGCAGGCGACGGAGTGACATGAGCCAGCCGACACTCGAGCAACTGCGCAAACGCATCGACGCGCTCGACGAGCAGATCCAGACACTGCTCAACGAGCGCGCGCACTGCGCCCAGCAGGTCGCCGAGGCCAAGCGCGGCGAGGACGCCGATACCGTGTTCTACCGCCCCGAGCGCGAGGCGGAAGTGTTGCGGCGGGTGCGCGAGCGCAACCAGGGCCCGCTGCCCGACGACGAGGTGGTGCGCCTGTTCCGTGAGATCATGTCGGCCTGCCTGGCGCTGGAGCAGCCGCTCACGGTTGCCTACCTGGGGCCGGAGGGCACCTTCACCCAGGCTGCCGCGCTCAAGCACTTCGGACACTCGGTGAAGCTCAGGCCGCTGTCCGCCATCGACGAGATCTTCCGCGAGGTGGAGGCCGGCGGCGCCGATTTTGGCGTGGTGCCGGTGGAGAACTCCAGCGAGGGCGCCATCAATCACACCCTGGACATGTTCATTCGTTCCCCGCTGAAGATCTGCGGCGACGTGGAACTGCGCATTCACCACCAGTTGCTGGGGCAGGGCGACGGGCTGGAGGGTATCGGTTCGGTGCGCGCCCACCAGCAGGCACTGGCGCAGTGCCGTGAATGGCTGGACGCCAATCTGCCCGGCGTGCCTCGGGTGGCGGTGAGCAGCAACGCCGAGGCCGCGCGCCAGGCGGCGCGGGATCCGCAACTGGCCGCCATTGCCAGCGACGTGGCGGCGGAAACCTATGCGCTGAACATTCTCGCCGCCAATATCGAGGACGACCCCAGCAATACCACGCGTTTCCTTGTGGTCGGCGACCAGGAGGTCGGACCCAGCGGCAAGGACAAGACCTCGCTGATGGTCAGCGTGCACAACGAGGCCGGCGCGCTGTATTCGCTGCTGGAACCGGTATCGCGCCATGGCGTGAGCATGACCCGGATCGAGTCTCGTCCCTCGCGCATGAGCAAGTGGGACTATGTGTTCTTCCTCGACGTCGACGGTCACCGCGAGGACCCGGCGGTTGCCGCCGCGCTGGAGGAACTGGCCGCGCGCGCTTCCATGCTCAAGGTGCTGGGCTCCTATCCCAAGTGTGAACTGTAGGACTGCCGCGATGCTTGAATCCGCGATTCCCGGTGTGCAGGCCCTGCGCCCCTATGCGCCCGGCAAGCCGCTCTCCGAACTGGAGCGCGAATACGGCATCCGCGACGCCGTCAAGCTGGCGTCCAATGAAAACCCTCTCGGCCCGTCGGAGAAGGTGCTGGCGGCCCTGCGCGGCGGTTTCGATGAACTGGCGCGTTACCCCGATGGCAACGGTTTTGAACTGAAGGCGAAGCTGGCCAGGCGCCACGGGGTGGCACCGGAGTGTATCACCCTCGGCAACGGGTCCAACGACGTGCTGGAACTGGTGGCGCGCGCCTTCTTGTCGCCGCAGACCTCGGCGGTGTTTTCCGCGCACGCATTCGCGGTCTATCCCATCGTCACCCAGGCCATTGGCGCGCGTTCGCGTGTGGCCGCGGCGCACAATGGCAGCCGTGGTCCGCTGTTCGGCCACGATCTCGACGCCATGCTGGCGCAGATCGATGACGATACCCGGGTGGTGTTCATCGCCAATCCCAACAATCCGACCGGCACCTGGCTGCCCGGCCGGTCGCTGCGCGCCTTCGTCGAGGCGGTGCCGGCGAACGTGGTGGTGGTGATCGACGAGGCCTATTTCGAGTACGTCGACGAAGCGGACTACCCGGACAGCTCCCGGTGGCTGAACGATTTCCCCAACCTGCTGGTGACGCGCACCTTCTCCAAGGCCTACGGGCTGGCGTCGCTGCGCGTCGGCTACGGCATCAGCCAGCCGGAACTGGCCGACGTGCTGAACCGGGTGCGACAGCCCTTCAACGTCAACAGCTTCGCCCAGCTCGCCGCCTGCGCGGCGCTGGACGACCGCGAACACCTGGCGCGCGCGGTGGAGGTCAACCGTGCCGGCATGGCGCAACTGGTGGCGGGGTTCAACGAACTGACGCTGCCGTTTATCCCCTCGGTCGGCAACTTCGTGGCGGTGGACACGGGGCGCGATGCCGCCGATGTCTATGAGGCACTGTTGCGCGAGGGCGTGATCGTGCGGCCGGTGGACAACTACGGCATGCCGGGCTACCTGCGTATCAGCGTTGGCCTCGAACACGAAAACCGGCGCTGTCTCGATGCGCTCGGCAAGGTGCTGGCGTGATCCGGCGCCTGTGCATCGTCGGTGTGGGGCTGATCGGCGGCTCGCTGGCGCGGGCGCTGCGCGAGGCCGGTTACGTCGACGAGATCGTCGGCAGCAGCCGCCGCGCCGGGCACCTGCAGGAAGCCGTCGACCTGGGGGTGATCGACCGTTACGATACCGACCCGGCGAAGGCCGTGGCCGGCGCCGACATGGTATTCGTGTCGGTGCCACTGGGCGCCATGCGCGCCGTGTTCGAGCGCATTGGTCCGGCGCTGTCGCCCGGCGCGGTGGTCACCGACGGCGGCAGTGCCAAGGCCAGCGTGGTGCGCGACCTGGACGCGGCGCTGGGGCGGGTGCCGGACTGGTTCGTGCCCGGCCACCCGATTGCCGGTACCGAGCGGAGCGGGGTGGCGGCGTCTTTTCCCGAGCTCTACCGCGGGCGCCGGGTGATCCTGACGCCCACCGCGCAGACTGCGCCGGAAGCCACCGCGAAAGTGCGCGCCATGTGGGAAGCGGCGGGCGCGCAGGTCAACACCATGAGCGTGGAACACCACGACGAGGTGCTGGCGGCCACCAGCCATCTGCCGCACATGCTGGCTTTTGCGCTGGTCGAGAGCCTGGCGCGCATGGCCGAACAGCGCGAGATTTTCGAGTACGCGGCCGGCGGGTTTCGCGACTTTACGCGCATCGCCTCCAGCGACCCCACCATGTGGCGCGATATCTGCCTCGCCAACCGCGATGCCCTGTTACACGCGCTGGACCGTTTCGAAACCGATCTGCGGGTATTGCGCGACGCGGTCGACCGACACGACGACGAAACCCTGCAACGCATTTTCACCGAGGCCAAGCGGGCACGCGACGCTTTCAACGATCCGGCCGAATCATCACAGGACTGACACTGCCATGAGCGGTTCCAACAGATTGCAATTTCACCTTGCGCCCGGCGGCGCGCTGCGCGGCACCTTGCGAGTGCCGGGCGACAAGTCCATCTCGCACCGTGCCATCATGCTCGGCTCGCTGGCCGATGGCGTGACCGGGATTCGCGGTTTCCTCGAAGGCGAGGACAGCCTCGCCACGCTCGGCGCCTTTCGCGCCATGGGCGTGTCCATCGAAGGGCCGGACGACGGGCGCGTGACCGTGCACGGTGTCGGTATGCACGGTCTGAAGGCGCCGTCCGGTCCGCTGGATCTCGGCAACTCCGGCACCTCCATGCGGCTGCTGTCGGGGCTGCTGGCCGGGCAGTCCTTCGACGTGGAACTGGTCGGTGATGCGTCGCTGATGAGCCGACCCATGCGCCGCGTCACCGAGCCGCTGGCGCGCATGGGCGCCGTTATCGAGGCCACCGAGGCCGGCACCGCGCCGTTGCGGATTCGCGGAGGACAGCGCCTCAGGGGCATCGACTACGACATGCCGGTGGCCAGTGCCCAGGTCAAGTCCTGCCTGCTGCTGGCCGGCCTGTACGCCGGGGGGCGCACCTGCGTTACCGAACCCGCGCCCACCCGCGACCACACCGAGCGCATGCTGGCGGGCATGGGCTACCCGGTCGCGCGCGAGGGCAGCCGCGCCTGCGTGGAGGGCGGGGGCAGCGTGCGCGCCGCCAGCATCGACGTGCCGTCGGATATCTCCTCGGCGGCGTTTTTCCTGGTGGGCGCGTCGATTGCCCCAGGCTCGGACCTGCTCATCGAGCACGTGGGCGTCAACCCGACGCGTACCGGCGTGCTGGAGATTCTGCGTTTGATGGGGGCCGACATCGAGGTGCTGAACCCGCGTGAAGTGGGTGGCGAACCGGTGGCGGACCTGCGCGTGCGCCACGCGCCGTTGCACGGTATCGAGATTCCCGAGGCGCAGGTGCCGCTGGCTATCGACGAATTTCCGGCCCTGTTCGTCGCCGCGGCCTGCGCGGAAGGACGCACCGTGCTCACCGGCGCGGAGGAGCTGCGGGTGAAGGAGAGCGACCGTATCCAGGTGATGGCCGACGGCCTGCGGGCGCTGGGCGTGGATGCGAATCCGACGCCAGACGGCATCGTCATCGAAGGTGGTGCGATCGGCGCTGGCCGGGTCGACAGTTGTGGCGACCATCGTATCGCCATGTCCTTCGCCATGGCGGCACTGCGCGCCAGTGGCGATATCCATATCGATGACTGCGACAACGTGAACACCTCCTTCCCCGGTTTTGTGGCGCTCGCCGCCGGCGCCGGCCTGTCGATCCGCGCGGAGGGGGAATGATGTCCGATATCAGCGTACCGGTGATCACCGTCGACGGTCCCAGCGGTTCGGGCAAGGGCACCATCAGCCAGGCCGTGGCGCGCGAGCTGGGGTTTCACTTCCTCGACAGCGGCGCCCTGTACCGGGTGCTGGCGCTGGCCGCCCGGCAACGCGGCATCGCGCTGGATGACGAAGCGGCGCTGGCGGAACTGGCCGCGGGGCTGGACATCCGTTTCCCCGCCGACGGTGAGGGCGACAGCGTGCTGCTGGACGGCCGCGAGGTCGGCGGCGAGATCCGCACCGAGGCGGCGGGTGCAGGCGCTTCGAAGGTCGCCGCGCTTCCGGCGGTGCGCGCAGCGCTGCTGCAACGCCAGCGCGATTTCCGCCAGCCGCCCGGACTGGTGGCCGACGGGCGCGACATGGGAACCGTCGTGTTTCCCGATGCCGACGCCAAGTTTTTTCTTACCGCAAGCGCAGAAGAGCGTGCAAGAAGACGCTACAAGCAACTGAAGGAAAAGGGAAAGGAGGCGCCCTACGAGGCCATCCTGGCGGATATCCAGGCGCGTGACGAGCGCGATGCCTCGCGAGCCGTGGCGCCCCTGAAACCCGCCGAAGACGCCGAAATCATCGACACCACCTCGCTGGATATTCCCACCACTGTCTCACGGGTTCTCGCGGCCATAAAAAATCGCCTAAACCCGTGAAATGCAAAGACTATAAGGTTATACTTCCCGGTTACGCGGTCCGGTAGCGGGATTTTCCCGTGCCGGTGTGTTCAACCTCAACCCGCCAACCGGGATGTTTACGGTCGTGCGGATTTTACTTATGCCGCTGCATTTACGCCGCGGAAGGATCTTTAACCCATGTCTGAAAGTTTTGCTGAACTGTTTGAAGAGAGCCTGGCCAACAAGGAAATGCGCCCGGGCACCATTGTCACCGGTACCGTGGTTGATATTCAGCCCGATGCTGTCATCGTCAACGCTGGCCTGAAATCGGAAGGCATCATTCCGATCGAACAGTTCAAGAATAGCCAGGGCGAGCTGGAAGTTGCCGTCGGCGACACCGTCGAAGTGTCCCTGGACGCCGTCGAGGACGGTTTTGGCGCCACGCGCCTGTCGCGCGAGAAAGCCAAGCGCGCGCAAGTCTGGAAACGCCTGGAGAAGGCCTTCGAGGATGGCGAGATCGTCAAGGGCGTCATCAGCGGCAAGGTCAAGGGCGGTTTCACCGTCGACATCGAGGACATCCGCGCGTTCCTGCCGGGTTCGCTGGTCGATGTGCGCCCGGTGCGCGACACCACCTACCTGGAAGGCAAGGAACTCGAATTCAAGGTCATCAAGCTGGACCAGCGCCGCAACAATGTGGTGGTTTCGCGTCGCGCCGTGGTCGAGACCGAGTACAGCGCCGAGCGCGAGGAACTGCTGGAAAGCCTGCAGGAGGGCGCTGTCGTCAAGGGTATCGTCAAGAACCTCACCGACTACGGCGTGTTCGTCGACCTGGGCGGCATCGACGGCCTGCTGCACATCACCGACATGGCCTGGAAGCGCGTCAAGCATCCTTCCGAGATCGTCGAGGTTGGCCAGGAAATCGAGGTCAAGGTGCTCAAGTTCGACCGTGAGCGCAACCGCGTGTCGCTGGGCCTGAAGCAGCTCGGTCAGGATCCGTGGGCCGATCTGGCGCGCCGTTATCCGGAAGGCACCCGCCTGTTCGGCAAGGTCACCAACATTGCCGACTACGGCTGCTTCGTGGAGATCGAGGACGGCGTCGAAGGCCTTGTGCACGTGTCCGAGATGGACTGGACCAACAAGAACGTCAACCCGAGCAAGGTCGTGCACATCGGCCAGGAAGTGGAAGTCATCGTGCTGGATATCGACGAGGAGCGTCGCCGCATCTCGCTGGGTATGAAGCAGGTCCACTCTAACCCCTGGGACGAGTTCTCGGCCACCCACAACAAGGGCGACCACGTCAAGGGCACCATCAAGTCGATCACCGATTTCGGCATCTTCATCGGCCTGGAAGGCGGTATCGACGGCCTCATCCACCTCTCCGACATTTCCTGGAACGAGCCCGGCGAAGAAGCCGTGCGCAACTATAAGAAAGGCGAGGAACTGGAAGCCGTGGTGCTGTCCGTGGACGCGGAGCGTGAGCGAATCTCCCTGGGTATCAAGCAACTTGAGAAGGATCCCTTCTCCAGTTTCTCGGCAGATAATGCTAAAGGAAGCATCGTCAAGGGCGTTATTAAGGAAGTCGACGCCAAAATGGCGATCGTTGACCTGGGCGACGGCATCGAGGGCACCCTGCGTGCCTCCGAGCTGGCGCGCGACCGGGTCGAGGACGCCCGCACCGTGCTGACGGTGGGTCAGGAGATCGAGGCCAAGTACATCGGCGTCGACCGCAAGACCCGCACCATCGCCCTGTCCATCAAGGCCAAGGACAGCGACGAGGAGGCCGCCGCGATCAAGGATTACTCGCGCAGCACGGCTTCCGTCGGGGCGACTCTGGGTGACGTGTTGAAGGAACAACTGGGAAATAGTGGCGACTAATCAATAATTTGGTCTAAACTAGGACGTACAGGGCGGAGGGGCCGTTTTGGCCCCGGCCGTGAATCGGGGACAGCTATATGACGAAGTCTGAATTGATTGAAGTGCTCGCAGCCAAGAACAGTCATCTGAACCACAAGGATGTCGAACTGGCGGTGAAAAGTCTGATTGAGCAGATGAGTCAGTCCCTGTCGACCGGCAACCGTATCGAGATCCGCGGCTTTGGCAGCTTCTCGTTGCACTACCGGCCGCCGCGCATGGGCCGTAACCCCAAGACCGGGGAAGCCGTTGCGCTCGCCGCCAAGTACGTCCCCCATTTCAAGCCCGGCAAGGAATTGCGCGAACGGGTGAATATCTACGCACGCAAGGACAAGGAGCCGGCCGAGAACACGCCGCCCGCCGCCCCCGAAGGTGAATCGACGCCTTCCAGCAGCGGCAGCCTGTTCTGACCGAACGCCAAATCCCGTGCAACACCAGAAACGCCGGCCTCGTCCGGCGTTTTTTTTTTCGCCAGTTTTTCGATGATTTTCCAATGTGGGACAGACTCCATTGAAAATTTGCCGCGCGCGGATAAAGCGCCGATAATCCGGTTTTCCAAAGCGAGTTCCCAAGAGGCTGTCCATGCTGCGCCTGCTCAACATTCTATTGCTCATCGTGCTGATCGTGCTGGGCTTGTCGTTTGCGGTGCTGAATGCCGAGCCGGTTCCGCTCAACTACTACTTCGGTTATCGCGAGATCCCGCTGTCGATGATCGTGGTGGTGGCGCTGGCGACCGGTGCGGTGATCGGCGTGCTGGTCAGCATGGGTATCCTGTTGCGCCAGAAGCAGCAGATGTTCCGCCTGCGCCGCCGCTTGAAACGCCTGGAGCGTGAGGACAGCAGCGGTCACGAAGGGGGCGACGTGTTGCCCGCGCGCAAGTAGGGGATCTGTCGTGCCGACATTGTTCTGGTTGCTGTTGCCGCTCGCGGCGTTCTCCGGCTGGTGGGCGGCGAGCTATCGGCAGCGCGAGCAACAGCGGCGCGCCAAGGCCCGGCTCAACTCGGCCTATGGCAAGGGCCTCAACTACCTTCTGAACGAACAGCCGGACAAGGCCACCGAAGTGCTGGTGCAGATGGTCGAGGTCGACCCCGACACCGTGGAGCTGCACCTGGTGCTGGGCAGCCTGTTCCGCCGGCGTGGCGAAGTTGACCGTGCGATCCGCGTTCACCGCAACATCATCGACCGCAGCGGCCTGAGCGCAAAGCTGCGTGCACAGGCCACGCTCGAACTGGGGCGCGATTTTCTCAAGGCCGGTTTGCTGGACCGGGCGGAAAAGCTGTTTCTCGATTTGCTCGATACACCGCGCTACGGCGACGACGCGCGCACCCACCTGGTCGACCTCTACCAGCAGGAGAAGGAGTGGGCCAACGCCGCCGAACTGGCGCGCGTGTTCGCATCGCGCGGCGACCAGACCTGGAAACAGCGCCTGGCGCAATACCTGTGCGCGCTCGGCGAAGCCGCGCTCGAACGCGGCAACACTTTGCGCGCCGAAGTCTACGCGGACGAAGCGCTGGTCGAGGACCCCGGCTGTGTGCGCGCGACCCTGCTGAAAGGCCGATGCCTGCGCGTGCTGGGACGGATCGGGGACGCGGTGGAAGTGTTGCGGCGGGTGGAGTCCCAGTGCGCGGAACTGCTGCCGGAAGTGCTCGGCGAGATACGCGACGGCTTGCTCGAACTGGGGCGGGCGGATGAGTGGACCGGTTACATCGACGGCCTGGCCGAGCGCCACCCCTGGCTGCTGTTCTACCGCAAGAATGTGGTCGACCAGAATGCCGCCCAGGCAGTGGTGCCGCAACTGCGCTATCGCTGCCGCCAGTGCGGGTTCAGCAGTCGCAAGCTGTTCTGGCAATGTCCCGGCTGCCAGTGCTGGAGCAGCGTCAAACCCATCAAGGCAGGAAGTGTGGAATGAAGCAGACATCGATAGAAGGGCCGCGCGTCATCGTGGCGCTGGATTTTCCCGACGGGGATACCGCCGTGCGCTTCGTGCGTGGACTGCCGCCCGGCAGTTGCCGGCTGAAAGTGGGCAAGGAGCTGTTTACCAGTGCCGGCCCGGAACTGGTGCGGCAACTGGTGGCACTGGGGCACGATGTATTTCTGGATCTCAAGTTCCACGACATCCCCAATACCGTGGCGCGGGCCTGCGAAGCCGCCGCGCAACTGGGCGTGTGGATGATGAACGTGCACGCCTCCGGCGGCCGGCGCATGATGGAAGCCGCCGCGGAGACGCTCGACAAGGTTTCCGGCCGCCGGCCCCTGTTGATCGGCGTCACGGTGCTGACCAGCATGGGCGCCGAGGACCTGGCCGAGATCGGCATATCCGACGAGCCGGCGGCGCAGGTGGAACGGCTGGCGGCGCTGGCCAGGGCCGCCGGGCTGGACGGTGTGGTCTGTTCGCCGCGCGAGGCGGCGCGGCTGCGCGCGCAGTCGGGCGACGATTTCCTGCTGGTCACGCCGGGTGTGCGGCCAGCCGGCGCCGCGCTTGACGACCAGACGCGGGTGATGACTCCCGCGGACGCCATCCGTGACGGCGCGGGTTACCTGGTGATCGGCCGGCCGGTGACCAGGGCGCCCGACCCGGTGCAGGCTCTGGAAGCGATCCAGGCGGAGATTCAGGCGCTGGGCTGACACCTGTCAGTATTTTCCTACAGCAGAATCCGAAAACGCTGATTGTCCGTTTGCCGCGTTTCTGTAGCATTCCGGACTCGCGCCGCTGCTGCGGCGCCTTGGCGCACAGGGGGTGTGCCAGGTCATTTTCACGGAGGATATCCTGCCATGATGAAACTCAAACTGTTCCTGGCGGCCCTGCTGCTGGTTCCGATGCTGGCTTTCGCCGGTTCCGTCGTCAATATCAACACCGCCGATTCCGAAGCCCTGGTCGAGGGGCTCAATGGCGTCGGACCGGAGAAAGCCATGGCCATCGTGCGCTACCGCCAGACCAACGGGCCGTTTCAGCGCGTGGACGACCTGATGAGGGTCAAGGGTATTGGCGAACGGACCCTGGAAATCAACCGTGCCTACCTCACCGTGGGGGAAACGCGGGCGCAGCCCTGAGCATGCGTGGCGCCGGCCGCTGCCTTTCAGGCGGTGGCCGGCGCGGCGTGATTCGCACAGGCCGGAGGCTATGCCTCTGCACGGCGCGTTTCGCAGGGACGCGCGCGGGCCACAGGGAAGTGACCGGCGGGCTGTCAGAGGCATAGACCTCCGGCTTGTGTGAGAAAAAGGAAATAGTCTCGAAAATTTAACAAGATAAGCCCTCTCTCCGGTGCCGCGGCGATTGACCGGTCAGGGGGTTTTGGGTATCGTCTGCGTAACAATATTCAGGCCCGAGCGCCCCATCGAGATACCCGATATCATGCACTATTACCCGGTAATTCTGTCCGGTGGAGCAGGCAGCCGCCTCTGGCCCGCCTCCCGAGAGTTCTATCCCAAACCCTTGTTGCCGATGTTTGGCGAGCGCACCCTGTTGCAGGACACCGCGATACGTCTCGATGGAATCGAGTCCGTGCAGGCGCCGCTGTTCGTGTGCAACGAGGAACACCGTTTTCTGGTTGCCGAACAGGTGCGTGCTCTCGGCAAGGACACGGAAGCCATTCTGCTGGAACCGGAAGGGCGCAATACCGCGCCGGCGTTGACGTTGGCGGCCCTCTACCTGGTGGAAAAGGATCCCGACGCCACCATGGTCGCGATGCCCGCGGACCACGTGATTCCGGACCCGGACGCGTTTGCGGCTGCGGTGGAGCAGGGCGGCGCGCTGGCCGGACAGGGCTTTCTGGTTACTTTTGGCGTAGTGGCGAACAAGCCGGAAACCGGGTACGGCTATATCAACCGCGGCAAGCAGATCGATGGCACGTCCTGTTTCAGGGTCGACCGTTTCGTCGAGAAGCCGGACGCCGACACTGCGAAGACCTACATCGATTCGGGCGATTACTACTGGAACAGCGGTATCTTCGTCATGCGCGCCGACAGTTGGCTGGAGGAGATCGGCAAGCACGATCCCGATATCCTGGCCGCCTGCCGGGTGGCCATGGAGCATTCCAGCCGCGACGCGGATTTCCTGCGCGTCGAGAAAGACGCCTTTCTGGCCTCGCCTTCCGACTCCATCGACTACGCCGTCATGGAAAGGACCGACCGCGCCGCTGTGGTGCCGCTGGAGACGACCTGGTCGGACGTCGGCTCCTGGTCGTCCATCTGGGAAGTGTCGGAACAGGACGGAGACGGTAACGTCGCGCGTGGCGATGTGCTGACTCACGAAACGAAGAACTCTCTGTTGATGGCTGACAAGCGCTGTATTGCGGCCGTCGGTCTGGACGGCGTGATCGTGGTGGAGACCGCGGATGCCGTGCTGGTGGCCGACAAGAACTGTTGCCAGGACGTCAAGGCCATCGTCTCCAGGCTGAAGGAATTCGATCGCGCGGAGTATCGTTTCCACAGCCGTGTCTACCGGCCATGGGGCGACTATGAAGGTATCGATCATGGTAACCGCTACCAGGTGAAACGGCTGACCGTGAAGCCCGGTGCCCAGCTTTCCCTGCAGATGCACCATCACCGGGCCGAGCACTGGATCGTTGTGTCCGGCACCGCGAAGGTGACCCGGGGCGACGAAGTGTTCATGCTGTCAGAGAACGAATCCACCTATATTCCCCTGGGGACGACACACCGGCTGGAGAATCCCGGCACGATTCCGCTGGAGATCATCGAGGTGCAGTCGGGGAGTTACCTCGGTGAGGATGATATTGTGCGGTTTGAAGATGTGTATAACCGCGTCGATTAGTGTTTGAGTCGTGAAGGAACACAAGGTGCCGAAAGGCGGTGGGGCCGGCAAGGATGTGATGCAATCGGGGGATGGCGGCAACCCGGACAGCAGCAACGAAGTCCGCCTGGCTGATTTGTGGCAAACGATTCAGGCGCGAAAATACCGTATGTTGCTCGGCATCGTCGCTGCATTGCTCCTCGCTTCAGCGTATCTTTTTCTCTCTGAACCCCTGTATCAGGCAAAGGCACATCTAATGCCGCCAGGACGCGAGGCTGTAAGCAGGTTGTTACAGTTTCACCTTGTAAATCCAGGGCGGGAAATGGAGGGAGCCACTTTTGCCTATGACGATGCAAGCGAATTGACGGATGTTGTTTTTCGGTTGTTCAGGAAGAATTTCAAATCAGCCGGAATGCGGCGGGATTTTTTCGATAGTCACAATCTGGCGGAACACTATCTCCCGGCGGAGCATGTATCGCGCTCTGACAGAGATGTTGCGAGGACATTCAGTTCGCTCTTTCAAAAGAGACTGCGATTACATGCCGGCCAAAGGGAGAATGAAGTGGTTACCGCGACATTTCTCGATGCTGATGCGGAATTTTCGGCTGTAACGCTTAATCGCTATATTGCCTATGTAAACAAGATGACCGTCGCCCGACTGGCAACTGATTTCAATGCCGGGGTGCGGGCCAGGATCAGTGAGCTTCAATCAAGACAACTCCGCAAGCTTGGCATTGCCGCCAGGAAAAGGCAGGATCGCATCGCTCGTCTGGAAGAAGCGCTCAAGATTGCCAGGATGCTTTCGGCGCAGGATCTGACTGGCTTTTATCCCATGCCCAGAGAGACAGGTGTCAATATTGCGCTCATAAATGAGGGGGCGCCCCTGTATATGCGTGGGGCGAAGGCGCTTGAAGCGGAAATAAAAGTGCTGAGGGAGCGTGCAAGCGATGAGCCTTTCGCCGAGGGTTTGAGAGATCTTCAGGAAGAAGAGGCGTTCCTCGAGGGGCTGTTGTTGGACGGGGACAAGTTATCGAGTGTTGTTGTTGATGCGCAGGCGAGCATACCGTACAGGCCTGCACGCCCCAACGTCGCAGCGGTTTATGTCTTGTCCACGATACTTGGTCTGGTGCTGGGCTGCTTTCTTGTGTTTGTGCCTGGATCCCGGGTGGGCTCCTAGGGAAAATATTGTTTCTATGCTTACGGATTACCAGTGGAAGTTTGAAATATGGATATAAAAAACAGTGTCGTCCTTATTACCGGGGGGACCGGTTCTTTCGGTAAAACCATGGTATCCAGCCTGTTGGAAAAAGGGTGTGGTGAAATTCGCATATTCAGCAGGGATGAAGAGAAACAGGATGCAATGAGATCCACGCTGACCAACGCCAATGTCAAGTTTTATATTGGCGATGTTCGTCATCGTGAAAGTGTGGACAAGGCAATGAAGGGGGTGGATCTGGTCTTCCATGCGGCCGCCCTGAAACAGGTTCCTTCGTGTGAGTTTTTCCCCCTGGAAGCGGTGGCAACCAATGTGATTGGTAGCGCGAATGTGATTGATTCCGCTATAGCGCACGATGTGAAAAGTATCGTGTGCCTGGGGACGGACAAGGCAGTGTTCCCGGTAAATGCGATGGGGATGACCAAGGCACTGATGGAAAAGATCGTGCAGGCTGCTGGCCGTGAGATGAGCGGTAACGGAACAATCGTCTCAAGCGTCAGGTACGGGAACGTCATGTGTTCCAGGGGGTCTGTAATCCCGCTTTTTATCAAACAGATAAAAGCAGGTATGCCCCTGACAATTACCGAGCCTGGCATGACACGGTTTATGCTCGCGCTCAGTGATGCCATCGAGCTGGTTTATTTTGCATTCACTCATGCGGGTCAGGGGGATATTTTCGTAAAAAAGGCACCCGCGTGTACCATCCAGTTGCTTGCCGATGTTTTGCTGGAAATATTTGAAGCAGAAAACGCTGTAAAGATCATCGGTATGAGGCATGGAGAAAAGTTATACGAGACGCTTGCGAGCGCGGAAGAACTCAGGCGTTCCGAGGATATGGGCGGGTATTTTCGTGTCCGGCTTGATACGCGGGATCTGAACTACGCCAAATATTTCTCGGAAGGCGATACGAAGGAGATCGAAGTGGAGGACTACCACTCACATAATACGGAACAACTCGACAGGGACCAGTTGAGGGAGATGCTCCTGAGTCTTCCGGAAGTCCGGGCAGAGTTGCCATGCTGATCCAGGAAGATGGTTTCGGCCGTGAGTAGGCGGACTGTCGGAATTACGGGATCGAGCGGGCTGATTGGCTGGCATTTGAGGTGTCGTCTGCTGGTCGAAGAAGACCTGAGCGTCATTGTCGCCGACAGGGAGTGCTTCAGGAATGAAAAACTGATTGATGATTTTGTGGAGAATTGCGATGTTGTCGTTCATCTCGCCGGGATGAACAGGGGCGATGAGAAAGAGGTCGAAAGTGTAAACGTGGCGTTGGCCAGTCGTCTCGTGGATAGCTTCGAACGAACTGGATGTGCGCCACATGTTATTTTCTCCTCATCGACTCACATCAGCCGCGACACCGGCTACGGTAGATCCAAGCGCATCGCGTCCGAGAGTTTCCGTTCCTGGGCTGATAAGGAAGGGGCGACATTCAGCAACCTCGTATTGCCTCACGTGTTTGGAGAGCACGGTAAGCCGTTCTCAAACTCTGTTGTATCCACGTTTTGTTACCAGCTCTCGCAGCGGGAAGCACCGGTTGTGCAGGTGGACGGGATGCTGGAATTGCTGCATGCGCAGGACGTGTCAGACAGAATCCTGGAAATTATCCGATCCCCCGTAGCGGATGATATACGCATCGAAGGTACGCAGATGCGGGTTTCAGAAATGCTGGCGTTGCTGGCTGAGATGAAGGGGCTTTATGAGAATGCTGTTATTCCATCGCTGGGAGATTCGATACACTTGAGTTTGTTCAATACCCTGCGCTCATATCTTTATCCCGCCTTCTATCCCGTGAAACCCGAGTTGCACGAGGACCCCCGTGGTTCACTTTTTGAGGCGGTTAAAACAGTACAGGGTGGACAGGCCTTCATGTCCTCCACAAAGCCTGGTGTAACCAGGGGCAATCATTTTCACTTCAGGAAGTTTGAACGTTTTCTCGTCGTCGAAGGCGACGCATTGATTAGCATCCGGCGACTTTTTGGCAATGAAACGGTCGAATTTACGGTTAGTGGTGATACTCCATCGTATGTCGATATCCCTACGCTGCACACGCACGCCATAAAAAATACCGGGACGTCGGAATTGAAGACACTGTTCTGGGCACACGAGATTTTTGATCCGGGCAGGCCTGACACCCATGCGGTTGATGTTTTCAATGGTGAAGATATTTCATGACAAAGCTTAAAGTTATGACGGTTCTGGGTACGCGGCCCGAAATTATTCGTTTGTCGCGGGTTATGGCCGCTCTCGACAGGTATACCGAGCATACTGTCGTGCACACCGGTCAGAATTATGATTATGAACTGAACCAGGTGTTTTTTGACGACCTCGGTGTGCGGAAGCCGGACGTATTTCTCAATGTCGACACCTCATCTTTGGGTAGTGTTCTGGGCGGCATACTTGTCTCGATAGAGCGCGTCCTCCGGGAGCGTTCTCCCGATGCCGTCCTGATACTGGGTGATACAAACAGTTCAATCGCCGGAATTATGGCCAAGCGGATGAAGATACCCCTGTACCATATGGAGGCGGGGAACCGTTGCTTCGATCCGAATGTTCCCGAGGAAGTCAACAGGAAGATTATCGACAGAATAAGTGACTTCAATCTTGTGTACACCGAACATGCGCGCAGGCACTTGTTGGCCGAGGGGCTTCCTCATCGCCGGATTTACTTGACCGGATCGCCAATGAAAGAGGTGATTGAATTCTATAGAGACGGGATTGAAGATTCCGATATCCTTGAAAAACTGGATCTTGTGCCAGGCGGATATTTTCTCGTCAGCATGCATCGTGAAGAGAATGTGGACAGCAAGAAGAATCTGTTGAAGCTCCTTGACTCCCTGGCGGTATTGCATCAGGAATATGGCAAGCCGGTGATCGTCTCCACGCACCCAAGAACACGGAAGCGGCTGGAAGCGCTTGGTGATGCCTATCAGAAGGGCGGGATTTCATTTTTAGCGCCGTTTGGCTTTTTCGATTACAACAAGCTTCAAAAAAACGCATTCTGCGTGCTTTCTGACAGCGGAACAATCGTCGAGGAGTCCTCATTGCTGGGGTTTCCCGCGATAACGATTCGACAGTCCATGGAGCGTCCGGAAGGGCTGGATACCGGAAGCATTATCCTGGCCGGGCTGGAGCCAGACAGGATCCTGAATGCCGTAGCGCTTGTTATCGGCATGCGGGAATCCGGGCCGTTACCCCCGGTGCCTATGGACTACCAGATTAATAACGTTTCTCAGAGAGTCCTGAGCCTTATTACGGGGACGGCGGGTCTCAGTAATCAGTGGGATGGGTTGCGACGGCATGATTATGACTGAGAATCGGTCGAAGACCGGTTTGAGGATACTCGCGATCCATCGTTACTACTGGCCTGACACGCCCCCTTATGCATCCTTGTTGCGTTCAATAGTCGAACGCTGGGCGGCTGATGGGCATAGTGTCGATGTTTTATCAACCCAGCCATCATATAAGCAACGGGTCAATAATGCGCCGGCGCCAGAGATTGAGGTCATAGGTAACGTGACCGTGCGCCGGGTGTCGCTTCCCCAGGAGGCGGGTCGAGGACGTGCCGTTCGCATATTGAACATGCTGCGATTCTTTTTCTCCATTCTTTACCACGCGGGGCTTCGTCGAAGGTACGATATCGTCATGGTTTCGACAGCGCCGCCCGTTCTGCCTGGTGCGGCAGTTAGAATTGTATCTGCATTGACAGGCGCAAGGTTTATTTATCATTGCATGGATATTCATCCGGAAATAGGGAGGATTTCCGGTGAGTTTCGCAAGAAGTGGTTATACAAGCTACTCTTGCGTATTGACAGCACGACGTGCGCCCGAGCGTGGAAGGTTGTTGTGTTATCAGAAGATATGAAAAAGTCCGTCTGTAGCCGTCCCGGGCTTGCCCAGACGGATGTTTCAGTGATAAACAATTTCACCATGCCGGATCATAATCACGCGGGTCGTACGGAAATTCCGGTGCGGTATGAAAAGCGGTCGGGCGTATTCAGGGTTTTGTTTGCGGGAAATCTTGGACGTTTCCAGGGGCTCGAAAATATTATCGAGGCATTTCATATCCTCGAACGGAATGACGCTGACATCGAGCTGATCTTGATGGGGGATGGAAAGGCGCATGACAAGCTAAAGATGCTGGCGGGAACCAGTGAAGGCCGGAGTATAAGGTTCATCCCGCACCAACCTGTAGCAGTGGCCGCCAGGATAATAAGAGACGCGGATATCGGTGTTGTAAGTCTTGTTCCCGGGATATACAGGTATGCCTATCCCAGCAAGACCATGGTTTATCTTTCGGAAGCTTGCCCGTTACTCGCTATCGTTGAAGACGAAAGTTCCCTGGCCAAATTCATCAGGGCGAAAGGCGTGGGGGTTTCGGTTTCACAAAAAAAGGGCGCGGAAGGAATTGCGGATGTTATAAGGAGCATCAGGAATGAACCGGAGTTGCTTGCGGAAATGAGCGCGCGTGCAAGGGAAGTGGGCAAGCTTATGTTTGGTTGCAACGAAGTTCTGGACAGATGGTCAGGGCTCCTTTCCGACTTCCCCGGGTAATTGTCGATGGGTTTCAGCAGTGTCATTATCATAGGGGCCCCCCGTTCTGGAACCAATATGCTCAGGGATGTTTTGACAGCGCTCCCGGGCATGGGTACGTGGCCATGTGATGAAATCAATTATATCTGGCGACATGGGAATGTTCCTCACCCGGATGACGAGCTGACGGTCGATATGGCGCGCCCACGTGTCGTACGCTATATTCGTGATAGATTCTCGGATATAGCGCGCCAGAGCGACGTGCAAACGGTTGTGGAAAAGACCTGTGCGAATTCGCTGAGGGTGGCGTTTGTCGATCGGGTCATGCCGGACTCGAAATACATATTCATCTATCGAGACGGTTTCGACGTTGTGGCGTCGGCCATTGAGCGGTGGGGGGCTCCGCTGGACCTTTCTTATGTGCTCCGAAAGGCGAGGTATATACCGCTGAGTGATATACCATATTACGGCTCACGCTACGTCTGGAACCGCCTGTACAAAAATATGTCCGGCAGTAAGCGTCTGGCGCTTTGGGGGCCGGTATTCAGGGGCATGCGTGCGGCGATGCGGGTTCATAGTCTCGCAGAAATCTGTGGCTTGCAGTGGCAGGCTTGTGTTGAAAAAGCCGACGGACAACTCTCGATGTTGCCCGATCGGCGCGTTTACAGAGTGAGTTACGAAACGTTTGTAGAAAACCCGATGTGCGAAACAGAACGTATCTGTCGGTTTATTGGTATATCCGTTCGGGATGACGAGATTAAAAAGGCAACTGACAAGGTCAGTTCGCGAAGTGTTGGAAGAGGTCGGCGCCGGCTTGGCGCCAATGATATCTCGGATCTGCGTCGCCTTATATCCCGCACGATGGATAAATACGGGTATGACTGATTCGTTTCATGGACTTTCATTGCCCGACAGGGCGATAAAACGTACGCTGGATATTGTTCTGGCCGGAACGGGACTATCACTGACGTGGTGGCTGATCCTGATTGCCTGGCTGCTTGCGTCAGTAGATACGGGGAAGAACGGGATGTTTCTCCAGACCCGCGTGGGGCGTTTCGGGAAGCGATTCCGAGTAATGAAAATTCGAACGATGCGAGACGATCCCGGTATTACCACAAACGTGACAACCAGTCGTGATGTGCGCATGACCAGGATCGGCAGGTTTTTCCGGCGGACCAAAATCGACGAACTGCCACAGCTTGTCAATGTTTTAATCGGTGATATGAGCATAGTTGGGCCGAGGCCGGACGTCCCAGGATTTGCCGATACGCTGGAAGGCGAGGACAGAATCGTACTCAGCGTAAGGCCAGGGATAACGGGGCCAGCAACATTGAAATACCGCAATGAAGAGGAATTGCTTGCGTCGAGCAACGACCCCGAGGAACATAATCGAACGGTAGTATTTCCGGACAAGGTTCGTATTAACCGGGCCTATGTCGAAAATTACAGCATTGTTAATGATATGAAACTTATCATGTTGACTCTCGGAAGACTGTTTTCATCTAAATAAGGACTAAGGGATGAGCTCGGGAATAGCCGCAAAATTTTCTCCATGGCCATCGTTCACTGCTGAGGAAGCAGAGGCAGTGGCTCGTGTACTGCTCTCAAACAAGGTCAACTATTGGTCCGGAGTCGAAGGAAAGTCGTTTGAAAGAGAATTCGCTGAGTTTTCTGGCTGTAAACACGCGCTGGCCCTTGCAAACGGCACTGTTGCGCTCGAGCTTGCACTGAAAGTTCTGGGTATTGGAAAAGGCGATGAAGTAATAGTGACTTCGAGGACATTCATCGCCTCGGTGTCCAGTATCGTGAACGTAGGGGCCTCTCCAGTTTTTGCGGACGTCGATCCGAATAGCCAGAACATTACGGCGGAATCCATTCATGCTGTATTGAGCAGGCGCACTAAAGCGATTATCTGCGTCCATTTAGCGGGCTGGCCGTGTGAAATGGACGAGATCATGGCGCTTTCGGATCGTAACGATCTATGGGTGATAGAAGACTGTGCGCAGGCGCACGGTGCACGATATCGTGGCAGGCCAGTCGGTTCACTCGGACATATCGCGGCCTGGTCATTTTGTCAGGACAAGATCATGACTACCGGCGGGGAAGGGGGCATGCTAACCACGAGTTCCAGGCAATTCTGGGAAAAAGCATGGGCCTACAAGGATCATGGGAAATCATGGGAGCTTGTTCAGAAGTCGTCGACCGGAAATGGTTTCAGGTGGTTACATGAATCATTTGGTACCAACTGGCGTATGACAGAAATGCAAGCGGCCATTGGACGAATCCAGTTGAAACGAATGGAAGACTGGCATGCATCACGAGCAAGAAATGCAAGCCTTATAGGTGATACGTGCCGTCGTCACTCCAGGTTTCTAAGGATTCCGGAGGTCCCGGAGCATATTGAGCATGCCTGGTACAAGTTCTATGTTTTTGTCAGAAATGATGTGCTGCCAGAAGGCTGGACGAGGGAACGTATCGTAGAGACGATCGTCCAACTGGGCGTTCCGTGTTTCACGGGTTCGTGCTCGGAGGTCTACCTCGAGAAGGCTTTTGACGGTACTGATCTTCGCCCCCAGGGCCGACTTCCGAATGCCAAGCGCCTGGGTGAAGAGAGCATGATGTTCCTGGTCCACCCGACACTGTCCGAACAGGATTTGTCAAGAACATGCTCGGCCATAGAGACTGTCATGAACGAGATCGCGTCGGTTATCCCTGAGTAATGACCGTGTGGTATGCGTTCATGAAGGAATCGGATGTATGAAAATAGGAATATACGCTGGTTCACTTCGCCCTGGTGGTGGCGTAAGTGTACTTCGGCAGATGATCTCGGCTCTCGCCGATGGTCAGGACAACCAGATTACAGTTTATATCGGTGCGGCGGACGCCGAAAAACACATCCAGAACCTCGTTTCAGGGTACACGAATGTTCGTGTTATCCGTTTTCTCGCCCATGCGCCAGCCGGTTTTCGTTACGTCTGCTCTAAGCTGTTTTTTCTTAGACGTTCAAAATCATCAGATTTCGACTGGCTTGTCTCGTTCAACTACTTCATCCCATGCCGATGTCGCTTGATGGTCTACCATATCAACCTGCTCAGCTTTATGCCGGCGGAGCACGATTCAATATCAATGCGTATGAAGCGTCTGGACGCCAGGATTGCATGCAGATTCGCCGATGCAAACATTTTCGAGTCACGATATCTCGCGGATGTGGCCGAGGACAGTTGCGGTAGCACAATCAATTCCCCCGGGGTCTTGTACGTGGGTGTAAATGAGGACTTCTTCGGCGACTCAGACACTGAGAACGAGGTTCCCAGGAGTTCGGTTGACGTTGGTATCCTCCTTGTTAGCAGTATGCAGAGACACAAGGATAACGATACGGTACTTCGGATGTTGTCTGAGCTGGTGAAGCACAGACCGGAAGTTCCGTGGACCTTGAGCGTTGTTGGTGGACAGGACATTCGGCAATGGGACTCATTGCTTGCGCGGGCGTCGGAGTTACAAGTGGCGGATAGAGTAAAGCTGCTGGGGCATGTCGACAGACGGCGGTTATCGAATATGATGGCGAACAGCCTGTGTCTGGTTAGTGCAAGTAGAATTGAATCGTTCGGAATGGTTGCGCTGGAAGCCATGGCATCGGGGTGCCCGGCGATTGTGACGAATTCTACTTCCATGCCCGAGAGTGTTGGCGACAGTGCGGTAATTGTCGACCCGGGTGACGAGAGTCAGTTCGCCAATGCCGTATTGAAGTTCTACGACGATCCGGAGTTTCGACTCCACTACATAGAGATGGGCAAGGAATGGGCCAGACGATTCTCGATTGAAAACTTCAAAAGCCAGTTGAATAGCCGCCTGAAGGTGACACACGATTCGGTGCTTGGAGATAACAGGTGATCCCGGCCCCCAGTATTTTCCAGGAAGCCTGGTGGCTTGATATTTGTGCGGGCGGTAACTGGCACCGTTCGACGTTTGAGCACAGGTACGGAACGGTCGCGATGACCTGTGCGGTACGGCAGCGCTGGTTCGGCCTCAAGGAAATATACAGGCCTCCGCTCACTCCATTTCTGGGGGTATCCTGGGAGAATAGCGTCCCGGATATAACCAAGCAGCAGGCACTTACGGTTATTTCCGACTCGGTTCCGCACTTGTTGAGGAATTTACCGCCTCACGTGCGATTCAAGATAAACTTCCACCCTGGGTTTTTATGGTGGAGCCCACTTTTTTGGGAAGGCTACAAGGAAACGATACGATATACCTACAGGATCGAGGGCATCAAGAATCTCGATCGCGTATGGAGTGATTTTAATTCAAACGCGAAACGTAATATAAAAAAAGCGACTCGGTGCGTTACGGTAAGCAGTGAGGATTCGCCAGAAGTTCTGTATGAGCTTTTTTCCCGCACCATGTATAACCAGGGTAAGCGGCCAGGTTATCCGGGGCGGCTTTTGACAGAGCTATGGAGAGAGGTGAAACGACGGGGAAAAGGCGAGATCCTGATAGCGAGAGATTCCGACAACAATCCGCATAGCGCCTTGTTGGTTGTCTGGCATAATGACGAATCCTACTATCTCGTTGGTGGAACGGATCCGAATTTGCGTAACAGCGGTGCCATGATGCTGACAATGTGGACGGCAATAGAGCGGGCGTCATTGCATTCCAGTGTTTTTGATTTTGAGGGAAGTATGCAAAGAGGGATAGACAAGTTTATTCGGAATTTCGGGGCGCTACCTTCGCCTTATCATCAAGTGACCAAATTCGATATTTCCAGCAGCATGGTAGTTTTCGGGAAATGAGAAAGACAGATCCCGTTAAGGGATTTTTCTATCTATTCAAAACCGGTGCGGGTGCGCAGGCGATAACATTCCTTACGATTCCGCTTATTCTGTTCAAGTATGATCCGAAAAGTTTCGGCGCATTTACCCTCATAATAAGCATTTCGACCCTGCTTGGTGCCGTTTCCTCACTGCGAATAGAACGAGCCCTCGTTGTCGAGGACGAAAGCGTGGTTCCGACGCTGGCTTTTTATTGCCTTGCCCTAATTTCCACAAGCTCGATTATTTGTTCGATTCTGATACGACTTTTTCTGGAATTTCAGGGAGAGGTCGCGTCTCCCGTTACCGTCTCGCTTCTTGGAGGAGTCTATTGTTTCCTGATGGGGTTAAGCCAGGTCGCGTCACATCTGGCAATTCGTTTTGACCGGATAAAATTAATTGGGAAGTCAGAGCTCGCGTTTGCCGTAATGTTGTTTGGGTTGCTTCTGATAGTCCCTCCAGATCCCGAAGGCGAAATCCGATTATTGATGATTTATCTCGTTGCACGAGGTGTGTCTTTAGCTATATATAAGCACCTGGTCTTCAGGCGGAATATTGAAGAGTGTGTGGTCAAGTACGTTCCGATAAAGGAGCTCAAACGATATGTCCATTCCGTTTTTACAACGTTGCTTTCGAATCTCCAGTTCAGGGGGATATACTATCTGAGCGGAGTATATTTTGGCACCGCTGTAACCGGAAATATAGCCCTGTCCCATAGAGTGATGTACTCGCCAGTAAACCTCATTGGATCGGCATTGCGTCGTGCCTATTTCCGGGAATTCGCCCAAACAGTGTCGGGCGACCAAAGGATTAAAAGACATGTCTCAAATGTCCTGCTTTATGGAACTGTGACGTCGCTGGTTTTTTATCCGGTATTGATTTTCTCGATGCCTTGGCTTGTCGGGGTCTTGCCGAGCGGTTGGGAAAAAGTTCCGGATTACCTGGTCATACTGTATCCTGCAGCGTCAATACTGTTGCTTCTTTCCTGGCTTGACCGGGTGTATGACGCCAAAAAGAAACAAAGCCTCGCGTTGTTATACGAATCAGTTTATACGTTGATTCTGTATGTATTATTGTTTTGGCAGCTCGGTAAAACAGGCGTTCAGGGATTTTTGATAACGTATGTCATTGTAACCGTAATTTACAATGTCATATGGTCGCTCCTCACGCTACGGATGCTCGGCGTGAGAAGGGGAGTGTCAGGTATTCTGGGTGTGGGACATTTCGGAATGACTATGTACACGATCACGTTGTTATAAAAGGCGCTAACGATGAGTAACTGGATTTCGTACTGGTCCGACAAGACGTCACCGCTACACGCAGAAGATAACCCAAACTTCTATCATGATCTTGCGCGTGAGGTTCTTTACCATTGTGGTAACCTTTCAGGAAAGCGGGTTCTGGAGCTTGGCTGTGGAGACGGTGCGCTATTCGAATTTCTCGGAATTGACAGCGCCAAATATACCGGTGTTGATTTCTCTCCCGCATTGCTGTCGAAGTTTCGGAACCGGCACGGAGAGATGGATTTGCATCAGGAGGATCTACTGGGTTTTTTGGAGAAATGTGAGGGTGAATATGACATTATCTTCAGTTACGGTGTGTTGCAATACCTTTCGCCTGGCGATGTGACAGCGATGTTCAATATGCAGAGGCGATTGCTAGGCGGTGGCGGGAAGTGTGTTCACCTTGGGATTCCGGTCAGTGAAATGCGAGGCGTTTTCCATTCAGGCCTGGGATCGTCGGAGGCGATAGGTGGGGCGCGTCGGAGCCTCCTCAAGAAAGTGAAATCCTGGATTACGTCTCGTATAGGCTACTGGCACGATATCCCTTTGCTTTTTGAGGAATCGAAGGCAGCCGGTTTTGATACCAGGGTCGTTTCGAATATCTATTATTTATATCGGGTAAATATTATTCAATCCATATAGATACATAAGCCGTGTATACCGGATTGTTACTATATATGGTGTTTGTCGCCGTGCTCCCGTTTTTTTCAGTGGCTAGAGGTCCGTTGGGCGCGTCTCTGCCACTTATCACGCTGGTCGTGATAAGTCTGGTCGTATTGTTCAGGATGGTTGTTTCGGGAAGATTGTACAGGGTGTTTACAACACTCGATTCACTTATCCTGTGTTACGTGATTATTAGCTCTGTTTCGTTGCTCGTGACATGGTCTGAAACGGGGTTTTTCGCGCTTGTAAAATCGACAGCATATTTTTTTATGTACCTTGGATTGAAGAGTCATCTGTCAGGATACTCTTATAAAGATGTCGCCGTATCCACTGTTTATGGCGTCGCCGGTGGAACTGTTGTCTTTCTGGCGGCGGTGGTTATTGCTATTTTTGTTTTAATGGGCAGCGGCTTCGATTTTTCCGCGGGGATCGGGTATGACGCTCTCACCCTACCGGTTGCGCGTTCTATTTCGGGATTTCTTGGAAGCGAGGATATTGAGCGAAGCTCAGATTTCATGCGAAATGTAATGGGGGAAGTTTTCGCATTTTATATAATCGTGTTGCTTTCCGGAGTCGCCCGGCCTGGACTTCGCTCAATTTCGGTTGTTGCGGTCAACACTGTATTTATGCTGGCTACGGTTTCCAGACGCGCGTTTATTGCGGTATCAGCAAGTCTTGTGCTTTTATTTTCAAAATACATGGATTTTCGCCGACGTGCGGCCATGGGTGCCGGTGGGATACTCATTCTGCTGGTAACGGTTCTGGCCTACTATTCCTTTCATGACGATCTTCGCGTATTCGATATAAGTGATTCATCCCGCATTCAACAGTACGAGCAGGCGCTTTCCCGGATTTACGAAAGACCGATACTGGGATGGGGATACGGCGCGAAGCTTGTAGAGGGCGTGTATGTACATAACTTCGTCCTGGCGAGCGCTTACATGAACGGGATTCCCGGTCTCGTCCTCGGATTATCAATATATTTTTTACTCGTTATGCGCTATCTTTCAGGAGTTATTTCGTCGCCAGGGAGTGGGTACCATATGCTGCTTGTTATTCCAATTCTGGGGCTTAGTGTGGGAAGTACGGTAGAGGGGATATTTACAATCGTAGGGTGGTTGTGTATAGCGCTGTATGACTCTCCGCGGCTTACTGGTAACACTCCCATGTGTAGAGCTTGAACACGCGTTGAACTGGATCAGCTTTCGTCTTTCTCGCGTAGACGGATGGAGTTTTACGATATATGCACAGTGGGTCTGATAAATCGACGGCGATCCGTCGAATTGTGGAAAGACATCGGATTCCAGCGTATCTGGCAGTGCCGTATGAGATTTTTATTCGCGCCTACCGGGTCCGGTTCCTCAGGTTTTTTTTGAAGCGGTTTTTCCGGGAATGTCGGCCAGAGGGCATGATATTTGTGATAGGTTCCTACAATTCCGGAACTACCATCATCAAGAATGCGATTGCGGCGCATCCCGATGTCGCCTCGGCACCCATCGAAGGAGATCGCCTCACCACGGCGCTATGTTCGTTCGAGGAGGGGGGGTGGCCAAGAGGAATGTATGGGAATTGTGTCAGGATTCACGCGCAGAGAAAAACGGGAGAGGTTTCGGCCAAACGGTTTTTTTCGGATCTTCGCCCATGGCTGCGTGACGGCAAACAGTTTCTCGAAAAATCGATTTCCAATACCGTTCGTATTCCAGCGCTTAGGAAGGCGTTTCCCGGAGCAAGATTTATTTGCGTCACTCGGAATCCTGAAGCCGTCGCCAATGGAATTGCGAGGCGCAGCCGTCCACAAGGTTTGGCAGCCAAAATCCTTGACGCTGACAGGTATCCAAAGAGCTTTCTGTACAGGCAATGGATCATGTTTTATCGCCTGGTAGTCGATGATATTGATAATGCACTGAATGACATATATTTTTGCTCATATGAGAAGTTCGTGGAGTCTCCGCATACCCAGCTTGAAGGGATTTTCGAGCATATCGGCCTGAAGAAACCCGAATGTGCTTTTTCACGCGATCTTCTCCGTGTCGGTGATATATCAATTTTTATACATAACCGTAAAGCCGCTTCGACAACTTTTGCCCCTGATCAAGTTGATGATCTCCGTCTGATGATTTCTGATATTGAGAAAGATCTTTGAAAAGTCGAATTGTCATTAGTTTTGATTTTGAACTTGGCTGGGGAGTCCTCGAAGATAATCGTTGGAGACAACGTGAATCCAGCGGAATATATGGCAGGCTTCGACAGGTAATGGCGGAGTTGACTGGGCAGCTCTCCAGTTACGAAGTCCCTGTCACATGGGGCCTTGTGTCCTCAATGTTGGTGGATCGTGAATCCGACTTGGTCGTCGATCACTTACCGAGGTCGTATAGAGATAAAGTGATCGAATTTTACAGGGGCGCAGACTGGAAGACCCGGTGCGCGCTTGATGTCGTTGAGAATTTGCTCTGTCAATCTGTCGCCCATGAAATTTGCTCGCACTCAAGTACGCATATTTATGCGCAGCACGCCGACGTTACTCGAGATGCATATCTTTACGACATATTTATGTCGATAGAGCAACTGAACAAGTTTTTCGGGTATGCGGTGTCAAGTGTGATTTTCCCGCGCGACCAGGATGACTTTCGCCGTGATATTGCGCGCAAGAATCCGATGAATTTCCGTCTCAATCCACGTTTTGTTCCTTCCGGAAACCCTCGTTCCCGGTTGCAGAGACTGATGACGCGAGTGGGTGTCTCAATCGCCGCGTCGGTTACGGCTACCGGGGAGTTTGGCGAGGTATATCAAACCGGGTCATTATTTTTCAATTGGCCAGCGGGCCGGTATGAGCATCTCAGGAGAGTGAGGCTTGAATCCCAGATCAGAAAGCTTTTACGATGTCTGGCGGGTGGCAATGGAACCTATCATGTATGGCTGCACCCATTCAATTTGGCCAGGACTCCCGAACATCATGCGCGTTTTCAGGTGTTTTTGGAGGATATCGTAAAGCTTCGTGACGAAGGAACGGTCGATATACTCACCATGTCTCAACTTGCAAAGGATTGTCTGTGTTCCAGGGGGGCAAGACCGAGTACAGGTGCGTATGGTGCGGAATAACAGTGAAACGCGGCGGGTCCGTAGTCGTTTTGTCATAAGGGTAGAGGCAGTATATCGGAAGATGATGCTGAGGTACCTTCACGCGCCCATGGGCTTGATACTGGTTACCGAGTATCCGAAGTCTGGCGCGTCCTGGCTTGCGCAAATGTTGAGTGCTACTACTGGTATTCCGTTTCCCCGTCAGGAATTTCCACCCCTTCGAAAGGCTATATATCACGGACACTATCTGGGACACGGTGTTCGCGGGCCAACCATCGTGTTCTGGAGAGACCCCAGGGACGTAATGGTATCCTGGTACTATCACACGCTATTCCACTCCAATAGAAACCACCCGTCGTTTGTCGAGATGTACCGCAGGGCGTTGTCATTTTCAGACAGGAATGACATCAGGGAAAACATGCCGGAGTTTATTCGTTTTAACTTTACCCGGCCGCTAAGCCCGGGGTTTACGTTCAATCACTATTTTGACTCCTGGTATGGAGTGGAAGGGATAATTGAATGCCGATACGAGGATTTGATTTCAGCTCCGGTTGACACCTTGCACGAAATTAATCGAAAGCTCGGTGAAAAAACAACGAGGTCTGAATGCAGCGCAGTGGTAGAAAGGTATTCCTTCCGAAACCTGGCTAACCGTAATCCAGGGCAGGAGCAAAAGACTAATTATTTGAGAAAGGGTATTGTTGGCGATTGGAAAAATCATTTCTCGGACGAGGCGAAAGATGTATTCAAAACGTTTATTGGAGACCGCCTTGTCCGGCTCGGCTACGAAGATTCGGATGGCTGGTGATTGTTCCAGTAACAAGTCACTAATAGACTCTGGTGGAGTTCAGCAGTTTCCGAAGTTCATCGCGCTGAACCTTGCCTGACCCCGTTCGTGGTATTTTGTCCAGCATAATGAACTGGTGGGGTATATGTGAGTTTGGAAGCCGTTCGCGAAGATACTTCAATACGATCCCTTTTCGAAATCCATCGGGATTCCTCAGGACGCAGAACGCAAGCGGTACAGTCCCAAAAACTGGAACCTCATGGCCGATTACCGCTACGTCGGTAAATACGTCAAGCTCCAGCAGCGTGTCGGAAATAATCTGTGCTGATACTTTTCTCCCGTTGACCTTGAACACGTCGTTTGCTCGTCCAGTGACAAAAAGATACCCATCCTCGTTTAGGTGTCCAATATCACCGGTATGCAGGCTGCCATTTCGGAAAGCCCGTTGTGTCGCGTCGCTGTTATTGAGGTAGCCTGGCGAGATCAGGTCGCCTTTGGCGAGTATCAGGCCGTCAATATTGGCTGGAACTTCTCGATCCTGATCCTCCATACTTACAATCCGAACGCTCATCGTGCCAATAGGTTTTCCTACACTACCGGGATAAAGGTGTTGTTCCGATGCCTTCAGGATACAGAAACGCCCGCCGAGTTCGGTAAGGCCGTACGCCGTATAAAGCTCAAGTTCAGGGAAGAGATGACAAAGTCTCTGCCCTACATCAATGGGTAGATGGTCGCCAGACGAGAAAGCAAATTTCAGTCTGGCTCTGATTTCCTCGTGGTGCTCCGGTTCGCACTCGGCAAGCCATCGTAGCTGTACCGGCGCCCCGCCAAAACCGGATGCCTTTGTTTTGGCAAACAGGGATGTGAAATCCCGAAACATCAGTTTCTTTTCAATGCCGATAAACGTCGATCCGCTGATACAGGCGGACAGAAAATGGCAGATGCAGCTAGTGAAATGAAAGGGGATGTTTACGAACAGGCGTTGGTTTCGCAGGGTGGTTATTTTCAGAGTGGATTGTGCGTTACCGAGCAAGGAGTGTTGGGAAAGAATCACACCCTTCGGTTTTCCCGTTGAACCAGATGTGAACAATATTGCGCAACAATCATGCTCGCCTTTTTCGGTAAATTCCCTGATCTCATTGTGTAAAAACGCTTCATCACACGAATTTGGTAATTCCCAGCGATCATCAAGCAAGTGGCTGGCGTTCGAGATGGATCTGATTGTCTCCAGGTGGTCCTTTCCATCAGATGGAGAATATGGAACTGCGACGGCGCCAAGCGCCCATACGCTAACAAGGTCTATATAAAAGTGGATTCCCCGTTCGGCTGATATGATTACCTTGTCATTCGCTCTTATGTGTCTCTCCAGTTCCCTGCGTCGAATTGCGACGGATGACGCGAAGTGTTGTCGCGTGAGCTGTTCGCCATCCTGGCCCTCATACAGATTGGGAAGGCATTCATCGTCCAGGATTGCAAGCATAAGTTCACGTGCAATATTCATTTTTTATACGCCGTCGGCTTGTTCGTCAGGGCTTGTTTTATAATTCTGAGATATATTGGAAGAAACTTTTTCCGTCCGGATTCCGTCATATGGGTATGGTCGTAGAAGTCGTCGAAAGTGAAGCCCGGTGAATCACGATAGTCATGGTAAATGATCTTTCTTGATCTTATTTGGTCGATAATTTTTCGATATTCCTGTTCGTTCAGTTTCCATGCCCGATGATATTTTTCAAACCACTCCCTGTTTAATGGTAGATCTACAAGAACCAGCGAGGTTCCGTGCGTAGCAGAGAGTTTCCTGATCCTGGAAATGATTTCGATATTTTTCGTGGCTTGCGAGGCGTCGATATGAACCCAGTCCTGATAAAATTCCGGGGTATTCTGTCGTATTCTTCTTAGTGCTCGTATGGCCTCCAATTTCTCGGGTATTCTGTCCAGTGGCAAAGGATAAATTCCGCTGTATGTGGTTGGCATTTCCCCCTTGATTACTGATAGCGTATTTTTATAAATTTTACGGAGTTGCTTCCGGCGTGATAACGCTGTCAGATTGCATAAAGGATTGATCGATGGCGTCAGGCCGAATTCCCGCATCTGGTTAATTATATCGACAGGTTTGATGGTATACAGATATGGGGTGCATATTCTGTGCTGTTCCGGGATGAAGTTGTTCAAGCGGCTTACGTTTATATGCAGTACGACAAGATCGCCCGGTTTAAGCCGCGCTTTCTGCAAAATGACAAGGCTTTCGACTAACGATTGGCTGGCATAGGTGAAGTTGGCGAAATGGTATTGGTTTCCAAACTGTTCTTCGAGTCGGAAGTCCTCATCCAGTGCTCGTAGCAAACTGGATCCACCGATATTGAAGACTGTGGCTTTATCCGGGAATGTGGTTAACAGCCGCTTCGACATATATGACTGGATGTCGCGCGGATTGGCCACGGTAAGGTCTATATTGCTGATCAGGATGCTTTGCGACAGAGGGGTCGTAAGTAGCACAGTGGCAATAGCGGCGACGATAGGCATGAGAGAAGGCATGAGCAACTTATGCCTGTGCGCGTAGTTGATGAGTGCCCCGCGAAGTCTGTGTATTGTGTTCACAAGCGTCATGAGCTTGCTGCCCATGAAAAAATCCATTCCCAGTAGTTTTTATACAAAGTTATGGCAATTGAATAATCGCTGAAGAATACAAAGATAAATCCCATCGTTGCATACAGGACTGTTGCCGAGACTCTTACGGGCGCAAGCATGCGTTTCAGGCGGCTTCCAGGTTTCCAGTGCCTGTTTGCAATATCAACAGCGACCATTCCCGTTGCATGATGTATGGCCCAGCTAAACCATGAAAGGTTAAATGCATGCCAGAAGCCGATGGACAGCATGGTTACATAAAGTGGAAGATAGGAGTTTTGCGTTTTTATCAGTGCCGGAAAATATACGTTCCTGAAGGACCAGTCAGAAAGTGACATATGCCAGCGTTTCCAGTATTCCCTTATGTTTACCGCGAATATGGGGAAATTGAAGTTTTCACGTATCCTGTAACCGAACATGCGAGACAGGCCTATGGCGATATCGGAGTATGCTGAGAAGTCGATGTAAGCGAACAAGAGGCCGAGCAATGAAAAGGTAAATATGTCAGCCCCGGATGCCACCGCTGGGTCTGCAACTAACAGGTTTACCGGGTTCCCCGAGGAGCTCCAGAGTGCTTCCGAAAAATGCTTCCCTTGCATCATGCCGTACAGGAAACCGTCGGCAATCACAATCTTCTTGAAAACGCCAATTAGAATCCTCGACAGCCCGTAAGATATGTCATCAACTTTGAGCTGTTCAACGCGATTCGTGTAGAAATGCTTGATGTCTTCTATTGGTCCCGCGATCAATGTGCCGGGAAATAGTATGAAAAAGAGATATTCGCGAAATGAAAAGTCCAGAGCTTCCTGGCGGTACCATTTCAATTGCGTGTCCAGGATGCGAATAACGAAATAGGAAACGCCTATTGGCATTAACAGATCGAACCCGCCAGGATTTGCAAAGATTTTTTCTATCCCATCCTTGTTGTATTTGAATAGGAGAAGAAAGAATATGGTTGTCAGAAGAACCAGGGAAAGCAGGTTCCGGTTTCGTGCTGTGCTCACCATCTTCCGTAATGCGTATGTTATCGCAAGGTAACATAGGAGGGCGACAGCAAACAGTGCGTCATTATAGGCGACGAACGTTGCGACCAGGGAAATTATGAGCCATTGCGTGAGGTCATGTTTCTTGTGCAATGCGCCGTTCAGTAACAGGGCAACAAACAGTATTATTGCAACGAGTTTCCAGTCGTCCGGGGAAAGCTTGTTGAGTGTGGTATTTTGCTGATACTTGATTACATCCAGCTCGGTATTCGAGATATGGGCGTCACTGAGGGCGGTGATTGACAGATTGAAGTTGTCAGTTTCGACATGCGGGTCAAAAATCAGGGTGCATGAAGCAGTTTTACAAGGCTGCTGAATATTTCCGGCCTGTAATATGAGGCTCCCGGTAGAATTCAGTTTTACCCGGATTTTAGGGCTTAGTGGTCCAACGAATACCGGTTCAGTATAAGTTGTGCCTTCTTCAAGATACAGCCCATTTTCCAGATGTTGGCTTATCAACGCATTTTTGTTGTTTTCCTTCGCGGTGATTGCCGCGAAGCATATGGCTATAACCAGTACGACGATTAATGAAAACCGGTTTGGTGTTCGAATGCGCATGTAGGTCTTGGCCTGGTAGCCAATAAAAGCTAGTTCAGCTTGCTGTGTATGACATTCGCAATGCTGTCGATGGTGTCGAACATTTCCAGAGAGACTTCGAAAGCAGATATCGATATTGAAAACGTTTTTTCAAGTTCGGTGATCAGTCTGAGTACGTCCATGGAGTCAAGGCGACCTGTGGTGAATATCGGGCTGTCCTTGGCCAGGTCAAAGAGGCCGAACTCATCCTGCAGTATTCCGTTTATACGTATTTCGGTTTCGTTCATTTATGGAAGACTTATCCTTGTGTCAGTCGGTTGGTTTTTTCTTTCACAAGAGCGGTATGTTTTGTGGAAAGAACATGATCAAGTACGCCGTTATTCCGGTCTGTTCGGTTTCGTTCTGCGGATATCTGGTAGCCGACGGGGTTGTAGTATGTGAAGCTTTGATCAGTGTCCCGAAGTAGCCGAGCCTTTGTCAGCGCTATGGCGTTCTTCGAGAAGCTTTCAAGCTGAGCCAGCAAGTGCTCTTCATTTATTACTGTATGATCCATTTCAAGCGCAATCAGTGGATGGTGTACGATGGTATGGTGCCGAATGAGCGAGGTCAGCATGCGAATGTGCAAGTTCTGGTTCGCGTTCACTTCACTAATGACAAACGGGGCGACAAGGCGGTCGCCGAGAAGATAGTTCCCCCTGCGAATATAGCGGGTACGCTCCATGAACTTCTGGTAGACAGCGGTTATGCTGCTTCGATCGATAGGGCTGTATGCGGCCAGTAATATCGCGTCCGTGGCTATCAGTTCTTCGTGGTTCTTCAAAAAGAAATCGTTTTTGGACTTGATGATGCATGCATATTCATTGTGGGTTGCGTGATGGGTCGGACAAAGGTCGCATGCGATACATCGATAGATTTCCTCGGTTGTCAAATCTATCACTTTATACTCGACCCCTTCAGCTTGATGCTGATCGATCCACTTTTGTATAAGTTGAAGGCCTCTTTTGTCAGTTGAATCCTGTACCAGCCAGATGCCTACCTTAACCTTGTCTTTAAGCTTATGCCTGCGGCTGTTTTCCCTGGAGATGGCTATTTGTGCGAGCCGCTTGCCCGTTCCTATGGATGTCTGCATGCCGTAGTCATCGTCCCAGGCTGTTCCCACATCCCCGGCGACCACGGTCCCGCCATACTGGGAGCTGGTTTCATATGAATTTCCTACAGCAAGCATGTTGAGATTGCACATGTCTATCAGTTGATAAATGAGCTGTGTTTCCTGCCCGCCGTTCCTTTTGGCGCCAACCGCCAGCCCCCCATAGAGCCGGCCATTGCAATGCGCGCGCAGTTCAGGGTCTGCGGTAATGAATTCCACGAACGCCTGAACGAGGGAGCCGCGATCTCCAAAGTAAACCGGGCCTGATACGAGATATGCGTCAGCGCTGAGAACGATTTGTTTCAGTTCGTCAAGGTAGCGGGATTCACCATTCATCGGAAAATAACGGGACAGGCCAGCATGTGCAATATCGCCACCCTTTTCGAGAACTCCCCAGAGCCCTGCGGCCAGTGTTGCTTCGGAATTTGATAACCCCTTGTCTCCCTTGAGTTTTTGCAGGTTTCGGTACACTGCATCGAAAGGCAGGCCGCTATTCAGGCCGGCACTGATGAACTCATCCGCACGTATTCGGGTTTGCTCCTTGAGGTAAAGTTTGAGTGCTTCCGGTGTTTTGATTCGTTCCAGTTCTTCTACAAGCTGGCGGCTTCCTGCCCCATAACGGGCGTTACGTAGAGAGCCAGATATACCGAGAACCTTCATTTTCCGGACCGCATGGAGTGACTATGGGGCGGAATTATAACGCGTGCGCAAATCTGTTGCCTACCCCGCGTTGGGGGATTATTATATTGTTATGCAAAGATTTTTTTGGCAATACGGGTTTTGGTTGCTGGTTTTGCTTTCCATTCTCGTAACACTGTCTGACTCACTTGCCGAGTTTCAGATTTTCCGCTATGCGGGATTTTGATATGCGTGTTGGTCCGGGGCCCGGTTTGGGGGAAGAGAGGCGGCGCCAGTACGCCGACATCGGATGTCTGTGAAACAAGGGATTTTCAACAAGCGCCTGCTGGCGATATTTCATGATCTGGCGATGATTCCCGTCGCATGGCTTGGAGCCTATTGGCTCAGGTTCAACCTCGGCCCCATTCCGCCAGATCATCTTGCCGCTGCACTCCATAATCTGACCTTCGTCGTCGTCGTTCAGCTCATTGTTTTCCGCTATTTCGGGCTTTACCGTGGCGTGTGGCGCTTTGCTTCGATGCCCGATCTCATTCGGATCGCCAAGGCAGTGCTCGTCGGCATGGCGTTCTCCGCTGTCGTGATATTTCTCAGTAGCCGGATGGAGGGTGTGCCACGCTCCGTATTTCCCCTCTATGGTCTTTTGTTGACTGCACTGCTTGGCGGCGCGCGCCTGATGGTTCGTTGGTCCAAGGATCGCAGGCTATATGCAGGAGATCCGACACGAGTCTTGATCGTTGGCGCTGGGCAGGCGGGAGAGGCGCTTGTCAGGGATCTTAACCGCGTGCGTGATGATTGTTATGAGCCGATTGGTTTTCTGGATGATGATGTCAACAAGCGTGGAAGGGAGATCCATGGTGTACGTGTTTTGGGTAGTTGCGATGAAATTGCCGATCTGACTGTGCGCCTGGAGGTTGACCTGATCGTTTTGGCTGTGCCGTCAGCCAGGGCAAAACAGATGCGTCGTCTGGTTGATTTATGTGAGCGAGCCGGCGTCCCTTTTCGAACACTCCCCCCCTTTGAGCGCCTGATGTCTGGTGAAGTCACCATCAATCAGTTGCGTGAGGTTTCCATAGAAGATCTGTTGGGCCGGGAGCCGGTTTCTCTTGACTGGGAAGCCATCCGCAGGGGTATTGGGGGAAAGCGAGTGCTGGTTAGCGGAGCCGGGGGGTCCATAGGCTCCGAGTTGTGCAGGCAAATCGCAGCCTTGTCACCGTCGCAACTGGTGTTGCTTGATAATAGCGAGTTCAATCTGTATTCGATAGAGAGGGAGTTGCGGCTGGCATTTCCTGAAATCGAACTCGAGGTGTGTCTGAATGATGTCGTCGATCGCGCTGCAATCGACCGGATCATGCGGCGCTCGACTCCGGATCTGGTGTTCCATGCGGCTGCGTACAAGCACGTCCCAATGCTGGAAGGGCAAATCCGGGAGGCCGTTCGAAACAATATCCAGGGAACGCGGACTATGGCGGAACTCGCAGACAAATATGGTTGCGAGTCATTTGTCATGATTTCCACTGACAAGGCAGTCAATCCGGCTAATGTCATGGGGACGAGCAAGCGGGCAGCGGAAATTTTTTGTCAGAATCTCGACAAACGTTCATCCACGCGATTTATTACCGTGCGCTTCGGGAATGTTCTGGGTTCGGCTGGCAGTGTGGTTCCCTTGTTCCGCAAACAGATCGAGGAGGGCGGCCCCCTTACCGTCACACACAGAGAAATTACCCGATTTTTCATGACCATACCTGAGGCATGTCAGCTTATCCTTCAGGCTGGTACGATGGGGGATGGGGGGGAAATATATGTCCTGGACATGGGGGAGCCAATCAAGATTTCCTACCTGGCAGAGCAGATGATCCGTCTTTCGGGTAAAGTTCCTGGCGAAGATATCGACATTGTATATACGGGGCTGCGGCCCGGAGAAAAGCTATACGAGGAGCTGTTTCACGAAAAGGAAGCGCTTGAGAGTACGGCGCACGCCAAAATATTGCTGGCGCGGCATCGCGAATTCGACTGGGAGCGGCTTGGCGAGGTTATGGAGAGCCTGGCCGAGGCCTGTGTCGACTACAACGAAGCGCGGATGCGCGCCTTGCTGAAGGAACTGGTTCCGGAGTGGAATGAAGGAAATCTGTCTTCAGCCGGCGTAGTCGCATTGCCGCAACAAAATGACGGTACACTGGTCGGAGGTGAGTCACCGACCATACATTGACGGATATGTTTTGAAGGTAGAGCCAATGAGCAACAAAATCAGAATCAGAAAAGCGGTATTTCCAGTAGCGGGTTTGGGGACCCGATTTCTCCCGGCCACCAAGGCCAATCCAAAAGAGATGCTTACCATAGTCGATAAGCCGCTGATCCAGTATGCAGCGGAAGAAGCGATTGCGGCTGGAGTAGAGGAGCTTATATTTGTCACCAGCAGCAGCAAGCGGGCCATCGAGGACCATTTCGACAAGAACTATGAAATGGAGACTGAGTTGGAGCGCAAGGGCAAAAAGCAATTACTGGAACTGGTTCGTAATGTTGTTCCCAAAGGCGTGTCCTGCGTGTATGTGCGTCAGCCCGAAGCACTGGGGCTTGGTCATGCCGTACTGTGTGCCCGACCGGTTGTTGGCAATGAACCGTTTGCAGTTATTCTCGCGGATGACCTGATTGATGGGCATGAGACTCCCTGTATGGCGCAGATGGCCGCTGCCTTTGAATACAACCGGTGCAGTGTGCTGGGTGTTGAAGAAGTTCCGCATGAGGACACGGACAAGTATGGTATTGTCAAGTCCGACCCGGTTACCAGCGAGCTGAGTCGTATAAGCAGTATAGTTGAAAAACCAAAGCCTGCCGAGGCGCCAACAAACCTGGCCGTGGTTGGCCGTTATATTCTGACGCCACGAATTTTCGATTTGCTTGAAGATATTCCCAAGGGTGCCGGTGGCGAGATACAGCTAACCGATGCGATTGCGGCCTTGTTGCAGGAGGAACAGGTTCTTGCGTACAAGTTTCATGGCGAGCGCTATGACTGTGGAAGCAAACTGGGATATTTACAGGCTACAGTAGAATATGCGCTTCAGCATCCAGAGCTGGGACAAGACTTTAGTCGCTATTTGCAGGAACGTTTTGGCGAGGATGGTGGAAAAATTGCGCACCTCTTCAAGCGCGCATGACATTCCTTCTGCTAGTTTGCAGATAGTTGTCTTCTTACCTTGTCAATCAGCTCGAATATAAAAGCAGCGAATATCCCGGAAACTATCGCCAGGAATGCTGTCAGCAGTGCTATCTTCTTCTTGGCCGGGCCAATGGGCTCGGCTGATCTCAGTGGTGGCGAAAGGGCGTGGGTTTCACTCAGGTTGTGTAGCTTGGTTTCCAGGTAGTTAATGGCTTGTCTTTGCCTGGCGACGGCTCGAGCATGGTCTGCGACAAGTTTTTTCGCCTGTTCATGAAGGTTTCCTATCCCGGGTTTATTCAGCTTCCGGGCTCGTCGGTTTTCGAGAACGAGAGTTTCCAGCTTGTATTTTATCTCTTCAATGATATTTTCCTGTATGTTCTGTTGTCTTCGATTGGCATGAATTTTGGCTTTTAGTTCTTGCCGTAGATCCTCCTGCCTTACATACAGGCGTTCTCGCAGCGTGGCGAGACGGTTCCGGTT
>WGBO01000044.1 GCA_015494295.1 Gammaproteobacteria bacterium | reverse complement strand
TGGGCACGGTGCTCGCCAGTGACGAGGACCCGCTGGATACCCTGAGCTACTCGATCACGGGGGGCAACAGCGGGAACGCATTCGTGATCGACGCCGCCACCGGCGCACTCCGGGTGAACGACGTCACGCAGCTCGATTTTGAGACCACGCCTTCGTTCACGTTGACCGTGCAGGTTCAGGACAACGGCACGGGGGCATTGACCGACACTGCGTTCGTGACTGTCAATCTGAACAATATCGACGATACGCCACCCGTTCCGGTCGCCAATACCGGTTTCGCGCTGCCCGAAGGTGGGCGCTTTACGCTGTCGACCTCCGTGTTGCAGTTTGTCGACAGCGACCAGCCTCCCTCGAACGTGGTCTATCAGGTCATCGAACCGCCGCTGAACGGGCGGCTGGAGTTCGTGGGCGCCCCGGGCGTGGCGGTGAGCGTCTTCACGCAGGCCGATGTGGATGCTGGCTTGCTTGTCTACCAGCACGATGGCAGCGATACACTGGCAGACAGCGTCCGGTTCAATGTCGATGATGGTCAGGGTAACAGGGTTACGGGTCAGAGCCTGGACATTACCGTGACGCCCGTGGACGATACCGCGCCTCATGTCGTCAACAACACTGGTGCGAGTGCTGCGCCCGGCGAGGGCTTTGTCGTCACGGCGGACATGTTGCAGGTCGCCGATGCGCAACCCGCTGCGAGCATCGTTTATCGTCTGGAGTCGTTGTCGGCCGGTTCCGTTCTGGAACTGAACGGTGTGGCGCTTGGCATCAACGACACCTTCACCCAGGCCGATATTGATGCGGGGCGCCTGTTCTACAGGCAGGATGGAGCCTCTGGCGGTGGATTCGGGTTCAGTGTCGGTGATGGAGTGGGGAATCGCCTGAGCGGCGTTCATTTTTCTGTTGACGTAACGCCGCCGGATCTGTTTCGGCTACCCTTGACTATCGACATCAACATGCCGCCAGCCCCGTTGATGTTGCCTCCGGGGGTGGTCAGCGTGCCGCCGGATCCGGCGCCCGAACTCGGACCGGTGCTGCGTGGCGGCGGCAGTCACGGCGATCTCGCGGGCGGTATGGAGATTGAAGCTGCCCGGGAGCCGGCCCCGAAAGCAGTAACGGAGCAGGTTGCTTCGGGCGGCCAGCAGACGATTCGCGATGCGTTGCATACGCCCCCGGTCGCGGACGCGGGGGAGGGCGAAGTCCGGGCTGTTGCTCCTCCCGACAAGACACCGGTACACCAGGATCCTCACCTGTCCGAGGCGTTGTGGAGAGCGCTGGAACGCGCCGGATCCGATATCGATGTTTCGGGAGAAGGACGTTTCCCCTGGCTGCTCGCCGCGACACGTGGTGTGGTGTGGACATTTTCCGCCGGTTTCGTGGCCTGGATGTTGCGCGGTGGATCATTGCTAGCCATGACGCTGTCGTCCATTCCCATCTGGCGGTGGGTCGACCCGCTTCCGGTTCTGGCGCTTGGCCGCCGTGAACGCGAGGAACGCAAGCGTCGCTCCAGGGACGAGGCGGAACGCGAGGTCAAGGAGCGCAGGGCAGTGGCCGCTGTACTGGACGGGAAAGCGGACAACAGGGGCGAGTCGTGATGGCGAGAAAGTCTCCCATCGTGTTTATCACGCTGGGTCTCGTGTTGTTGACACTCAGCTACCTGCTTGCGGCTGACCTGTTCGGCCTGATGCCTGATTCGCGCCAGGCAGTCCTGGACGCGCGCAAAAAGGTGGTGGAATCGCTTGCGGTGCAGCTTTCTGTTGCCGCCAGCCGAGGCGATATTGTTGCCATACGGGAGACCGTTGACGCGCTGGTCAGACGCAACGAAGACGTACTCTCCGCGGCCCTGCGGCGCGTGAACGGGGAACGTCTCGCGGTTTCCGGGCCTCACGACGGGTACTGGAAAATCGACCCCGAGGGTAACAGTTCCCTGCCCAACCAGGCGATCGTGCCCATTTACCGTGGCGACCAGCGCTGGGGTGGCGTGGAGGTGCGGTTTTCACCCCTGTACCCGAGCCTGCTTTTCGGTGTGGAACTTACGCCGCTGCTCAAGCTGACCCTGTTTGTCTGCCTGTTGGCCTCGGTCGGCTTCCTGCTGTTCATGCGGCGCACCTTGCGCCACCTCGACCCCGGCGCTTTTCTGCCGGCGCGGGTTCGCTTTGCCTTCGACGCGCTTGCCGAGGGAGTGGTGATGATGGACAAGCGTGGTTCCGTGGTTTTGGCCAATTCCCGTTTTCTTGCGGATACTCGCCGGGAGGAACAGCGTGTCATGGGCGCGCGTATCATGGACTGGGACTGGTGTCTTGCGGAAACCGGACAGCCTGCCCCGGATACACCCTGGATGCGGGCGCTGCGGGACGGCTGTCGGCAGACCGGCAAGGTGCTGCGGCTGGAAGTCGCCGATGGCGAGATGCGCACCTTTTCCGTGAACGCGTCACCCATTGTCGGCGAGGATGGCAAGGTCCGCGGTGTGCTGGCAACTTTCGACGACATGACCGTGCTGGAAGACAAGAATCGGCAACTGGAAAAGGCGCTGTCGGAACTGCAAGCGTCGAGAAACGAAATCCGGCGTCAGAACCAGCGCCTGCGGGTGCTCGCGACCCAGGATCCCCTCACGGACTGCCTGAATCGTCGGGCGTTTTTCGACCTCCTGGAAAAATCGATCGCGCGGGCGCGCCGCAACGGTGTGCCGCTGGCCTGCATGATGGCGGACATCGATCATTTCAAGGCCGTGAACGATACCTGGGGGCACGAAACCGGCGACGCCGTTATCAAGCGTTTCGCGGCAATCATTACTGCGAAACTGGGGGCCGATGACGCGCTGGGACGTTATGGTGGCGAGGAATTCTGTCTGATTCTCTGGGGCCAGGATCTGGCCCGGGCGGTATCCCACGCCGAGGCGATCCGGGCGGCGATTGAACGTGACGGTGCTCATCCTCCGGTGACCTGCAGTTTCGGCGTGGCGGTGCTCGATGCCGATATCGTGGACGGAGCGGCGCTGGTCAAAAGGGCCGACGAGGCCCTGTATGCCGCGAAGGAGGCCGGCCGGAACCGCGTGGAGCGCTGGCCGGTCGATGCCGGCGAGGAACGGGCGCGGGATGTGCCCGCCTGAGCGACTTATCCCGTGCCGTCAGAACAGGGTCGCGTTGGCAGTCTCCCGCCGATGGATGCTTGTTTCGCCAGAGCCACGAAAGCGGTTTTCTCTATCGCGGCGCTGAACAGGTAGCCTTGTACCGCGTAACAGCCTATCTCGCGCAGCATCTCCAGTTGCGCCTCCTGTTCGACACCTTCCGCCACACTTTTCAGCTTCAGGCTGCTCGCGAGGGTGACGATGTTGCGTACGATGCCGGCTGCATGCGGCGATTGCGCCATTTCATCGATAAACGAGCTGTCGATCTTCAGCACGTCCACGGGCAGACGCCGCAGATAGGACAGGGACGAGTGTCCGGTGCCAAAGTCGTCCAGGGCGATGCCAAAGCCCATGTCGCGCAGCCGCGCCAGCCGTTGCGACGCGCCCTCGATATCGATCATGGCGGCGGTTTCCGTGATTTCCAGTACCAGGTGATCCGCGATTTCCGGGTGGTCGGAGGCTATGGCGTCGAGCACCTCGAAGAATTCCCGGTGGTAGAGCTGGTGGGCGGATATGTTGACGTTCATCCTCAGCGCGGGAAGGTGTTCCAGCAACTCGGCCGCATCTCCGGCGACACGTCGCAATACCCATATCCCGAGATTCGTGATGATACCGGTTTCTTCCGCAATGGGGATGAAGTCGGAAGGCGGGATGTAACCGCGGCGTTTGTGGTTCCAGCGGCATAGCGCCTCGGCGCCCGCCAGATCCTGTTCCAGGGTTCCGACGATGGGCTGGTAATGGATCGTCAGCTCGTTCCCGGCCAGCGCGCTGCGCAGGTTGTTGGCCAGGGAAAGGCGCCGTATTGCGCTGCGCTGCATGTCTTCGCTGTAGTAGTGGCAGCGGTTCCGGCCGCCGGACTTCGCCTGGTACATTGCGGTGTCAGCCTGCTTGATAAGGCTCTCGGCGTCCACGCCGTCATCCGGGTAGATGCTGATGCCGATACTGACCCCGATATAGTGCTGGTAGTGTTTCAGATCAAAGGGGATGGTCAGGGCGTGGATGATTTTCTCTGCGACCTGGCCGGCATCCTCGCGTTCCTCGATCGTGGACAGCAGAATGGTGAACTCGTCGCCGCCAAGTCGCGCTACGACGTCGGTTTCCCGCACACACTGTTTCAGTCGCCGGCCTACGGACTGCAGCAGCAGGTCGCCATACTGGTGCCCGAGGCTGTCGTTGATGACCTTGAAGTGGTCCAGGTCGAGAAACAGCACGGCCAGGCGCGAGGCGTAGCGGGATGAGCGCGCGATGGCCTCGTTCAACCGTTCCACGAACAGTTGCCGGTTGGGCAGTTCGGTCAGCAGGTCGTGGTAGGCCATGAAATGCAGGCGGTTCTGCAATTCCTTGTGACGCGTGATGTCCTGCACCAGCAGTACGTAGACGCGTTTTCCGGAATGCACGAAGGAACTGGCGGCGATATTGAGAATGCTGTGCGCGTTGCCACTGTCATCGTGCAGGGTGATCAGGCGGTGGCCGTCTATGTGAAAGGCTCCGCGGTGGTCGCTGAAGCTGCCGGCTTCCATGCCCAGCGCGGTGGCGAGGTGCATGCCGGTCCAGGTTGTGGATTCGAGTCCCAGGATACGTTGCGCGGAAAGGTTGGCGGTTTGTATGTGTCCCTGTTCATCGAGCACCAGAATGCCTTCGGCGGCGTTGTCCAGAATCGCTGCATAGTGGGCCTCCCTGGCGACCAGGGTGGAACGCATGACCTCCAGATCCCGGGCCAGTTCGCGCAGTTCGACGATGCGGGTGTCCTGGCTGATTGGAGTCGATACCTCGCCGCTGGCGACAAGGTGAGCACTATTGCGCAGGGCCTGTATGGGACGGGATATCGAATGCGCGGCCATCAGGGAAAGCGGCACGAGCAGCAGCAGGTAGAGTGCCGACAGGTAGAGTCCGTTGCGGTATATCTGGTCGATGTTCTGTTGCATGCCTTGCTCCGAAAAGCCCAGGCGAAGGCTTTCCGGCCCCTCCGCGGCGTTGAGTGGCACGCTGATGAAATAAATGTCGTCGCCGTGTTCGCCGAAACGGAAATCCTCCCGGAAGCGGGGTGGCGGATTTTTCATTCCCGGGGCCAGCAAGTGCGTTCCCGGACCATAATCCGCGTAGACGATTTCGCCGGATAGCATGATGTCGGTCAGCGCGGCCGCGGTTTCCGGCGTGTCCGGATGGGCCGGCAGAAGGCGGGCCACCAGGTCGCTCTTGACCCGCGCGGCCGCGACGAAGTCGTCCTTCATGTTGATGACGACGGCGTTGACGATGACGAGATAGAACAGGGTCACCAGCAACAGGTTTATCGATACGGCGGCGAACAGGGCGCGGCTTGCCAGGCAGCCGCTTAGGCGTGCTAGTTGTTCTCGCACGGAACCTCCAGCAGCACTTTCAGGGTGTTTCCCGGGGGCAGGTCCGAGGCCCACAGATACGAGACCAGATCAGGCCTGTCGCGCAACAGTTCGATCAGCCTGTGTGGGTCGTCGATGGTGACAGGGCCGGGCTGGCGCAGGCGCACCAGGTGCATGGCCAGCAGGCGCTGGTACAGGGTTTCCGTCATCGCCAGGATTTTCTGCAGGAAGACTTCCTGAATCAGTCTGTCGGAGGTGTTGCGCGCCGGTTGCAACAGACCATTCCGGGTGCGGTAGGGAATTCCTAGATACAGGCGTCGCACCTCCCGCCGCGAGAGATGATCCACCGCAACGTCGGGGGAGGCGACGATCAGCAGTGGGCAGTCCATGGCGAGCCCGGACGACGGGCCGAGGGTGCTGCACAGCAGGAGCAGCAAAATGCAGCTACGTATCACGGAAGTATCATACTCCACTGTACCGCCCACTGATCCGAACCGCTATGCAGAAAACCGGTGTGGGCGTACTCGATTTTCACAGCATGGTTTTCCAGCAGATCCCAGCGCAGCCCCGCCAGCCGGCGGTGGTGCACGAAACCGGGAAACAGTTCCAGGTAGGCGTCAGAGCGCGCGCCCTCACTCTGTTCCAGGCGCAGGTAGGACGTCAGGGAGCGCCTGAGCGAATAGTCTCCCTGCAGCCATGTGCTGTAGAAACGAGTCCGGGATCGGCCTGAACCTGTCTCCATCGCGTTGTTCACGCCGTACAGAGCGCCATGGATCCTCAGCGCGGCCAGGTGGTTGTTGATCCATGCACCCGCGACCGTCTGCCGGTTCTCGCGCAACCCCGCTGCGGAAAGGGGGATATGATTGCCCGCCACAAACAGGCCGAAACCCGCGTCGCTGTTCTCATCGCGGTTGTAGGTCAGCCGCAGGCTGAACGATGTCTTTCGGCCACCGTCAGGATTGTCCAGGTCATAGGCGTCGAGACGTCCTCCTTCATACTTCGCGCCGATGCCGAAACCGGCCTCCGCCTGAATGATGGCGCCTTGCGGCGTTGTCCACAGTTGGCTCAGGTTGATGCCGGAAAAGTGCGAGGGCAGTGCCCCGCCTTCGCCCTCGAAGTCCGCGATGCCCGGAGGCTGGATGGACGACTGGATGTAGTTTCGGAAATGGAAGGCCTTGTTCCAGTAACCCTGGTTGACCTGGAACCGCCCGGCCAGCACCGAGGTTCCATGACGGGTTTCGTATCCCAGATGCAGGCGGGCCAGGTCGCGTTTCTCGTCCGTTGCGATCAATTCGGCAAAAAACCGGTAATGCCCGACGTCCAGCCCGTAAAGCAGGTCGAGGCTGGCGCGGGTGTCCGCGTCGGTGTCGCCGGAAACGCCCGGTGACTGATGCAGATAGCTGACCTCCGGCAGTGCGAGGAACTGCTGGCTGGTTTGGGCGCCGGCGGCCGCGGAGATCAGCATGACGGACAGAACGAGTGGCGTCAGGTTGGTGTGTCTGCTATAGGACATCGAGATAACTGCTTTTCAAACAGTAGGTTAAGTTAATTTCAGTCGCTATTCTGATTGGGTCGAGTGTATCGCCAACCCCTTTCCGCAGGCTGTGCTTTTTCACACATTTGTTTTGTCCAGCAACTCTCAAGATCGATAGACAGTTTTTTGGGAACATGAAAACAGGTTTTTTGGAACTATCTGGAACAAATGCCACAGACAATAGGTAATAACCCTGATACAAATTGCCCTGCATCGTATCCACCCCCGGGGTCGATGCAGCAGACGCAGGTTTTATGGGGAAACATGCTAAGCCAAAGAATTGACCGGGTTTCAGGGTGTACGGCCAAGCGGCCGGGGAAACGAGTTGGAGGGCTCCGGCGCGCACGCCGGCACCCTGAAACCGTCGGTCATCGCACAGACTTGGAGGGAATAATGGCGAAAAGAAGAGAAGTATTGAAAGCCGGTGCAATGGCGGTAGCCAGTGCGCCGGCGATATTTGGGGGAGCGGCATTGCCCCGCCTGGCCCAGGCGCAGTTGTGTCGCCCCGAAGGCATTCGCAGCCCCTTGACGGAACCGGACAGTCCTCCGGTGCGGCATTTTCACGAGCCGCTGTATATTCCGCCGGCCATGAAACCGGTGGATCCGGCGATGCTGACGCCGCCGCCGGATCCCAACCGGCACCAGCGCTTCGACGAATTTCAGCCCGTCAAGCACTATGTGCAGCGCATTACCGAAGGGTTGTGGAACTATCATGAGGATCTGTCCAACCTCAACCCGCTGGGCTTCGGTTCGCTGGCCTGGATGTGGAACGGCGCGACGCCGGGTGAAACCCTGGTGGCCCGCTACGGCGAGCCGGTGCTTGTGCGTCGTTTCAACGACCTGCCTGCGACGGAGAATGCGCTGATTCCTTTTGGTCTGCCCTACATCACCACACACCTGCACAACGCGCATACCGCGTCAGAGAGTGACGGTTTCCCGATGGACTTCTTCGGGCCGGGAGAGTACTGGGACTACCACTATGCCATGATGTACGCGCGCAACGACCCGCGCGAGGCGTTGGGTAGTTTGTGGTACCACGATCACATGGCTGATTTCACCGCCACCAACGTGTACGCGGGCCTGTCCGCCATGACCGTGTTCTACGACGAGCTGGATTCCGGTGACGAGAACGATCCCAATCCGCATGCCCTGCGTCTGCCTGGTACCTACGGCAAGTACGATGTTTACCTGATCCTGCACGACGTGCGTTTCGATCAGCAGGGCAACCCGGCCTACAACCTGTTTGACACCGACGGCCATCTGGGTGACCTGATCACGGTCAACCGCAAGGTTACGCCCTACATGGAGGTGGAGCCGCGTAAGTACCGTTTCCGCATCGTCGACGGCGGCCCCTCGCGCTTCTACGAGCTGGCTCTGGGCGACAATTCCGAGATGTTCGTGATCGCCGGCGACGGCAACCTGCTGGAAGAGCCGGTGAGCGTGACCAGCCTGGTCATGGGTCCGGCCAACCGCCAGGATGTCATCATCGACTTCTCGCGCTACCGTCCGGGCGACACGGTGAACATGTACAACCTTATGGAACAGGTCAACGGCCAGGGTCCGACCGGCCGGCGCCTGGAAGGCCCCGATCGCATGCCGGTCATGCAGTTCCGCATCAAGAATCTGGAAGCGCCCGACAACAGCCGCATTCCGGACTTCATGCGCAAGCTGCCAGACATCAACCTCGATGAGGTGGTGGCGGAGCGCGAATGGGTGTTCGACCACGACATGGGGCTGTGGACCATCAACCACGATTTCTTCGATCCGACCAAGATCGACGCCTCGCCGCGGCAGGGTACTGCCGAGATCTGGACCTTCCGCAACGCGGGCAGTTCCTGGGCCCACCCGGTGCATGTGCACTTCGAGGAGTTCCAGGTGCTGGAATGGAACGGCAAGCCGCCCACCGGCGTGCTGCGTTCGCGCAAGGACGTGGCCACCCTGGGTCCCAACGATGTCGCCAAGGTGTTCTATCGCTTCGACGACTTCCTGGGCCGTTATCCGATCCACTGCCACAACAATGTGCACGAGGACAACGCCATGATGGGGCGCTGGGATATCATCCCCGACAATGGTGGCAGCACCGGCGGTGGCCGGTGGCGGCGCTGATGCGCGCTTTCTGTCCTTCGATCATATGAAGCGGAATTTTCAAGGAGTTCAATAATGAGCAAGACGACGAGAAGAACTTTTCTGGCAGGTGCGGCTGCCGCGGTTCCGGTCGTGGCGACGGCGGCAAATGCGCCGTTGCAGAGCGGTAACAGCGCTGCCATCAAGACCTGCCCACGTGCGACGGACGGCAAGAACGCCAGCCGTTTTCCCCAGGTGTTGGTGCAGGACCAGTTCAAGCAAAAGAGCTGGTTCTACGAGAACCTGATCGCCGACAAGCTGGTGTTGGTCAGTTTCACTTCCGTGCGGGGCGAGGACTACTACCCCGTCATCAGCAACCTGGTCAAGGTGAAGGAAATCATCGAGGACCGTATTGGCGAGGTGGGCAAGGATGTGCACATGTACACGGTGACCACCGATCCGCGCCGCGACACGCCGGAGGCGCTGCGCGCCCTGGCTGACAAGCACGGTGCCGACTGGCCTTTCCTCACCGGCGCGCCGGAGGATATCCGGGAAATCATGGCGTCCTTCAACGCCCGCGGCAGCCTCTACGGACTGACCTGGATAGGTAACGAGAAGACCGGACGCTGGACCAAGAAGCCCAGTCAGTTGCAGCCTCTGTTCATCGCCGAGCCGGTGGCCCGGCTGGCGACCGGCAAGCTGCACCGGCCCTTCCTGGTGGATATGCACAGTGTCTGAGGCCCGCGACCGCAAGGCAATCGACTTGCAACGAGCGGACCGACGTTACAACACAATAATCCTCCATGTTGCCGGCCAAGAACGGTGGCGTGGAGAGGAGGTGAAAATCCCATGAAGCAAAAAACGTTGTTCAATAGAGGCCGCCTGGCCTCGATGCTGGGTCTGCTGGCGGGCGGCATGAGCCTCGCCGGCACGACCTGGGCCGGATGCGATTTCCGGTTCGATCCCTTCCTGTCCAAGGCCATGGGCAAGGAAGTGTATGCCTACCTTGACCACCCGTGCGCGCAGCCCGAACCGGGCCTGTCACAGGTGACGGTCGATGGTGATACCACCTACGTGGTCACGCCGGAGGGCCAGCACCCGCCGCAGGATCCCTTCGCGGAGCCGCCGGGCAGCAACTTCCTGATGACGGTGTATGAAAACCTGCGCGACTACAGCGGCCGGGAAATGCCCAATACGCTGCCGTCCACGCCGGACAACCCGTACAACCTGCACGACGGCCCGGTGATGACGGAGTCCATCGATTCGCGCAGTCCGGACCAGGATCTGGACATGATCATCGACAAGATCGAGGCCATCGCCGAGGGCAAGCGGATCCGGGAGAATCGGCACGAACGACGGGGTGGCAAGCATGACAAGCATGAAAGGAAGGGCTGGAAGAAGAAACACCACGGTGAAAAGGAAGACCTCGCCAGCCTGGTGCAGTTCGGTATCGACATCCTTGAAGGCAACCCCATCGACCGTGCCTACAGCGGGCTGTCCCAGTTGCACTATGACGGGCTGACCAAGGTCAAGAAGGTGGAGCCGGAGTTCGACGCCGACGGCAACGTGATAGGCGGCAACGTGGTGGTGAACATGTACTACTGGGGTCAGCACATCGAGGCCGACGCCATGTTCATCGATCCCTCGGCGGTGTTCGATGCGCCCTGGACCATCACTTACCGGGTGCACATCCTGCATCGCGGCATGGAGGACTTCTCCCCCATGGTGTCGCACTTCAACCGCATCCAGTTGCCCAACGGCGCCGACAGCCCGCCGGCCAACCGGCATGCGTCCCTGGACGAGACCTTCTTCCCCATGCTGGAGGAGGGAGTGCGCTACACGGTCAAGGTCAAGCAGACCAAGGGCAAGTACCTCAGCCTGATCTACCACTGGGGCTGGCGCATTCACCCGCCGCGCGTCCAGGCCATCGAGAATGCCGTCAAGCGTGCCGGACCCAACAAATGGACCCTGCCGCAATGGGAAAAGGCGGCCTTCTGTGAGGGTGGCGCCGAGGACCCGGATTGCGATCCGCGCAACAACCTGGACGACCGCATGTATGCGATCTCCCAGATCGGCGATCTGTCCCCGGCCAAGCGCATGTGGATGGTGTTCCGGTCCATGCAGGATCAACTGCGCCTGTACGACCGCAAGAACTGGCGTGATCACCATGCCTGGAAGAAGCGCTTCAAGCACAAAAAGCTGCACATGCAGCTCAAGGGCTACGTGAAGGAGCTGAAGGCGGCCTATTTCGACTGGGTCGATCGTACCAAGTTGCCGGCTGGTGTGGAGGAAGATCCCGATGCCACGCTGACGCTGTTGTTCGTCAACAACACAATCTACGGCAGCCGCCAGGGTCTCACCGGCGAAGGCAGTGGCCAGGGTCCGGCCAGTTTCAAGGGCACCGCCAACGGCAGCCTGCATGACTGGAATATCCGTCCCTACAACGTCAAGGTCACGGTCTACAACGGTGATAACTTCACGCACTTCTACCGTAATGTGGACTTCGGTGGCTCGCGCGGCTGGGAGAATCAGTTCCAGCTAACCGACCCGACGACGCTGCAAGGGCCGCACCCGGTTGTTCCCGCCGGGCATCCGGCGAACTTCGACCCCTTCAACAACCCGGCCAACGTGATCGCGGGCGAAGAGGAGGTGTTCCCGATCAACCGGGGTGGCACGGAGGAGTTCCTGCAGCCCACGCCGCGCAATCCGATGGATCCGGTCAACGGCATGCCGCAACTGGGTTCGGGCTGCTTCTTCACCTTCGGACGCAACTACCTGTGGCCGAACGTGGGTGGTCCGACCGGCCTGCAGCCGATACCCATGCCCGGGCCGGATGGCAAGCCGGGGATGCACAAGTTCGACATCACCTTCAACTATGAGCCGAGCCGGCGGTTGAAGATGTACCAGTTCGATCCTCTGCATCACGGTGTGGCAATCTACTCCCTGCACTGATCGCGCAGGGTGGACCCGCAAAACCCCTCCCGGATCTTCCGGGAGGGGATTTTGCGTTTTACCGGTTCAGCAACTGGTCGGAAGTCTGAGAAAGAGGGGTTTGTAAACCATGTCCGCCAACAACAAAGAACATTCGATATCACGCCTTCTGCGGCATATCATGCTGCCTGTTTTCCTGTTTTCTTTCGTGCTGCCCCTGGCGGCGGCCGAATTCGTGCCTTATCCGGGCAAGCGCGACGCGCGCCTGATCGACGTGACAGCACCGGATCGGGTGGTGCTGTTGTTCGATACCGACAGCACCGGTTTCACCCGCACCCTGGAAATCCAGGTGCCGGGTATCACGCTGGCTCAGGATACGCCCCGCGCCAGTGACTGTGAGCGCGCGGCGGCGGCCCGCGCCATGGGGGTTACGCGCGATTTCCTCTCCAACGCCGTCCACCTGTATGTGAAGGATGTACGCATGCAAAACAGTGCCGATGATCATGCGATATCGGAGGTGCTGAGTGAGCGGGGGAGTCTTGCGCAGGCGCTGGTGGACGCCGGCGTGGCGGTGCGTGGCGGCGCCGATGGTGTGGACTGGTGCGCCCTGTCGCCGAAAAACCGGCCGGGCGCGCGCTGAGCACCGGCCCGGTCGCGGTAGCTCATCATGACGGATACAGCGCCTGCCGCGCCGCCTGCCTGCGCGCATGCCACGGGTTTGACCGGTAGCGAGGCATTGCACCTGTTTGCGCTGCTGACGCTGTTCGCCGCGTCCGGCTTTGCCGGGCTTATTTATGAATCGACCTGGACCCGATACCTTGGTCTGTTCCTGGGTCACGCGGCGCTGGCCCAGACCCTGGTGCTGGCCATTTTCATGGGCGGCATGGCGCTGGGGGCCTGGCTGGCCGGGCGCTACAGCGTGCGTGCCACGCGCCTGTTACTGGCCTATGCCCTTGTAGAGGCCGGCATCGGCCTGATGGCGCTCGGTTTTCACCCGGCCTATTCCGGGTTCGTCGATTTGTCCTACGAGAGCGTCATCCCTGCGCTGGATTCGTCACTGACAGTGGCGCTGTACAAGTGGACCGGTGCCGCTGCGCTCATTGCCCTGCAGTCGGTGTTGTTGGGCATGACCTTTCCCCTGTTGGCGGCCGGACTGATGCGGCGCCATCCACGGCGGCGCGGGCGGCTGTTGTCCTTGCTGTATTTCGTCAACAGCCTCGGCGCGGCGCTGGGCGTGCTGGCGAGCGGTTTCTGGCTGATCGATACCTGGGGTCTGCCGGGCACGCTGCACATCGCCGGTATCATCAATCTTTGCGTGGCCGCGGGCGCGGCATTCTTGCTGGCCGGGCGTCTGCGCGGCGAGCCCGAGGCGGAGCGTGCCCCGGAGGATACGTCGGGTGGGGTATCGGGAGGTTCAGCGCCCGGGCACCGGCCGCGTCTGTTGTTGCTGGCCGCGCTGGTTACCGGGTTGGCTTCCTTTATCTATGAGGTGGTGTGGCTGCGCATGCTGTCGCTGGTTCTGAGCAGTTCCAGCCACGCCTTCGAACTGATGCTGAGTGCTTTCATTCTCGGTCTGGCCGCCGGTGGCTGGTGGATGCGCCGGCGCCTGGATGGTCTGAGCGATCCGGTGGCGAGTCTGGCCCGGGTTCAGCTGGCCATGGGCGCGCTGGCTCTGTTGACCCTGCCGGTGTACAAGCTGAGCTATGCCGCCATGGCCTATATCGTCCGGCTGCTGCCGCGGGATGCAAGCGGCTATGACGTTTTCAACGTGGCAAGTCACGCCATCTCCATGGCGGTCATGTTTCCCGCCACCTTCTGCGCCGGCATGACCCTGCCGCTGGTGACCTACGGGCTGCTCAGACAGGGCGCGGGGGAGCGCTGCATTGGCGCGGTGTATGCATGGAATACGGTGGGTGCCATTGCCGGCGTGTTTATTGCCGTGCACCTGGGCTTTCCCCTGCTTGGACTCAAGGGTACCCTGGCGCTCGGCGCGTTGCTCGACATTGGCCTGGGACTGGTACTACTGTATGTGCTGGCGACGCGGCCGCTACGGTTTTCCGCGCGCGCCCTGGCTGTGACGGCCCCGGCGACGGCTGTCGCCGTTCTGCTGATGGTGGCGCTGGACCCGCACCAACTCGCGTCCGGCGTATACCGGCGTGGCGCGGTGCTGGACCCGGCCATGGAGATCCGCTTTCACGAAGACGGCAAGTCCGCCTCCATCGACACCATCTATTATCCACAAGCCGGCACCCTCACCGTCACCACCAACGGCAAGCCGGATGCCAGCATCATGATGCACCCCGAGCGTCCGCCCACCAGCGATCAGTCCACCATGGTGCTGGCCGGCCTGTTGCCGCTGGCGCTGCACCCGCAGGCGCGGCGGGTTGCCAATATCGGTCTGGGTTCGGGCCTGACCGCGCACGCCCTGCTGGCGGACGAGCGCCTGGAACGTGTCGATACCATCGAGATCGAGCCGGCAATGGTGCGCGCCTCGCGCGGCTTTGGCGCCGAGGTGGGGCGAACTTACCAGGACCCGCGCAGCCACATTTTCATCGATGATGCCCGTAGCTGGTTCGCGGCGCGCGGCGCGCGTTACGACGTGATCATATCCGAGCCATCCAACCCCTGGGTCAGCGGCGTGGCAGGTCTGTTTACCACGGAATTCTACCGCCACGTGCGGCGTTACCTGGCCGACGGAGGACTGTTGGTGCAGTGGTTCCAGCTGTATGAAACCGACACCGGCCTGGTGGCCTCGGTGCTCAAGGCGGTGCAGGAGAATTTTCCCGACTATGAACTCTACGCCGCCAACGCACTCGACCTTCTGATTGTTGCGCGGAAGGGCGGGCCGGTGGGTGAACCGGATGATGCCAGGCTGTTCGGTCAGCCGGCTGTGGCGGCCGAACTGCGCAAGGTGGGCGTGCACAGTCTCGATGACCTGCGCCTGCGCCGTATTGCCGGGCGCGGTCTGCTGGAGCCCTTGTTGCGGTTTTTTCCAGAGCCGGCCAATTCCGATTATTACCCCTTCCTGGATCAGCGCGCGGCGCGGGCGCGCTTCATGGGCCGTACGGCGGCCGAATTCACGCGCCTGCGCCAGGCACCGTTGCCGGTGCTGGATTGGCTGGAAGGCCGGGAAGTGGCGGAGGGAGGGGCGGCGATCTTTCCCGACGCCTATTATCCGCCGGCCCAGGCTCTGGTGGCCGCCCGCGCCCAGGCGGCGCGCTTGCTGGTCGATGCCGGGGCGGCCGATAGCCTGCCAGACGAGGCAATGCTCAAAGCCGCCGCGCGCCAGCGGCTGGCCTATCTGCGCCTGCTGCGCGGCCGTTGCGATCCCGACCTCCAATTGGTGATCGAGCAGCTTCTCGCCCTTGCCGGCGAGACACTACCCTATCTGCCGCGGGACGAAGCCGTAAATCTGTGGCGGCGGCTCGATCAGGATATCTGTCCGGGCACGGCGGCGGCTGGCCACCCCGTGCGCGACTGGCTGGCGCTTTTTGTGGCGCTGGCCGGGCACAGGCCGGCGCAAGTGGCCGAGTTGTCCGGGCGCTTGCTCGAACAGCCGGACAACCGTGCCGCCGGACGGCAGTCCTTCCTGTTGATGGCGCGGTTGCTGGGGCAGTTGGGCGATGGCCGGCCTCGTGCCGCGCTCAAGGCGTGGCGGCGCTGGTCGGGTGGCGTGTTCTCTCGCACCCGGCACGATATGCCCTTGCTGTTGCTGGCGGCCCAGGCCAGTTTTCGTGCTGAGCGGCGGAAAGCGGCATCGGGTGAGCGCCCTTCTGTGGAACAAAAGTTACTTACTGTTAGGGGAAACCCTGATATAAATAAATTATAGTGCGTATTGGAATTTTTTTGGAGCGTGGCTGCCTGTGGGGCCACGATTTGGGCGCGGTATGAGGAATGCTGCCCGGCACAGTGCTGTGCTCATGCGGTGTCTTTCGAGCCTGTTGGCCGGTTGGCTGGCGTGGCCGGTGGCCGCCATGGGAATGCGAACCGTATCGCTACCCGCCGCAACCGACGAGCCGCTGCGTCCGTTGTGCCACGGCATGCAGCGCATGGCCGCGCCGTTGCAGGACTACCGTGTGGTGGCGCATTATCCACACGACCCGAAGGCCTTTACCCAGGGGCTGGTGCTGGTTGCCGGCGAATTGTACGAAAGTACCGGCCTGTATGGTCGCTCCGGCCTGCGTCGGGTGCAGACCCGCAGCGGACGGGTGCTGGCCCGTCACCAGGTAGAAGCCAGACTGTTCGCCGAGGGGCTGACCGCAGTCGGTGCCGAGCTGATACAAGCGACCTGGAAGGCGGGCATCGGGCTGCGCTACCGGATGCCGGACTTGACGCCGGCAGGACATTTTCGGCTCCCGGGCGAGGTCTGGGGTCTGGCTTATGTGGATGGCCGCCTGGTGGTGAGTGATGGCAGTCCCTGGCTACGTTTTCTGGATGCCGACGATTATCACCCCGTCGGCAGTGTGCAGGTGCGGGACGGGGGGCGGCCGGTTACCGGGCTCAATGAACTGGAGGCGGTACCCGGTGCCCTGTTGGCCAATGTTTATCCGGGGGATTGCGTGGCGCGTATCGACCCGGCAACTGGCGAGGTGCGAAGCTGGATCGATCTCAGCAGCCTGTGGCCCTGGTCGCAACGGCCGCACACCACGGCCGTGGCCAACGGACTGGCCTGGGACGCCGGAAACGGGACCCTGCTGGTTACGGGCAAGTACTGGCCCTGGGTGTACCGCCTGCGGCTGGGGTCCCCGGTCAGCGGGCCGTTCGCAAGGCAGGGGGCCGAAAGGGAACACGAACACGGGACGGGGATGCAGGGGAACTGAATAATGCGAAAAAGTCTGATATTCACGGCCGTTGTGGCCATTGCCGTCGGGTATTTGTTTGGTCGCTGGCAGCCGCAGGGCGCTGGCGGTGCCACGGAGGCCCCCGAGTTGGAGGCCATAGCGGGAGTCGAGGCGGAACCGGGCTATGTGTGTCCCATGCATGCATCCATTCATGGCCACGAACCCGGAAGCTGTCCCATTTGTGGCATGGATCTGGTACTGGATCGCCGCGCCACGCCGGCCGGTGAAACCGACGCCCGGCCCGCCGTCAGCATAGAGCCCTCGGTGGCCCACAACCTGGGTGTGCGCACGGCCGAGGCGCGGCTGGGCGATCTGCCGCGCAAAATCGAGACCATCGGCAAGATCACCCGCATTGATCCCATGGCGCGACGGACCCTGTCGCCTCCCATCCGTGGTGAACTGGTCTACGTGGCCGACAAGCAGCAGGGCGACTTCATCGAGGACGGCGAACTACTGTTCTCGGTCAAGTCCGACGAATTGTTCGAGCACGAACGCGCCTTCCAGGAAGCTTTCCTCCACGGTGACCGCGCGACCGCCGCGGCCATGGTGCCGGAACTGGGGCGCATGGGGCTCAGTTCGGACCAGATCGCCCGTCTGCAGGCCGGCGAGCCGCCCGAGATGCCGGTGGAGGTGCGCGCGTTCGAGGACGGCGTGGTTTATACCCGGCGCGGGCGGGTGGGTGAGTCGGTGCATACCGGTTTTACCGTATTCAATGTTGGCGGCAACTACCGCGTGGTGAATGTCACAGCCGAGATCTTCGAACGTCAGTGGGGGTGGGTGGAAGAAGGTCAGAAGGCGCGCATGACGGTGCGCGGCCTGCGCGGCACCGTGTTCGAGGGCGAGGTGGTTCGGGTGGAACCTCCGGTGGGTTATACCACGCGATCGCTGGAAGTGGGCCTGCGTTTTCGCAGCGATCATACCGGACTGTCGCAAAGCATGTTCGCCCATGTCACCATTCTTGGTCAGCCGCGCCGGCAGGTGTTGCTGGTACCGGCGGACGCCGTGATCCGCACCGGCGAGGGCGACCGCGTGGTGCGGGTGCTGGGAGAGGGGCATTACCGGCCGGTACCGGTAATCGCCGGTGAGGAATCGGGCGGCCTGATCGAAATCCGCGAGGGGCTTTCCCCCGGTGACCGGGTGGTGGCCTCCGGCCAGTTCCTGATCGATTCCGAGAGCAGTCTGCTGGCCGGTTTCCGGCGCATGCAGGCTCCCGCCGATGCGGACGACGGGGCCGACCATGCCGGCACGGTGGTGGCGCCCGCCAGCGAGACGCCGGCGGCGAACGCGGGCAGCGGACTGGGCGGCGCGGCGCAGCCTTCGCCCCGCTTGCCACCACTCAGCCGGTTGCGTGACGGAGAGCAGACACCGGCCGCGAAGCCGGCCGATGGACTGACGCCGGCTGCTTGTGTGTAGGTCATGATTGCGGCGCTCATTCGCTGGTCTGTACAGAACCGCCTGCTGGTGTTGCTGGCGGCGCTGCTGATCAGCGCCGGCGGGATCTACGCCCTGCGCACCCTCCCGCTGGACGCCATCCCCGATCTGTCCGATGTGCAGGTCATCATTCGCACCAGCTATCCCGGTCAGGCGCCGCAAGTGGTGGAGGATCAGGTGACCTACCCGTTGTCCACCGCCATGTTGTCGGTGCCGGGCGCGGTGTCGGTGCGGGGCTATTCCTTCTTCGGCGATTCCTACGTCTATGTGATCTTCTCCGACGACACCGACCTGTACTGGGCCCGCTCGCGGGTGCTGGAATATCTGGATCAGGCTGCCGGCAGCCTGCCCGCCGGGGCCGAGCCGCGCCTGGGGCCGGATGCCACCGGGGTGGGCTGGATCTACCAGTACGCCCTGCTCGACCGTAGTGGCCGGCACGATCTCGGTGAACTGCGTTCGTTGCAGGACTGGTTTCTGAAATACGAACTGCAGACCGTGCCAGGGGTGTCGGAAGTCGCCACCGTGGGCGGCATGGTGCGCCAGTACCAGGTGGTCATCGACCCGGACCGGCTTCGCGGCTACTACCTGACGCTGGCCAACGTCAAGCGCGCCATGCAGGAATCCAACGCCGAGGTCGGCGGCTCGGCACTGGAGATCGCCGAGGCCGAATACATGCTGCGTTTTCGCGGCTACGTGGACGGGGTGGAGGACATCGGTGTCACCAGCGTGCCGACGGTGCGCCGGCGCCTGTCGATTTCCTCGGTGCTGCTGGATGACATCGTGCGCAGTATCCAGATCGGGCCGGCCATGCGCCGTGGCGTGGCCGACCTGGACGGTGAGGGCGAGGTGGTGGGCGGCATCATCGTCATGCGTTCGGGCGAGAACGCGCTGGCCACCATCCAGGCCGTGAAACAGAAGCTGGAACAGTTGCGAAAAAGTCTGCCCGAGGGCGTGGAGCTGGTGGAGACCTACGACCGCTCGGCCCTGATCGGGCGCGCGGTGGACAACCTGGAACAGCGCCTGGTGGAGGAATTTCTGGTGGTCGTGGCGGTGTGCGCCCTGTTCCTGTTGCACCTGCGCTCTTCGCTGGTGATCCTGCTCAGCCTGCCGGTGGGCATCCTCGCGGCCTTTGCCGTCATGCGAGTGCAGGGCATCAATGCCAACATCATGTCGCTGGGCGGTATCGCCATCGCCATCGGCGCCATGGTGGACGCCAGCATCGTCATGATCGAAAACGTGCACAAGCATCTGGAGCGGGCCGCCGCGAGCGGCCGCGACCGCCTGCGCGCCATCCAGGACGCAGCGGTGGAAGTGGGCACGCCGCTGTTCTTTTCACTGCTCATTATCACGCTGAGTTTCCTGCCCGTGTTCACGCTGGAAGCGCAGGAGGCGCGCCTGTTCGAGCCCCTGGCCTGGACCAAGACCTGGGCCATGGCCGCCGCGGCCGGGCTTTCCGTGACCCTGGTGCCAGCGCTGCTGGTGTGGCTGGTGCGCGGCCGGGTGCGGGCCGAGGAAAGCAACCCCGTCAACCGCTTCCTGATCCGCCTGTACCGGCCGCTGATCGAGCGCGCGCTGGCGCGGCCCTGGCGTGTCCTGGCGGTCTCGGTCCTGTTACTCGCGTCCATGTTGTGGCCGCTGGCGCGCATGGGCAGCGAGTTCATGCCGGAAATGGACGAGGGCGACCTGCTGTACATGCCCACCACCCTGCCGGGCATTTCCATTGGAAAGGCGCGCGAACTGTTGCAGCAGACCGACCGCATGATCCGCTCCGTGCCCGAGGTCGAGCGTGTTTTCGGCAAGGTGGGGCGCGCTGAAACCGCAACTGATCCCGCGCCCCTGACCATGATCGAAACCCTGATACAGCTCAAGCCGCGTGAACAGTGGCGCCCGGGCGTGGATCTGGACGACATCCGCGCCGAGCTCGATGCGAAGGTGCAGGTGCCTGGGCTGAACAATGCCTGGCTGATGCCCATCCGCACCCGCATCGACATGCAGTCGACCGGCATCAATACCCCGGTGGGCATCAAAATTGCGGGCCCGGACCTGGCTGGCATCCAGCGCCTGGGCGAGCAGATCGAGTACTTGTTGCGCGAGGTGCCCGGCACCGCCAGTGTGCTGTCGGACCGCGCCGTGGGCGCGCGCTACATCGACGTGGACATCGACCGCTACGCCGCCGGCCACTACGGGCTGTCCATCCAGGAAATCGAAGAGGCCGCCAGTATCGCCATCGCCGGCCAGGACATCACATGGACAGTGGAAGGCCGCGAGCGCTACCCGGTCAACCTGCGCTACCCGCGTGAGCTGCGCGATTCCATCGCCAAGCTGCGTGAACTGCCGCTGGTGGTCACCGAGGACACACAGGTACAGTTGCAGGATCTGGCCGAGATACGCGTGGTCGACGGCCCGCCGCTCATCAAGAGCGAGAACGGCCGTCTCAACGGCTGGGTGTATGTGACCACCGACGGGCGCGACATCGGTTCCTGGGTGGCGGACGCGCGTGCGCTGCTGGCGCAGCGCCTGAAGCCGCCGGCCGGTTACACCTTGTCGTGGGCGGGCCAGTACCAGTATCTGGCGCGTGCCAGTCAGCGCCTGGCCTGGATTGTACCCCTGACCCTTTTTATCATCCTTATACTGCTCTATCTGAGTTTCCGCAGCCTGACCGAGTCGCTGCTCGTCATGCTGGCGGTGCCGCTGGCTCTGGTCGGTGGGGTCTGGCTGCTGTGGCTGTTGGGTTTTCATCTTTCCGTGGCGGTCGCGGTCGGTTTTATTGCGTTGGCCGGCGTGGCCGCAGAATTCGGCGTGGTCATGCTGGTCTACCTGCGCGCGGCGCTGGAGCGCCACCGTCCACGGGACGAAGCCGGCTTGCGCCGGGCGGTGATCGAGGGCGCCGTGCTGCGGGTGCGGCCCAAGGCCATGACGGCGGCGGTCATCATCATCGGCTTGATGCCGGTCATGCTGGGGCAGGGCAGCGGTTCCGAGGTGATGCGGCGTATCGCCGCGCCCATGGTCGGCGGCATGGTGACCGCGCCGCTGGTGTCCATGCTGTTGCTGCCGGTGCTCTGGTATTTGTGGCAGCGCCGGCGTCTGCCGCGCCCGGGGCCGGCTGAAACCTTCCCGACAACTGCAGGAGAGCGTGCACGATGAAATACGTCCGTTGTCTGATGGTCATTCCCCTTGCGTTGCTGACGCTGCTGGGCAGCGGCCGGCTCGCGGCCCAGCCCTGGATTTATCAGGAGGGCGCCCAGTACCAGCGCATTGATCCACCGCAACTCGCCCGGCCCGATATGCCGGACGATCGGATCGAAGTAACCGAAATGTTCCTGTATGCCTGTCCGCACTGTTACCGGCTGGATCCGAAACTGGAGGACTGGGCCAGGACACGGCCTTATGTCGTTTTTCGCCGCGTGCCTGCCATCATTGGTCCCACCTGGGCGGAACAGGCGCGGGCCTATTATCTGGCCGAGGCGCTGGGCATCCTGGACAAGGCGCATCCGGCACTGTTCCGCTCCATCCACGAGCAGGGCAAGCAGTATCTGAACGAATTCATGGTCTCGCAGTTTCTCGTCTCTCAGGGCGCCGATCCGAAAAAACTACGGGAAATCTACTATTCACAGCCCATCATCGACCGGCTCGACCACGCGCGCGAACTCAGCGTGCGCTATGGATTGCGCGGCGTGCCGGCGGTGGTGGTGAATGGCAAGTATGTGACTGCGCCCTATTTTGTGCGCGGCGAGGACGAAATGATGCGGGTGCTGGATTTCCTGGTGGAACGGGAACGCCTGGCCCGCGAGTCGGCAAGTGATGAAGAGCAAAAGAAAGGGGAGAAGTCATGAACAGAACCGGAGCATGCATGTTGCTGGCGGGATTGCTGGCGCTGGTGTCGTCGCAGGTATTTTCGGCCACGGAAAAGGCCGGGGCAAAAAAGGCGGCCCAGGCAAAACCGGCCGCGACCCGGCCGGCGGGCACCCAGGGCTACCGGGATGAAATCTACCATACCAAGGTTGAGCCCTATCAGGGACCGCCGCGCAGCGGCAGGGAAGTCTACGCCTATCGTTGCGCCGCCTGTCATGCCCGCACCACCCAGGGCGCGCCCATGCCGGGGGATGATCTGGAATGGAAGGAGCGGGCAGGCAAGGGCATGAAGGTGCTGATGAAGCATGTGCGCGAAGGTTTCAAGGAGGGACTCATGCCTGCAAAGGGCGGTTGCCTGAATTGCAGCGAGGCTGAACTCGAGGCCGCCGTGCGTTATATGCTGAGCGAGAGCGGCATCAAGCCGGACGAACTTCCGCGCTAGGAAGCTGCTGGACGTCTTTTTGTCAGTCCCGCGTCGCGGCGTATCAGCCGTGGAAATCCACTCCCAGCCTCGCCAGGTAGATGATCACCAGGTCCGGGCGATCGGGTGCGCACTGTTCCAGCAGTTGCATGAACTGCGTCCGGTTCACCCGGACGTGCGCAGACCTGTCGCGCACGAGTTGCGGCGCGGCTTGTGTCGCAGCGGGCGCGGGCGGGCGCTTCGTGAACAGATCCTGCAGGCGGATGCCAAGCCCGTGCGCGATACGCGCCAGGTTGTTGATGCCGGGGTTGTGTTCGCCGCGTTCGAGCGCGCCGATATAGGAGCGGTTCAGGCCGGTGCGTTCGGCAAGGCAGATCTGGGAATAGCCCAGCCGTTCGCGGCAGGCCCGGATACGCTGGCCGAGCTGTTGGCGGATCGCTTCCAGGTCGGGTTCGGGTTCAGGCGGGGTGGTGTCCGCCCGGGCGCTGACTCGTGCTGGGGTCGTCATGTCCTTGTGCCCTGCGGGGAGGTGATCATAACAGGCGCCGTCACCGCTTCAGGCTTTTTCGCCTTGTGGGCCGTCAGTGGTGCTTTCCTGCGGCGGTGTGCTGACCGGATCAAGCTGGCCGGAAGCGTCCAGCCGGAAGTTGCAGCGGGCCTCGTCGGCGACCGATTTCACGTCGGCGAACAGGTCGTTGAGTTCGGCGTCCTTCACAACGGATTCCTTTGCTTGCGAGACGTCCAGTTCACGATCGATATCGGCTTTTACACTGCGGATCATGGCTTGCCCTTTGCCAATCCAAAGTCCTGCGGTTCGCGCGAGACCGGGAAGACGATCCGGTCCGATGACCAGAAGGGCGACGATAAAAACCATCGCCAGTTCGAAAAAACCGATGTCGAACATTCGCGCTGGCCGGCCGGGTTTCAGCGTGGCGCGTCCGCGGTGTCCCGGGTGACGGCCTCGTGGCTGGCGGCGCCGGTTTCTTCACCGGTGCCGGAATCGTCACGCAGAGCCTGTTTGAAACCCTTGATGGCGGAGCCGAGATCCGAGCCCAGCCCGCGCATGCGCTTGGCGCCGAACAGAACCAGTACGATTGCGAGAATGATGAGTAATTGCCAGACGCTGATGCCCATGTTTCGCCCCATTTGTCGTTGTTTGTCCGCAAGGACATGTATAGCAGATATACGTCCTTCGCATCTGTGGCTTTTAATACATAAAAGATGGCGTGAAGTGAGGTTTCGCGTTGTTATACTGCTGCCAAATACATGTGGGGGGGCAGGTGAAAATGAAATCCATGCATGATGAGGTGTCCGCGGAAAAGTCTCTCGAGCAGGCGCTGCGGTGTCACGGCGAGGGGGATCCGGAGGCCGCCATTCGCCATGGCAAGGCGGCTTTGCAGGCGGAACCCGACAATATCGAGGCCATGCTCTTGCTTGGCAGAAGTTTTTCAGTATTGGGCGATCTCCCTTCCGCGGGACACTACTTCAATCTCGCCATCGAATCCGGCGCCATATCCACCGAGCCGTATCTGGGCCTTGGCGAGATCAACATGCAGATGGGACGGGTTCGGGAAGCCTTGAGCTGTTATCGGCATGCGCGCCGCATCGCGCCGGAGGATCCCGCCATTCTCAATGCCTGCGCGCTGGCCCTGTGGAGTGCCGGCAAGGCCGGGGAAGCCATCGGTGAGTTGCAGCAGGCGATCGAACTGGATCCGGAAAATGCCTTCAGCTACCGCAACCTGCGGGTGTTGAGCAGCAGGCAGGTCGATCGCTGGCACTTCCCGATGGTCAACGATACGGTGCGCAACGCCCGCTTCGATGCGGCCATCAGGCGGGTGGTATCGCCTGATAGTACGGTGCTCGATATCGGAGCCGGTACCGGCTTGCTGTCCCTGATGGCGGCCAGGGCGGGTGCGCGCCATGTGATTGCCTGTGAGGCGAATCCTGCGCTGGCGTCGTTGGCGCGCGAGGTCGTCCGGCGCAATGGCTATTCGGATCGAATCCGGGTTATCAATGGTGCATCGCGCCAGTTGGTTGCGGCGAGGGACTTTCCCGGCGGCCGCAGGGCCGACGTGTTGGTTGCCGAAGTGTTCGACACCATGGTGATTGGCGAGGGTGCTCTGGATACCTTTGGCCACGCCCGTCGTGAGCTCCTGGTGCCTGATGCCAGACTGATCCCAGGCCGGGCGGTGTTATACGCGGCGCCGATCGAATCGGAGCGCTTGTGGCAGGAAGGGGGCGCCTCTCAGGCTGACGGTTTCGATCTTTCTGCGCTCAACCGTTTCCGCCCGGACATGGTGGTGTTGGAGGCGGCCAGCTTTCGGGGCCGGATGCTCGGCGATGCGGTCGAGGTCTTCGACTTCGATCTGCGCGCCGCTGACACGACACCCGCGCGCCGGCGCCTCGAAATTCCGATCCGGCGCGCAGGGGTCTTCCACGGCCTGGTATTCTGGATTCACCTTGACCTTGGGGATGGTGTCAGCCTGGACAATCGGCCGGCATTCGACGACGAAACCATGGCAGACGGATATTGCAGGCACTGGTACCAGGCTGTGAAGCTGCTGGTGCCGGCGCCGGGCGTGGAGCCCGGCGCGCGGCTGCGCGTGGATGCCTGCCACAACGGCCGTAACCTGGCCGTGCTGGTATACGATCCGGCAACGGGCAAACCGCTGGGTTGAACACGGGTTTGCTTCGCCCCGGGCAGATCAGGCCCCGATGGCTTCACATGCCTTGATGCAATCCGCGCAGTCATTCGCGCAGGCGCGGCACTGTGCATGTTTCTTTTCGTGTTTTCGGCATGCCTTCTCGCAATCGCGGCAGACATCAGCGCATACGCGCGCCATGGCGAGCAAGTGGCTGGAACGGTAGGAAGCCATCTGGGACAGCGCGGTGCACATGGCGAGCATCTCGTTCACCGAGTCCGCGCAGTCCGCGACCGAAGTGTCGCCCTGTTTGAAGAGTTCCATGCAGTGGTCCAGGCAGGCCTGTCCCGAAGCAAGGCATTTCAGTGCCGTGTCGATGACCGCCTGGTGGGGGTTCTTGCCCTGGTGCATGTGTTCGTGGTCACCGGAAGCAAGGCTTACACCGCTGGCGCCCATGGCGGCCAGAGTGGCGGCGCCGAGCACGACGCGGCGGCGAAGCAGTGAGTCTGGGTTGTCACTGTTTTTATGAACCGGGGTGGTGCTGTTGCTCATGAATGGATTCCTGTGTGGTGGTTGGATGGAAGTTGTACGGATATATCTTGCAAGGTATATTGATCTCCGGGATCAGCTCTCTGGTTCTATGGTCATGACCATGCGAACCAGGTCTGGCAGGGAGTCCGCGCCCATTTTATGCATGACGCGCGTGCGGTGAATTTCCACGGTCTTGGTGCTGATTTCGAGGGTTTGGCCGATGTTCTTGTTGGTCGAGCCCTTGACGATTTCCTTCATGATCTGGTACTCGCGCGGGGTCAGCGTGTCGACCCGCTTCTGGATCTCGTGTTTCTGGATGCGCGCGGCGTGCGTGCTGCTCGCCAGTTCGAGAGCCTCCTGTACGCAATCGAGCACTTCCTGGTCGCGGAAGGGCTTCTCCAGGAAATGCAGGGCTCCGCCCTGTAGCGCGCGCACCGCCATGGGCACGTCGCCGTGGCCGGTAATGATAATGATCGGAATTTCCACACCCTGCTCGCGCAGCCGGCTTTGCAGTTGCAGTCCGCTCATGCCCGGAAGCCTGACGTCGAGCACCAGGCAGCCCTGGATTTCGGGGGTACAAATATCGAGGAAATCTTTTGCGGATTCGAAGGTCTCGACGGGGTGCTTCAGGCTTTCGATCAGCCAGCGCAGGGAGTCGCGAACCGCCGGGTCGTCGTCCACGATGAATACTGTGAGTGTTTCGTCCAATGCTGCTCCATCCGCCGGGTTTCAGGGTGAAAGGCCTGACATGCGGGACTACCGCCACCAGCCGGTTTTATACCACAGTTTCCCGCGACATTCTTCCCCGGCGCGGGGTTTCATGGCTTGCAGCGTGTTTAGCCGTCGCTGTCCGGGATGGCGTTCAGGGGCAGCGTAAAGGTGAATACCGTTCCCCCGCTCCGGCGGCGGGAAAACCCGAGCTGACCGCCATGTTCGTCAATGATGGTGTGGCTGATCGCCAGTCCCAGGCCCAGTCCGGATTGCCGCTGGCTCACGAATGGCGTGAACACGTTGTTTCCCATGTCTTCCGGTATGCCCTTGCCCCGGTCGGCGATGGATACCGATATGTCTTCTTCATCTTCCCGCAGGCGAGTGGTGATGGTGATCCGTTTCCTGTTTTCTTCCACCTCGTCCATGGCGTCGATTGCATTGGAGAGCAGATTGATCAGGACCTGCTGGATCTGGAGGCGATCCACTTTCAGCTCCGGTAGATTGCCGTCGAGTTCGAGCGACACGGTGGTCCGCGACAGCCGAAGCTCCGCTTCCAGCAGTTGCAGGGATTCCTCTATCAGGCGGTTTATGTCGATGACGACCTTGCGCATCGGCGTTTTTTTCACGAAGCCGCGGATCTGGCGGATGATCTCCCCGGCGCGCTGGGCCTGCATGCTGGCGTGCTCCATCGCCTCCTTGATGTCGGCGGGATAGTCGCGGTAGGCATCCAGCCGGCGCAGCCCGCCCTGGATATAGAGGTTGATGGCGGCCAGCGGCTGGTTGAGTTCGTGAGCCAGCCCCGCCGCCATTTCACCCAGGCTGCTGAGGCGCCTGGCGTGCGTCAGTTCTTCGCGGTTTTTTCTGCGCTCTTCCTCGATGCGCACGCGTTCGCTTACGTCACGGATCAACAGCAGATACCACTGTTTGCCGTCGAGGTCCATGTGGCTGATGGCCAGTTCGACAGTGAAGAAGGAGCCGTCTTCCCGGATCCCCAGGGATTGCTGGACTTCGGGGAAGCGCAGTTCGGCGGGGCTGGCGGGAATGCGCAGGTCCGGCAGCCAGTGGTGGATCGTCAGGTCCGGGGGCTTGCGGACGCTGTCGGTGAACAGGCGCAGGGCAGCAGGGTTGCAGGTCTCAACATTGCCGGCCTCGTCGAAGGTCACGACACCCTCTCCGATATGATCCAGCAGCGTGTGCAGGTAGCGGCGTTGTTCCGCCACCCTGTGTCCGCGAGAGACCAGCTCTCCGCGCATGTGTTCCAGATCGGAGGCGAGATCAACGATTTCGCTGGCCTCGTTGTCGGGAATGAAACGTTCCTCGTAGTTTCCCATGGCGATCTGGTGCGCGGCCTTGCGAATCTTGCGCAGGGAACGCGCCAGGTAATTACTGAATCCGGCGACTGTGGCAGTGACCAGTACCAGGTACAGGGTGGCCAGTTGCAGGCTGTGAACGTACAGCATGGAGATGTCGTCGACGATCGGTGTTTCGTCGTAGGCCAGACTGAGTATGTAGGCGGGGCCTCCGTCCGTGGACTCAGGGTGGGACAGCGTGATCCAGTAGATGTTGTCGCCATGCTGGCCGAAGCGGAAATCCTCGTGCAGATGGTCATCCTGAGAGCCCGGCACCGAGCCGGCGGAGGCGAGGCGTTCGCCGCGAGTAGTGAAAAGCTGTACCGACAGCCTGAAGGGATTGAGGATCAGGTCGTCCAGCAGCGCCTGTTTCTCTTCCAGGGTGGGGAGAGTCTCCAGCAGGGTCTTGACCCAGTATGCGTCGCTGCGCGCCTGGTCAATGAACCGGTCCTTGTAGTTTTGCGCGGCGGTATTCAGGACGAAGACGACCAGCAGCGAGGCGAGGACCAGGTTGATGGTCAGCAGCGCCAGCACGAGACGTCCCGAAAGACTCCTGGCCAGGCGTGTTATTCGGTGGCGTCCGGAGTCGCGGGTTTTACTGCTCATGATCCCGTGGCACGTTCGGGGTGACGTGGGAAGGTGCTTGTCGCAGCCGATCATGCATCGGGCCAGGGGGACTCGTTTTCATTGCATCGGTGCGTGTGAAAACCCTTGCCGGCAGGTTTCACCGTGCTGCGCCGCAGCCCGCAGCTTGACCGGGCGGGTGATATACGCCCGTGTCCGGGCGATGATCTGGCTGGCATATGTGTCCCCTGATCCCTCGGTTTCCGTATGAAAAACTTGGGCAAATTGTTATTTTTAATAAGAATATACCCTAATGTTATTTTCATGGGGGATCAAGCGCGTATGGACTCAGTGGCTTTCACAGGGCACCTCGAGCAGTATCTTGAGCTGTTTGTGGCCCGGCATATCCGATTTCCACAGGTAGGACACGAGATAGGGGTTGTTGACCAGAATGCGAACGAGTTGACGCGTGTCGTCTATTTCGGCCGGCCCCGGCTCGCGCAGGCGCACCAGGCGCGAGGCCAGTACCCGCCGGTAGGCGTTTTTCGACATGGCGAGGATTTTCTGCAGGAACACTTCCTGCAGGATGGTGCTGGACGTATTGCGAATGGGGTGCAGTGTATGTCCGCCCACCTGGTAGGGTACACCGAGATAGATGCGGCGCACATCTTCCCGGGTCAGATGATCGACGGGAGCTGACTGTGCCGCGACCACCAGCAGCGGGCAGTCCATGGCGAACACCGTAAGTGGTGGTGCGATTCCGAGTAGCAACAGAAGCATCAGCCAACGGAATTTCACGGGAAGATAAGACTCCACTGGACGGCCCACTGAGTCGAGTCCTCGTAGAGATAACGTGTTTTCGCGTACTCGATCTTGATAGCCTGGTTATCAAGAAAGTCCCAGCGGATACCGGCCAGCTCGCGGTTTTTTACGAAGCGTGGAAACAGGGCGACATAAGGGTCGGATTTTTTGCCGTTACTGTATTCATGCCGCAGGTAGGGCATCCACTTGTTGTTGAACTGATAGTCAGCTTGCAGCCAGGAAGTAAAAAAATATTTTTCCTGGTGTTGACCGGATGCCTTGAGAGCGTTCCTCACACCATACAACGCGCCGTACAGGCGCAGGTTTTCGAGGATTATGTTGGCATAGCCGCCGACCACCGTCTGGTGGTTGGTCGAGAAGCTCATACCGGCCACGGGGATGTGGTTGTCGACGATAAACCCACCGAATTCCGTGCCGGAAGCGGCGTCCGGCTGGTAGGAAAGACGCAGGCTGGTGGAGGGTTTGAACCCGCCTTCGGGATCAAGGAAATCGAACGATTCGAGTTGTTTGCCGTTGAATTTCGCGCCGGCGCCGAAACCGGCCTCGAGCCGCAGCGCGGCATTTCCGTCCAGCGCCCATCGGTGGCGGATATCCGCGCCCGCGTAATGGGTGGGGAGCAGTCCGCCTTCCTTCTCGAAGCCGGCGATGCCCGGGGGCTGGATGGACGGCTGGATGTAGTTTCTGAAGTGGAAGGTCTTGTTCCAGTAACCGTGGTTCATGTCGAAGCGGCCGAGCCAGAATGCGGTTCCGCCCCGGCTTTCGTAACCGAGGTGCAGACGCGCCAGCCGGGTTTTTTCGTCGGTGGAGATGAATTCGATGAAGAAACGGTAGCTGTCGACGTCGATGCCGTACAGGAGGTCGACGCTGACCCGTGAATCCTCGTCCACGTCCCCAAAGGCATCCGGCCGCTGGTGCAGGTAGCGGAATTCCGGGAGCAGGAGCAGTTGCTGGCTGATGCGCGCGGCATGCGCGGACGGCGCAAGGCACACCAGCGACAGCAGCACCGCGCGGAACAGGCGCGCCGGACTTGCTGACGGGCACAGTGCTGTTTTCATATGGCAACCAGGCAACGCATTGTCTTTTTTGTTCGAGCCGCGGGCACAAAAAACAAAGTATAAGCCCCCGGCTCGGATATATTCTGTGCCTTTTAACACAGTTTGTCAGTATCTGTCCTACGCGGAGACGTCGTTCGCGCTGCGACACTTTGTCGCGCGACAACGTGTCGCATTCCTATCGATTCTTCCCTTTGCCAGTATGCCATGGCGGTTCGCGCGGTTTGCGCGGACGAGAACAATCCAGACCTGCCCGGGGCGGGAAAAGGACGACCGCGGGCATTGAACAGGGGGAGTACCTGAAATGAAAGCCTTTTTATCAACGGCCACCGTGGCCTTGTACACCACCACCCTGCTGGCGCCGGCCGTGTTCGCGGCCGGTGCGGACACCGTGCTTGATGAGGTCACCGTGACCGGCACGCGCGAGGCCGAGCCGCTGGCCACCACCGCGGCGACAGTCGACAGCGTGTCGACGGAAGAGATCGAGGAAACCCGTCCCGGTCATCCGTCCGAGATCATGAACCGTATTCCCGGTGTGCACGTCAACGTTACCGGCGGCGAGGGTCATATGACGGCGATCCGTCAGCCGATCACCACCAAACCCGTGTATCTGTATCTGGAAGATGGTATCCCGGTCCGCTCGACGGGCTTCTTCAACCATAACGCCCTGTACGAGATCAACGTGCCCCAGTCCGGCGGTATCGAGGTGCTGAAAGGGCCGGGCACTGCCCTGTATGGCAGCGACGCCATTGGCGCCGTTATCAACGTGCTGACCCGGCCGGCGCCGCTGGAACCGGAGGCTGATATCAATCTTGAGGCCGGGGAGCATGGCTGGCGGCGCGCCCTGTTGAGCGCCGGCAATACCTGGGACGCGGACGGTCTGCGCGCCGACGTCAACCTGACGCGAACCGACGGCTGGCGCGATGACACGGACTACGAGCGCTATACCGGCACCCTGCGCTGGGATCGCTACCTGGACAGCGGCGCGGTGCTGAAGAGCGTGCTGACCTATTCCGACATCGACCAGCAGACCGCCGGTTCCTCGCGGTTGTCGCGCGATGACTACGAAAACGATCCGACCCGGAACTACACGCCTATTTCCTACCGCCAGGTACAGGCGTTGCGATTCTCGCTCGACTACCAGCAGGAATCCGGGAACGACCTGGTGAGCATAACGCCCTATGTGCGCCGCAACAGCATGGAGCTGTTGCCCAACTGGAGCCTGAGCTACGATCCGGCGATCTGGGAGACCAGCAATGACTCCATCGGCATGCTGCTCAAGTACCGGCACGATCTTCCTGCCTTGCGCGCGCGCATCATCGTTGGCACCGATCTGGATTACAGTCCCGGCCAACGCAAGGAGTATTCGCTGAACGTGACACGGGTCGATTCGGTCTACGTCGACTACAGCATCAACGAAAAGATCTATGACTACGACGTCGCTTACAGCGCGGTGTCCCCCTGGGTGCACGGCGAGATGTCGATTGGTAAACGCATGCGCCTGACGGCCGGACTGCGCTACGACAACATGAAGTACGATTACGACAACCGGATGAGCGACCTGGCGACCGGTTCCCATCGCCGTCCGGGCGATGCCGCGGTGACTTTCGATCATCTCAGCCCCAAGCTGGGCGCGACCTGGCGCTTCTCGCCCGTGCTGAACGGTTTCCTGTCATACCGCCACGCGTTCCGCGCACCCTCTGAAGGGCAGTTGTTCCGCCAGGGGTCGTCCGACAACACCGTCGAACTGGATCCCATCAAGGTCGACAGTTTCGAGACCGGCGTACGCGGGGCCTGGAGGCGCGCGCGATATGAAATCAGCGTCTACTACATGACCAAGGATGACGATATCGTGACCTATCGCCGTGACGACGGATCGCGCGAGACGCAGAATGCCGGCAAGACCCTGCACAGGGGCGTGGAAATTGGCCTGAACACGCCGCTGGTGAATGCCTTGTCGCTGGCGGTGAGCTACAGCTACGCGAAGCATACCTTCGAATCCTGGTCGCCGCGCGCGGGTGTCAGCTACGACAACAACGAAATCAGCGGCGCGCCGAGAGAGATGGCCAATGTCCGCCTCGACTACCGGCCCGAAGTGCTTGGCGGCGGACGCGTCAGCCTGGAGTGGGAACACCTCGGTGGCTACTGGGAAGATGACGCCAACACTCACAAGTACGGGGGGCATGACGTGCTCAACCTGCGCGCCGACTACCAGGCGACCCGGGCGCTGAACCTGTACGCGCGCGTGACCAACCTGACCGACGAAACCTACGCCACGCTGGCTTCGTACAACAGTTTTCGTGGCGAGGAACTGGCGCCGGGCATGGAACGCACCGTCTACGCCGGCTTGAGCTATGCCATGCGCTAGCCGTGGTGGCGTGATGCCCGCCGGTCGTGCGGCGCGGGAGGCGGCCAGAGTGTCGCGGCGCCTGCCCGGGGCGCGCAAGCTGCACACCTGGGCGGGGTTGGGCGCCGGTCTGTGGCTGGTGGTGCTGGGGCTTTCGGGTTTCGTGCTGGACCATCGCGACTGGAACTGGTTGTGGCAATCGACGGTGCCGGAACTGCTGGTGCCGGAGCGCGTCGCCGCGACGGCCCGTCGCGGCACGGTCAGGCTCTACCAGCTCGATCCCGCGCAACCGTCGAGGCGCGTGGCCGGCGGTCCCCAGGGCCTGTGGTTCAGTGAGGACGGCGGACAGTCCTGGCGGCCCGCACACTTCGAATCGATGGCCGGCATGCCGGCCATCAATGTCGTGACACCCGACCCGCGGCACGGCTGGTCCCTGTTGTGGCTCGGCAGTCGCGACGGCATCTGGATGTTCGATCCGGCTGCCGGAGTGGCGCGCCGGGTGGCGCTGAAAGGGCAGAATGTCACGGCGCTGTCGCGGGGCGCGGTGCTGGATGGCCTGGTCGGGGTGGTGGAGCGCAGCCGTGTATTCCGTTTTGGTCCGGCCACGGCTTTCGCACCCCTGTGGATCGATCCGCAACCGCCCGATCCGGCGCAGTTGCCCGACCGCATCGGGCTGTCCAGGCTGGTGCACGACCTGCATTTCGGTCGCGGCCTGGTGACGCAACCGCTGTCGCTTTTGATAAACGACGCGGGCGCGTGGGTCATGTCGTTGCTGCCGGCCGGTGGTTTCCTGTTCTGGTGGCTGCCCCGGCGCTGGAAATCGCGCTCGCGTGGCGCCCGGCCATCGGCGGCGTGGCGCAAGCACACCATGCGCTGGCTCTATCGTCTGCACGGCCCGACGCTCGGCCTGCTGGCTGTCGTGCCTTTTCTGTATCTCACGGCCACCGGCATTCTGCTCGATCACGCCACGGAGTTGCGGCCATGGATGAACGGCATACAGATTCCGCGCGCCTTGCAGCCACCGGTTTATTCGCTGGATGCCTGGATGGGCGAGATCTACGGTGTGGCGGCCTATCCCGGTGAACCGCAACGGCTCAGTCTCGGTACCCGGCTGGGCCTGTTCACCAGCCGCGATGGCGGCCAGAGCTGGCGGCGCGAGTCCGGCGTGCCGGTGGCGCCCGGTTTTGTCTGGACCCTGCGGCGGCACGGAAACGATCTGCTGATCGGCGGCATGGGTGGCCCCAACCTGGTGCGCGGCGGGGAGGGTGGCTGGCGTATGGCCAAGGGAACCGGCCACATGCCGACCGATATCAGTCCGGACGGAGAAGGCGGTTATCTTTGGCTGAACCGGGAAGGTCTGCACGCTGCAGGCACTGGGGAGACGATTGAAACGGCAGGCCTGCCGCGCCTGGCAGGGGTGCCCTGGTACTTTCTGATCGACGGCCTGCACACCGGTGTGCTGATTCATCCACAGTGGAAGTGGATCAACGACCTGGTGGCGCTGGCCTGTCTCCTGCTCACCGTTACCGGTCTGTTGCGCTGGTGGAGGCAGCGATGGATCTGAATGCCGGTCCCTTCGTCATCGAATTGCCGCGGCCGTTTCTGCTCGCCTGCCTGGTGTCACTGGTCGCGCACGCCGGTGTTGCCGGCTGGTACCGGCTTCGGGCGGAGACGCGCGCCGTGCAGGCGCCGCGCGCGGCGTTGCTGGTAAAGGTCAGCAGTCTGCGCCTGAAGCAGGCGCCGGCGCCTGCCCCCGTCAAGCCCCCTCCGGCTGTCGTGCGTCCGGAACCGCCAAAACCGGTGACATCGCCCGCCAGTACTGACGTGGTGTCGCGGCGCCAGGTTCACACACGCGTGCCGCCCAGGTCGCCGCCCCGGCCGGTGCCGCAACCGCTGAGCGACGTGCCGCCTGAGCCGGCCGATACGGTGTCACAGGCTGTCGTTCCGGCGGGATCCCCGGGCGATACCCTGTCAGATCCTGATCCCGAATCGGTTCAGGTTCCTGCGTTTGTGCCACCGTCGAGCGATGCGGAAACCCTGGATAACCCCAAGCCCGGTTACCCGCGCGTGGCGTTGCGGCGCGGCATCGAGGGCCTGGTGTTGCTGCGCGTGGACGTGGACGCGCGCGGACGCCCGCTGGCGGTGCGGGTGAAGAAAAGCGCGGGTTTCAGGCCGCTGGACATCGCGGCGCTGCGTGCCGTGCGCCGCTGGCGCTTCGTGCCGGCGCAGCGTAACGGCGTCGCCGTTCGGGCGAGTGTCGACGTGCCGGTGCGTTTCCGCCTTGAAGACGGTGCGTGAGCCGAAGAGCTTTCAGGCAGGCGTGTAGCGCCGGCGCTTGCGTTGCTGCTCGGCAAGAAAATGGGAAATGACGCGTTCCTGGTTGCGGTCCAGGCTGACGAAACGCCCGCCGATGCGCAGCCCGTGATGCAGTTCATCGAGACGGGCAAAGCGTACCTCGACGCTGGTCCTGAACGGGGGTGCTTCGGGCAGGGCGATGCAGACTTCCGGCAGCACCTGCCCACGGCTGGGTATGTTGCATGTGTGGATGAAGGCGCCGATACCACCGGCCGACAGGTCGAAGGCCTCTCCGCTTGCACGGTCGCCTTCCAGGCGCGGTACCGTTACCGGCACCATGACACCGCCGCCCAGCCGCAGGCGAAAATGCTCGCGCCGCTGTACGCGCACGATACGCCGCGGGATGTTGACCTGGTAGAGCGCGATGCCGCCTTCACGTCCGGCGCGGAGCAACTGGCAGGGGAGCCGGACTTTCATGCCTTGCAGGCGAGAGTGGATGACAGCCTTGCGCGTTTTCAGGAAAGCCTGGTGTGCGCCGGGCAGGTTGAGTTCGTCGAGGTAGTAGCAGTCCTGATCCTCACGGACGGAGAGAATGGCGCTGCTGGCGGTGTCCGTGCAGCCGGCCACCTGGATGCTGAGGAGTTCGTGTCCGGCCTTGAGCTGGTGCAGGGTGGCCACGATCTGGCTGCGGCAGGTGACGATTTCCTCGCCATTGCCGGGGCTGTCTTTTCGGGGGCTGGGGCGTTTGTTTGTTGCGAACATCGGTTGGCGGGTAAATTGTGGCCATATCTCAAGTCATGGTCGGCCTCCCGCCGCCAGTCTTGAACCCGGATTCAGACCTTGCCCAGTTCGCGTTGTCCCAGTGAGGCGCGTGCTTCGCCGTCCGGGGCGTAGACGGCCGGGGCGCCGTTCTGGCCGCGCAGGATGCACAGGGCCTGTTCGACGTTCTGGCGCCCGGATTCGAGAATGCCGCCGTTGGCCAGGTTTCCCGCCCGGCAGGCCTCGATGTTGCCCAGCAGGCGTGTCCAGAGTTCCGACAGTCGTTCGGCGCGCGGCTGATCACGGAAACACTGTTGCAGGCCCTCGCCGTCGTTTCGATATCCCAGGGCGAGAACCAGTTCTTCGCGCCGCGCTTCGAGCCGTTCGAGGGTCTGCGCGTGGTCGAGTTTTTCGCGGACGGTGGTTTCCAGGGTGTCCACGTCACGGGCGATCAGCGCGTTGCGCTCGGCATCCAGGCAGGCCAGCAGCTTTCGGCTGCATTCGACTTCCTGTGCCAGGGTGGCTTCCAGCGACTGTCGTTGGGTCCCGTGCTCGTTCATGTTCCTACCTCATATCGGTGAGCGCCTGTTCCAGGCTGATCATCTTGTCCGCGATGCGTTCCGGGTTGACGGTGAAGGTACCGTTTTCGACTGCGGTGCGGACGGCTTCCACGCGCTGTCGGTCCACCACAGGCTCGCTGGCGATGCGGGCTTCCAGCGCCTGTAGCTGGCGGGCTTCGCCAGTCAGGCTGACGCGGTCGGCGCCGGGCGTGCCGCTGTCGGCCGGGGAAGCCGGGGAAGCCGGGGATTTGCCGTCACCCTGTTTTTCAACCGGTGTGCCCTGGCTGCTGCCGGTTGTCATCAGCGTAGCTACACGGTTGTTTTCTATTTCCATTTTCGGGTTCCTCAGGTTCTGTTTACAGATGTTACAGACCCAATATCGCCCGTTGTTTCAATAACTTTAGGAGCTTTTTTCGGGGCTGCCACTAAAGCGTCACTTTTACGACACCTCGGGAAACCACAATACCATCGACGATCCGCCGTGATCCAGCCGCCTCGACACGAACCGTGTCACCGGAGCGCCCGTCGGCCAGTGCTTTGCCGCTGCTGCGGATGGTCAGTTTGCCGGAGCGGGCGACGATCACCACCTGGTCGCCGCGGCGAATCAGCCGGGGCGCCTGCAGCATTTGCGGGGTGACGACCGACGCCGTTGAAATCGGGCGCCGGGCAATCATGCCTTCCACTGTCGCGGGGTCGGTGTAATAGCCATAGGGCAGGTCGGCGAGGTTGCGTTCGGCGCGTTCGAAGTCCGAGGCGCGGGCCATGCTGCCGCGTGCAACTGGTTGACGGGCAACGAGAACCTGTCCGAACACATCGATGCGCGCCGAGACATAGATGCTCCAGCCCCCGGGGTCCGGACAGCGTACGCCGACCGTGGTATTGCCGATCATGCGTGAGCCGGAAGGCATGAAACTTTCAAGCGGCGACTGGCAGGCCTTGAGGCGAAGGCGCGGGTCGAGCTGGCCCAGACGTATCTCGGTGCGTCCCTCGTGTTGCCCGGGTACCGTGGCGCGCAGGTAGCTTTCCGCCGTTGTGCGAATGGCGGCACGGTCTTGCCACATGGTTGCCGGCTGGCCGGCGCGCACGCTGCCACCGTACAGTGTCGCGAGTGCCAACAATATGAAAAAACGCAGGAAATTCGATTGGTTCATGATGTGTCCCGTCATCCGTGTACTGCCTGGCGGTTAAATTTGCAATTCGTGTGCCATACCAGTTTCCCGTCAAGCTTCAGCGCCTGGCGCCGATAGTCCGGTGAAGAAATTACCACCGCAATACAAGGGAGTGAGCACCATGAGTGGCGTACTGGCCAATGTCGATCTGCGTACCCAACTGGCGGGACACAACCGCCTGGAACTGTTGCTGTTCCGCCTGAGCGGAAAACAGTTGTTCGGAATCAATGTCTTCAAGGTGCAGGAGGTCATACAGTGCCCCCCGCTGACGTCCATCCCGGATGCGCACCCGGTGGTGCGCGGTATCGCCAACATGCGCGGCCGAACCATCACCGTCATGGACCTGGAGCGGGCGATCGGCGGGTGTGGCGTGGACGATCCTTCCGAGAACTTCGTGGTGGTGACCGAGTATAATCAGTACGTGCAGGGATTCCTCGTGGGCGGGGTTGACCGGATCGTGAACATGAACTGGTCGGAGATCCTGCCGCCGCCACGCGGTATCGGAAATGAAAACTACCTGACCGCCGTGAGCAAGGTGGATGGCGAACTGGTCGAGATACTGGACGTGGAGAAGGTGCTGGCGGAAGTCGTCGGCTGGAACGAGGATGTCTCCCAGGAATTCATCGACGAAGCGGCCGACCAGGACGACGAACGCAAGCCGATCGTGCTGGTGGCGGACGACTCCTCGGTGGCGCGCAACCAGATCAAGCGTACACTCGACAAGCTCGGTATCGAGTGCGTCCTGGCCAAGGACGGCAGGCAGGCGCTGACCCAGCTCCAGCAGTGGGCGGAAGAAGAGAACGAACTGCCCCTGCACGAGCGCCTGTTCATGGTGATCTCCGATATCGAGATGCCGGAGATGGATGGTTATACCTTTACAACGGAAGTGCGCAAGGACCCGCGCCTGGACAAACTCCACATTCTGCTGCACACCTCGCTGAGCGGCGTGTTCAACAAGGCCATGGTGGAGAAGGTCGGCGCCAACGATTTCATTGCCAAGTTCCAGCCCGACGTGCTGGCCAAGACGGTGCTGAACCGCCTCAGGTTCTGGCAGGACGCGAAGACTGCCTGAACCGCATGGAGAAAGCCTTGCGACCTGACAGGGATGTTCGCGTTTGACACTGACGAGTATAAGCCCGGCCGAATACGACGATTTCCGCCGCTTTCTGGAGGAGGCCTGCGGTATCGTGCTGGGCGAAAACAAGCACTACCTGGTACAGAGCCGCCTCGGCAAGCTGGTGCGGGAAAGCGGTGCTGGCGGACTCGGGGAACTGGTCGGAACGCTGCGCCGCGAGCGTGCCAACAGCCCGTTGCGCGAGCGTGTCATCGAGGCCATGACCACCAATGAGACCTTCTGGTTCCGGGACAGGCACCCGTTTTCCATCCTCGAGGAGACCGTGTTGCCGGCGCTGGCGGAGCGGCGCCAGCGTACCCCGAGAATCTGGTCGGCCGCCTGTTCCACCGGTCAGGAGCCGTACTCGATCAGCATGATCGTCCAGCAATACCTGTCCCGCCGGCCCGGCACCCTGTCCGATGTGCAGATTGTGGCCACCGATATTTCCACTGCCGTGCTGGACGAGGCGCGCGCCGGTTACTACGACCCGATGCAGCTTGCCCGCGGCCTGCCGGAAGACATGAAGCAGCGCTACTTCCGGCGCGACAAGGCGCACTGGGAAGAGCGCTGGCAGGTGGTCGACGAAATCCGCCGCCGGGTACGCTTTACGCTTGCCAATCTGCAGGCCAGCTACGCGTCGCTCGGCAAGTTCGATGTGATCTTCTGCCGCAATGTGCTGATCTATTTCTCCAGCGATTCGAAGAAGGATATCCTGGCGCGCATGGCCGACGCGCTGAATCCACAGGGCTATCTGTTCCTGGGCGCTTCCGAGTCCATTTCCCAGTACTCCGACGCGTTCGACATGGTGCGTTGCGCGCGCGGCGTGGTATACCGAAAGAAATAGCCCCGCCTTGCCGCCCCTTGCCGCCGGGGCGGTTATCCCTTGCCGCCGGCAAACCGTCACCCTGGCCCATGGCCTCCCAAGTCACTGATTTCCCGACGACATGATGTTCTGGCACAGCAGTTGCTACCGTCCAGGCAACGAAAGATCGCGGGAGGCAATATGGCTATCAGCATCGACAAGGCACTGGGTGACCTGCCGGCACACCTGACGGTGTACGGAAAGCGTTCCGGCCTGCTGGCTTCCAATATCGCCAACGCCGACACGCCCGGCTACAAGGCGAGGGACATCGATTTCCGCGCGGCGCTTTCGCGCGCCAGGGGCGACCAGCTTGCGCTGAAGACCACCAGTGGCGCGCACATTGGCAACAACACCGGCATGTCCAGCCCGGAAGTGCTCTACCGCGTGCCTGTCCAGCCATCGCTGGACGGCAACACCGTCGACTCCGAACAGGAGAAGGCGCGTTTCGCCGAGAACGCGATCCGCTACCAGTCCACGCTCCAGTTCCTGGGCGGCAAATTCAAGAGCCTGAAACTGGCTATCAAGGGAGAGTAAGACATGCCCCTGTTCAATGTATTCGATATTTCCGGTTCGGCGATGAGCGCCCAGTCCGTGCGCCTCAACGTCACCGCCAGTAATCTCGCCAACGCCGAGAGCGTGGGTGGCAGCGAGGAAGCGACCTATCACGCGCGCAGCCCGGTGTTCTCCGCCATGCTCAAGTCCATGCAGGGCGATCCGGCGAGTGTCGGCGTGGAAGTGAAGGGTATCGTCGAAAACAACACCCCGCTGGACAAGCGCTACCAGCCGGAGCACCCGCTGGCCAACGAGGAGGGTTACGTCTTCCTGCCCAACGTCAGCGTGGTCGATGAAATGGCCAACATGATTTCCGCGTCGCGCGCCTACCAGAGCAACGTGGAAGTGTTGAACACTTCGAAACAGATGATCCTCGCCACGCTGCGCATGGGTCAGTAACCGCGTTATCGCACAGGACAATCCGATGATCGATTCACAGAATGGAATACAGGGTGTCGAGTTCCGCTCGGTGCAGGACCTCAACAAGGAGAGCAACCGCAAGGATCTCGGCCAGGAGCAGTTTCTGGAGCTGATGACGGCGCAGTTGCAGAACCAGGACCCCTTCAAGCCCATGGAAAGCGGGGACTTTCTCACCCAGATCGCACAGTTTTCGGCGGTCGAGGGGATCGGCGACCTCAATGACGGCTTCAAGGAGTTGAGCGCCTCGCTGGTTTCCAACCAGGCACTGCAGGCCTCCAGTCTCATTGGCCGCTCGGTACTGGCGCCCAGCGGCGTCGCCGCGCTTCCGGCCGGCGGCAGCATCCGCGGCAGCGTGCAGTTGCCGGCGGCCAGCGGCGAGGTGACGGTCAGTGTCTACGACCAGGCAGGCCAACTGGTGCGGCGCATGGATCTCGGCTCGCAGGCCGGCGGCGACGTGGACTTCACCTGGGACGGTCTGCGCGACGACGGCCAGTACGCGCCGGCGGGAAATTACTTCGTGAACGCCGAGGCCAGTATCGACGGCCGCACCGAAGCGGTCGACACACTGCTGGCCTCGGAGGTCAGGAGCGTCACCCTGAGCAACAGCGGTGGGTTGTTGCTGGATCTGAACGGTATCGGGTCACTGGACTTCAGCGAAGTCCGGCAGATCCTGTAACAGTACAAGCTGAAGGAGAAATACTATGCCATTTCGTACAGCACTGAGTGGTCTGAACGCCGCGTCTTCGGAACTGCGGATCATCGGCAACAACGTGGCGAACGCCGCCACCACCGGTTTCAAGGAATCACGCGCGGAGTTTTCCGACATCTTCGCCACCTCCAACCTGGGCGTGGCCGCCAACGCCATTGGTACCGGCGTGCGCGTGTCGTCGGTGTCGCAGCAGTTTACACAGGGCAACATCGGGTTTACCGACAACAATCTGGACCTGTCCATCAGCGGACAGGGCTTTTTCATCATGAACGACAATGGCGTCAACGTGTACACCCGCGCCGGCGCGTTGGGCGTCGACCGCGACGGCTACGTGGTGAACAACCAGCAGCAGCAACTCACCATCTTCCAGGCCGACGCCAACGGCAACATCACCGGTGCGACCGGGCCCCTGCAGCTCGACCGGTCCGACATCGCGCCGGCAGCAACCACCACGATCGATGTGCAGGCCAACCTGGATGCATCGGCCAGCGTGCCCACCGCGGCTTTCAGCCCCAACGACGCGAGTTCCTACAACAACTCCACGTCTCTGACAGTTTTCGACAGCCTCGGTTCGCCGCACCTGAACACCATGTACTTCCGCAAGACCGGCGACAACGCCTGGGACGTGTACCAGTACGTCGATGGTGTTCAGGTGAACGCGGGCGCGCCGGCCGGTGACTCGATCACCTTCGACAGCACCGGCGCCATCGTCAGCGGCAGTCCCACATCGATCAGTTTCACGCCCTCGGGTGGTGCGACGGCCATGAACGTGACCATCGATTTCCGCAATACCTCCCAGTACGGCAGCCCGTTCAGCGTCAATGCGCTGGTCCAGGACGGTTTCGCCACCGGCCGCTTGAGCGGCATCGATATCAGTGACACCGGCGTCATCACCTCGCGTTTCACCAACGGCCAGTCGCGTACCCTGGGACAGGTGGCCATCGCCACCTTCAACAATCCCCAGGGCCTGCGCCAGCTTGGTGACACCAGTTGGGCCGAAACCTTCGACTCCGGCGCCCCCCTGGTTGGCGAACCCGGTAACGGCTCCGCCGGCCTGATCGAATCCGGCGCGCTGGAAGGGTCGAACGTGGATCTGACCGAGGAACTGGTCAACATGATCACCGCGCAGCGCAACTTCCAGGCCAACGCGCAGGTGATCACCACGGCTGACACCATCACCCAGACCATCATCAACATCCGCTAGTAAGGGCACCGGGAGCACCTCATGGATCGCGTCGTATTCGTAGCCGCCAGTGGCGCCAGGCAACTGCTTCGTTCGCAGTCGCTGAACAGCAACAACCTGGCCAATTCCAACACGGTCGGTTTCCAGGAAGACCTGGCGAGCTTTCGTTCCCGGATGCTGCGTGGCGCGGGCCTGGAGAGCCGCACTTTCGCGGTCGCCGAGAGTGCGGGTGTCAGCAATGCCAAGGGTTCGATACAGGCCACCGGGCGCACCCTGGACGTGGCGGTCAACGGCGACGGCTGGATTGCGGTGCAGGCGCCGGACGGCAGCGAAGCCTACACCCGCGCCGGCAACCTGCGCATCAATATCAACGGCCAGCTCACCACGGCGAACGGCCACCCGGTGCTCGGCAGTGGCGGACCCATTGTCATCCCCGAGTACGAGTCGCTGGAGATCGGCACCGACGGCACCATTACCGTGCGCCCCATCGGCCAGACGCCCGCGACGCTCGCGGAGGTTGCGCGAATCAAGCTGGTGTCGCCGTCGCCCCGCGATCTGGTAAAGGGTGACGACGGCCTGCTGCGCATGCGCGACGGCAGCACGCCGCCGGCCAGCAACGAGGTGTCGATCAGCAGCGGTTCGCTGGAATACAGCAACGTCAGCGGGGTAGGCGCCATGGTGGACATGATCAGCCTGGCCCGGCAGTACGAGATGAGCGTGAAGATCATGAAGACGGCCAAGGAAATGGACGAGCAAGCGACCAAGCTGATGAACATCGGCTAGCAACGGGTTTCGACGAGGTAAAGCATGGACAAGTCATTGTGGATAGCAAAAACGGGGCTCGAGGCGCAGCAGATGCGCATGAGCGTGATTTCCAACAACCTGGCCAATGTCAACACCACCGGGTTCAAGCGCGACCGGGCGGTGTTCGAGGACATGTTGTACCAGAACGTACGCCAGGTGGGCGCACTGTCCTCGCAGAACACGCGCCTGCCCACCGGTTTGCAGATCGGCACCGGCGTGCGGCCGGTGGCGACCGAGAAGATCCAGACCCTCGGCAATATCGTGCAGACCGGCAACAGTCTCGATGTCGCCGTGCAGGGGCGTGGTTTCTTCCAGATCCTGCAGCCTGACGGCAACATCGCCTATACCCGGGACGGTTCCTTCAAGCTCGACGAAACCGGGCAACTGGTGAACTCCAACGGCCTGGTGCTCCAGCCGGCGATCACGATTCCCAGCAACGCGGTTACCGTCACCATCGGTTCCGACGGGGTGGTGTCGGCGCTGACGCCCGGCAGCGCGGCTCCGACCCAGCTCGGCAGTATCCAGCTCGCGGATTTCGTGAATCCCACCGGCTTGCAGGCGGTGGGTGGAAATCTGTTCGTGGAGACGGCGTCCAGCGGTTCGCCCACCACCGGCACGCCGGGCCTGAATGGTCTGGGTTCCGTGGTACAGGGCGCGCTCGAGACCTCCAACGTCAACGTGGTGGAGGAGCTGGTGAACATGATCGAGACGCAGCGCGCCTACGAAATGAATTCCAAGGCCATCCAGACCACGGACCGCATGCTGCAGTTCGTGACCTCAAACCTCTGACGCTGACGCAAGGGGCGCAATGACATGACCACGGCACCGGAAAATTCCCGCAGGCTCCTGACGGCGCTCGCCGGCCTGCTGCTACTGGCCGGTTGCGCCACGGCGCCGCCGCCGCGCGACAGCTACCGGCCGACTCTGCCCAGGGCCTATATCAGCGAGGAGAGCACTGATGGCTCCATCTACCAGTCGGCCCGGGACGTGCGCCTGTTCGAGGATGTCAAGGCGCGTCGGGTTGGCGACATCATCACGGTAGTGTTGCAGGAAAGCACATCGGCATCCAAGACGGCAAAGACCACCACCGACAAGTCGCAGAAGACCAGTATCGCCAGCCCGACCGTCCTGGGCGCGGTGCCGACCTTCAACGCTCCGGGCCTGTTGCCGCTGGACAGCAACCGCAACAACACGCTGGCGGCCGAACTGGATTCTTCCAATGCCTTCGAGGGCGCGGCCGATGCCAGCCAGAGCAACAGCCTGAACGGAAACATCACGGTGACCATTGCCGACGTGCTGCCGAACGGCAATCTCGTCATTCGCGGCGAGAAGTGGCTGACGCTGAACAAGGGCGAGGAGTTCATCCAGATATCGGGCATCGTGCGTCCGCAGGACGTCAGCACCGACAACATGGTGCTGTCAACCCAGATCGCGGACGCGCGCATTACCTACAGCGGCAAGGGCTTCCTTGCCGATTCCAACGAACCGGGCTGGCTGGCGAAATTCTTCAACAGCCCCATCTGGCCTTTCTGACGGGCGGGATACGACCATGCGCAGACTGTTTTTTGTTTTTTTACTGGCACTGCTGAGCGGCAGCGCGTTCGCGGAACGCATCAAGGATCTCACTCATATTGCCGGCGTGCGCGACAACCAGCTCGTTGGCTACGGCCTGGTGGTCGGTCTGGACGGCAGCGGCGACCAGACCAGCCAGACACCGTTCACGGTGCAGAGCATCAAGAATATGCTGCAGCAGTTCGGCATTACCATCCCGCCGGGCACCAACCCGCAGCTGAAAAATGTCGCGGCCGTGGCCGTGCACGCCACGCTGCCGGCATTCGCCAAGGTGGGGCAGACCATCGACGTTACGGTTTCATCCATCGGTAACGCCAAGAGCCTGCGCGGCGGCAGCCTGTTGATGACCCCCCTCAAGGGCGCCGACGGGCGTATCTACGCGATCGCCCAGGGCGACCTGCTGGTCAGCGGTCTCAATGCATCCGGCAGCGACGGTTCCAGCGTAACGGTCAATATTCCCAGCGTGGGCAGCATTCCCAACGGCGCCACCGTGGAGCGCATGGTGCGCAATCCCTTCCTGAGCGGCGACGTCATCACCCTGAACCTGAACCGCTCCGACTTCACCACCGCCAACCGCCTGGCCCGGGCCATCAACGAGACGGTCGGTTCCGGCATTGCGCGTCCGCTGGATGCCGTCTCCATCGAGGTCAATGCGCCGCGCGACCCCGCCCAGCGGGTGGCTTTCGCGTCGATGGTCGAGAATATCGTGGTCACGCCCGGTGAAGCCGCGGCGCGGGTCATCATCAACTCCCGCACCGGCACCGTGGTGATCGGCGACAAGGTGAAGATTCTGCCGGCCGCGGTATCGCACGGCTCGCTGGTGGTGACCATCTCCGAGGACACCCAGGTGAGCCAGCCGGGCGCGTTCTCCAGTGGCACCACGGCGGTGACGGCGCAAAGCGATGTCGATGTCACGCAGGAGGGCGACCGCATGTTCCTGATCGACTCCGGCATCACGCTGCAGGACGTCGTCGATGCCGTCAACCGGGTCGGCGCCACGCCGGCGGACCTGGTGTCCATTCTGCAGGCGCTGAAAGGCGTCGGCGCGCTGCGCGCCGAGCTGATCGTGATCTAGGCGGATATCCGGCATGACACAGGCGATTCTTCAGACCGACGTCTACACCGACTTCAGCGGCATCAATGCGCTGCGCAGCCGCGCGCGCAACGATGGCGACAGCGAGGAGACGCTGCGCAAGGTCGCGGGGCAGTTCGAGGCCCTGTTTCTGCAGATGATGCTGAAGAGCATGCGCGACGCAAACCTGGGCGATGGCATGTTCGACAACGAACACACCAAAACCTACCAGTCGATGTTCGACAAGCAGATTTCGATCGAGATGAGCCAGGGGCAGGGTATAGGCCTTGCCGAGGTGCTGGTGCGCCAGCTGCGGCGCCAGCAGGTGCCTGATGCCGGGCACGAGAACGGGCGTGGAGACGCTGCCGGCCTTGCGTTGCCGGAGCGGCGTGCCTTCAACCGCGTGGCGCCGGAATCCGCCGACGCCGCTTCGGTCGAGGAGCAGACAGTGGACCAGGGGAGTAAGTCGGAGACCGCGCCATCACCGGACTGGAAACCCGCTTCCCCGGCGGAGTTCGTGCGTGAACTGTGGCCGCACGCGCAACGCGCCGCGCGCGAGATCGGCGCCAGCCCGGACGTGATGATTGCGCAGGCGGCCCTGGAAACCGGATGGGGG